>NZ_WNJZ01000004.1 GCF_024433635.1 Ruminococcus sp. zg-924 | reverse complement strand
TAATTTTGAGTAAACTCAAATTAATTACGGGTTAATTGATTGCGTTGTTTAATTTTCAAGGTCCTGTTCTGAACACAAGATTTTGCGATTCCCAAGCCGTTTTTTACAACTTTTTGTGTTGCTCTCGGCCTGCTCATCTCTCAAGCTCAGTGAGATTAATTATATCACTCTCATTCGCTTCTGTCAAGACTTTTTTTGGAATTTTTTATGCTTTTTTCAAGCTTTTCTCTTTCCCTCTCGCCTCTCTTGCGACAGCTTCACTATTATATCAACCCTCAACTCAATTGTCAAGCCTTTTTTCATTATTTTTTTGTTTTTTCGACCTTTTTCTTGTATTCCTCTGCATTATGCAGTAAACACCGCTTTTGTCTGTTCTTAAGCTTCTTTTCCTGTATAATTTTCTCATTTTGAGAAACAATTTTTATATCTTTTAAGGTCGGTGATTATAATGAAAAGAAAACGCCTACTCGCAATTTTTTTGCTACTGTCCTTTACAGTTTCATTCTTTGCTGTTTTTTCTGCTTCTGCCTTATCAAAGCAAGGGATCCAAGGCGAAGAGGTCACAGCTATCCAGACAAAACTCCAGGAGTTAGGCTACTACAACGGCAAAATTGACGGTATATTTGGCTCCGGCACCAAAGAAGCACTTGTAAGCTTTCAACGTGACAACGCTCTTTCATCTGACGGAATTGCCGGCGCAAAAACCCTCAAGGCTCTCGGAATTACTCAGAACAACAGAAACGGCGAATTCAGCCAAAGCGAAATAGCTCTGCTGGCACGAATAATATCCGCTGAAAGCCGAGGAGAGCCGTACGAGGGTCAGGTTGCGGTTGGCGCTGTCATACTTAACCGCATATCACACCCGTCCTTTCCTAATACTCTTGCCGGAGTTATATATCAACCCGGAGCTTTCTCATGCCTTAACGACGGGCAGGTAAATGAGGCCGTTGCCCAAAGTGCAGAACGTGCCGCAAGGGACGCTATGAACGGCTGGGACCCAACGGGCGGTGCTATTTACTATTTTAATCCGAATACCGCAACAAGTAAATGGATATTGTCACGCCCTGTTATCACCGTTATTGGCTCGCACAGGTTCTGTTCATAGTCTTAACATTCAGCAAAAAACGACCTCCAAAAGTTAGTTTTTGGTCTAACTTTTGGAGGTCGGGTCGCTTAAGGCGGTTAACTAATTTCTAATATAAATCAAGCTTTATAAGCTTTTCAAAGCAAATGCCGTTTTCCGGCGGTATTTCAAGCTCGTCAGATATTCTTCCCGCTTTTTCAATAAGCCTTACCGCCTTAAGCACAGCGTCTCTGAGTGTTTCGCCGTTTACAACAGCCGCCGCAACTACGGACGAAAACACGTCGCCCGTTCCGGCACGCTCTATGCCCTGCTTAAGCGAGCTGACAAAGCAATAACCTTCCCCCGAATATATAAGGTTAGAAATTACATTGTCTTTCGATATTCCGGTTACAACAACATTCTTCGAGCCGTTCCCACAAAGCTGTGCTGCCATTTTTATAATCTGATCTCTCGACAAATCACGGCTGTACGGCGTATCGGTAAGAAAGCAAAGCTCGGTAAGGTTCGGCGTTACTATGTCCGCCAGAGCCGCAAGCTTTTTAAGCTCTTTTCTCATCTCATCGGTACAGGTTGAGTAAAGCACGCCGTTATCACCCATAACAGGGTCAACAATCAGTCGGGTATTTTCGCCTTTAAACCTACTAATAAAGTTAATTACTATGTCAACCTGTTTGGCAGAGCCTAAAAAGCCTGAATAGATTCCATCAAAGCCAAGCTCTAAAAGCTCCCAGTTCTTTGTGAATTCCTGCATTTTATCAGTGTAATCATCAAAGAAATAGCTTTCATAAGCAGTATGGTTTGAAAAAATTGCAGTAGGCAGACAGCAGCACTGTATTCCAAATGATGAAACTATCGGCAGGCTAACAGTTAGCGAACATCTGCCGAAACCGGAAAAATCGTTGATTACAGCGAGTTTCTTCTGCTTACCCTTATACATATTGATGCGTTATCTCCACGAAGGCACAGCCCTGAGCAGGAATCAGCAGCTTGCCGTCAACAATTTTTGTTCCGGCAAGAGGCGTGCCGTTTCTGTATCCCGGAGGAATGTTTATAGCAGCGTCCTTCTCGTCTGTATTAAATGCACAGAAGAGAGCGGTTTCCTTATCGTGGCGAATATACGAAAGCTGCTTTCCTGTTGAAAAAGCATTTACTATTTCACCGCCGTCAAGCGCAGAGCAGTTCTTTCTGATTTTGCCAAGAGTCTTGTACCATTCGAGCAAATCCTTGTCCTCATCTCCCCAAGGGAAGCATCCACGGTTAAATGGGTCACGGTAGCCCTCCATTCCAACCTCGTCGCCGTAATACACGCACGGGAATCCGGGCAGAGTATACTGGATGCCGACAGCAATTTTCAAAAGCTTGATTCCTCTTTTTCTCTGCTGAGGCGTGAGCTTTGTTTTTGCCTGCCATTCTCTGCCATTTCCGCCCATAGGCTCACCTGCAATTACGGTGAGAATTCTTTCTGTATCGTGAGTGCCTAAAAGATTCATAAGAACATCCAAAACAGGCTTCGGGTAGTTCTCAACAATTGACATTATTCTGTCCATAATATTCTCTGCGTCAGCGCCCATAACATAGTCAATTATTGCCGAACGGAACGGGTAATTCATAACGCTGTCGAGCTGATTGCCGAGAAGGAATTTTCTTCTTCCGCCGTAGCTTTCCTTTGTTGAAGCGTCCTCCCAAACCTCGCCTATAACCATCGCCTCGGGGTCCTCCGCCTTAACAGCATTGCGCAGATTTTCAATAAAGCCATCGGGAAGCTCATCTGCCACATCAAGACGCCAGCCGCTGTTGCCTGCTTTTATCCATTTGCGAACAATGCCGTTTTCGCCGTTTATATACTCGTTAAACTCTTCGCCAAGCTCGTTCACCTCCGGCAGGGTATAGAAACCCCACCAAGAATTATACTGGTTAGGCCACTGAATAAAGTTGTACCAACTGTAATATGGTGATTCCTTTGAATTGTATGCACCAAGCGTATTGTACCTGCCTGAACGGTTGAAATACACACTGTCACTTCCGGTGTGGCTGAACACGCCGTCATTTATAACCCTCATTCCACGCTTTTTCGCTTCAGCGCACAGCTCCTTAAAATCCTCCTCTGTACCGAGAATCGGGTCGATTTTGCTGTAATCACCTGTGTCGTAGCGGTGGTTTGAGTACGCCTCAAAAATCGGGTTCAGATATATACAGGTTACGCCCAGCTCCTCCAAATAGTCAAGCTTCTGTGTAATTCCCTTGAGGTCGCCCATAAAGAAGTCAGAGTTTGTAATCTCGCCATTTTTGTTCGGTCTCCATTCCGGCATTTCTCCCCACGTTTTGCGCAAAGTTTTATCCGGATATATATTCTTCTTCATCTCGCCCGAAAAATTAAATCTGTCAGGGAATATCTGATACATTACGCCGCCTCTGGCCCACTTTGGTGTTTCAAATCCTTTTTTATAGCAGGTAATCTGCCATGAGGTTGCTCCCGGTGAACGCTCAATAATCGACTTCTGCTTCGGTCCGGCAGGATTTACAAACCTGTCGCCCTCGTTTGTCTTCAGTCTGAAGCAATGCCAATAAAGACCGATTTGGTCGGGCTTGAAGTGACAATCCCACATTTCGTGATCCTCGCCGTACATTCCGCACCAGAACATACTGCGGAATGAAAAATCGGGCTGTGTGTCGCTCTTTATCATAACCTGAGCACAGTAACAGCCGAGGCTTCTCGGCAGTATTATGGTAAAGTGAATGTCGGTTCCCTCTTCTACTGCTCCCATCGGATTTCTGTAGAAAGTACTTCTCGGATCATAAATGTTGTTAATATTCAACTTCCTCATCTCCTGTTTTGTTTGATTTACTATACATTTTTATACCTCAATAGTAAGATTATACCCTAACACCCTTCTATTTTCAAGCAAAACAACCAACTTTGACTAAGATTAGCTCTCAATTTTCGACAATAGATAGCAAAATATATTTTTTATTCTCACAACAGCAAATCACATCTTGTTTTTTTTCTGTTCTTATTATAATATAGTAGTATAACATTATGGAGGTATGAATTATGAACCCATTCAACCAGGCATATGGCGGATATGCCCAAACATCATCTTCTCCGTCTGCGCATCTTTGCGAATTTCTGAAAAAGCCAATAATCTTTGTAATCGGTCTTTTTTCATCAACAAGCGCTCTTCTTGTGTTAATCGGCGGCATTATTATTTCAAGTATAATAGGTACGCTTTTTGACAGCTTAAAAAATTACGCATATATGTCAGACCCGAATGAGAGAATAGGATTCAACTTTATAGGTTCCTTTTTACAAACATATATTATAGCTTTAGTTGTCATCAGCGTAGCGTTGACTCTGCTTGGGGCCATTCCTTACATTATTATGTACTTCAGGAGCAGGGGCGGCAAAAAACCGACAGGTGCAGTGACAATACTTCAGGTTGTGTCGATAATTAACTTGATAGGCGCTTGCTTTGCGACACTGTCTGTTTTTATGAATCTGACTCTTCTTACTTCTTTCTCCTCTATGTTTTCCGATATTTCACGCTACTCAAGCGTTCCGGACACCGCACAAGCAGCGGCCGACATTGCAAGCGTTACTATGATAATATATTCCATTGTTATGGCTGTTTACGTAGGTCTTAATCTTGCATATACCATAAACAAGGTCAGACTTGCATTTAGTGCAAAGGGAATTCTTAAGGACAGAGAATCAAAGCTTAAGGGAATTAGTTTTGTAGGTGTAATGAACGTAATTACGGCTATCTTCGAGGTTATCTCCACTATTTCTGTTATATTTATCACTATTATGATTATCTGCAACCCCGATATCGCAAGTGCAACTGCGAACTACCACGGAACAAGTGTAAATATACAGACCGATATTATTTCTTCTTTGATTGCTGTACTTATAGTTTTTTGCGTAGCTTCTGCACTTGAGTGTGTAACAACAATATCGAAAGCGATTGCCTCCTTTGGTGCAAAGCGCCATATGAGCACACTTCCGCCGATGCAGACGCCGACAAACTACTACAATGACGGCTATTCAAATTTTGACAACAACAGCTTCAACCCGTATCAAAACGGATTCCAGTCTCCAAACAGCACAGGACAGTACGGCAACCCGTACTCAAGTCCTTATGGCGGAGCTGAGACAAGCTACGGCAACCCATACACAAACGACAACGGCGGCGGCAGCTGCTAAGCAGAAAAGTAAATACAAATTACTTAACGGGGCAGCGTAGGCTGTCCCTGTTTTGCAAATAATACAATTATTGATGTTTAAAAAATTTGGAAAAAGGAAAAGTGATTTTATGCTGCAAAATTTTCTTACCGTAGGTCAGCAGGTGCTTATCATTTTTATACTGATTGCAGTCGGCTTCATCTGCGGCAAGACAAAGCTTATTAAAGAGGATGGCGCTCAGTGCATAACAAATATTGTGTTATACGCCGTAACACCCTGCCTTATGATTGAAGCATTCCAACGAGAATTTGACCCGTCTATGCTTTTTAATCTTGCAATAGTTGTTATTGCTGCATTTGCCGTGCATATTATTTCTATATTAATAGCAAAGCTTGCTATACATGACAAGGATAAGTCACGGGAAACGGTTCTGCGGTTTTCAGTCATTTTTTCTAACTGCGGCTTTATGTGTCTGCCCCTTGAGGAAGCGCTTCTCGGCAGTGAAGGAGTTTTCTACGGCGGAGCGTTTGTCGCTGTGTTCAATATAATGGTATGGACATACGGTCTTGTCGCTATGAGCGGCGACAAAAAACAGCTTTCAATCAAAAAGCTTGCGCTCAACCCCGGAATAATGGGTGTGCTTATTGGTCTTACATTCTTCCTGCTTTCAGTAAAGCTGCCTGACATAGTAATGGCACCGATAAGCCTTTTGTCTGACCTCAACACACCTCTGCCTATGCTCGTTATCGGATACTACCTTTACAAGTCGAGCATTAAGGATGCTTTGTGCGATAAAAAGTCATATCTTGCAATAGCACTCCGTCTTGTAGTAATACCTATACTGAGCCTTGCTATTCTCTACCTGTGCGGAATAAGAGGAACGCTCCTGCTTTCCACAGTTATCGCTGCATCTGCGCCTGTGGCGGCAACAACAACAATGTTTGCAACCAAATTCAACAAATCGGTTGCCGTATCAGTGAACCTTGTTTCTCTGTCAACAATCTTTTCTATTATAACAATGTCGGCAATAGTCGGCTTTGCACAAACCATATCATAAGGAGACGCAAATGAAGAAACACATTATAAAACCCACAATATCAGCAGTATTAATTGCGCTGACACTCTCTTTGACATCCTGCTCTATTTGCAGCGGCAGTGAAGAAAGCAAACCTTTTAACGCTCCGATTGAAGCTCCAACCGAAGCACCAACACAAAGTGCCGAGGAAATAATCCTTGAAAAAATGACCCTTGAGCAAAAGGCAGCTCAAACGATTGTAGCCGGACTTTCAGGCACTGAGGTTGATGATGAGTTTAAAGCGCTTGCACAGCGAGGCATCGGCGGAGCTATTCTATTCAGTGCAAATATAACAGACTCAGCCCAGCTTGTTAATCTTACAAATCAAATAAAAGCCTGCTCAGACGAAATCCCGATTATTACCGCAATGGACGAAGAGGGCGGACGTGTTACAAGACTGCCCGACAATGTTCTTAGTATGCCGTCTGCGTATTCAATAGCACAACAAGGAAGCGCAGAATATGCAAACCGAGCCGGACAAAATCTTGGCAATCAGATAAAAGCCTTCGGTCTGTTCACAGGCTTCTCACCTGTTCTTGATATATGGTCAAATCCGGACAACACAGTTATCGGCGACCGTGCATACGGCACAACCGCAGACGAGGTATGCACATACGGTATTGAAGCACTCAAGGGCATTATGTCAACAGGAACAATAGCCGTTGCAAAGCACTTTCCAGGTCACGGCGACACAGACGTTGACTCTCACAACAGTCTGCCCGTTGTAACAAAAACAAAGGCTGAGCTTGAGCAAATGGAGCTTAAGCCGTTCAAGTCGGCGATAGAAAACGATATTCCGGGAATTATGGCGGCTCATATTCTGTGCAGCGAGCTTGACCCTGACAATCCTGCGAGCCTCTCAAAGGCAATTGTCACAGACCTGCTCAAGGGCGAGCTTGGCTTTGACGGAGTTGTATTCACCGATGATTTGACAATGGGCGCAATATCAGAACAATACACAGCCGACCAAGCAGCGGTAAAGGCACTTAACGCAGGCTGCGATATGTTGCTTGTTTGCTTTGAGTATGAAAACGCCAACAACACTATTGACGCAATCATATCGGCAGTAAACAGCGGAGAGCTGAGCGAGGAAAGACTTGACGATGCAGTTTTGCGAATACTCGCAATGAAAAATAAGTACGACGTAAACGCAAAGCAAATTGTCACGCCCGATATTGAAGCGATAAACGAAAAAACGAATGAGTTTTTGCAATAAAGATATCTTTTTAGGTATTTTTAAAATATTTGGGTTTTACTGATTCATTTTTTCTGATAATGTGCTATAATAGCCATAATAAATAACCTTATTAAAAAATTAAAAAAAACAGAGGATGTATAATGAAGAAAAGAATAACCGCACTTTTGATTGGTGCTTTGCTGGTTGTCAGCGCAATGGCAGGCTGCTCAAACGGCAACAGCTCAAGCGAAAACAGCTCAAACGAAAACAGCAATACAAGCCAAAGCACAGCGTCAGACCTTACCGCAAAAATGCAGGACATAACAAAGGAGCTTGACAAGAGCAAAGACGCAACCTCAGTTGATATGGAAACACTCAACAGCTTTTTCCGCTCAATTGCAGGCACTAAATTTAAGATTTGCGGCAAAGCGTCAAGCTATAAATGCCAAAACTACAACGGCTACCGGATTGCAACCGTAACCCTCACAAACAACGGAATTAAGTACATAATCAGCCTTAAGGACGCAGACGATTCCATCAAGGACGGCGACTACCTTGAGGTTGAGGGTAAAATCGGTACAAGCCTTTCAGACGATACAACAAGCGGCAGAGGCTCGTTCAATCTATCAAACTGTGTAATAACCGCAAGAGGCGACGAGGTTAAGAAGAACGTAAAATAAGCAAACTTTTCACAGAAAGGGGCTGCCACAAATGAGCAAAGTCATTAGTGGCAGCCCCATATCTTTTCTATCAAAACAGCTCCCCTGACTGTATATATCAAGGGAGCTGTTCTTATTATTGTGAAATATACAGGAAAAAGAGTAACAGCGTTATTATTTTACTGCGTCAAATGCCTCTTGCAGGTCAAAAAGAATATCATCAATATGCTCTGTGCCAATTGAAAGTCTTATCGTGTTCGGCTTTATACCTTGCTCGGCAAGCTCAGACTCATTGAGCTGAGAATGTGTTGTTGAAGCCGGATGAATTGCAAGCGACTTAACGTCGGCAACATTTGCAAGCAGCGAGAACACCTGTAAGTTATCAATAAACTTCTTGGCTGTTTCCTCGTTACCCTTTATCTCAAAAGTAAAGATTGAGCCGCCGCCGTTTGGAAAATACTCGTCATAAAGAGCCTTATACGGTGAGCTTGGCAGTGACGGGTGGTTTACGCTTTCAACCTGCGGATGATTCGCAAGAAACTCAACAACCTTTTTTGTGTTTTCAGCGTGTCGCTCAACTCTCAGTGAAAGTGTTTCAAGACCCTGAAGGAAGATAAATGCGTGGAACGGCGAAATCGTTGCGCCTGTATCTCTAAGCAGGATTGCTCTGATATAAGTCACCGCTGCTGCACCCGGAGCCGCAGCAGTGAATACTGCGCCGTGATATGACGGGTTTGGCTCGCTAAACTGTGGGAATTTGCCGGATGCCGCCCAATCAAACTTGCCGCTTTCGATGATAACGCCGCCGATAGCAGTGCCGTGACCGCCAATGAACTTTGTAGCAGAGTGAACAACAATATCTGCGCCGTACTCAATAGGTCTTAAAAGATAAGGTGTTGCAAATGTGCTGTCAACAACAAGCGGAATGTTGTGTGCGTGTGCAATATCAGCAACTTTTTTGATATCAATAATATTTGAGTTCGGATTGCCGAGTGTTTCAATGTAGAGTGCCTTTGTGTTTTCCTTTATTGCATTTTCAAATGCGCCGTCCTCATCAGGGTCAACAAATGTTGTTGTAATTCCGTAATCCGGAAGAGTATGCTCAAGCAGGTTATATGTGCCGCCGTAGATTGTCTTAGCGGCTACAATGTTGTCGCCTGCCTTAGCAAGAGCCTGTATTGTATAAGATACAGCCGCCGCACCCGATGCAACCGCAAGAGCCGCCGAGCCGCCCTCAAGAGCCGCTATTCTACGCTCGAAAACGTCCTGGGTAGGGTTTGTAAGTCTGCCATAGATATTTCCTGCGTCACGAAGAGCAAAGCGGTCTGCCGCATGCTCGCTGTTGTGGAAAACGTAAGAGGTAGTCGCATAAATCGGAACTGCTCTTGCGTCTGTTACCGGGTCGGCGCTTTCCTGTCCTACGTGAAGCTGCAATGTTTCAAAATGTAATTTTCTCTCGTTTAATTTGCTCATTATATTTACCTCGTTTCAATTTCAGAATTTAATACATTTTAACAGTTTGCATCAGTTCGGCATATTAAGCCGATTATAAATCAGCCGCACATTCGCCCGTTTCTGAAATTTCTTCTCAGCAAGGTTGTAAATAATACATTCATTACATAACCCCCTAAGCCAATTCCTATATATCCTATATTTCCTACTCGTTTAGTATGCATTGATTATATCATCATATTTTTGTTCTGTCAACACCTTTTCTAAAGTTTTGTTACTCCGCATTAACACCTTGACAAAGCAAGGTTTTCAGAGTATTATACTCACTAATCTTATAGGTATTGTGCAAGTGATAATTATTTATATTCGGAGGATGGCTATGAATCTATTTTCAAGGACGCAGCTTCTATACGGAAAAGAAGCAATGGACAGGCTCAGGCAATCAAGGGTTGCGGTGTTTGGCATAGGCGGTGTTGGCGGCTATACCGTTGAGGCGCTTGTCAGAAGCGGCATAGGAGCCGTTGATTTGATTGACGATGACAAGGTATGCCCCTCAAACATAAACCGCCAGATTTACGCAACAACCAAAACAATCGGTCGCTACAAGGTTGACGTAGCCGCTGAGCGGATTGCAGACATCAACCCTGATGCAGTTGTAAAAACATACAAGACATTCTACACCCCCGAAACCTCCTCACAATTCGACTTTACTCAGTATGACTATATAGTTGACGCTATCGACACCGTAACAGGCAAGATAGAGCTTGTAATGCAAGCCGCTAAAGCCGGAGTGCCGATAATAAGCTCAATGGGCGCAGGCAACAAGCTTGACCCCACAGCCTTTGAGGTCAGCGACATTTTCAAAACCTCGGTTTGCCCTCTTGCAAGAGTTATGCGAAACGAGCTTAAAAAACGAGGAATCAAACGGCTGAAGGTGGTTTATTCCAAAGAAAAGCCGCTTACACCTATTGATGATACAGAAACAGACAGCGAGTGTACATTAGAGGAAAGCACACACATAAAACGCCGCCAAACTCCGGGCAGCACAGCGTTTGTACCTTCAGTTGTCGGTCTAATTATAGCAGGTGAGATAATCAATGATATAACAAGCAGTGCCTTTCGGGGCAGCGAATAATGCGACAAAAAACGGGTCATCGTTCGTGATGACCCGTAAATTTTATTCTGTATCAAGTTTATATTACCCAGTCCCAAAACTCACCGTTTTCAGCGTCCTTCGGTCGGCTGAAACTAAACTGCAATTCAGGGTTTTTAACGCTTACCTTCATTCCCTCTGATACGGAATTTACAATAAACGCATTGCCGCCGATTGTTGCGCCGTTTCCGATTACTGTTTCTCCGCCGAGAATTGTCGTTCCCGAATAAATTGTTACGTTGTCGCCGATTGTCGGGTGTCTTTTTACGCCTTTAAGCTGCTGTCCCTTTCTTGTTGACAGCGCACCAAGGGTAACACCCTGATAAATCTTAACGTTGTCACCGATAATTGTTGTTTCGCCGATTACAATTCCCGTTCCGTGGTCGATAAAGAAATACTTTCCTATTGTAGCTCCGGGGTGAATATCTATACCCGTAATGCTGTGTGCATATTCTGTCATCATTCTCGGTATCATAGGAACACCAAGCAGCAAAAGCTCATGCGCTATTCTGTAAACGGTAACGGCAAATACACCGGGGTAAGAGAAAATTACCTCGTCGGTGCTGTATGCGGCAGGGTCGCCGTCAAAGGCGGCTTGAATATCAGTACTTAGATAATCACGCAGCACCGGAAGCCTTAGAAGGAATTTATCAACAATCTCCTGCGCCTCTTTCATAACAAGAGAACGTCCGCAATCCTCGCATACCTCACGATTTCCAAGAGCCTTGGCAATCTGTTTTTTCAGGTGACTCTGAACAAACTCAAGCCTTTGCCCCACAAGGAACTTTATATACTCCGAGCTTACCTTGTCGGTATCGAAGTAACCCGGGAAAAGGAGCTTTCTTATCTCCTCAAGCACCTTCATAACTATTTCTTTATTAATTATATTGTCAGCGTCAATACGGCTTGTTATCTCATATTTGTCATAGCTTTCCAGCATAACGCCAACAAGCTTATCCATCTTGTTTTCTTTGCTGTTCATAACAAAAAGCAAACTCCTTTCAAACTCACACTATCAATACAACAAGCATATTACAGCATATGCGCCATACCGCATTACTGCGCCGCATAAGACTAAAAGCTTATCTTACCTGTCCGTTGCCGTTAATAATGAACTTCATCGAGGTAAGCTCGTTAAGACCCATAGGACCTCTTGCGTGAAGCTTCTGGGTTGAAATGCCAATTTCTGCGCCCAAGCCGAACTCGCCGCCGTCTGTAAAGCGGGTTGAAGCGTTTACATACACAGCCGCACTGTCAACTCCTGCGGTAAATATCCTGGAATTCTCGTAATTCTCGGTCACAATACATTCACTGTGACCGCTTGAATATTTTGCAATATGGTCCATTGCTTCGTTCAGACTGTCAACAACCCTGATTGCAAGCTTTAAGTCAAGATACTCGGTGTACCAGTCGTCCTCAGTCGCCAAAATAACGCTGTCGCCAAGGATTTCCCTTGTTTTTTCACATCCGTGAATTTCAACACCCTTTTCATCAAGCCTTGCTTTGATAATCGGCAGAGCTTTTTCAGCAACAGCACTGTGAACCAATACTGTTTCAATAGCGTTGCACACTGACGGACGAGACGTCTTTGCGTTGAAAATAATATCAGCCGCCATTTCAATATTTGCACTTTCGTCAACATAAACGTGGCAGTTGCCAACGCCTGTTTCTATGACCGGAACCTTTGAATTCTCAACAACAGCCCTTATCAGTCCTGCTCCGCCTCTTGGAATAAGCACATCAAGATAATCGCTTAAGCCCATCATCTCAATTGATGACTGACGGTTTGTGTCCTCAACAAGCTGAATTGCATCCTCAGGTAAGCCTGTCGACTTAACTGCGCCTCTCATTATTGCGGCTATACTCTTGTTTGAGTTTATAGCCTCCTTGCCGCCTCTTAAAATAACAGCGCTGCCTGCCTTAAGGCACAGTGCCGCTGCGTCTGCCGTAACATTCGGACGAGCCTCAAAGATAATGCCGATAACACCCATCGGTACACGTACCTTTCTAAGCTCAAGTCCGTTTGCAAGCACCTTGCCGCTGAGTATTTCGCCAATTGGGTCAGGCAGTGCGGCAACCTGCTCACAGCCAAGAGCCATGCCGTCTATTCTTGCGTCTGTCAGCATAAGTCTGTCGATTAAAGACTCAGACAAGCCTGCTTTTCTGCCGTTTTCAATATCAACGGCATTAGCCGCCTTTATAGCCTCTCTTTCGTTTCTCAGGGCATTTGCAATAGCTAAAAGTGCATCATCCTTCTTTTTTCCTGCAACGGCAAGTATACGGCTTGCCACTTTTGCATTTGCGCCCATTTGTTCGAGTATGGTCATCTATATCATCCTTTCGCTAATTTTTACGCTTACTTTTGCGGAGCAAAGGTTGTGCCCACACACTTATTATCAATCAAATCGTAAAGATTTTCAGGTCTTGAGCCGTTTACTATGCTGCACGTTATTCCTGCGTTTGTTGCGTGCAGAGCCGCACTCAGCTTTGTTTTCATTCCGCCTGTCCCTCTGTTAGAGCCTGCTCCGTCCGCCGCCATTTCAAATATTTTATCATCAATTTTCGGAATTTCCGTTATCAGCCTTGCGTCGGCAAACTCCTTCGGGTTTCTATCGTAAAGACCGTCAATGTCCGACAGTATAATAAGTCTATCCGCCTTAATCATTGAGGCAACCATTGCGGAAAGCATATCGTTATCGCCAAAATTATCGCCCGGAAGCTCATCAATAGCTACGGTATCATTTTCATTTACTATTGGAAGTATGTTCATATCAAACAGAGTTTCAACAGTATTAATAACATTGTTCTGCTTGTGCTGTGTTTCTACAACGTGCTTTGTCAGCAGAATCTGAGCAACAGTGTGGTTGTACTCGCCAAAGAACTTATCATACATAAACATCAGCTCGCACTGTCCGACAGCCGCAAGAGCCTGAAGCTGTTTTGTGTCCTTTGGTCTGTTCGGAAGCGACAGCTTGCCCATTCCAACGCCTATGGCGCCGGAGCTAACAAGCAAAACCTTGTTTCCTCTGTTCTGCAAATCGCACAGTATTTTACATAAATTCTCCATACGGCGCAGGTTAAGCCTGCCGTTTTCATATGTAAGGGTCGAGGTGCCGACCTTAATAACAATCTTCTCTCCCATTTACTTTCCTCATTTCACGTTTCTGTATAAGATTTTATCACAATAAATAATGAAAGTAAAGAGCGCAAAGAACCTGTAAATTAGTGTTTAGCAGAGAATATCCTCCTTGTTTAAATAGCTGTGGCAGTACCGCAGGCTCTGACGGAGGGGTTCAGTCTTATTCCTTTGCATTTAGGTTTCATATATCGGGTTACTTGCCATATTCCCTCTCGCTCTAACTTTAATCGAGTGTGCTTTTCGCCCGTTGAGTTTTTTAGCTAAATTCCCATTTTCCGCATAAAACATTTCACTATAATCAACCCACCGATATTCTTAGAATTATTCACAAATCTTTCTTTCAATCTTAACCTTTTATTAATAGCGTATTAACAATTAAATTCTATACTTTAACCGTACTCAAAAGGACGGAGCCGCACCGTCAGAGTACAAATGTTCTACCCTCCTCAATGTACCCCTCAAACTAAAAGTAAGAAAAGGCTCAATCTTCCGCAAGGATTGAGTCTTTTCTGTTTTGTCGGAAACATTATAGGACATTTGAAAAATTTTACATATTATTTTTTAAATAGAGCCAAAGCTTGTCAATTAAAACCTTTCAATAAACTTGAAAGGTTTTTTATATTGTGTTAAAATAATGCGGTATAGATAGTGTGATAATTAATTTACAGATAACAACGCAGTAAGGAGCGGATATTATGTGTGGAATATGCGGATTTACGGGTCAGATTGTTGACAGAGATAACGTAATAGAAAATATGGCGAGGGTTATTACCCACAGAGGCCCTGACAGCGACGGATTTTATAAGGACGATTATGTATCAATGGGCTTCCGCAGACTGAGCATTATTGACCTTGACGCAGGTCATCAGCCTATTTTTAACGAGGACAAGACTTTAGTCATAAACTTTAATGGTGAGATTTACAACTACAAGGAGATAAGGAAAGAGCTTATTGAGCTTGGACACACCTTCTCAACAAATGCCGACACCGAGGTTATTCTTCATGGCTTTGAGCAGTGGCAGGAAAAGGTTTTGGACAAGCTCAGGGGAATGTTCGGCTTTGCAATCTACAACACGGTTGACCACTCCTTATTTATTGCAAGAGATTTCTTTGGCATAAAACCGCTTCACTACACACAGGTTGGCGACCATTTCATATATGCTTCTGAGATTAAAAGCATTTTGCAGTTCCCTGAATTTGAAAAAAAGTTTAATTACAGAACGCTCGACAACTACCTTTCATTTCAATACGCAGTACCGCCTGAAACCTTCTTTGAGGGTGTATACTGCCTGCTGCCGGGACATTACCTTTGGTACAAAAACGGCGAGATAACAACCGAGCGTTACTGGGAGGCTCGCTTTAATCCGGACGAGAGTCTTACAGAGGAAGAGGCAGTTGACAGAATTGAAAAGGTATTTGAAAACTCGGTAAACGCACACAAAATAAGTGACGTTGAGGTTGGCTGTTTCCTTTCAAGCGGTGTTGACTCAAGCTATGTTTCAACCTATTTTGCAGACCAAAAGACCTTTACTGTTGGCTTTGACTTTGGCAAGAGATATAACGAAATCAGCTGGGCTGAAAACCTGTCAAAAAAAATCGGCGTTGACCATTATTCAAAGCTTATTGGTTCTGAAGAATTCTGGGGCAGCGTTAAAAAGGTTCAGTACCATATGGACCAGCCGCTTGCAGACCCTTCGTGCATTGCTTTATACTTCGTTTCAAAGCTTGCAAGCGAGCACGTTAAGGTTGTTCTTTCGGGCGAGGGTGCCGACGAGCTGTTTGGCGGCTACACCTGCTACAATGACCCAAGAGTGTTTAAGGTATATCAGAAAATTGTTCCATACTCAATCAGAAAAGCAATATGCAAACTGATGAAAAAGCTGCCGGACATTAAGGGCAGAGATTACCTTATCAGAGCAACACACCCGCTTGAGGAAAGATTTATTGGAAATGCATATATGTATGACCTTGAAGAGAAAAGACAAATTCTGAAGGACCCGTCAATTGCAACAAACCCTGCTAAGCGCTGCCGTAAATACTACAAGCGTGCTAAGGGCTACGACGACGAAACAAAGATGCAGTACCTTGACATCAATATGTGGATGGTAGGCGATATTCTGCTTAAGGCAGACAGAATGAGCATGGCTAACTCGCTTGAGCTTAGAGTTCCGTTTCTTGACAAGGAGGTATTCAAGGTAGCCTCCACAATCCCGACAAGGCTCAGAGTAAACAAGCATAACACCAAGTATGCTATGCGCCAAGCCGCAATGCGCCATCTGCCGCCGGAAACAGCTCAGAAAAAGAAACTCGGCTTCCCTGTTCCGACAAGAGAGTGGCTTAAGGACGAGAAATACTACAACATTGTCAAGGATATGTTTAACTCCGCCACAGCTAAGAAGTTCTTCAACTCAGAAATGCTCATTGGCTTCCTTGACGAGCATTATCAGCTCAAGGAGGACAACAGCCGCAAGGTATGGACAATTTACATCTTCCTTGTATGGTACAAGATTTATTTCGAGGACGACAAGGTTGACGGTATAGAGGCTTAAAAGAGATATTTACGTAATATAAAACCCGCCGAACAGCGATTGTTCGGCGGGTTTGTGTTTGATATTAAGACAAAAAACATTCATCAATGCCTCTATGCCCGTTCGCAGTAGACTACATAGCGATAATCAGAATAGCCGTATGGGTGGCAGGTTATCAGCGTTAGCATATCCTTGCCTTTTTGGATTTTCACCTTGTCAGACTCGCTTGGTAAAATAACCTCGGTTTTTACAACCTTATATTCAAGCTTCTCCCACAGATTCTTAACGAAAACCGAGTCACCCTCGTTTAGAAAAACAATATTGTCAAACAGCGTCTTGTTTATGACTCCTCTGTGCCCTGCTATAACAGCGTTTGTATTTTTGCCGCCTATGGGAATTGATGTGCCCGTCATCTGTGCTGCGCCATTCCACATATTATAGTCGCTTGCGCCAAGGTAAATTGGCAGATTCAAGTCAATGCTCGGAGCAGTGATATAACCGAAAACGTAATCATACACGCTGTACTGAGCCAAATCAAAGCTCTCCTGTGAGTAGCAGAAGGGGTCTAAGAGAGTCTGTCCTGAGGTGTAAATATCATTGTTGTACTTACGGATATCGCTGTAAAGCTTTGCAAGCAACCTTGGGTCATAATGCTTGTTATTTTTCGCTTCTTCTTCATTCATTAGAGGTGTTTCGGAAGCTTCATCATCATTCTCCGGCACTGTGGGATTACCAATGCTGTCGAGATTATGATTGAATTCGTCTATAACTGCGCTTTGCTGAGCATCGGTAATAAGCTTTGCAATTCCGGGATAGAAGAACACGCCAAGACCCGCAACCAAAAGTGCAACTGACATTATCAGCAGCTTTTTACTTTTCGGCATCCTCTTTTTCTGCGTTGTCTGTGCTGTTTTCTTCTTCTTCTCCTTCATCAGCCTTCCCCTCCGCTATGCGTCTTTTACGCAAACTTCTTCTGATTATTATAACAGCAATGAGTAAAACAATCAACGCTCCAATCGGAATCATAGTCCAAATTACCCACTTAGGAATTTTTATACCCGCTAAGTTCACCTCGTCACTGCCGCCGTCAACTCGCTTTGTAACAACATTGCCCTCAGCGTCGGTAGTTTTGATTGTACCGGATTCATAATCGTCCTCACCGGGCATATATTCAACTCTTGCTCCTCGCACAAGAAGTCTGTGAGAATTAATACCGTAAGGGGTACAGGTCACGAGCGTACACAGGTCCTTGTCACGGTCAATTTGCAGCTGCCTTGTATCGTGTGGCTCGACAACCTCTATCTGGTCAATCTGATAAGCCAAAACCTCATCGAGAATATGAAGGTAAAACTTATCTCCGATATTCAGCTTTTCAAGGTCGGTAAACAGCATATTTCCCGGTACCCCTGTGTGGCCCGTTAAAACGCAGTGTGTTCCTGTGCCGCCAACAGGCAGTGATGTTCCCTTTAAATGCCCAACTCCTTTTTGAAGCTGAGCCTCTGTTGCACCGTGATAGATTGGGCAGGTCAGCGTAATTTCAGGGATTTTTATAAAGCCCATCATATGTTCGTCATTCAAGCTGAGCATTTGGTAGTACTCGTCTACGGTCTTATCCTCCTCAGTAGGCTCGGTTTCGTCCTTTGAGTCAGATGCGTTTTCAAAAGGGTCCTGCAATGTGACTTGCCCAAGTGTTTTATTGTATTCAATAGCAAGCTCCTTTTGAAGGCGCACTTCTGTTTTAGTTAGCTTAGCAACCTGCTGTTCATATTCTGCGACAACGCTTATCTGCTGAAAATAGGATATAACATTTCCCAAAGCAGGATAAAACAGCACGCACACACCGCCAATAAGTAATAAACAGGCAATGATTTTAGTTGTACGAGATGACTTTTTTGATTTTGTAGATTTAGATGATGCGGTTGTTTTTTTGGTTTTCATATTATACCTCAAAATTAATTAAATGAAGCTTTACGGTTTACTTATTATGCCGTTTAATCTGATAGTTTTATATATTCACACAGTGCACACATATCATAATGACTGCGGATTATATGTTCAAAATAGATCTCCGCCGGATAAGCTTAATGAGTAGCAACAAAATTTTATTTGTCGCTATCTAATATAATCGTTTGTTGCTTGTTAAGCCATTTTACAGTCACACATATGGTTGAGTCTCGGCTATTATTATCATAATAATTTGCAAAACAGACAGGGGAAAAATCCCCTGTCTGCCGCAAGCCGCAAAGCGACAATATTAGATTTTTAATTATCCGATTTATAATCTTAAATTACAAATCAAGCTTCCTCTTTCTTAGACTTTCTTGAACGAATGAATAAGAATGCTGCGCCGCCGATGAGAGCAACACCAACAATTGTGAAGATGATTGTACCCATACCACCGGTGAGCGGGAGGTCAGGCTGCTTAACGTTTACAATTGTGTAATCGCCTGCTTCTGCATAAGTTGTAGGTGTAATGTTAACAGTTTTAGCATCTGTAAGAAGCTGATAGCCTGTGTTTGTCTTTATCTCAACGAGCTGATAAGTTGTGCCCTGAGCAAGACCTTTAACAAAAATCTTACCATCTGAATTTGTCTTAACTGTTGCATCTTCATCGGTTACATCTGTTGCTGAAACATCAGCTGCATAATAACCCGCTGTAGGATAAGCAGCAAGAGGCTGTACTCCACCACCTGCAACAGGAGTAACCTTTACATTTTTACCATCAGCTGTCTGAAGCAAAAACTCAACATCTGCCATTGCTGTACCTGTTTCAGAATCAGCTTTCTTAATAATGCTGAAACCGCCTGTTACAGTCTTAGCAGTTGCGCTTGGAGTACCTGTAACATCAAAGCTATTCTTAAATTCAAGTGATGCTGTATTTTCAATATCAGTGTTCGGTACAGCTCTCTCATTAATATGAGTTGCAATTTCAATTGTAAGAACTTTACCCTTGAGCTCAGCAAACTTACCTGCAAAATCAACAGTAACATAACCGTTACCAATTGAAGGTGTAACACCGGTATACTCAGTGCCATCAAGCTTAACTGTTGCAGAATCAATATCAAGTGTAGAAGGAACATTATCAGTTACTTTATATGTCTTATATGTATTAATATCTGCCGGAACAGACGGAGAAATTGTCCAAGTTACTGTTTCGCCCATACCTGCTGTTGCCTTATCAACTGTCTTAAGGATAGTTGGTGTTGTTGAGTTGTCAAGAGTTGCAGCATGTGCAGCAGCAGTACCATTGCCATATGTGAATGTACCAAAGTTATCTGCACTTGCGTTTGTTACAATTGTTGAGTTAGCGTTATTAACAACCTGGAATGGGATTGGTGTTGAGTTAACAGGCAATACAGTGTCATCTGTTAAAGTAATTCCTGATGCCTCAACCCAGCAGTAATTAGCTGTGGCTCCGTCATTATCGTTTGTCGGAAGGCCGTCAACAGCCATTACACCGTCTTTAACACCAACAGTAACTGTTGTGTATTTTTCATCGGTAGTGTTCTTTACTGCTGTTGCAGGAACAGTAGAGGTTGCAAGTGTGTATGTTGCAATAAGTGTGCCTGTTGCATCTGTACCTGCATAGAGCTTAAATACAGGAGCTACTTTTACGTTTGTGTTGTCATAAGCAGCCTGGTTCATTGTTTTTGTAAGCTTTGCGCCTGCAAGTGTTGTGAGGTTCTTCGGGTAAACATAAACTGTGTTAAGCAGTGATTGACCGTCAGCCGAAGTCATCGGAAGAGATACAAGGAATGCTTGTCTTAATGTAACAGCAGCCGGAGATGTTGTTTCAACAACACAATAGATACCAGGATCTGTTGTTTGAATTGTTGTGTGACCGTTTACATCTGTTGCAGCAGACTCAATCTTTGGTGTAGCTTCATCAAGATATATTGCAGCAGCATCTTCTAATGAAGGAGCAGCTGCGTTCCAGTCAGCAACCTTAGCCATTGTGAACTTAACGCCGGCTAAAGGAGTCTTACCTGAAGGTGCGTCAGCAGTAGTACCTGTTAAAGTACTGTCTGTACCAGTAACTACATCGTAGTTTGAGCCGTCGCCCTTAACATCATACTTTGTAATATCCAAAGTAAATGTTCCTGTCGGGTCAGCTGCGTTTACTGTGATTGCAAGACCTGCTAAAGCAGAAACTGCGAGCAAGAGAGCAAGCACAATACTCGTGATTTTCTTTGTGATTTTCATTTTAGAAATCACCCTTTCTTTAAAAATAAATAATATTTTAATTTCCACGAAAAATTAAAAACGTTGTTATAAGCCGATTATCTCGGCGGTTATGCAAAATCCCTCCGGCAGCTATGCCGCCGGAAAAGATATTTTGCATTACTTAGTTAATTCTTTATCGCCACTTATCTGCGGTGCAACATCTGCTTTGCAAGAGCAATAAGATTACTCTTCCTGCGATAGAGAACGTATGCTGTGCCTGCACCGATTACAGCTATCGAGCCGAATACATACAGCATTGTAACGCCCACTGCACCTGCATTGGGGAGATCCGGCTGGTCAACATTTACTACCTTTTTATCAGTAAGTGTTACGCCGTTATAGGAAACCGTATACGTGCCGTCGGTTGCAATAGTAACAACAACAGGGTTAGCAAGGAGCTGCTTGCCGTTTACTGTTTTAGTTTCCACAAAGTAATACGTTGTTGCCGCAGTTGTTGAGTAAGCCATTTTCTCAACCTTAACAATGCCGCCACCCGCCGATGTTACTGTTCCATTATCGCCAATAGCAGCACCAACGCCGTTTGTTTTATACTGATTCTCAGCTGTGCAAGCTTCGTCCGTATAGATTTTAAACTGAACGCCGTCAATTCCTACGCCGTTTTGGTCGACCTTAGTAAACTGGACATCAACGCCCTTGGTGAAGTTTTCAAAGGTCGGGGCAGTTTTGCCGTCAACTCCTACCAAGGTTGTGCAAGCAGAATTTGTATAGTAGACAGGAGCTTTAACAGAACCCGCTATAACCTCAATTACTGCATAATAAGCAGTACTATCATAATTATACGGTGATTCGGAAGCTGTTGGATCCTCTGTAATTTTAAAGATGTATTTTGCTACGTACTGATCACTTGGAAGAACAGAGAAATCAGCAAAGGTTACATAACCGTCCTCTGCAACAACTGATTTTGAGTTGTTATATGCCTTTTCTTCTTTAAGAGCATTCAGCTCAGTTTGAGTTTTTGTACCGCCGTCTATATTTCTAACATCTACAAGCTGCGCATTAAAGCTAAAGTCGCTGCCTGAATAAAGCTGGCCGTCAAGAGTCTTTTGCGCACGCAAGCCAGAGCTTGCCGGCTTTTCTTTATTAGTAAATGTTACGCCTGAACCACTATTGCTGATTGTGCCGATTGCAGCAGAGCCGCTTATGGAAGTTGCGCCTGTTATGCTATTCAGCTCATATCCTGCCTTAGCAGTTTCAGAAATTCTGTACTTTGCGCCGACCGGAATATTCATAATTGTCGCTGTCTGGTCAGGACGAATTGAAAGCTTACCACCCTGTGCAGTAAAGGTTCCTGCCGGTACACGGTACTCAAGGTCATAGGTTTGATATGAGTATTTATCTCCGTCACCATCGAGGTCAAGCTCAACAGTAAATTCAAACGGAACTTTGTTCTCACTTTCCGTACCTTGCTCTGTCAACAAGTTCTTATCAAGAGTAAGGTTGGCGGTTTTCAGAATGTTCTCATAGTCTACTGATACTGATGCGCCTTCATTCTCATCGCCTGTGCCGTTTACGAGGTTAACCAAGTTAAATGTCTTTGAAGCGGCTTTTGTCCTTTCAACAAGCTTATTATCCGTCTTGTTATCTACAACCGTCAGATATGTATCATAAGCAAACAGTCCCGGTGTACCCTCGCTGACGCTTATAGAGTCGTTATACTTCAATTCCTTGCCGAAATATGCCCTTTCGTTTTGCTTAAGAGCAAAGCCACCGCTTGAAGTTGTGGTTTTTGTTTCCTTTGTTTTGTCAGCCTTTGTCAAGGCATATGTCTTGTTGCCGTAAGCACTGCCCGCATGATTGAGCGTAAAGCCATACTCGGCGTTTGCAAGTGCATCTTCAACAGCAGTCTCAAGACCGGAATTAATTTGCGGAACCTGAATCACCTTATCCACAAACAACTCGTTCTCAATAGGCTGAATAGAATATGAAACGCTGAGGTTAGAGTCGTTCAAACCACGTTCCATATAGAAAACAGTCATTGTGTGCTTTCTTGACGGGTCAGTGTTGTTGATATTAAAAGTCTTTTCAACTGATGCACCGTTTTTAGCTACATCGGTGTTCTTTCCGCTGCCTGTGTTCAGCTCATAATAAGCCTTATTTGCAGTAGAGCGAACTTGGTTTGTGCCATAACCAAAATCAATGCTGCCCGTTGTCGGCGTATGAGCGCCGCCGAGGTCAAGAACAAGCTGACCGTCAACGAATACCCAAAGGTCATCGTCTCCGGAGTAGTTGAACATTGCGTGGTTGTTACTTGTTTGAGTAGCACTATCTGCATACTTTATATCACCGGTGACCTCAGTGCCAGGCCATGAATTTCCGGTACCACCCCAGTAATAGACACATATTTTACTCCAACTATTACTATTATCTATTACAACATAATAATAATTGTCATCGGAATATGAACCGGGATTACCAAGGGAAGTTTGGTTGGTAGCAGTATAATTTGTTCCATCAGTTTTGTATATCTTTCCTTGAATGTCCGATAATGTAAAATTGTGCTCTGAAGTATTATTTCCCGGATTAATTTGGAAATCCGTATTATCTTTTGGAATAGCTATTTTATAATATTTTCCATCTTTCCATGTGATTTGGGTCGGCCCACTCACTCCTCCACTGCCGTCGCCGTAAACGCCGTTCATTGGAAGAGTAAATTGCATCTCCATTTTAATGCCATAGCCATAGTCACGACCGGTTTCATTGTATCCGCCGTATCCGTTTGCTGTATTGAACGGGAAAATACCGTACTTC
Source organism: Ruminococcus sp. zg-924 (assembly GCF_024433635.1). Lineage (GTDB taxonomy): Bacteria > Bacillota > Clostridia > Oscillospirales > Acutalibacteraceae > UBA7067. The sequence goes on along the minus strand of NZ_WNJZ01000004.1, from coordinate 119,702 downwards.
TTATTACCAGTATTTTGGTTTTGTATTGCTTTTGACGCATCCGAGCTGTAATTTATCTTTGTTGGACTTCCAGCACTATCCCAATCAAAATAAACATTATCCCAAGATTGTTGTCCGTCAGTAGGATTAGACGAATTGAAGGAATAGGTTGTAACACCTGTGGTTTCGTCTGTATTAGCAACAAACGGGAAGTAAGAATCTACGATTTTAGCGTATTGGGTTTCGGCTGTTGTTGCGCCGCCGGTGGATGTAATACCATCAACAAGCTTTATTCCCGGCGAAGTTGTATTTACCGAAGGATTATCGTTATTCCAATAATGAACGTATACCCCATCGCCGGCTGTCCAGTTATCATCATCTTCAATAACAAGGTAGTAATAGTTAGAGTCTCTGGTGAATCCGCCTTTAGATCCATCGCTAAACTCCGGATATGACGATGTGTTGTTAAATGTTCCTCCTTTTGTTTTGTAAACTGTGCCATCTCCCACACTGCTAAGATTAATTTCATTAGACCAGTTATTATTATTTTTGTTATATTTACACGCTGCCGCTGCTTTTGGTATCGCTATTTTATAGCACCAATTGCCACCGCTTTGTTTTTTACCCCAAACAATTTGCACTGTCGCCGGCTCTGAGCCACCGCCTGAATCGTTCGGCTTTAGCAGGTCGTTATTAAACCACGGAGCATTCAGTGCGCCGCCGCCGACCGTAAGATTACCACTGCTTAGTTGACTATCAACAAGTCCCAATACACTTCGGCTTCTCTCATCATCTGTACCTTTATCCCAGTCACCTGTAAGACCGCCCGAGTTGTTCGCTGCGTAGAAAAGCTGTTCCGTGATTGTCCTGCTGTCTTTTAGCGAGTTGTAGTAGCCGTTTATATAATAGGAACTATCGAAGTCATCACCAAAATAGAGAGGATAGCGCCAAGCGGTATTTGCTTTAGCTTGTTCGTTAATAAGATCATTAAACTTGGATAATTGGCTACGGTACGATGCGTCATAATTAAACGACTGCAAATTCTTTCGCCATCCTGAACTTATTTCATTATTTGATAGATAGTCAAAGTAAGTTGCCTTTACGCCGATAACTTTATCTCCGCCACCGGAGGCAGTGGCTGTGGCGAAATTATTAGTTCCAACCGTGTAATCAACATTTGTTGAACTCTTTCTCAACGCTTTTTCGAGTGTATCCCACTGTCTGTCTGCCTGAATATAGGCACAGTGTGTTGTATCGCCATCATAAATTACGTTGCTTACAGAATAAGATGGGTTAGTTTGTGCATCTGTGAAAGTAAGCTTAGCGCCAACAGGAACCTGTGCTGTAAAAATAAGAGGTATATCAGCGTCGCCGTTTTCATATTTTGTCATACGAACGGTTGTTCTGTACGGATCGTCACCATCATATGTAACATACGCATTTGTCCAATTCGCTGTCGGCTTAAAGTAAATTGTGGTAAGCTCTATTGTATCACCGTATTTACTCCATTTTGCTGTTTTCTCACCTGTTAGGTAAAGGTGGTTTTTACCATCAGCAGCTCTGTTAGCTACAGAAAGCGAAGCAGAGTTTACAACGGCTGTATATTCTGTCCATTTACTAACCGCTGAATTGTAAAGATTACTTGCGCCGGTAGGTGTTTGCAGGTCATCTGTCTGAGAAGCACCGTTGTTGCTAAAGATAATGTTCGGATATCTGCCGGCGTCTACATATGTATAATATATTTTGCTGTTGCCTGAAAGCGTAGTAGTTATCTTATTGCCCGGCCAATTAGCTTCTTTATCTGTACCGCTGGATGTGTTGTTCCAAACGTAGTAGTTGACCTGACCCCAGTTTGAAGAGGTATTATCATACAAAACAAGCGTTTTACCGGCAGGAGCTGCCGCTACTTTTTGGTCAATTTCTGTTTTAATTGCAGTCTTTGTTGAATCAAGGTTTTCAACTACAATACCTGTTGCTCCCGCAGCCTCAGCCGGAGCAGTAACAACAACAGAACCGCCTGATGCCGGAGCAGAAACAGACACAGTCGCCTTTGTTGCCCCTGTACTGTCAACAAAGCGCACCTGCATTGGATCCCTCCAGTAGCTTGCCGCTGAGCTGTCAAGGTGTATTGTAAATTTTTCACCGCCGCTCACAGTAGCGCTTGCCGCCGCACCAACCTCAACTGTTGAAATTGACATTGGCACAAAAACTGAAAGCAATAATATGGCAGCCATCAAAAATGCCGAAAGCCTGCCTAAGAAGCCATGCGTCTTTGCTTTTTTTGTCACTTCTAACATCTCTCCTTTAGATTATTTTGCTCAGTTACCATTATCCCTCGACTATAATAAAGGGATTAAATATAACAAAAGCTCACTATCTCTTTACCGCAGTTATCCTGTAGTTCGAGAGATATGAGCATAAAGATAATCGAAAAATTAAATTATTCAACAATTACAGTAGCACTGCAACAAGTCCTTCTGTATCCTCTGCCCTGCGCAGAGTAATGCTCATATACAAACCAACTAAGCTTATTTAAGATATGGTTATATTTTACATCATTTTTGCAAAAAGTTCAACCGTTAATTTAAATTTCTGCCTGTCTTCGCTCACAAAAATCTCGCTCGCTTTTTATGAATATTTCACAATAAATGTGCCTATCGCTTATAATTTTCCAAATTCCACTGTTTTTATTGTGTAATTTTACCAGAGTTTATGTATCGTCAGAGCTTTTTTAAATTTCCTCTGCTAAATTTTATTATCATTATTATTCTCTGCAAAATTTGTATATTTATGTATATTTATGTATAATCCCATAAAAATACAACACCTTATCCAAGACCGATGTATAAATATTAAATTTTACAAATTAAGATATTCTTACCTGTCCGTTGATTTCAGTGCCGGTCATGCGCCTGAATCGCCCTTTGCGCCGATTCAATAATTCTCAAATCATTTTGGTAGCTGCACATATGCTTTGCCTGTTCAAAACTTACCCAAATATAGCTCTCTATCTCGCTGCGCTGAATTTTAACATGGTCACTCTCGGTCTCAGCCAAAAAGAACACCACACGCTTCTGTATATTTCCAAACGGCGAATAGTCGCTGACCTGACGGAAACCTCGATAAATTTTCACCTGAAGTCCCGTTTCCTCATATACCTCTCTAAGAGCCGTCTGATGTTCGTTTTCACCAACCTCCATATGCCCTTTAGGGAACGACCAGTATTTTCCGTTGCAGTTTCTTACAAGCAAAAGCCTGATTCCGTCCCTTCCCCTGTGAAAAACAACCGCGCCACAGGATTTTTCATATAAACAGCTTAGGTGTGCCCCGTCAGGGAACCTGCCGCTTTGCTGCAAAACCTCGGCAAGCTTAGATTGATAAAAAATCTGTCCCTGCGGCGCAACTATAAGTCTGTTTTCGTTTTTCACTTGCAGCATAGCAATTACTCTGCCGTAAAAGCTCTCTGCCGGTCTTGTGCTCGACACAATGTAAACCGGAGTGTTCTTCATACTGCTGACGCTTATATAACCCGAATACAAACCTCGCTCGCTTAAACAGCCATAAAGCGTTGTATCGGCGTTCATCCCCAGCATTAAAACACCCCCTTTGTACCATCAGTCCATGCTGTGACTATATATATAATGTAAGCTTTTGTATTTTAACTGAAAAGCTCCTTCATTTTGTTAACCTGCGCCGCACTGTTCGCAGACATTATTCCGTTTAAAAACAGTACGTTCTTTATTCCCTTTTTGTTGCAGTAGTCCTTAACACTGCCGTCGTAGTATCTGAAATCTATAACGTGTACCTCGTCATAGCCTGACGCCAAAAAAGGCACAATAGCACTGCCAAAGGTGTCTTTAACAACAAGAAGCTTATTTCCGTCGTTCTTATCTTCATTATCAACAACAAACAGAGGATTATCACCGTGGATAAACACATCAAGCTTATCCTCGTCCTCGTCAAACTCAGTTTTATACATTTCAGTACTCTTAGCTTCAGGCGATATCGTTCCGTCGGCATTTCTCTCAATAACCGTACATTTGTATTTTCCCGGAATATCATAGTAACTAATCGTATCCGGATTAGACTTTAAATCCTCGTTGTCCGTAGAAGCAACGTAAGAGCCAAGGTAATCCTTTATGGTATGCTTTTTAAGCGAAGCCAAGTCCAGCGGCTCAAGTCCCGCCACCTTCGCAAAGGCGGTGTACGCCTGATAAGCACCAAGGCTTGTCCAGCGGTTGTCGGTGTTATAGAAAATATAATCGTTGCGTTTTTCACCAATCTCATTAAACACATCAACGGGTATTACCATCTCACCGTAGTTGCTGTAAATCACTGTTGTGTTGTCACGCTGAGCGTTTGTGCCAATATCATCCAAAACGCTGTCGGGCAAACCGTAGGCTGTGTGATTAGGCACAACCATATTATAAACGTTTATATCGTCACCAAGGGTCTTCCTGAACTCAGCAATAGCTCCCGAATATATAAGCGCAGATTTTTCATCGCCCTTAAATATGTCATAACCTGCCGAATTGCGTATATACAGTCCGCCGTCTGTGTATCCGTCCTCGCCGCTATCCTCAAGCTCTGGCAGCTCCTTTGTCACCGGAGTATATGGAGCAATTGTAGCCGGCTGAGTTTCGGCTATGGTTTCCGTTTTTTCACCCCGACTGTTTTGAGCACTGCACCCTCTGAATATAAATACGGCAACAATGGCAACTGTTGCCAGTATAGCAAGCACCGTGAAAAATACTGCCGCACGCTTCTTGGCTCTTTTCTTTCTCTGAGCCTCTTTCTTGCGGTAGTATTCACGTCTGCCACGAGCATTACTGCGTCCCGGATACGGCGGCTCCTTGCCTGTTCTGTACCTCGAGCTTTTAATACCCATATTGCGGCGGTCTTTCTTTGGCTCTTTTTCACTTCTTTTGTTCTGTGATTCTCTATCTGCCATATAAATCAATTCCTTTGTCAAAAATCGTTGTATTTGGACTGCAACCGTCGAAATACGCAGATTATTATGATATATTATATCACAAAATCAAGTTCAACTCAATATTTATTTTGGTAATATTTAAATTTCCGAATCAGATCTGAGTTGGAATTATCGGCAGCCACCTCCTTAGCATTGACAAAACTGCGTTAAAATGTGATAATATAGATTGACAAAATTTTCGTAAATCAGCATTTTACCGAAAGGAAGAAGTACAATGGCAAAGGAACTTGCAAAAGCCTACAACCCCAAGGAGGTTGAGGACAAAATCTATGATTTTTGGCTTGACGGAAAGTTTTTTCACGCAAAGCTTGATAAGGATAAAAAGCCGTACACAATAGTGATGCCGCCACCAAACATTACGGGTCAGCTCCATATGGGTCACGCACTTGACAACACCTTGCAGGATATTCTTATCCGCTACCACAGAATGTCCGGTTATGACACACTTTGGGTGCCCGGCACCGACCACGCATCAATTGCAACAGAGGCAAAGATTGTTGAAGCTATGAAGAAAGAGGGCATTACCAAGGACGACCTCGGACGTGACGGCTTTCTTGAAAGAGCGTGGGCATGGAAGGAACAGTATGGCGGCAGAATAACACAGCAGCTTAAAAAGCTCGGAAGCTCCTGCGACTGGGACAGAGAGCGCTTTACTATGGACGAGGGCTGCTCTGACGCTGTTAAAGAGGTATTTGTATCCCTTTATGAAAAGGGACTTATCTACCGAGGCGAAAGAATGATAAACTGGTGTCCTCACTGCCTTACCTCAATATCCGACGCTGAGGTCGAGTACGAAGAGCAATCAGGTCACTTCTGGCATCTGCGCTACAAGCTGACAGACGGCAGCGGATATATTTATCTTGCAACAACCAGGCCGGAAACACTCCTCGGCGATACAGCCGTTGCAGTTCATCCGGACGACGAAAGATACAAGGATATGGTAGGCAAGACGGTAATTCTGCCGATTGTAGGCCGTGAAATACCGATTGTTGCCGATACCTACGTTGAGCCGGATTTTGGAACAGGTGTTGTTAAAATCACGCCTGCCCATGACCCCAACGACTTTGAGGTGGGTCTGCGCCATAACCTTGAGGTTATAACTGTTATGACCCCTGACGCCAAAATCACCGAGGATTACCCAAAGTATGCCGGTATGGACAGATATGAAGCAAGAAAAGCCATTGTTGAAGATTTAAAGGCAGAGGGCGCTCTTGTAAAGATAGAGGATTACAGCCATAACGTTGGCACCTGCTACCGCTGCGGCACAACAGTTGAGCCGAGAGTTTCAAAGCAGTGGTTTGTTAAGATGAAGCCGCTTGCAGGTCCGGCTATCAAGGCGGTTGAAAACGGAGAAACAAAGTTTGTTCCGCAGCGCTTTGAAAAGGTATATTTCCACTGGTTGAACAACATCCGTGACTGGTGCATCTCAAGACAGCTTTGGTGGGGTCACAGAATTCCTGCGTGGTACTGCGCCGACTGCGGTGAAATCACCGTTTCAAAGGATACTCCCCACGAGTGCTGTAAGTGCCACAGCACAAACATAAAGCAAGACCCCGACACGCTTGACACATGGTTCAGCTCAGCTCTCTGGCCGTTCTCGACACTCGGCTGGCCAAAAAACACAGCGGAGCTTGAGCATTATTACCCCACAAACACTCTCGTTACAGGCTACGATATTATTCCGTTCTGGGTTATGAGAATGATGTTCTCAGGCATTGAGCAAACAGGCAAGGCTCCTTTCAACACTGTTTTGATTCACGGTCTTGTTCGTGACGAGCAGGGCAGGAAAATGTCAAAATCACTTGGCAACGGCATTGACCCGCTTAAAATTATTGACGAATACGGCGCAGACGCACTCAGACTTATGCTTGCAACAGGCAACTCACCCGGCAACGATATGCGCTTCAGCGACAAAAAGGTTGAAGCTTGCCGCAACTTTGCAAACAAGCTCTGGAATGCATCACGCTTTGTTCACATGAATATTGACGATTATGACGTTTTAAATGAGCTGCCCGAAAAGCTTGAAGCCGAGGACAAGTGGATTTTAAATACACTCAACAACACAGCAAAAGAGGTTAACGAAAACATCAAGAATTTTGAGCTTGGCATTGCCGTTCAAAAGGTTTACGATTTCATCTGGGACTGCTACTGCGACTGGTACATTGAGCTTGCAAAGGCTCGCCTGCAGAGCGATTCGGCGCAGAACGCAAGACAGGTTCTCGTATGGGTTCTCGACAAAGCCCTTAAGCTTTTACACCCGTTTATGCCGTACATCACCGAGGAGATATGGCAAACTCTTCCGCACAGCGAGGACAGCCGCACAATTATGCTTGAGCAGTATCCGATATTTGATGAAAGCCTCTGCTTTGAAGAAGCAAGCGCACAGATGGAAACCGTTATGGAGGCTATCCGCAGCATACGCACAAGAAGAAGCGAGATGAATGTTCCGCCTTCACGAAAAGCTAAGGTTTACATTGCAACAGAAAAGCAGTCTGTGTTTGAAAGCGGCAAAGCGTTCATAATCAAGCTTGCATCTGCAAGTGAGGTTGAAATCGGCAGTGCATTTGAGATTGACGGCGCAGTTACAATAGTTACTGCCGACGCTAAAATATATATCCCGATGGAGGAGCTTGTTGACAAAGAGGCAGAGCTTGCAAGACTCAACAAAGAGCTTGCAACAACAAAAAAAATGCTCGCTCAGTCTGAGGGTAAGCTAAACAATCAGGGTTTTATCTCAAAAGCGCCTGCAAAGGTTGTTGAAACCGTTAAGGGTCAGGCGGCAAGAGAGCGTGAAAAGATTGCTATGATTGAAGCAGCAATCACCGCTTTGAAGTAAAAACTAAAAAAATCACTAAGGGGCTGTAAAAAACAGCCTCTTTTTGTATCAAAATACTGTTATAAATACGTTGTATTGAATGGTTAATTGTAATGTAATCAAATTCACAATATTGCAATTAAATTTTACTTACAGCAAATTTAATCGGTCTTACGGCAGGTTAAATATTTGCTTATTTTCTGCTTTTGTGTATATTATCCGCCTGACTGCAAAAAATAAAACAAAAGATTTGCAGGTGATAATATGATAAGCAGGCACGGAAGAAGTACCTTTACCCTTAATAACCGCCCGTCAATAATCAGCCGAGGGTCGGTTGTCGGCAAAACAGAGGGTGAAGGTCCTCTTAAAGACTTTTTTGACAAAATATATTACGATTCAACCGCCGGACAGGACACTTGGGAAAAGTCAGAGAGCTTTTTTCAGCAGCAGGCATTTTTGGAAGCGCTCGAAAACGGACAGCTTCATCCGCAGGACATTGACGTTATGTTCTCAGGCGACCTGTTAAACCAGTGCATTTCTTCAAGCTTCGGTTTGCTTGAATTCAATGTGCCGTACCTCGGTCAGTACGGAGCCTGCTCAACAATGGCTCAGTCGCTGCTTTTAAGCTCGCTTTTTGTAAACTGCGGAATTGCAGACATGGCGGCAGCTGTAACAGCTTCGCACTTCTGCTCGGCAGAGCGGCAGTTCCGTTTTCCGCTTGAATACGGAGGTCAACGCACACCAACAGCACAGCGCACAGTCACCGGCGGCGGCTGTGCAATAGTGGGTAAAAGAGTAGCGGGCAAGCCGTTTGTAAACGCTGTTCACATTGGTAAGATGGTTGACCTCGGCATAAAGGATGCAAATAATATGGGTGCGGCTATGGCTCCGGCAGCGGCACAGAGCATATCCGAATTTTTGCTTGACACCGAAACAAAGCCATCAGACTACGATTTAATTCTAACCGGCGACCTCGGTGAGGTAGGCTCAAGCCTACTGTGTGAGCTAATGCTTAAGGAGGGCATGGATATCTCTCAAAATCACAACGACTGCGGATTGCTGATATTCGACCGTGATGGGCAGGACGTTCATGCAGGCGGAAGCGGCTGCGGCTGTGCTGCGTCGGTATTTTGCTCATGTATTTTGAAATCTATTGAAGAAGGACGGCTTAAAAATGTTATACTCGCCGCAACCGGTGCGCTGATGTCGCCTACCTCATCTCAGCAGGGTGAAAGCATACCGGGAATTTCCCACATTGTAAATGTAATGATTTAATTAAATTTTCGGTGACAAATGTATATTACTGTGCTATAATAAAGCTAACTCAGAGTATAGGAGTAGTTTTATGATAGAGCGTGTTCAGTTCTTTGATGATATAGTCCTAAGCTGGATGGGCAAAATGCACACACCGAGAAGAAATAAGATTATGACCTTCTTCTCTAAAATAGGGGAAAAGGGCATTGTTTGGTTTACAATGTGCATACCTCTTCTGATTTATGCACCGTGGCGATTTTTCGGTGCAAACATTATTGTCGGCCTTGCCATTGCTCATCTTGCCGGAGAAATTATAATTAAGCATATTGTAAGAAGGGTGCGGCCTTGCCATAAACTTGAGGATGATCAACTTGTTGTGAAACGGCCAAAGTATTATTCCTTTCCGTCAGGACACACAACCTCATCGTTTGCGGTTTTTGCGGTTACACTTTTTCGTTGCTGGCCGCTGTCATTTCTTGTATTTTTTATTGCAGCTATGATAGCTATTTCAAGATTATATCTCAGGGTTCATTATCTGACCGACGTTGTCGTGGGTATGCTTTTAGGCTTTGTCTGCGGCAGCATTTCTGTTATTATCTTCAACACGATGACCCTTCCGTTTTAAACCTTCATCCGGGATTGACGGACTAAAAATAATATGTTAGCATAGTAGTAGTATATTAGAGTTAAGGAAGTATCTGTTATGGACAGTAATTTACCAAAAAATGCACTGACGGCTAATGCACAAAATAAAAGCAAGCTCCTTTTTGTTACCGGCATAATATTGATTGTAGCGAGCGCATTGAGTATTTTAGCAACTTTGCTTATAGTTTTTTTCAGCGCTATTGCGATAATAGTCGGCGACGTAAACCTTGGTGTGGACTTTAGCGCAGTAATGATAGGTATTTCTCTTGCTTTTGGCGCAGTGTTAGCTCCTGTGTCGCTTTACGCTGCGATTCGCGGTATAATGCAGAGCAACCTCATAAAATGCCGTAAGCTCGGTGTTGTTATGATTATTCTCAACTCCGTAACTCTCGTTGCGGATTTATTAAGCACAATTTCCTTCAATGACGATATTGAGATGATTATTGCTCAGATTATTTACCGTGCCGCATTTTCGTTCACCCTGCCGGTTTTGTATTTAATCGGCACGAACATAGCAATAAAAAGGCAGGAGCCGGACAGGAAGTATAAGGATATTATTAAGTCAATATAAGAATAAAAATCTATAATAAAATCGTTCCCGGTTGAGTCAAGGCAACAGCTCTTGATTTAACCGGGTTTTTGTTTTTATGGAATATGGATAAATTGTAATTGTTATTCTCGCCCTAATATACAATCCAAAGATACATTATAATAATCAGCAGGCTTTACCAAATGTTCAACGGGTATTGTCTGAAATCCCCTCTCATATCTTGAATAAACTGTTTATTGTATTCCATAATTTCTGCAACATCAACTTGCTTTAAGTAATTATCCTCCCTCAAGTCCCTTAAGCGCGAAGAACTCTTAGTTAGAAAAAACACCTCTTTTGTCCATAGACAAAAGAGGTGTTTTCGTGGTCCGAGTGACAGGAGTCGAACCTGCGGCCTCTTGAACCCCATTCAAGCGCGCTACCAAACTGCGCTACACCCGGATATATTAAGCCGAAGATTATTCTTCGGCTTATTTTTAATTTAAATTTTATTCAGCATCAAAGAACTTTGCGTGAATTGCGCTTACTGCTCTGTCTGCATCATCAGCATTGATAAGAACAGAAACCTTAATCTCGCTTGTTGAAATCATCTGAATGTTAATTTGGTTGTCATAAAGAGCCTCAAACATCTTTGATGCAACGCCGGCGTGAGTTTCCATACCTGCGCCAACAATTGAAATCTTTGCTACGTTCTCATCATAAAGAACCTCGCCGGCACCAATTGCTGCCGAGTAGTCCCCTAAGATTGAAACAGCCTGCTGGCCCTTCTCCTTAGCAACAGTAAAGGTAATGTCCTTTGTATTATCTCTGCCGATAGATTGAAGAATAATATCAACATTAATATCCTTTGCAGAAAGCTTTGAGAACATTTTGAATGCAAGACCGGGTCTGTCAGGAATATTGGTAACAGAAATTCTTGCAACGTTTGTATCCTTAGCAACACCGCTTATCAACATTTTTTCCATTTTAGCCGTCTCCTTAACGATTGTACCCGGTGCACAAGTCAGGCTTGAAAGCACCTCAAGCTCAAGATTATATTTTTTAGCCATTTCAACACTGCGGTTGTGAAGCACCTGAGCGCCCAGTGTTGCAAGCTCAAGCATTTCATCATATGAAATCTCATTAAGCTTCTTTGCGTTTTTAACCTTTCTCGGGTCTGCTGTGTAAACACCCTCAACGTCTGTGTATATCTGACAAAGGTCAGCGTGAAGCGCACAGGCAATTGCAACTGCGCTTGTGTCAGAGCCGCCTCTGCCAAGTGTTGTAACATCGCCATACTGGCTGATGCCCTGGAAACCTGCCACAACAACAATGTTTCTTCTGTCAAGCTCGCCCTTAAGTCTTTCAGCAGCTATTCTTCTGATTCTTGCATTTGTATGCATAGCAGTTGTCTGGAAACCTGCCTGCCAGCCAAGAAGCGAAACTACCGGATAGCCGAGCTTCTGAATAGCCATAGCCAAAAGAGAAATCGAAATCTGCTCACCGGCTGCAAGAAGCATATCCTTCTCACGGTTAGTAGCATTTGGGTTAATCTCATTTGCCTTTTCAATCAAATCGTCCGTTGTGTCACCCTGCGCCGAAACAACAACCACAACATTGTTGCCGTTTTTATAGGTGTCGGTAACAATTTTGGCGACATTCATAACTCTCTGTGCGTCAGCAACAGATGTACCGCCAAACTTCTGTACTATAAGGCCCATTGGTATTCCTCCAATATTTTTCCCTCTTGCTCTCCCCTTTCGGAAGAGCGTCCTTAAAAGATTTTAATAGCTTTTATGTAAAATGTCAAGTGCAAATTTGAATTATTCAATAAATATTCTTGCACCGTTGCTTTCCGGCAAAAGAGTCAAAAGATGCCAGCCGCATATCCCCTTCTCCTCAAGAGAAGCTATTGCATGCTTTTCAAAGGTAGCAGCGCCCTCCTCGTCAACTATGGCAATTATAGACGGACCTGCGCCGCTTATGCAGGTTCCGTAAGAGCCAAGTTCATAGCTTATACGGAAAACAGTGTCATAGCCCTCAATAAATCCCTTACGGTACGGCTGATGCAACCTGTCCTGTACGGCTACACGAAGATTCTCAAGGCTGCCTGAAAAGAGAGCTGATGTCATCAGCGCTGAGCGTGACAGATTAAAAACTGCGTCCTGCCTTGAGTAGCTGTCCGGCAGCGCACCTCTCGCCTTTTCCGTCTTAAGCTCAAACGGAGGAACAAACACCGCAAAGCGGATGTTGTTGGCAACAGGAACTGTTACACTGTAAATCCTGCCGCCGTCCATAGCCGAGGTAACAAGGCCGCCTGTAATACACGGCGTTGTATTGTCGGGGTGACCCTCTATTGCAACGGCGAGGGTTTCAAGGTCGTTGGTTGACAGCGGATTGCCCAAAAAGCGGTTTGCGCCGACAAGGCCTGCCACAATGCAAGCCGAGCTGCTGCCCAGCCCCCTTGTCATCGGTATATTGTTTTCCTGAATTATTCTTAATCCTGGCAGCTTTTTGCCGCACTCCTCATAAAGCCTCTGAGCAGACCAGTAAATCAGGTTGTTTTCGTCTGTCGGAACCTTAACGCTGTCCTTTGACGATATGTCAATAACATCGCTTTCCTCCATCCAAACCTGATTGTATAGCGTAAGCGCAACGCCGAGGCTGTCAAAACCCGAGCCTAAGTTTGCGCTTGTTGCCGGAACTTGAATTCTAATCATAATTACAAATCATCACCCATACGAATTCTCGACTCAATCACAATGCCGTTCTTAACAAGCTTATCGGCAAGCTCGTTAAACTTCTTAACTGTCATTGGCTTTGTGATAAACGCCGCCTCGTTTTCAGCACTGCCCTGACTTGTGATGAAGCTTACCTCACCTAAGGCAGCCTTTGCAGTAGACTTAATGTCAGTGCCGGCTGCATAAGAAACTCTTAAGTACATTGAGCATACGCTCTCGTCATATGGGAGTACATATTCGTTTTCGCTATCCGCCCAATACAGATATTTTCTCGCCTTAAGGTGCTTGATGCAGTCGATAACATCTGCAACAACTGCGCTTGCAGTCGGCATCTTGCCTGCGCCCTTGCCGTAGAAAACAACATCACCTGTTGAATCGCCTCTTACCATAATTCCGTTAAATACATCGTCAACACCGGCAAGCTGGCTGCTGCTTTCAAGAATCATCGGAGCAACAAATATATCAATTCTGCCGTCATCAAGCTTCTTTACGCTGCCAATAAGCTTGATAACTCCGCCCCAAGCCGAAGCATAAGCAACATCGGCAAGAGTGATTTTTGATATGCCCTCTGTATGTATGTTGTCAGGGTAAACGTGCTTGCCGTATGCAAGCGAAGCGAGAATACAAATTTTTCTTACAGCGTCAAGGCCCTCAACATCCGCTGTTGGGTCTTTCTCTGCATAGCCGAGCCTCTGTGCAAGTGAAAGTGCGTCCTCAAAAGACATCTGCTCTCTTATCATTTTTGTTAAAATGAAGTTTGTTGTACCGTTGAGTATTCCTGCAACCTCAACAACCTCGTTTGCGGCAAGGCACTGGCTCATTGGGCGAATAATAGGAATACCGCCGCCTACGCTCGCTTCAAACAGGAAATTCACATTATTATCCTGCGCAATCTGCAAAAGCTCTGCTCCCTTAGCGGCAACAAGCTCCTTGTTTGAGGTTACAACGCTCTTGCCCTTTTCAAGGCACTGCTTAACGAAATCGTAAGCAGGGCGAAGTCCGCCCATAACCTCAACAACAACCTTAACCTCGTCATCGTTAATAATATCGTTAAAGTCCTTTGTAAACTTTTCCTCAAGCGGGTCGCCCGGAAATTCTCTTATATCAAGAATATATTTTATGTTTATCTCTTCCTTGGCACGCTTTGCGAGGCTCTCCTTGTGAGTAACAATAATCTCTGCTACACCCGATCCTACTGTGCCGTAACCCATAATTGCTATATTAATCATCTGTACACCTCTTAAAAAATTTTATTCTACCAAGCTCAAATCACAATGCATACGCACTATTCATCGGCAGGAACGCTTGTCTGCGATGACGGATTATCATCTACTCCGACATCGACATAAGTATCGGTCTGATATTCGCTGCTTTCTCCGCCGTAATCAGTCCAGTCGTTTTCAGGCTCAGTGTAATAGTCTGAGCTTTCACTGCTTGAGCTTTCGCTGCTCGAAGATGAAGAGTTCCAGTAGTTTGAAGAATATCCGTGATAGCCACTGCAGTATTCCGGTCTGTTATCCTCTGTATAATAACCGATTTTTGTATTGTAGCAGTAGCTTGAAGCAAGCTTGCCGGTGCTTTCGCAATAGGCAATCGGTGTAACATTGTCGGACAGCTCGTATTCCTTATATTCTTTATCCGCAAGATAATGTGCCATAAGGTCATGGAAGGTTTGCTCGGCATAGCCGTTGCCCTGAATAGAAGCCGGACTGTCAAAACCGGTCCAGCTGCCAAGCACGCAGTACGGCGACATACCAATAAACCAGTGGTCTATTGCCCAGTCGGTTGTACCTGTCTTGCCTATAATATCCCAGCTTCCTATTCTGGCTATATAAGCGGCAGTATGAGAAGGGTTATTATAAACAACATTGTAATGGAGCAGGCGGTTCATAATTGTAGCCGTTTCCTCCGAATAAGCCTTGGTCGGCATAGCGTCACGGTTATCTATAATAATATTGTCGTTCTGGTCTGTTACATAATAATATGTGTAAGGAGTGTAATACTTTCCTCCGTTGCCCATATAAGCATACGAGGCAACCATCTCTCTTACAGTAACGCCGCCGTTCATACCGCCGATTGACAGAGCGCCCAAATTTTGAGCGTCCTCAGACGACAGGTTTCTAAAGCCCATCTTGTTAATAGCTTGGTTATAAGCCGACTTTGTGCCTATTAAATTCATTGTCTGCACTGCGGCTGCGTTCAAAGAACGCTCGATAGCCTCCGGCAGAAGAATGTCGTGGTGGTAAGTGCCGTCAGAGTTGTTAGGACCCGGTTTCCAGTTGCCGTTTTCGTCCTTGTCCCATTTTTCAATCGGCTCATCCTTTACATATGAGGAGAAGTTGTATAAGCCCTCCTCAATTGCCATCGGGTAAGGGATAACGGGCTTAATTGAAGAACCCGGCTGGAGCGTTGAGTCAACCGTTCTGTCCCAAACAAGGTCCTGCGTTTTCTTTTCACGGCTGCCTACTGTTGCAATAATTCTGCCGTCGAAGCCCATCATCACAATACCTGTCTGCAAATTCGGGTCACTCGGCGTATCCATATCAAGAACATACTGCTCGGCAAAATCCTGCATATCCTCGTCCATTGCACAGTATATCTTAAGACCCTCTGTGTAAATCTTTGAAGACGCACTTTCCTCACTGATGTTGAGAGCCTGAGCAAGGTCAACCGTTAAGTCCTTGAGCAGGGCGTCCTCATACCAGTTTCTGACGCTGCTCTTATTCTCTTCCTCTTCCTCTTCCTGCTCAAGCATCGGGTTGTTGTAGTTGCCCACAAACTTCATATTTTTGGATTCCTTCATTGCCTCATCGTACTCTTCCTTGGTTATCATCTCCTGGTCATACATTGCTCTGATAACCGTTTCACGGCGCTTTTGGTTTGCCTCAGGATATTCAAGAGGGTCATAAGCAGAAGGGTTCTGAGTAATTCCTGCAATTGCCGCACACTGAGCAATTGAGCAATCGCTTATATTCTTTGCAAAATACAGGTTTGCCGCCGACTGAACGCCGTTGCAGCCCGCACCGTAGTTTACTATATTAAGGTAAGCCTCCAGAATCTCATCCTTGGTGTACTCACGTTCAAGGTTTAAGGCTCTAAAAATTTCGTTGAGCTTTCTTGTTATGCTTACCTCGTTATCGTTCGTAATATTTTTTATGAGCTGCTGGGTCAGCGTTGAGCCGCCGTAGCTGTCGCCTCCCGCAAGACTAAGCACAGCGCCCGCAGTTCTTGTCCAGTCAACACCATTGTGCTCATAAAAACGCTTGTCCTCTATGGCAACCTGAGCGTCCTTCATATACTGCGGTATATCCTTTAAGTCAACCCAGATTCTGTTCTCACTGCTGTGCAGGCGGTCATACTCAACCGGCTCGTTATTATCATCGTAAACATAAATAATGCTGGTCAGATTAAGCTTTGAGGCGTGCAAATCTATACCGGTTGGCTGATTTGCAAGCTGTAGCAGATAAATTCCAACTGAAATTCCTACAACCACAAACGAAATAATTAGTATCAACAGAACCGTTGAGAAAATCTTCCATATTGTTGATAGACACCGTCTGGGCAAACTTTTTTCTATTATCGCCGAGTTGTCCTGCGGAGAATCATCGGTAAATTTACTTATATCGGTTTTCCTCACAAGCTTTACCTCCTTGTTATTTTAAAATCCGCATTTCATAAAATCTATATGTTCCCTGCCTCATATAAAACAGCAGACCTCATTTGAGTACAAAAACCTATTTTGGATTATACCACTAAATTAAAAAAAATGAAATGCTTTTTTTGCACATTTTTCTCTTTTAATTGATTATTTACGTTTTTTTCATAAAATTCTGCCTCTCTTCGTGCAAATAGTTCCGTAAGCTTATTTACAGCATATATTTTCGCCCGTTTTTTAAAGCATAATCCTTAAAAAAGCATAAACAATAAATATATATGAATTTTAGGACGTGTTTTAATGAGCAGACGTTTAGTATTTTGCCTTGTATTAACTATAGCCTTCCTTTCAATTATCGGCGTAATCTCCTCTCTTACCCCCGGCACTCCGCAGGCGAAGCCACGCATTTTTGAAACCGAACCGAGTAAAGCCTGTGAATATATTGTAAAAGAGTTTTACGGTAGGGTGGCGGTATTTGAAAACGGCAAGGAAACACCCCTTGATATAACAGATACCGCTATTGATTCGCTGCCCGATTTTGACAAGCAGCAGCTGAAAATAGGCGTATATGCCGCAAACGAGCGTGAGCTGAAGCGGCTGCTTGAGGATTATTGCAGCTGACAGCCTTCGCCCTTTTACTCACACAGCCCACTGTATTATATTGTATATAAAGAAAGCCGTAGCCGTCCTACATCGGCGGCATTCAGCTTACATAAATAAAGGCTTATTTTTTCTGAAAATCTGCATATTACTGTGAATAATGCCTAAATCCCGTTTAAAGCCGCACTTTACCTTGACAAACAGGCTTTTCGGGGATAAAATTATTTAGGTTATTTAACTAATTTTATCAAAGGAGCTTGATGAATGGAGGATTCCTTTTCCGACAGATTGAGCGACGCTATGGGAAAAAGCTATGTGCTTTTTTCAAGGGTTGAGCAGTCAATGCTTTCAAGGTCAAAGCGACTGAACCTTTCCATCTGCGAGCTCAATTTTATTGAAGCAATCAACAAAAACCCTCTTGTGGGCAAAACAATCGGGGAGATAGCGTCTGAATTGATGATAACCCCGGCATCCGTAACCGCAATGGTAAACAAGCTTGAGAAAAAAGGATATGTAACCAGAAAAAAGAGCATTGCCGACGGCAGACAGGTATATGTACAGCTGACTGAAAACGGCAGACACGCCGACAGAATACACAAACGCTTTCACCGCAATATGGCTAACACAATTTCCTGCAATATGAGCGAGAGCGAAAAGAATCTGCTGGTTGACTGCATTGAACGAATTAACATCTTTTTGAACTCAAGGCTAAAAAAAATGGAGGAATTTAAATCATGAGTTTCAGTATTTTAGGCACCGGACGAGCTGTGCCGGAGCACATAGTGTCGAATGATGATCTTTCAATGATGGTTGAAACAAACGATGAATGGATCAGAACAAGAACAGGCATCCACAACAGAAGAGTTATTACAACCGAAACTATGACAGAGCTTTGCGTAACCGCAGCCAATCAGGCTCTTGATAACGCAGGCATCACAGCAAAAGATCTTGACCTTATTATATGCGCTACAATGAAGGGTATGTATATTACCCCGTCCGAGGCTTGCGTTATTCAAAAGGAAATCGGCGCTTCCTGCCCTGCCTTTGACTTAAACGCTGCCTGCTCAGGTTTTATATACTCGTTAGACGTTGCAGACGGCTTCTTCGCAAGAGGAAAGGTTAAGCACGCTTTAATTGTAGCTTTCGACAACCTTTCCAATATGGTAGACTGGACAGACCGTTCAACATGTGTTCTGTTCGGTGACGGCGGCGGCGCCGTTGTATTGGGCGAAGGCGACGGACTTAAATCAATCCACCTCACCGCAAACGGCAACACAGACGTTCTTTTCGCTCCAAGAGGAGAGCTTATATCTCCGTTTGATACACACAAAGGCGACAAACCTGTACTCCATATGGCAGGACAGGACGTATATAAATTTGCAGTTACAAATATGATAAGAGGAATCCGCAAGGTTATCAAGGACGCAGGTCTTGAGCAGACCGAAATCAACTATATGATACCTCACCAGGCAAACATCAGAATAATCGACGCCGCAGCGTCAAAGCTTGATATTCCCCGTGAAAACTTTGTTGTAAACGTGGGCGAATACGGCAACACCTCGGCAGGCAGTATTCCGATTTGCCTTGATGAAATAAACAAGCAGGGAAAGCTCAAAAAGGGCGATTACATCGTAATGTGTGCTTTCGGAGCCGGACTTACAACCGGCAGCTGCGTAATTCAGTGGGATAAATAAAGAAAGGAAAAGGAAAACAGTATGATTTCTACACCTATTAATGAACAGCTCGGCATAAAGTACCCTATTTTTCAGGGCGGTATGGCATGGGTTGCAGACGCAAGCCTTGCAGCGGGCGTAAGCAATGCAGGCGGTCTTGGACTTATTGCAGGAATGAACTCAAACGGCGAACAGCTCCGTGCTGAAATCAAAAAGGCAAGAGAGCTTACGGACAAGCCCTTCGGCGTAAACGTAATGCTTATGAGTCCATTCGTTGAAGAGGTTGCACAGGTTGTAGCTGAGGAGAAAATTGAGGTTATCACAACAGGAGCCGGAAACCCCGGTAAATATATGAAAAAATGGCTTGAAGCAGGAATAAAGGTTATCCCCGTTGTTCCTTCAGTAGCTCTTGCCAGACTTGCAGAAAGAAACGGTGCTTTTGCGGTTATCGCCGAGGGCGGCGAATCAGGCGGTCACGTTGGCGACCTCTCTACAATGGCTCTCGTGCCGCAGGTTGTTGACGCTGTGTCAATCCCTGTTATAGCAGCAGGCGGCATTGCAGACGGCAGACAGCTTGCCGCTTCATTTATGCTCGGCGCTCAGGGCGTACAGGTTGGCACACGCTTCCTTGTTGCAACAGAATGCACAATTTCACAGGAGTACAAGGACAAGGTACTCAAAGCTAAGGACATAGACACCGTTTTGACAGGCAAAAGACTCGGTCATCCGGTTCGTTCGCTTAAGAACGCTTTTACAAGAGAATACTTAAAGAAAGAATACAACAGCAGCGAGGTTTCTGATGAAGAGCTTGAAAAGCTTGGTTTGGGCGTTCTTCGTGCAGCCGCAAGAGGCGGAGATGTAAAGAACGGCTGCGTAATCGCAGGTCAGGTTGCTTCTATGGTTAAGAAGGAGCAAAGCGCAAAGGAAATTATTGAGGAAATGTTCACACAGGCTGAAGAAGTGTTAGGCGGTGCAATGAAATGGGTAAAATAGCATTTATTCTGTCCGGACAGGGTGCACAGTACCCCGGTATGGGTAAGGAGCTTTGCGAGTGCTCTGCCGCCGCAAAATCAGTTTTCGACATGGTTGACTCTATCCGTCCGAACACCTCTTCTCAGTGCTTTGACGGCACAAAGGAGGAGCTGTCCGTAACAATCAACACTCAGCCGTGCGTTTTTGCCGTTGACCTCGCCGCTGCCGCAGCAGCAAAGGAAGCAGGTATCAAGGCCGACTATACCGCCGGCTTTTCTCTCGGCGAAATTGCAGCTTTAGCTTTCGGCGGTATTATGAGCGACATTGAGGCTTTCAAGCTTGTTTGCAAAAGAGCCGAGCTTATGAATGACGCAGCTCAGCAGAATAAGGGCGCTATGGCGGCTGTGCTGAAGCTCACGCCGGAAAAGGTGGAGGAAATCTGCAAGGGCTTTAAAAACACATGGCCCGTAAACTACAACAGCCCTGCTCAAACGGTTGTTGCAACCGAGGAAGATAACCTTGACGCTCTTTGCGCAGCCGTAAAGATGCAGAAAGGTAAAGCGGTTGCTTTGGCTGTAAGCGGAGCCTTTCACTCACCGTTTATGGAGTCAGCGTCAGAGGGTCTTGAGCAGTATCTTGACGGCAAGCAGCTGAACGCCCCTGAAATTCCTGTTTTTGCAAACGCTACGGCACAGCCGTATGAGGGTGACTATAAAAGCCTTATCACAAGACAGGTTAAAAACCCTGTTTTGTGGCAGAAAACAATCGAAAATCTTGCCGCATTGGGCGTTGACACCTTCATTGAGTGTGGCCCCGGCAAAACACTGACAGGACTTGTTAAGAAAATCAATCCCGAGCTCAAGGCATTCAAGCTTGAGAACAAAGCGGATTTGGATATAATCAAGGAGCAGTTGCTCTGATTTAAGCAGCAGACAGCCAACCGAAAGGAATGAATTAAATGAGATTTGAAAATAAAACAGCAGTTATTACAGGCGGCTCAAGAGGAATCGGCCTTGCCATCGGAGAAAAGCTTGCACAGGGCGGCGCTAACATAGCTATTCTTTATGTAGGCGATGAAAGCGAGGGCATCAGTGCAAAGGAGCAGCTTCAGAAATACGGCACAAAGGTTGAGCAGTATTTCTGCGACGTGTCTGACTTTGAAGCTTCAAAGCAGGTTGTTGACAAAATTATTGAGGAATTCGGCGGAATTGATATTCTCATCAATAACGCAGGAATCACAAGGGACAAGCTCGTTCTTAATATGGAAGAAAAGGACTTTGATGCTGTAATCAACGTAAACCTCAAGGGTACCTTTAATATGATAAAGCACACCTACAAGCATTTTATGAAGAAGCGCTACGGCAGAATCGTCAGCACCTCCTCTATTGTAGGTCTTGGCGGCAACGCAGGACAGGCAAACTACTCTGCTTCTAAAGCAGGCATAATCGGCCTTACAAAGTCGGTTGCAAAGGAGCTTGCCGCAAGAGGCGTTACAGTAAACGCAGTTGCTCCGGGCTTTATCGCAACAGATATGACAAGCGTGCTCTCCGACAAGGTTAAGGACGCTATGAAGGCGCAGATTCCTGCAAAGCACATCGGCTCAACCGAAGACGTTGCAAACGCAGTTGCCTTCCTTGCATCAGACGACGCATCATACATCACAGGTGAGGTTATCCGTGTTGACGGCGGTCTTGCAATGTAATTTAAGTATATTTCAGATTAAGGAGTGATTCCCATGAGAAGAGTAGTAGTTACCGGCTTGGGTGCGGTTACACCTGTTGGAAACGACGTTGAAACCACTTGGAATTCTATAAAAGCGGGAAAATGCGGAATTGATTTTATTACTAACTTCGACACTGAGGATTTGAAGGTTAAAATTGCCGCACAGGTTAAGGATTTTGACCCAACACAGTATGTTGAAAAAAGAGATTTAAGAAAAACAGATCAATTCACAATCTACGCTGTTGCTGCCGCACAGCAGGCTGTTGATGACAGCGGAATTCTGGGCAAGGTTGACAACGACCGTTTCGGCGTTTACATTGGTTCGGGCATCGGCGGTATGCAGACCTTTTACGCAAACTCAATCACTATGGACCACAACGGGCCAAGAAAGGTTTCCCCTTACTTTGTTCCGATGATGATTGGCAATATGGCGTCAGGTACAGTTGCTATCCGCTTTAAGGCACAGGGCGTTTGCTTGCCAATAGTTACAGCCTGCGCGACAGGCACACACTCAATCGGCGAGGCTTTCCACGCAATTAAGGACGGCTATGCAGACGCAATCATTGCAGGCGGCGCTGAGGCGGCTGTTACACCGCTTACAATCGCAGGCTTTTCAAGCTGTAAGGCTCTCACAACAAGAAACGACCCGAAAACCGCCTGTGTTCCGTTTGACAAGCGCCGTGACGGCTTTGTTATGGGTGAGGGTGCAGGTATAGTTATCCTTGAGGAATACGAGCACGCAAAGGCAAGAGGCGCAAAAATCTATGCTGAAATCTGCGGCTACGGCAACAGCTGTGACGCTCACCACGTAACAGCGCCCGACCCGGAGGCTGAGGGTCCTGCAAAAGCAATCCGCATAGCAACTGCCGAGGCAGGAATAAAGGACAGCGACAGCATTTATATTAACGCTCACGGTACAAGCACAAATGCAAACGATAAGACAGAAACACTTGCAATTAAGAAAGCGTTCGGAGATAAGGCAAAGGATTTGCTTATCAGCTCAACCAAGTCTATGACAGGCCATATGCTCGGCGCAGCAGGCGGCACAGAAGCAGTTTTGTCCGTTCTTGCTCTGCATGACGGCGTTCTTCCGCCGACAATCGGCTATGAAGAGCCGGATCCGGAGTGTGACCTCAACTACATTCCAAACAAGGCGCTTGAGCAGGAGGTTGATTTTACAATGTCAACATCTCTCGGCTTCGGCGGTCACAACGCTTGTATTGTTTTCAAAAAGCCATAATTAACAAGGAGAAATAACAATGTCTATGTTTGACTTTCAGCAAATAAAGGAGCTTATAGGCTCTATTGACAATTCCGAAATCACCTCGTTTGAATTATCCGATAAAAACGGCGAAAAGCTTGTTATAAAGAAAGAGCCGGCTCAGCCAATTACAGTTTCTACGGCAATTGCTCCGGCAATTTCACCTGTTATGCCTCAGGCTGCACCGGTTGCTCAGCCTGCTCCTTCTCCGGTTGCCGCTTCTGCGCCGGCTGCAGAAGCTCCGGTTGAAGCAAAACAGCAGGAGGACAACTGCCGTGTTATCACCTCTCCGATGGTCGGCGTTTTCTACTCTGCGCCTTCCCCGGACGCAGACCCATATGTAAGCGTAGGACAGACTGTTAAAAACGGCGATATTGTATGCATCATAGAGGCTATGAAGCTTATGAACGAAATTCCTGCAACAGAAAGCGGCACAATAGCAGAAATCTGCGTAAAAAACGGCGACATCGTTGAGTACGGTCAGCCGCTGTTCAAGATTAAATAAGAGAGGTACATTTATGAATCAGGAAGAAATCAAGCAGATAATCCCGCACCGTGACAATATGCTTCTTGTTGAAGAGGCAGAGGTTGTTGACGAAGTAACCTCTAAGGGCAAAATCACAATTAAGGGCGACGAGTTCTTCTTAAAGGGACACTTCCCCGGCAATCCGGTTGTTCCTGGCGTTATCCTCTGTGAGATGATGGCGCAGGCAAGCTGTGTGCTTCTCGGCGAAAAGGCAAAGGGCAAAACACCGTTCTTCACAAAGATGGATAACGTAAAGTTCAAGAACACAGTTCGTCCGGGTGACACACTTGAATCCACCTGCACACTCACAAGAAGCAGGGGTGCATTCCACTTTGTAAGTGCAAAGGGCTACGTTGACGGAAAGCTGTGCGTAAGCGCAGACTTCGCATTTGCTCTTATGGACAACGACAAGGCAAGCGAAAAAGCTTGATTGAATAACGCTAAACGCCGCAGTCAAACCGCTTGCGGCGTTTTAGTGCGTATAATAAAACAGAAACCAACCTAATTTTACATATACGGAGGCAACAAAATGTTCTCTAAAATATTAATCGCAAATCGTGGCGAAATCGCCGTAAGAATAATAAGAGCCTGCCGTGAAATGGGCATTTCGACAGTTGCTATTTACAGTGAGGCTGACCGTGACTCAATGCACGTTCAGCTTGCAGACGAAAGCTATTGCGTAGGCGGACCGCAGGTTGCCGACAGCTACCTCAATATGGCGGCTATACTTTCGGCGGCGGTTGTGTCCGGCGCACAGGCTATTCATCCGGGTTACGGACTTCTCAGCGAAAACGCAAAGTTTGTTTCATTGTGCGAGCAGTGTAAGATTGAATTTATCGGGCCAAGCTCAGAAATGATAACTCTTCTGGGCAACAAGGACACAGCAAGAAAGACAATGAAGGCAGCAGGCGTTCCCGTAACACCCGGCTGTGACGTTGTTGAGGATATCAACGAGGCAAAAAAAGAAGCTGAGAAAATAGGTTTTCCGTTGCTTATCAAGGCAAGAAGCGGCGGCGGCGGCAGAGGCATAAGACTCGTTAAAAGTATGGACGAATTTGAAAACGCCTTTTTATCTGCGTCAAGCGAGGCTGAAATCGCCTTTGGCGACGGCGCAGTTTATATGGAAAAGTTTTTAAAGCCCGTAAAGCACATTGAAATGCAGATTTTGTGTGACAAATACGGCAAGGTAATCTGCCTTGGCGAGCGTGAATGTTCTGTTCAGAGAAAGAACCAAAAACTTATTGAGGAAAGCCCGTCATCGGCTATCACGCCAGAGATAAGGCAAAAAATGATGGAAGCGTCCGTCAAGGCGGCTAAGGCTGTAAACTACTGCAACGCAGGTACTGTTGAATTCCTGCTTGACAGCGACAAGAACTTCTATTTTATGGAGATGAACACAAGGCTTCAGGTTGAGCACGCTGTTACCGAAATGGTTATAGGCATTGACCTTGTTCAGTGGCAGATAAGAATAGCCGCAGGCGCAAAGCTTACTCTTGAGCAAGACAGAGTGTTTATCCACGGCAATGCAATTGAGTGCCGAATAAACGCAGAAAATCCTGAAAAGAACTTTATGCCCAGCTGTGGCAGAATAGGCAGACTTCACGTTCCGGGCGGCCCGTGCGTTCGCTTTGACACCTCTATTTATCAGGATTATTTCGTTCCGCCGTTTTACGATTCAATGGTTGGCAAGCTTGTTGTTCAGGCAAGAAGCCGTGACCTTGCTATCCGCAAGATGAAAATGGCTTTGAGCGAGCTGAATATTCACGGCATTGACCACAACCGTGATTTGCAGATTGAAATTCTCTCCGACCCGGACTTTGTATCAGGCGAGTACACAACGGACTTTATGGAAAAGTTTGAGGCTAAGAAAAAAGCGGAGAAAACAGAAAAATAATTCACTTCAAAAAATTAAGCCTCAAGTGATTGTATATTTTCATTTTTTGCATTATAATAGGCTTACATAATTTTGACAAAACAAATAGTGCTGTCATTTTCAAAAGGATTGTGACAAATGTTTAATAATGATTTATTTACTTTCTTAAAACCAAAAAATGAGCTTGAGCACCCTCAGGGCGACCTAACCGGCAATTACTCACCCGAAATACCCGAAACTATGTGGGTAAAATGCCCTAAGTGTAAAAGTCTTATATTAACGGCTGATTTAGAGGCAAACCACAAGGTATGCGCCAAGTGCGGTCACCATATGCGATTATCGGCTCGTGAACGAATTGCTCTGCTGGCAGACGACAAAAGCTTTGAGGAATTTGACGCAGATATGACATCAAGCAACCTCTTAAGCTTTCCGGATTACGATTTAAAGCTCAAAAGCGCACAGCTCAAAAGCGGCGAAAACGAATCAGTTGTTACCGGCGTTTGTGAAATCGGCGGCAGCAAAACCGTTTTGGGCGCTATGGATTCCGGCTTTATGATGGGCAGTATGGGCACCGTAACAGGCGAAAAAATCACCCGTGCGTTTGAATACGCCACAGAAAACAGACTCCCCGTTGTTATGTGCACCGTTTCAGGCGGTGCAAGAATGCAGGAAGGCATTCTCTCGCTTAT
Source organism: Ruminococcus sp. zg-924 (assembly GCF_024433635.1). Lineage (GTDB taxonomy): Bacteria > Bacillota > Clostridia > Oscillospirales > Acutalibacteraceae > UBA7067. Next base: position 93,775 of record NZ_WNJZ01000004.1, on the reverse strand, counting down.
GCAGATGGCAAAAACAAGCGGTGCTGTAAAACGCCACAGCGATGCGGGACTTTTATATATTACTGTATTGACCGACCCGACAACGGGCGGGGTTACCGCAAGCTTTGCAATGGAGGGCGACATAATCATCTCCGAACCTAATGCGCTTATCGGCTTTGCAGGTCCGAGAGTTATTGAGCAGACTATAAAACAAAAGCTTCCAAAGGACTTTCAGACCGCAGAATTTGTTGAGGAAAAGGGCTTTATAGACGCCGTTGTTCCTCGCAGTGAGCTTAAGAGCGCAATTTCAAGGCTTCTTGAAATGCACAAATAAGCCGCCAACAAAACCTAAAAAGGAAGGATTATCAGATGAGCGCATTTGACAAGGTTATAATCACAAGATCAAACAACAGATTAACCGCAGTTGATTATATAAACTCTCTCTTCGGCGATACATTTTTTGAGCTTCACGGCGACCGTCGCTTTGGTGACGACAAGGCGGTTATCGGCGGAATAGGAATGCTCAAGGACGATATGCCCGTAACCGTTATCGGTCTTGAAAAGGGCAGAAATACTAAGGAGCGAATGGAGCGCAACTTTGGCTCCGCTCACCCCGAGGGCTACCGCAAGGCACTGCGCCTTATGAAGCAGGCTGAAAAATTCCACCGCCCTGTTCTGTGTCTTGTTGACACAAGCGGCGCATTCTGCGGAATTGGAGCCGAGGAGCGTGGTCAGGGTCAGGCTATTGCCGAAAATCTAATGGAAATGATGACGCTTAAAACACCTATCCTCTCCATTTTAATCGGTGAAGGCGGCAGCGGCGGCGCTTTAGGTCTTGCCGTTGCAAACGAGGTCTGGATGCTTGAAAACTCGGTTTACTCCGTAATCAGTCCTGAAGGCTGTGCGAGTATCCTCTGGAAAGACCCGTCAAAAACAGCATACGCCGCCGAGTGTTTGCGTGTAACTGCACAGGATCTTTTCAAGCTTAAGGTGATTGAGCGTGTTATAAGAGAACCGAAAACAGTTGAGAGCAAAATGTTCGACAGCCTAAAGGGCATTATTGCAAGCACCTTTGACAGGTACAGCGCAATGTCACACCAGGAGCTGCTCGAGAGCCGCTACAACCGTTTCAGAGTTTTGGGCAATAACGTTACTCCGCTTGAGCCTGTTACAGAGGAAACTGCGCAATAAAATAAACAATCTGTGCCATTCCCTCAATTATATGGGAATGGCATTTTTGTTATGAGGTGACTAATATGAAAATAGTTTTAACAGATGTAATAACTATAACCAAGGGCGAAGACGACCTCTCGCTTGCTCCCCTTAAGGAGCGTGGCGAAATAGTAAGCTATCCCTTTACCGACTATGACGAAATATCCGAGCGAATAAATGACGCAGACGCCGTAATCTGCAACAAGACACGCCTTGACAGCGAAAGCCTTAAAAACGCTGAAAAGCTTAAATATATCGGTCTTTGGGCAACCGGCTTTGATAATATTGATATACCGTACTGCCGCAGTCATAATATAACCGTTTGCAATGCAGGAAGCTACTCAACAAACGCAGTCGCACAGCACACCTTTGCGCTTATTTTGGAACATTACAGCAAAACAGGCGCATACAACAATTTTGTACAGGGTGGCGGTTGGAGAAAGAGTCTCACCTTCTCCCCCATTGCGTTCAGAACTAACGAGCTTTTCGGAAAAACCATTGGAATTGTCGGCTACGGCACAATAGGAAAGGCTGTTGCAAAAATTGCCAATGCCTTCGGTATGAGGGTATTAGCCTACAACCGAAGCGGAGTAACAGATGAATTTGCTGAATATGCACCTCTGCCGGAGCTGTATTCGCAAAGCGACATAGTCAGCGCACACTGCCCATTAAACGAGGACAGCAACTTGATGTTTGGTAAAAAGGCTTTTTCTATGTTCAAGGACGGCTCGCTGTTTGTCAATACAGCAAGAGGAGGGCTTGTTGACGAAGCTGCACTCAAGGAGGCTGTAATCTCAAAGCACTTAAGCGGTGCCGCCGTTGACGTGCTTTTTCCCGAACCTATGAACAGCGAATGCGTGCTGTCAGGAGTTCCTAATATAACGATAACTCCGCACATTGCATGGGCGCCTATTGAAACACGCAAACGTCTGTTGTCAATAGTCTGTGATAATTTAAAAGCGTTCCAAAACGGAACGCCTGTAAATGTTATTGGGTAATATATCAAAACCCCTAATTTGATTTTTACTTCCTTTTTCTTATAAAAAACGATTATCTGCAATTGTTACCTATCTTCGCAAGCAAAGCGCAAAATAGCGAGCCTGAATTTCTTTGTCAGAGCCTGCAATTCTTCTCAATGCACCTTCGGCTTTATTTTACCGCCGCAGGTGCATTTATAATATTCGGGATGATTTACAAGATTACTCCTCTTAAATCTGTGGAACTCCCTGCCGCATTTTGTGCAAATAAGCACATACGGCGCACTTTTTCTAATCTTCTCTGCATTTTCCGGTTTGCCTGTTCGCTTAATCTCCTGCCCTATTATGCCGCCAAGTCTTTCAGCGTAGCTTTTCCAAAGCTCCCCGTGATTTGAACAACCCTTACAGGTGTGCAAAACCTCGTGCGCTATCACGTTTCTTATCTCTTTTTCGCCGGCTTCAATAGCAATCAGGGAAACCACAATTTTATAATAGCCGTTTTTCTGCTTTTCACAGGTCCCTAAAATTGTCTTACGCCTTGTGTTGACAGCAACATTTGGTATAATCCTGTCCGACACAGGAATACCTGCGGCTTTAGCTGTGCGTATTGTTTCAGAAAGAATATTGTCAAGCGGGTTCATTCTTTCTTCTCCTCCCTGCTGTAATTTACAAGAAAAATTCCTATTGCTACAAGAATAAGCGAGGCAAGGTTTTCCCATTTTAAAATCTGCTCTCCCAAGAGTATTCCCGACCAAACAGTGCCAAAAATCGGAATCAGCAGGTTGAATATACAAATCCTGCCGACGCTGTGTAACCCAAGCAAAGCCGTCCACAGTGCAAACGCAACCGCCGACACAAACGCAAGGTACAATAAAAGAAGAACACCTGCTATATCGCTGTATAAAATGTTACCGCCCATAATAGTACCCGACAAAATCAACAAAGCACCGCCAAACAAAAGCTGATACGCAGTAACCGCCACAGCGTCAGACTTAAGCGCAGACGCCTTACTCAAAAAGCTTCCTGCTCCCGAACAAAGAGCCGACAAAAGCACCATACCCTCGCCCAAGAACGATATTCCGCCGTCAGCTATTCCGTTTATGTTTATAATGATAACGCCTGCAAGCCCCAGCGCACATCCGACAAGCTTTGAGGTGCCGACTTTTTCGTTTCTAAAAAACAACGGCGCAAGCAAAACGGCAAAAAACGCACTGCAAGCTGTAATTACCGAGGTCTTTGTGCCTGTTGTGTTTGCAACGCCTATGTATGAGCAAAAATACTGCATTGCCGTCTGCACAAGTCCGAGCGACAAGACGGGCAAAACAGCACTACCCGAAATTTTCAGGCTTTGTCTTTTAAATATCAGACAAAAAGCAAACACCATTGCACCGGCTATAAAAAATCTCTCTCCTGCAAAAAGCACCTGTGCGCCTACATTGCCCGACTCTATCCCAAGGTGATTATAGCAAAGCTTTATAACAGGAAATGCCGTTCCCCACAAAAGAGTGCATATCAGCGCACCAAAAATTGCTCCTACCTTTGTTTTTAAAATTCTGTTTATCATATAGAACGTCCTTTGATTAGTCTGTTTAGAGTTTAATACCAAAATTAAAAAATGTCAAAACAATGCGTATTTTTATTTTGTCACAGCTAACAATACTGGTATAAAAGAAAGGCTGATGATAATGAAGAAAATTGCATTTTTCGACACTAAACCTTATGACAGGGAATATTTTGAAAAAACTCCGCACGATGGCCTGCACTTTAAATTTTATGTTAATAAACTGAGTGCAGACACCGCATTTGTTGCAAAGGGCTGTGACGGAGCGGTTGCTTTTGTGAACGATTCGATTGACGAGCAGGCGATAAACGAACTTTATAACTGCGGGGTTCGTGTACTTGCAATGCGCTGTGCAGGCTATAACAATATAGATTTCAAGGCGGCACACGGTAAATTAACCGTACTGCGTGTACCTAAGTATTCGCCATATGCAGTTGCCGAGCACACAATAGCACTTCTGCTTTGCTTAAACAGAAAGCTTCACCGTGCATTCAACAGAACAAGAGATTATAACTTCAGCATAAACGGACTCACAGGTTTTGACTTATACGGCAAAACAGCAGGAGTTATCGGCACAGGCAAAATAGGGCAGATTTTTATCGATATATGCCGAGGCTTCGGAATGAAAGTTATAGCCTATGACCCATACCCGTTAGAAAACAGTGACATTGAATATGTGCCGTGTGAGGAGCTTTTCCGCAGAAGCGACATAATTTCTCTGCACTGTCCCCTTACAGAAAGCACCTACCACATTATTGATGAAAAGGCTCTGAGTATGACAAAGCACGGCGTTTATATACTCAACACCTCTCGAGGCGCACTTATCGACTCCGAGGCTCTGCTTAAGGCGCTTAAGGATTCAAGGGTCGGCGGCGCAGGCCTTGACGTATATGAGGAGGAATCTAACTTGTTTTTCGAGGATTTCTCCGGCAGTGTTATTCAGGACGATATACTCTCACTTCTTGTAAATATGCCTAATGTTATAGTCACCTCACACCAAGCCTTTTTAACACACGAGGCGTTGTCAAATATAGCCGAGGTTACAATAAATAATCTGAATGACTTTTTTGCAGGCAATGAACTTAAAAATGAGGTATTGCCGCAGTCGGCGAATTAACCAAATAAAAAATCCCATAGCCTTCGACGGCACACTTTCTTTACAAACCGCCCTGTATTTTTACAGTGCGGTTTTTTATTACCGAATAAAAACTATTTGTTAAATCTTCTTTCACTCATTGAAAACTCAAAAGTATTTTGGTATAATTAAGTGATAAATGAAAAGTCATATAAATATACGGTGAATTGATAATGAGAATAAGAAAAAAGCCTTGGGCACAGCCGGAGCTTGACCGCTGCGATTTTTACGCAAAACAGCCGACTGACTGCATAGGAAAATGGCAGAGCAAATTTAAAAAAGAGCAGCCGCTTCACCTTGAGCTTGGCTGCGGCAAGGGAACCTTTGTTGCAAAATGTGCCCTTGACAATCCTGATATAAACTTTCTTGCAATAGATATAAAAAGCGATATGCTTGGTGTTGCACGCAGAACAATAGTCAAGCTGTTTGACGACAACGGAAAAAGCGTTGACAACATTGTGCTTGCAGCATACAACGTGGAGCAAATTGATAAAATCATTTCAAGTGATGATAAAATCGAGAGGATATACATAAATTTCTGTAATCCTTGGCCTCGTGGAAAACACAAAAAACGCCGTCTTACATTTCCAAAAAAGCTTGAAATGTATAAGCAGTTCCTTATCCCCGGCGGCGAGATAAGATTCAAAACAGATGATGAGGAGCTTTTCTGCGAAACCCTTGAATACTTTGAGCAGTGCAGCTTGAAAACAACCTTTATATCAAGGGATTTACACAACGAGCCACCCGAAAACCTGCCAAGCGGCTTTGTAAATTACGAAACAGAGCACGAGAAAATGTTCACAGAAATGGGCAAACCGACCTACTGCTGCTTTGTAACTAAATGAAATAAGAAATTAAACCGACCCGAAGGGAGGCGGACTTATGAACAAGAAAATAAAGGCGATAGCAATTACTGCATTAATACTTGCAGGCACAATGCTTACAGGATGCGCATCCGGCGGCTTTGACAATTCAAATCTGCTTCGTCCGCCGAGAACAACGGGCGACAAAGCACAGATTCAGGAAATAATAGAGGAAAAAGCGGGCGGCGACTACACACTGAAGTACCCCAAGGACGGCAGCTACCGTTCCGCTATTATAGACAAAGACCTTGACGGCGATGATGTAAACGAGTCAATTGTCTTTTACAAACCGTCCGGCAACGAAGAGCCTACACGCATACTTCTTATCAAAAACTTTGGCGGCACCTGGAAGGATATTGGTGACTATCCCGGCGGCAATACAGACGTTGATAAGGTCGAAATCGGCGACATAACAGGCAACGGCACGCTTGACGTTATTGTAGGCTGGAGCGATAAAAACGGAAGCGTTTGCACCCTAAGCGCATATATTGTTCAGGAAAAAACAACCGCCGAGCTTAAGGTTAAGGATACATACAACGAGTTTATGCTTGCCGATATGAACGGCGATAAAAAACAGAGCATTATGCTGTTCTCGCTTGTAAGCGAAAGTGCAGATGCTAATGTAAAGATGCTTCAGTATGACGACGAATCCAAATCTATCTTCACACGCTCCTCTGTCGCTATGAGCAATGCCGCAAACCAATATCTGAATTTCAGATTTGGCAAGGCAACAAAAGTAACCTCCGGTATTTTTGTTGACACCTTCGGCGTCAGCGGTGAGAGCGAAACTCAATTTATATATTGGGATAAAAAAAGCTCCAACCTCGTTAACCCTCTTTACGTGCAAAGCGACGACAAAACTTCGCTGAACCCAACAATACGTCCTTCAAATGAAGCTGTATGTACGGACATTGATGAAAACGGCTTAACAGATATACCTATCCTTACTCTTATGCCTCACAACAGCAATGAAGGCACAAAGCTTGTGGCGTTTCAGACCACTTGGAACAGCTACACACCGTCAACTGACACACTCTCACCTCTCATTGAAACCGTAACTAATGCCGAAAAGGGCTATTACTTCATTATTCCGGACGAATGGAAGGGCAAGGTAACAGCAAGAAATTCTATCTCCGGCAATTCGCTGACCTTCTATCTATGGAATAAGACAAGTGATAATGATAGCAATAACGATAGCGATAACGAAAATGAAACCGATACAGAATATGCAGAAGGCTCGCTCGGCGACAAGCTGCTGACAATACAGGTTTTCTCGGCACAGGAATGGACCAACACAAAAAACAACGATTACATAGAGGTCGGCGATTACGGCGATATTGTTTATACGGTAAATATACCGTCTGAAACAGAAAATACAAAGGGAATTGCAATGTCGCTTAACAAAATTCCAAACTATCTGAAGCTGACCAAAAAATAATTATCGAGAATTTAAGGAAAGGTTGTTGAAAATGAAAAAAATATTAGTATGTGAGGACGAGGACGTTATCCGTGACTTTGTTGTAATTAATCTTAAGCGTGCCGGCTACAATGTGGTTGAGGCAAACTGCGGCGAGGACGCTCTTGCAAAATACGAGGAGCACAACGGCGATTTTGACGTAGCAATCCTCGATATTATGATGCCGGGTATTGACGGTTTCTCCGTTTGCAAGGAGCTTCGCAGCCGCAACGGCGGCATCGGCATTATTATGCTTACCGCAAAAACTCAGGAAATGGACAAGGTAACAGGCCTTATGCTGGGTGCCGACGACTATGTTACAAAGCCGTTCAGCCCATCTGAGCTTACTGCAAGGGTTGACTCTCTCCACCGCCGTGTTATGCTTGCGCAGGAGCGCAGCACAAGCTATAAGGAAGAGCTTGAATCAGGCGACTTTATATTGAATCTGCGCAACCGTGCCCTGCTCAAAAACGGCAAGATGATAGAGCTTACTCAGGTTGAATTCCAGATTATGGAGTATTTCTTCTCCAATCCGGGTGCAGCTCTTGACAGAACAGATATTCTGAACCACGTTTGGGGCGAGGCGTATGTTGGCGAGGAAAAAATTGTAGATGTAAATATTCGCCGACTCAGAATGAAAATTGAAGATGAGCCGAGCAACCCGCAGTATATCGTTACGGTTTGGGGGCTTGGCTATAAGTGGGACGCAGAAAACCCGAAAAAGAAGAGTAAATAATAATAACTATTTATTGAAAGAGAGGAGGAAGCACAATGAAGAAATGGCGAAAGGGCAGTATCACCAAAAGATGGATAATAAATACTCTTGGAGTTTTTCTTGTTATTATTGTGCTTCTCGTAACATCTCTTTCATTTGCCATTCAAAACTTCTTTTACAACGGAATTCAGCAGACAATCGCCGGCAGAAGCAACGAGCTTACTAACTTTTTCAGCACATATCTGTCTGCCGACAGTAACAGCTTCACCCAAACTGCAAGAAGCTATGTTGAGTCCTTTCCCGACAAAGAGCTTATGGAGCTTCTCGTTATCAATTCAAACGGAGAGGTTATAATCACCTCAACAGGCTTTTTCCCCGATGAAAACGAGGCTATGCCGGACTACCAAAACGCTTTGAAAAGCGACGATAATTTTGCCGTGTGGAGCGGTAAGCTCAACAGCGGTGAAAGCGTAATGGCTGTTACCCGTGTTATCAAGACAACCGGCGGTGATTCTATCGGCGCTGTACGTTACGTTGTTTCACTTGAAGCCGCAAACAGAAAGATTTTTGTATCAATCTCTCTTATTATCTTCGCCGCACTTTTGATTGTTTACTTTATAATTAACTCCGGCGCATATTTCATACGCTCAATCGTCATTCCTATTAAGGAAATGTCTGCTACAACAAGGCGAATCGCAGGCGGTGACTTTGAAACAACAGTTGAAAAGCTTTACGATGATGAAATCGGAGAGCTGAGCGACAGCATTAACAATATGGCAAGCGAGCTTGCCGCATCTGAAAAGTTAAAAAATGACTTTATCTCCTCTGTTTCACATGAGCTTCGCACACCGCTTACAGCAATTAAGGGCTGGGCTGAAACAATGCGTGCAAGTGAAACCTTTGACCCGGTTATTATGAATAAGGGTATGAGCGTTATAGTCGGTGAATCAGAAAGGCTCACCGGCATAGTTGAGGAGCTTTTGGACTTCTCACGAATTCAAGAGGGCAGAATGTTGCTTATGATGGACAAAATCGACCTTCTTGCCGAGCTTGACGAGGCTATTTATATGCTCAGAGAACGTGCCTTGTCAGAAAGCAAACACCTTCTCTATGATGAACCGGAATTTATTCCGCCTGTTATGGGCGATAAAAACAGAATTAAGCAGGTGTTTATCAATATAATTGACAACGCCTTAAAATACACACCGTCAAGCGGAGTTATCGGAATTCAGGTTACAAGCAACAGCGACAATGTAATTATAGCAATAAGCGATAACGGCTGCGGTATTCCTGCCGAGCATTTGCCGAGAATTAAGGAAAAGTTCTATAAGGCAAATCATACTATCAGAGGCAGCGGCATTGGTCTTGCAGTTGCAGACGAGATAATGCAGCTTCACAAAGGCTCGCTGACTATTGAAAGCACCGAGGGAATTGGTACAACCGTAACGCTTGTATTCCCAGTTTTAAAGGAAGAAGATAACTCAAATAACATCTAAGGAGCAATCTAATGTCAAAATACAACACAAAAAGAATCACCTCTATCGGCGGCTCTGCTCTGATTGAGGGCATAATGATGAGAGGTCCTAAACGAACCACTGTTGCTGTTCGCACAGGTGAGGATGAAATTTACACGGAGGACCTAACCTTTACAAGCCTTTCCGAGCGGTTCAAAATCTTCAAGGTTCCGTTCATTAGGGGAATAGCAGGTCTTATCGACTCAATGCGCTTAAGCTATAAGGCTCTTATGCTTTCCGCCGAAAAGGCAATCGACAGTATCCCTGAGGACGAACAGGAGGAGCCGTCTAAGTTTGAAAAATGGATAGACAAAAAATTTGGCGATAAGTTTATGAAGGTTCTTATGGTGCTTTCCGCTGTGCTGGGCGTTGGAATAGCAATTTTGCTGTTCTTCGTTGCGCCGAGCGGTCTTTTTGACCTCACAAACTACATATCGCCGCAGTTCCATGAATCGTGGCTTGCAAGAAGCGTTTTTGAGGGAATAATCAGAATTGTGCTGTTTCTTGTTTACATAATCGTTTGCTCTCAGATGTCCGATATGAAGAGAGTATTTATGTATCACGGTGCTGAGCATAAGACAATTTTCTGCTACGAAAACGAGCTTGAGCTTACCGTTGAGAATGTTCGCCGCCAAAGGCGTTTTCATCCTCGCTGCGGTACAAGCTTTATGGTTATTATGATTTTAATCGGCATTATCATAGGACTTTTTATTCACATTTCAAATCCTTTTTTACGTGCTGCCGTTAAAATTCTTCTGCTGCCCCTTTCCTGCGGCGTAGGCTATGAGCTTATCAAGCTTTGCGGCAAGCATAACAATTTACTTACCAGAATAATTGCGGCTCCCGGGATCTGGGCGCAGAGAATTACGACAAGAGAGCCTGACGATAAGATGATTGAGGTTGCCATAGAGGCAATGGAGGCTGTTATTCCGGAAAACGGAGAAGATTTGGTACAACAATGACCCTAAACGAACTCTACATACAAACTAAACAAAACTTAAAAAAGGCGGGGGTTGACTCTCCCGTCTTTGATGCATTATGCCTGTTTGAGCAGGTGTTCTCGCTTAACCGCCATGGTCTTATAATTCACGGCTGTGACAATGCCGACCCACAAAAGGAGGCAATGCTCAACACCCTTGCCAACAGACGTGCAAACGGCGAGCCTCTGCAATATATACTCGGCAAATGGCAATTTATGGGCAATGACTTCTATGTTGGCACAGGCGTACTAATTCCACGAGAGGATACGCAGTGCGTTGTTGAAGCCGCAATAAACGCTCTTAAGGGCAGGCAAAACCTTAAAATTATAGACTTATGCTCAGGCACAGGCGCAATAGCAATCTCACTTGCAAAAGAGCTTGACTGCTCTGTTTTAGCTGTGGAACTTTATGACGAGGCTTTTTCCTATCTTGAAAAAAACATCCGCCTTAACGGAACTGAAAACGTAAGAGCTTTTAAGGCTGATGTTCTAAAGAATTATGATAACATTCAATATGAACCCCTCGACCTCATAATCTCAAATCCGCCGTATATTGAAAGTGACGAGATTAAAACTCTCCAGACAGAGGTGCAGTTTGAACCGAAAACCGCCCTTGACGGCGGAGCAGACGGACTTATGTTTTACCGCAGCATAATAAAAAATTGGAGCAGTAAGCTTAGGTGCGGCGGTATGCTCTGCTTTGAGCTTGGCGAGGGACAATACGAATCTGTGCGCAAGCTTATGGAGAATGCAGGCTTTGAAAACATAGGCTTTGAGCGTGACCTTGGTGAAATCAAAAGATGCATATATGGTTTCTTAAAATAACTGTACAATAAAACTCCCTTTGCTCCTCATATAGGTATGTTTTTATTGCTTTTTATGCGTATTTCTTGTATAATTACATAGTAAATTCACTATATTTTATAAAGTTTTACTTAATCGGAGGTATCACAAATGGCAACTGAAAAGAAACAAGAAGTAAAAAAGACGGACGATAAAAAACAAAAGGCTCTTGAAACGGCCTTGAGCCAAATTGAAAAACAATACGGCAAGGGTGCAATTATGCGCCTTGGACAGAACAGCTCGCTCAATATTGAGCATATTTCAACCGGCAGCCTTACTCTTGATATAGCTCTCGGTATCGGTGGCCTTCCGAGAGGAAGAATTGTTGAAATATACGGACCCGAATCCTCCGGTAAAACAACACTTTCACTGCACTGTATCGCAGAAGGTCAGAAGAACGGCGGTAACGTAGCGTTTATTGACGTTGAGCACGCCCTTGACCCTGTATATGCCGCCGCTCTTGGCGTTGACATTGATAATCTGCTTGTTTCTCAGCCGGACACAGGTGAACAGGCTCTTGAAATAACCGAGGCTCTTATTCGCTCAGGCGCTATCGATGTTATAGTACTCGACTCCGTTGCGGCTCTTGTTACAAAGCAGGAAATTGAGGGCGATATGGGCGACTCTCACGTTGGTGTGCAGGCAAGACTTATGTCGCAGGCACTTAGAAAGCTTGCAGGCGCAATTTCAAAGTCAAACTGCGTTGCCATCTTTATTAACCAGCTTCGTGAAAAGGTCGGCGTTGTTTACGGTAACCCTGAGGTAACTCCCGGCGGACGTGCGCTTAAGTTTTACTCATCTGTAAGATTAGAGGTAAGAAAGGGCGAAGCGTTGAAGGCAGGCAAGTCAAGCGGCGACAGAATCGGTTCACGCACAAAGGTTAAGGTTGTTAAAAACAAGGTTGCTCCTCCGTTTAAAGAGGCTGAGTTCGACATTGTGTTCGGTAAGGGCATTTCAAGAGTAGGCGAGCTTTTGGACCTAGCTGTTGAAGCTGACATAGTTAACAAAAGCGGCGCATGGTTCAGCTATGAGGGTACACGGCTTGGGCAGGGTCGTGACAACGTCAAGCAGCTTTTCCTCGACAATCCTGAGCTTGCAAAGGAGATTGAGGACAAGGTTATGGCTAACATAGAAACGCTTAGCTCACGCTCCTTAAAGCAGGCAAAACCTAAGATGGACGATGAAACCGAACCGACTGACACAGCCGAGCCGATGACAACACCCAGTGAGGACGAAAGAGCCGCCAAGAGAAGCTCAGTGGCTGCAAAGAAGGCTAATATAGATATATTGGTTGAAGACTGATGACAGTTACAGCGGTTGTAAAAAAGAAAAAATACTTAAGTGATTTATATATAGACGGCGAGCTTGCCTTTACTCTCGACAGCAGAGTTTTAATTGACGAGGGAATTAAAAAAGGTGTAACAATAGCTGACGAACAGCTTCACAATCTTGTTGTTATGTCGGAACAACGCCGTGCAAAGGAAAAGGCGCTTTACCTGCTCGGCTTTCACGATCATTCAAAAAAAGAGCTTTTTAACAAGCTCAAGCGCACGAACAGCGAGGAAGCCTCAGAATACGCCGCCGACAAGATGGTAGAGCTTGGTTTTGTTGATGACGAGCGTTACGCTCGCCGCTATGCCGAACAGCTTGCCGAGGTAAAGCATATGTCCATACGGGGAATCCGCCAAAAGCTTTACGAAAAGGGCTTTGAGCGTGAGCTTATAGACGAGGTAACCTCAGAGCTGGAGCTTGACCCGCAGGACAATATACGTGCTCTTGTTGAGCGCAAGTATGAAAGATATTTAAAGGATGAAAAGGGTATTAAAAAAACAGTTTCAGCCTTACAGAGAATGGGATATTGCTGGAGCGATATTAATGCCGTAATAGAGGAATACACCGAAGAGGAGTATTGATAGATATGTCAATTAGAGTTGGAATGGTCAGCCTTGGCTGCGCTAAAAATCAGGTTGATGCAGAAATGCTGCTGTTTTCACTGCGCCAGGCAGGCTATCAGATAGTTAATGAAGCCTCCCTTGCAGATGTTGCAATTGTGAACACCTGCGGCTTTATTGAGCAGGCAAAGCAGGAGAGCATTGATGAGATATTGGAGCTTGCACAGCTTAAAAAAGAGGGCAAAATCAAGGCTATTATCGTTACAGGTTGCCTTGCTGAAAGGTACAAGGACGAGGTGATTAAGGAGCTTTACGAGGTTGACGCAGTTGTTGGAATTGGCGACAATGCAAATATAGCCTTAACAGTTGACAGAGTTTTAAACGGTGAGAAGGTCACAGCCTTTCCAAACAAGCTCTGCCTTCCCCTTGAGGGCGGCAGGCTTCAAAGCACACCGCCGTATTACGCATACCTTAAAATCTCGGAGGGCTGCGACAACTGCTGTACCTACTGCGCTATTCCGCTAATCAGGGGCAAATTCCGCAGCCGCAAGATGGAAGCTCTTATTGACGAGGCAAATAATCTTGCCGAAAAGGGAGTGCAAGAGCTTATAATTATAGCGCAGGATACAACACGCTACGGCGAGGATTTATACGGCAAGCCTGTGCTTGACCGGCTTCTGCGTGAGCTTGTAAAAATTGATAAGCTTAAATGGATAAGGCTTTTGTATTGCTACCCCGACAGAATAACAGATAATTTGCTTGACACAATAGCAGAAAATGATAAAATACTAAAGTATATAGATTTACCGCTTCAGCACTGCAACAAAAATGTGCTTAAAGCTATGAACCGCCGTGGAAGCGCAGAGCAGCTTGAAGCGCTTATTGAAAAAATACGAACAAAAATTCCCGGAGTTGTACTAAGAACAACTCTCATCACAGGCTTTCCCGGTGAGAGCGAGCAGGACTTTGAGGAGCTTTCTGAGTTTGTCGGAAAAATAAAGTTTGAAAGGCTTGGCTGCTTTGCCTACTCCCGTGAGGAGGGAACACCAGCTGCTGAAATGGAAAATCAAATTGATGAAGAAATAAAGCTTAAACGTCAAGACATAATAATGGAACAGCAGCAGGGCATTATGTATGAATACTGCCAAAGCCTTATCGGCAAAAGCATTACTGTGCTTTGTGAAGGCTTTGACCGCTATGCCGAGTGCTATTTCGGCAGAAGTGCAGCAGACTCCCCCGATGTTGACGGAAAGGTTTTCTTCACAACAAACGGTGCAAAGCCGCAACCGGGCGATTTTGTCACCGTTAAAATTGATGATTGTCTATCCTGCGACCCAATAGGCACAATGGAGTAAATTATAGAAAATTGGTGAGCTTCAATGAATACGCCAAACAAATTAACAGTTTTAAGAATTATACTCGTTCCGTTTCTTGTGGCGGTGCTTTTGGTTAATTTTATACCACATCGCCTTATTATAGCTCTTGCCATCTTTGCGGCGGCTTCAATAACCGACTACTTTGACGGCAAGCTTGCAAGAAAAAACGGGCAGATAACCTCATTCGGAAAATTTGCCGATCCTCTTGCGGATAAAATACTTGTCATATCTGCCTTTTTGTGCTTTATACAGCTTGGCTTCATCGGCGCAGTTCCCGTTATCATCGTACTGTTCCGTGAATTCGCAGTAACCTCGGTACGCCTTGTTGCCGCCACAAGCGGAAAGGTTGTTGCCGCAAATATGTGGGGCAAAGCAAAAACGGTAAGCCAGATTATCGCCGTTATAGTCACACTCTTGCTTGAATATATTATTGAGCTTGCAAGCCTTAGCGGTACTGCGGCGATTACAATGAATACTGCAATTCAGGTAGTAATCTGGGTATCTGTTATTCTTACCGTGATATCGGGCATAATTTACTTAAAAGATAATTTTGAATTTATAAAAGAAGCTTAAGAGCATCTGAAAACGGCTGAATTTTTGTTTTTAATTTTCAGATGATACATAGAAAGGAAGACTCTTTATGCAGCTATATAACACTCTTGGACAGACAAAGCAGGAATTTGTACCGCATGAGCAGGGCAAGGTTAAGATGTACACCTGCGGCCCCACCGTATATCACTATGCTCACATAGGCAATCTGCGCACATATATAATGGAAGATGTTCTTGAAAAGCAGCTACGCTTTTTAGGCTATGATGTTACAAGAGCAATGAATATTACAGACGTAGGGCACCTTTCAAGCGACGGCGACACCGGTGAGGACAAGATGCTCTCAGGCGCAAAGAGAGAGCATAAAACTGTGCTTGAAATTGCAAAATTCTACACAGACGCATTTTTTGATGACTGCAAAAAACTCAACATAAAAACACCGGATATTGTGGAGCCTGCAACACAGTGCATACCGTCATTTATTGAGATGATAAGCAAGCTGCTTGACGAGGGTTTTGCATATCAGGCAGGCGGCAATGTATATTTTGATACATCAAAGCTTCAGAATTACTATGTTTTCGGCAACCAAAATGAAGATGACCTTGCTGTTGGCGTTCGTGACAGCGTTGAAGAGGATCAAAACAAGCGCAACAAGGCTGACTTTGTTCTGTGGTTTACCAAATCAAAGTTTGACGATCAGGAGCTTAAATGGGACAGTCCGTGGGGCTACGGCTACCCGGGCTGGCATATTGAATGCTCGGCTATATCCGTTAAAAACCTCGGAGAATACCTTGACATTCACTGCGGAGGCATTGACAATGCTTTTCCGCACCACACAAATGAAATTGCTCAGAGTGAAGCATACCTCGGTCATCCGTGGTGCAAATTCTGGTTCCATGTTCTCCATTTGAACGACGCAAGAGGCAAAATGAGCAAGTCAAAGGGCGGCTTTCTCACCGTTTCTCTGCTTGAGGAAAAAGGCTACAACCCGCTTGTTTACAGACTGTTTTGCTTGCAATCTCACTACCGCAAGCCTCTCACATTCAGCTTTGAGAGCCTTGACAACGTGGCTAAGGCTTACAGCAAGCTTATGCAGAGAATTTCTTCGCTCACATCAGACGGCGAGGTTAACACCGACAAGTGCAAGCCTTATCTTGATGATTTCAATACAGCTATGGGCAACGATTTGAACACAGCTCAGGCTTTAACCACTCTTTATGACGTTTTAAAGGCTGACTTGAATGACGCTGAAAAACGTTACCTTATCGGAGAATTTGACAAGGTGTTGTCACTTTCTCTGCTTGACGGTAATCAAAATACTCATTCAGACGATGAAGCGGCAGAGATTGAGGCTCTTATTGCAAAGCGGGCACAAGCAAGAAAAGAGAAGGATTGGGCAACCGCTGACACAATACGTGACGAGCTTAATGCCAGAAACATTATTGTTGAGGACACACCGCAAGGCATTAAGTGGCACAAAGCGTAGAAATTTTATACAAAAATAAACGCTATAATATAATTATCAAAAAAGCAGTGCTACACCGCTAAAGTGAACGGTGCAGCCCTGCTTTATTTATTGAAAATTTTTCAATTAATCTCTGTATTCCTCAATTTCAAATACCTCGAAAATGTCGCCTTCTTTAAGGTCATTAAATCGCTCTAAACCGATACCGCACTCGTAGCCTGCGGCAACCTCCTTTACGGAATCCTTGAAACGCTGGAGTGAAGCCACGCTGTCCTCGGCAACAACAATGCCGTCACGAACAACTCGGATTCCTGCGTTTCTCGTTACCTTGCCCGAGAGAACGTAGCTGCCGGCGATAAAGCCAACATTCTTAACCTTGATAACATTTCGGCACTCTGCCTTACCAAGCTCAATCTCTCTTGTTTTCGGTGCGAGCATACCCTTCATAGCAGACTCTATTTCTTCTATACAGTCATAGATAACTCTGTAAAGTCGCATATCAACTCCGCCACGCTCTGCATTTTCAGCCGCAACAGGGTCGGGGCGAACATTGAAGCCAACGATAATAGCGTCAGAAGCAGATGCAAGCATTACATCCGACTCGTTGATTGCACCAACGCCGCCGTGAATTACGTTTACTCTTACCTCTTCGTTAGAGAGCTTTTCAAGTGACTGTCTTACAGCCTCAACCGAACCTTGAACGTCAGCCTTAACTATAATCTTAAGCTCCTTAACCTCGCCGTACTTCATCTGGTCAAACAGATTGTCAAGAGTAACCTTTGTCTGTCTTGAGAACAGTTCTTCCTTCTGAGCATTCTTTCTCTGCTCAACAAGCTCTCTTGCAAGTCTTTCATCAGAAACAGCGTTGAAAATGTCACCGCCTGTTGGTGCGTCGTCAAGACCTGTAATTTCAACAGGAATAGACGGACCTGCTTCCTTAACTCTCTCTCCCTTATCGTTTGTCATCGCTCTTACACGTCCGACAGATGTACCTGCAACGATAATGTCGCCTACTCTGAGCGTACCGTTTTGAACAAGAACTGTCGCAATCGGGCCTCTGCCCTTATCAAGACGAGCTTCAATAACAGTACCCTTTGCACTTCTGTCCGGGTTAGCCTTAAGCTCCTTCATATCTGCAATGAGGGTTACCATCTCCAAAAGGTCTGAAATGCCTTCTTTTGTCTTTGCAGAAACAGGAATACACGGAACATCTCCGCCCCATTCCTCAGGAACAAGCTCATATTCTGTGAGCTGCTGCTTTACGTTTTCCGGGTTAGCGCCAACCTTATCCATCTTGTTAATAGCAACAACAATAGAAACGCCTGCCGCCTTTGCGTGGTTAATAGCCTCAACAGTCTGCGGCATAATACCGTCATCTGCCGCAACAACAAGTATTGCTATATCCGTAACCTGTGCGCCTCTTGCTCTCATAGTTGTAAAAGCCTCATGTCCCGGTGTGTCAAGGAAGGTAATATCCCTGTCATTTATTTTAACTCTGTAAGCGCCAATGTGCTGTGTAATTCCGCCTGCCTCGCCCTGAGTAACATTTGCATGACGAATAGCGTCCAAAAGTGATGTCTTACCATGGTCAACGTGACCCATAACTACAACAACCGGTGCTCTCGGAATCAGATTATCATCATCATCCTCACTGTCGTCAATAATTCTCTCCTCAATTGTAACGACAACCTCTTTTTCGACCTTTGCATGGAATTCCATTGCAACAAGCGCCGCTGTATCATAATCAATAACATCGTTTACCGTAACCATTGTGCCCATAAGGAAAAGCTTCTTGATAACCTCGGCTGCTGTTGCTTTTAATCTGAGAGCAAGCTCGTTTACGGTGATTTCATCCGGAATTGTTACGGTAATAGGCTTTGCCTTTCTCTCTGCCGCAATTCTCTTGAGTCTTTCCTGCTCTGTTTCTCTTTTGCCGCTTTTCTGCTTTCCTCTGCGCTGTGAACGCTGTGTTATTTTCTGCTTTGAAACAGTGTTCTCGTTTCTGATTTTTTCAGATGCAAGGCGGTCATATTTCTCATTGTATCTTTCAATGTCAACTACTGCCGCACGTGTGTCAATAACTCTTTTTTCTCTCTTCTGTGGCTGAGTATTCTGGCTTTGATTCTGGTTTTGAGCCTGAGCCTTGCTCTGCTGATTCTCGGCAGTTGTCTTTGCCTGCTTATTATTCTTCTGCGACTGCTTTTTGTTGTCAGTGCCTTGCTCAGCACTTTTAACCTCAGCCTTAGTTTCACTCTTACTCTCCTGCTGCAATATCTCGTTGTTCTTCTCTTCAATCATCTTATCACGGACTGCGAAATATGAATCAAAGCTTTCAAGAGAATTCTTCTGTGTGTAATAATCAAAAACAACGTCAAGCTCATCCTCTGTAAGAGCTGTCATATGCTTTTTCGTATCACCGAAATGCTTTTTAAGAAGCTCGACAACATCCTTGCTGGGAACATTAAAATCCTTTGCAACCTCATGAACTCTGTACTTAATTAGCATAAATTGCATTCCTCCCCATTCTTCTCACCGGCAAGTGATAAAAGCTTTTTTGCAAAACCTTCGTCATTTACGCTTGCAACAGCGCACAGCTTACCAAGTGATACGCTTATATCTTCTTTATCGTAATCTATATCTATAACCTTAACGCCGCTTTGTATAGCAGCGCCTAAAACGTTTTTGCGTGTGTTGGCTGATGCGTTCTTAGCAAAAAGCACAAGCCGAGCTTCGCCTTTTTTAACTGACTCAATAGTCGGATCGCTGCCAATTGTGATTTTTCCTGCCCTTCGGCACAGCCCTAATAGCGACAAAAACCTGTCATTCATTCCGGCTCAGCTCCTTTTCCATTGCATCAAATACCTCTTCAGGAATTTTGCAGGAAAATGCTCGCTCAAACCTTCTCGCCTTTCTTGCAAGCTTTAAACACTCGGTGCTTTTGCACACATAAGCTCCTCTGCCCGGCTTTTTGCCGGTGAGGTCAAGGCTTACCTCGCCCTGAGAAATCACTTCTCCCTGCTCGTCCTTGCTGTCCGGCGCTTTTACAACCCTTACAAGCTCACGTTTAGGCTTCATCTCGCCGCAGCCGGAACATTTTCGCATTGGAATTTTCTTTTGGCGCATTTCCGACCAGCTCCTTCGTGTGTTTATTCTTCGTCCATATCCTCGGTGAAATCATCGCTTTCCGAAGCAGCCTCATCGCTCTGCTTCTTAACTGCAAACGTCTCATCGTCGTCCTCACCGTAGAAACCGCTTTCAGGTCTTATATCTATCTTCCAGCCTGTGAGTCTTGCCGCAAGACGTGCGTTCTGACCCTTATTGCCGATAGCCAGTGACAGCTGACCGTCCGGAACAGTTACTTTGCACTGCTTTGAGCCGTCCTCGGCAACAACAACACTCAGTACTGTTGCCGGTGAAAGTGCTGCGGCAATAAACTTTGCCGGATCCTCATCGTACTCAACAATGTCAATCTTTTCTCCGCCAAGCTCGTTTACAATAGTGCCAACTCTTGCTCCTCTTGCACCAATACAAGCGCCAACAGCGTCAACGTCGCTGTCCTTGCTCCATACGGCAAGCTTCGTTCTTGAGCCGGCTTCTCTTGAAACAGACTTAATCTCAACCGTTCCGTCATAAATCTCAGGAACTTCAGTTTCAAACAATCTCTTTACGAAATCAGGGTGAGTTCTTGAAATAAGTACTCTCGGTCCTCTCTCGCTCTCCTGAACATCGGCGATATAAATTTTAACGTGATCGCCCTCTTTAAAGTTTTCATTTCCAACCTGCTCGTTTCTCGGCAGTACAGCTTCAGCTTTTCCTATTTTGAGTGTAACGGCGCCATTTTTGCCGTCAACTCTCTCAACGGTAGCTGTAACAAGCTCCTGATGCTTGCTCTGAAATTCCTGAAGCATCTGGCCCTTCTCACCGTCACGGATACCCTGACGGATAATGCTTCTTGATGTGTTAATGGCAATTCTGCCGAACTCCTTTGGGTCAAGCTTAAAGCCAACTTTGTCGCCTATTTCATAATCAGCCTTAATATCTCTTGCCGCCTCAAGTGAAATTTCGCAGTTGGGGTCAAATACCTCTTCAACAACCTCTTTGTTGAGGAAAACCTGAAAATCCTCGTTTTCCTTATCCATAATAACAGTTACATCCTCGTTGCCGCCGTAGGTGTTTTTGCAGGCAACAACAATGGCCCTTTGAATCTGTGAGAGCATATAGTCAACAGAAATACCTCTCTCCTTTTCCAACAGAGCAAGTGCAGCATACAATTCCTTTGTATCCATTTTTCTGAATCCCCCTTAAATTATTTATTATAAATTACATATCAAAATCATCAAGCTTTATCCAAACGGTATCCTTTTTGTTAATTGTGATTATCTCATCGTCAACCTCAATTTTAACCTCAGCCTTATCACTTTCCCTTAATATACCGGAAAATTCTTTGCCGAGCTTATCAATAGGTCTTATCATCTTTACCATAACCGGACTGTCAATAAATGCCTGAAAATGCTCCTCTTTTTTAAGCTCACGCTCAATACCCGGCGAGCAAACCTCAAGACAGTAGCTCTGTGAAATTGGGTCTGCCTCGTCAAGCGGCAAATCAACAGCTCGACTGACATTTTCGCAATCTTCAATAGTAATTCCGTTTTCGCTGTCAATGAAAATTCGCAGATAGTATTCGGCGCCTTCCTTTACAAAGCGCACATCCCACAGCGAAAGTCCGAGTTGCTCGATAATAGGCTTTACTATTTCTGTTACGTTGTCAACGGTGTTTCCGCCCTTTTTCGCCATTCAAACGCCTCCTTTACAAAGTTATTTAGCCAAACAGAAAGGAGCGGGTTTATTTCCCACTCCTTCACACATCTTTATTCTACTCAACTTTATATATTATAACACACTCAATTAATATATGCAAGCTTTTTATTTTTTAACAAAGAAAAACGACCGCCCTATTGGACGGTCGCTTTTATGTGTTGGCATCTCCCTATTTTCCCGGGCCGTCTCCAGCCAAGTATTTTCGGCACCGCTGAGCTTAACTTCTGTGTTCGGTATGGGAACAGGTGGACCCTCAGTGTCATCAATACCAACTTATTTTTGCTGTCTCTCTCGACTGCTTGATTATTATATCACAGCAGTTTTTAAAATGCAAGCTTTTTTTGAATTTTTTTAAAATTTTTTTGTTTGCTCTTGCCTCATAATTGTTAGCAATAATAAAATGTGCAATCTAAATTTTATTACTATTATTATACACACTAATCTAATTTATATCAAATTGAAAGACACAGTAGTTTTAAATTTGCAGATTTAATATATCAGTAAAATATAATTAGTATTTGACTTGCAGGCGCAAAAATTGTAAAATAATAGAATAAGTAAATATGAAAACGTGTTAATTTGAGCTGAATTCAAAAAAGAGGGATATTATGACTAAAACTGAGGAATATGCGCTCAAAATGAATTCCCTTTCTATTTATAAGGGAATTTTAAACCGAAGTGTACCGAGGGAGTTTCTTCACCTGCTTGAAAGCTCTCATAGCAAGCCTGCCGAATTTTTGTCGGCATGGGGCAACTTTTTTGCACTGTTGTGCGAAAAGGGTTGTCAGGACAAATTATGTACCTATATAACAAAGGCTGCTTTATATGATGAAAACAGCTTCTCTAAGGCTGCCGCAGGCGGTAAGCTTGGTGATTTGCCGGAAAGCATTATTTCAGCGGCACGCAGGGACATTTCAATTATAGTAGAAGCTTCTCTTATCTCGCCGCAGCAGATCATAAGTGATTATAAGTACGAAGATGAAATCAAGCCTATACTTGATACCCTGCCTCTTTGGCAAACAGGACAGCCTCTTTCTCAGATGGCAGACATAAACAGTGCTGTTGCGAGTTCTGCTGAATTTTATCTACAAAACGGCTGCGGTATGTTTGCACGTTACAAAGCATTTATTTGGCGTGACGGCTCAATTCATCCTGTGCTTCATCCTGACAGCGTTACTCTTGACGATTTAAAGGGTTACAGCTACGCAAGAAACCTTGTAATAAACAACACCCGTGCTTTTTTGAACGGTCAAAGTGCAAACAACTGTCTGCTTTACGGTGACAAGGGAACGGGAAAATCCTCGACTGTAAAGGCTATTCTAAATGAATACTGCACACAGGGCTTAAGAATTGTTGAGATGCCAAAGGAAAGACTATGCGATTTTCCTCTGCTGATTGACAAAATTGCTATGGTTCCTATGAAATTCATACTCTATATTGACGATTTATCGTTCCAAACTCAGGATGACAGCTACGCATCACTCAAGGCAGTGCTTGAGGGAGGACTTGCGGCAAGACCCGAAAACACACTTATCTATGCAACTTCTAACAGACGTCATATAGTAAAGGAGAATTTTTCAGACAGAGAGGGCGGAGAGCTGCACCGTAATGACCAAATTCAAGAGAGCCTGTCGCTTGCAGACCGATTCGGCTTGTCTGTAAACTTCTCATCACCGAGCAAGCAGGACTATCTTGATATAGTAGCCGCCATTGCGCAGCAAAGAGGCGTTGATATGGACCAGAGCGAGCTTTTCAAAAAAGCCGAGAGCTGGGCGCTTGACAGAGGCGGAAGGTCGGCAAGATGTGCAAGACAGTTTATTGATTCCTTATTTGTAAATAAATCATAATACAGGGAGGATAAAAATGATAAAGAAAGTTATGTCGCTGCTATGTATTGCAGCAATAATAATTTCGTTTGCAGGCTGTGGCGTTAGCGGAAATCAGGATTTTCCCGTAACAGTAGGTCACACAAGCTTTGAAAAGGAAGTAGGCAGGGCTGTTGTTTTGTCGGACAACGCAGCTGATATTTTGCTTCAGCTCGGCTATAATTCAAGAATAACCGGCAAAAGCGACGAATGTACACAGGAGGAGCTGAACGACGTTAAAAGCTTCGGCAAAAAAGACGAGCCGAATGTTGATAAAATAGTTTCAGAAAATCCGGACGTGGTTATAGCAGACAGCACTCTGAAGGATTCAAAGTACAACAATCTCTTGGAGAAAAATATAAAGGTTCTTCGTTTTGTTTCACCATCTACAAAAGAGGATCTCTCTATTATGTATCAAAAGCTGAATTCACTCTTTGAGGGAAAACTTACAGGCAGTGAAAACGGCAAGGAAGCCTTTGAAAATTTCTGGACAACTATTGAAAATAACCCAAAGTCACTACCGGATATTCCGGTACCGAAAACAGTATGCTACCTATACGATTACAAGGGTAAAACAGTTACGGGCGATATGCTTGGTAATGTTATTTTCTCAAGCGCAGGCGCATTAAACATTGCGTCCTCTGCAACAGGCGGCAAAATTGACATAAAAACAATACAACAGGAAAATCCACAGTATATTTTCTGTGATATAGGAATGTCGAAAAAGCTTGCAAAAAACACCGATTTCAAAGACCTTTTAGCTGTAAAGAATAAAAGAGTAGTTGAAATTCCGTCTGCCGACTTCTCAAGAGGCGGCGTAAGTATGCTTTCCGCAATAAAAACTATTACAGACACACTTTATCCGAATGGCAAGGCAGGCTCTGTTGCTGACAGCTACGGAATAAAATATGATAAAGACACCTTCTTCACCGTAGGCGACGGAGCAGACAATGACGAGGACGATACATACGGTAACCGTGACACAATTATTATTATCCAAACTCGTCTTGATGACCTTGGTTATTGGCCTCTCAACGAGATGACAGGATACTACGGCGACACAACAGCAATAGCTGTTGCTGATTTCCAATCGGCAAACGGAATGGAGTATCAGAGCGGCGAAGTTGATTATGAAACTCTTGAAAAAATGTTCTCAGATGACGCCGTATCACGCAGTGAACCTGTTGAAAAGCAGGAGACTGAATAAAACTCATTTGCCTTAATTAAAGGAGCTGTATTTTATGATATGGACAATTATTGTATTGATTATAATTTTTGCAATAATTGCAATTTATATGAAAAATTCGGCAAAGCACGGCTATCATTTTGGCTCTCAAATGTTCAAGAGCAGTGAAAACAATCTTGACGGTAAGCCGGAGGATTTAAGCGACAGAGATTATTACGGTGATAATAACCTGCTAAAATAGCTTAAAACAAAATAATATAATTATAGGGACGATGAATCTTCCCTATTTTTTATTCATCTATAACAACGACAGTATCATTTTCGTGAAGTCTTGTTTGTCCTGCCGGAACAAACGATATATTTCCTCTTTTAATTAAAACAACAATACAATCATCAAATTTAATTTCGCACAGGCGCTTGCCGCACCATTTATTTTTTGAATCAATCTCAATTTCCTTAAGATTAACGTCTGAATTGGTCTTAACTCCTGTTGTGCTAAGAATAAGCACATCTCCGCTTTGCAAAATTGTTTTTCCAACAGGAATAACCCTTTCCTTACCTCTCTCAATAAGAACAATTCTCGTTTGCGGCGGCAGAGTTATATTTTTTATCTTCTGCCCAATCCATTTGTGGCTTAAACCTATTTCAACGCTAATAAACTTGACGTTGCTCTCATGCGAATAGTCGGTAAAGGTTTTCATTACGTTTTCGTCCTTGTCTATCATATCAAGCTTCTTTGAAAAAAACGGCAGAAGCGTACCTTGAATCCCCACAGACAAAAGGACTATGCAGAACACAATGTTAAAGAAATCATTCTTGATATATGTATTGCTCACAATTACGAGTATTGCAAATACAATTGAGGTTGCTCCTCTAAGTCCTGCCCACGAAACAAGGAGCTGTTGTTTTAGCTTTGAGCGAAATACTGTTAATATACCCATTGTAGCAAGAGGACGAGCAATAAATGTTAGAAATACAAATATAAACAGTGCCGGAATTAAAATCTGCGGTATCTGCGATGGGTTTGACAGCAAGCCGAGGATAAAGAAAATTAACATCTGTAAAAGCCCGGTTATTGCATCAAAAAAGTGTACCATTCCCTTTTTATTTTTAAGCTTAACATTTCCTAAAATAATTCCGACTATGTAAACACTCAGGTATCCGTTGCCGCCCAAAATATACGGTACTGCATATGACAATAGAGCTATTGCAACAAGGAACAGACAGTCAAACTGCTCTCCGACAAATTTTATACATTTCAATGCAAGCACAGCCAAAAGCGCTATAACAACACCTATTACAACGCCATACACAACCTGTGCAAACACCATATATACAACCGACCACAGGTCAATTTCTCCGCCTGACTTTACAAGTGATATAAGTATAATGGTAAGCATATATGCCCAAGGGTCGTTGCTTCCGCTTTCAAGCTCCAACATTGACGCCGTACCGTATTTCAAACCGAGCTTTTTTGAACGCAGAATATTAAATACCGAGGTAGCGTCAGTACAGCTAAGCACAGCACCGAGCAGTAAACTCATCATCCAATCTATATTCAAAACAAAATGA
Source organism: Ruminococcus sp. zg-924 (assembly GCF_024433635.1). GTDB lineage: Bacteria > Bacillota > Clostridia > Oscillospirales > Acutalibacteraceae > UBA7067. The sequence goes on along the minus strand of NZ_WNJZ01000004.1, from coordinate 67,818 downwards.
CAAAATACTCCGGTAAGTCCTGCTGTCAACACAACTCCTACGGACGATAAAAAAAGTGAGCGAACAGCAACCGGCTTAGCCTCACGCCAGTTTGTACCAAAGCCACCGTAGAAAATTATAAAAATCAAAGCAACAGTGCATATCTGCTCCGTAAATCCGTAATCATCAAACGGAATTTTAAAAAAACCGTCGGAGCCAAAAATCATTCCCAAAAATAAAAACGCAAGTAAAGCGGGAACGCCAAGCTTTGAAGTAAGCTTGTTTGCAAACACGCAGGCAATAATAATTACAGCAACCACAATAACACTTATCATAATATCCATTTTTCATCTCTCCAATCAAAAAAATAAGCGGGTACATATGGAACATAATATAATGCTCCATTGCACCCGTTTTTTATCAAAGTAAGTAATACCCTTTAATCTTGGGCATTGTCAAGGTCGGCTTCGTCATCCTCTGCGTCATCCTCTGCCTTTACCGTTTCCTCGTTTTCATCGTGAGGAACAGCCGCAAGAGTTACCACACAGCTTCCCTCCTTAATTCTCATAACGGTAACGCCCTTGCTCGGACGAGCGCAAATTCTGATTGACTTTGCCTCTATCCTGATAATTACTCCGTCATCAGAAATAAGGATAATATCATCATCAAGACTCACAACGCTGATTGCGGCAACTGCGCCGTATTTGTCAACGTGGTAGTTTTTAAGACCCTTACCTCCTCTTGACTGAATTCGATAATTTGAAACGTCAGACAGTCTGCCATAGCCTGTTTCGGAAACGGTGAGAATAAGACCGTCCTCCTTAACGGTAGTCATTCCGACAATTTCGTCGCCTTCCTTAAGCGACATTACCTTAACGCCTCTTGCAGTTCTTCCCATTGGGCGAACATCGCTTTCCTTAAAGCGAATAGCCATACCCTGTTTTGTGGCAACAATAACATTTTCACTGCCGTCAGTCATTCTTACCCAGGCAAGCTCATCACCCTCGTTAAGTTCAAGAGCTATGATGCCGCCCTTTCTTGTTGTATTATATGCGTTAAGCTCAATTCTCTTGATAAGTCCGTTTTTGGTAACCATAATTAGGTATTTGTCATCCTCAAACTGTTCAACCTTAATCATTGAGGTTACCTTTTCGTCACTTGAAATAGGAATAAGATTTGCTATGTTCATTCCCTTTGCTGTTCGGCTTCCCTCCGGAATTTCATAGCACTTAAGCCTGTAAACACGGCCTCTGTTTGTAAAGAAGAGCACATAATCGTGGCTGTTGATTATGAACATCTCGCTTGCAACGTCCTCTTCACGGCGGCTCATTCCGCTTACTCCTCTGCCGCCTCTTTTCTGAGTACGGTATGTATCGGCGGCAAGACGCTTAACATAGCCAAACTGAGTCAGAGTTAAAACACAGTCCTCCTTGGCAATTAGGTCTTCAATATCAACCTCTCCGCTGACTGACTGAATTTCTGTTCTTCTTTCATCAGCATATTTATTTCTTATAACAGTTATTTCTTCCTTCAATATCTCGAATACTCTCTCCTTGTGAGAGATAATATCCTCAAAATCTGCTATCTTAATTTCCAATGCGGCAAGCTCATCCTCAATTTTTCCTCTTTCCAAGCCTGTCAGCTGTCCCAAACGCATTTGAACAATAGCCTGAGTCTGAATATCATCAAGACCAAATCTCTCCGCCAATCTTGCTCTTGCAGTTGACTGATCCTTTGATGAACGGATAATTGCAATTACCTCATCAATATAGTCAAGGGCAACCTTTAAGCCCTCTAATATATGTGCTCTTTCCTTAGCTTTTCTTAAATCAAAGATTGTCCTCTTTGTTATTACCTCGCTCTGAAAGTCAATATAATACTGAAGCATCTGCTTGAGCGTTAATATCTTTGGCTCACCGTTAACAATAGCAAGCATAATAGCGCCAAAGGTAACCTGCATTTGTGAAAGCGTATAGAGCTTGTTTAAAACAATCTGCGGTGAAGCGTCCCTCTTTACGTCAATTTCAATATGCATTCCGTTTCTGTCGGAATGATCCTCTATATTTGTAATGCCTTCAATTCTCTTATCCTTAACAAGGTCTGCAATGCTTTCAATAAGCCTTGCCTTGTTAACCTGATACGGCAACTCGGAAACTATAATCTTAAATCTTCCGTTTTTCTGCTCCTCAATTTCAGCCTTGGCTCTTACAATAATCTTACCTCTGCCCGTAGCATATGCGGCTCTTATTCCGCTTCTGCCCATTATCTGAGCACCTGTCGGAAAATCAGGACCTTTAACATATTCCATCAATTCGGCAAGCTCTGCGTCCGGATTTTCTATAAGACAACAGATAGCGTCAATAACCTCACCAAGATTGTGCGGCGGAATGTTTGTAGCCATACCAACAGCTATACCGCTTGAACCGTTTACAAGCAGATTAGGAAAGCGTGACGGCAAAACAGTCGGCTCTTTTTTACGGTCATCATAGTTCGGCATAAAATCGACTGTTTCTTTGTCTATATCTGTGAGCATCTCAACAGATATTTTGCTCATCTTCGACTCGGTGTAACGGTAAGCAGCCGGAGGGTCGCCGTCAACAGAACCGAAATTTCCGTGGCCGTCAACAAGAGGGTATCTCATTGAAAAATCCTGAGCCAGACGAACAAGAGCGTCATAAACAGAGGCGTCGCCGTGCGGATGATAGCTGCCCAGCACTGTTCCTACTGTATCGGCGCATTTTCTGTAAGCCTTTTCAGGCGTCAGATTCTGCTCAAACATTGTGTATAAAATTCTTCTGTGCACAGGCTTCAAGCCATCTCTTACATCCGGCAAAGCACGTGATACAATTACTGACATTGAGTATTCCATAAAGGATTTTTTCATTTCCTTATTGATATCAACATCAATAATCTTTGAATTATTGCTTGTAAATTCACTGTTATCCAACTCAGTTACACCTCTTATCAAAATTAACCGTCAATTTCTATACTTGTTTTTAAAGCCTCATAAAGACCTGAATCAAATTTTTTAACATTTATTGGTCTGAAGGTTTTACTTTCAACAAAACCGTGAACCGTTTTTCCTGTTGTTAAAAGCTCGACATTACGCTTTACTGTGTAGGAAAACTCTATTTTTGCATATTGCAGACTTGATACACAGGCACTAATAACAATCTCGTCCTCATAATATGCAGGCTTAATGTAGTGGCAGCTTAAATCAACAAGCGGCAGCATAAGCCCCTTTTCCTCCAAAACGGAATAAGGTACTCCCAATTTTTTTATAAAATCGGTTCTCGCTATTTCAAACCAAACAGGATAATTTGAATGGTGAACTATACCCATCTTATCCGTTTCGGCGTAGCGTACAATTATTTTACTCTGTGAAATCATCTTATCACCCAAATTAAATATCATAAGGCTCTGTGCCATTCTTTATAATCTGCAAAACCTTTTTGTAAACTTCCGCATCAATACTTCTCTTCGGAATTGTAAACATTTGACCGTAATAGGTGCGGATAATTATAATCTCGTCCCCTATTTCGAGCGTTCCTGTTTTGTCAAGAGGAATTATCCATTCCTTGTCGCCCGACTTCTGCGTTATATCCTCATTAGTAATTTTAAGTCTTATTGAATCGCCCGTTGTGTTTTCACGGGCAAGCTTTTTAAGATGCAGCATCGGAACAAGCCATATTGCCCCTATTATAACAACGCAGAGTATGCTGAAAAACAGCCAGTTGTAGTTATTTCCGTATATGCAGGACAGAAAAAATCCAACAGACGCAAAAGCCATAATAATTGTGTATAAAATTGCACGATTTCCCTGTGTTTTATATATTCCTGCTCTTTTTAGAGTTTCAATAACCTCATTCTCCTCAAGGATAAAATCGGTACTTAAATAAACCCGTCTGTTGTCGTCATCTTTTTCTTCAAGCTTTTCCCTTTTTTCGTCCTTAATTCTGTTTCTCAGCTCGTCAACACTGTCAAAGCTTTCGTCCTCACCGAAAAAATTGCTGTAATCGTCTGTTGAAATCCTGTCAGCAGAGGATTCTGCCGATACTGTTTTGCTCTTAATCTCATTTAATTCATTCAAAATATCCTCAACCGAGCTGTCACTCATTTTCCTCTGCCTCCTTTTTATTAAATATCAAGATTTGTAACATATCTTGCATTCTTTTCAATAAATTCTCTTCTCGGCTCAACTTTGTCGCCCATAAGAATTGTGAAAATTTCGTCAGCCTCCTGAGCGTCGCTCATTTCAACCCTGAGCATAATTCTTGTGTCCGGATTCATTGTTGTTTCCCAAAGCTGTTCTGAGTCCATCTCACCAAGACCTTTATAGCGCTGAATTTCAGTTTTGCCATCTATGGACTTAAGTATTGCATCCCTCTCCTCATCGGAATAGGCATATTTATGTTCCTTACCCTTTGTTATTCTGTAAAGCGGGGGCTGAGCAAGGAATATATGACCCTCCTCAACAAGAGGACGCATAAAGCGGAAGAAAAATGTAAGAAGCAGTGTTCTTATGTGCGAACCGTCAACGTCGGCATCAGCCATAATTATAACCTTGCCGTAGCGCAGGCGGCTAATATCAAATTCATCACCTATACCTGTGCCCAAGGCTGTTATAACAGGCAAAAGCTTTTCATTGCTGTAAACCTTGTCAAGCCTTGATTTTTCAACATTAAGCATTTTACCCCAAAGCGGCAAAATAGCCTGAAATCTTCTGTCACGTCCACCCTTTGCAGAGCCACCTGCAGAATCACCCTCTACTATGTAAATCTCCGTTTCCTCAGGATTTCTCGACTGACAGTCTGCAAGCTTGCCGGGCAGAGCCGCATTTTCCATTGCACTTTTGCGCCTTACGCTCTCCTTTGCCTTTCTTGCCGCCTCTCTTGCCCTTGAAGCGGCAAGCGCTTTATCAAAAATAGACTTTGCTGTTGCAGGATTTTCCTCAAGGTAAATGCTTAGCTTATCACTTACAAGCTTATCCACAAGCGACCTTATCTCTATATTTCCAAGTCTTGCCTTTGTTTGTCCCTCAAATTGGGATTCCTTAAGCTTTACGCTGATTATTACAGTAAGACCCTCTCTTACGTCCTCACCGGTTAAATTTTTATCGTTATCCTTTAAAATTTTGAACTTTCTTGCGTAGCTATTCATTACCCTTGTTAAAGCACGCTTAAAGCCGTCCTCGTGAGTACCGCCGTCAGTTGTGTGAATATCGTTTGCGAAGGATAAAATACATTCGTTATAGCTTTCATTATACTGCATTGCTATTTCAACAAATGCGTCTCCGTCTTCTGAATTAGCACTGTAATAAATAATATCATCATGAACAACGTCGAGTGATTTTTTCTTGTGAATATATTCTACAAAGCTCTTGATACCGCCGCTGTAACAGTAATTTCCGGTAACAATATTTTCCGGATTTCTTTCGTCCTTAAGTTCAATATGTAAGCCTGCATTAAGGAAAGCCTGCTCTCTGAGCCTTGTTTCAAGTATTTCAAAATCGTATTCAAGTGTTTCCTTGAACATCTCCGGGTCTGCCTTAAAGGAAACCTCTGTTCCCTTTCTTTCAGTTTTTCCGATTATTTCAAGGTCATTTATTATATTTCCTCTCTCATATCTTTGAAAATAGATATTCTCTCCGTCATAAACCTTAACCTCAAGCCACTCTGACAGAGCGTTTACAACAGATGCGCCAACGCCGTGCAGACCACCGCTGACCTTATATCCGCCGCCACCGAACTTGCCGCCTGCATGAAGTACTGTAAATACAACGGTAACAGCAGGAATACCCATCTTTGAGTTGATGCCGACAGGAATACCTCTGCCGTTATCCGAAACCTTGATAATGTTGTTAGGCAAGATTTCAACGTCTATCTTTGTGCAGTAGCCTGCCAACGCCTCGTCGATAGAGTTATCCACAATTTCATACACAAGATGATGAAGACCTCTTGAGCCTGTTGAGCCTATATACATTCCGGGTCGCTTTCTAACAGCCTCAAGACCCTCTAATACCTGAATTTCATCGGCACCGTATTCGTTTTCGGTTGCGGTGATTTCCATATTTTCAATTACATCAGTGCTGTTCTCAATATTATTATTATCCATTTTTATCCTCCTGTACCGATCTATTCAAATACTTTATTTATCCGACATATTGCTTTTTCGGCTTCTGTTTTTTTGCGACCTTTTTTTCTTTTTGCTGTCATCAAGCGTTATTTTATTCTCCTCGCCGTCTACTTTATTAAATCTCACTGTGAACGGAAAAAGTATAACAGCAAGGCTTATAAATAAAACGGCTAAAATAAGACAGCCTAAAATTGTAATTCCGCTTAAAAAATTCAGCATAAGCAGATTAAGCGCAATCAAAAACACCGCTGTTACTGCAAGAATAATAACTCTGCCTCTTATGTATGAAACTGTGAATTTTCTCTTACAATTGTGACATTCACAGTTTTTATTATGCGTTACATTTTTTACATCCTTATATCTGTAAATTGCTCTGCAATAAGGACAAACAGGTAATTTCAGCAATCTGCCACTTCCTTATAGCTTTGAAATATCAAGAAAATTGTCATTTGAGCCGTACTTGCCCCTTCTTTTTCTTTCCCTAATCTTTGGTATCATTCTTGTATAATCCGCACTGCCCTTTGGGTCAACTATTCTTTCATTGCCCACAGTTTTCATAACCTTTGTTGTTCCGCTTGCACTCACAGGGTCGGACAGAGATATTTCACTGTTATCAGTCTTTTTTGTCTGAATTTTTTTTAGCTTAATAGGAACAAAACGAATAAACAGCGGAATACAAAAATAAAACAGTAAAAAAGGAATGAACATAAGAAAAATACAGAAAAAATTGCCCTTGAGCGGTGTAAACAGAAATACCGACAGCATTGCTAATGCAACAAGACATATAACAACTATAAATACCTTCAGACTTTTTACAAAATAAATTGTAGAATTTCTCCTGCATTTGTCGCAGGCATGCTCGCCGTTGGCTCTTTCTCTGATTGCAGATAAATATGAAATCTTCTTTCCGCAGTACGGACATTTCAAATTATCCATTTTATTTCTCCTTTCATATTCAAAAGCTAAATTCAATATCCTATTCCCTTTCTTTTTTGCAGAGTTGACGGGGAAAGCTGACATAAATATACCTTTTTTTTCTTACTCTTTTTTTCTCTGCAAACTATAAAGGACTTTGGCAGCTCATACGAAACATTAATTATCTGCCCGTTTTTTTCGCTTAAATTCAGAAATTTTCTTGTATTCTTTGAAATAGTGGTGTTGTCCGTATCAAATATACCGACAACGTCTTTTGAATTTATTACTATATCATTCCCAATATACAAATACATTATTTTTCCTCGGCTTCAATCTGCCCGCTGTTTACATAGAATATTCTTCCGCAATCAAGGTATTCAACAGCTGATTTGTCACAGCAGCTTATAAACACCTGTCTGTCTCTCGTTTTGTTAAGCAGGAACTTTTGTCTTTCAACATCAAGCTCACTTAAAACGTCATCAAGTATTATAACAGGTTTTTCGTCCTTTTCCTGCTGTAAAATGTCAGCCTCGCTGAGTTTCATGGCAATAACTGCGCTTCTCTGCTGACCTTGAGAACCATAAATTCTTGCACTTTTACCATTTATCATTATTTCAATATCATCCCTGTGGGGACCCGAGGATGTAACACGGTAGTTTATATCCTCTTTTCTGTTATCCTTAAGTCTTGACAAAAGCTTCTGCTCTATTTCGCTCATACTGTCGTTTTCCAAAGCTCCAAATGAGCTTTGATAATTCATAGTAAGCTTCTCAAGACCGCCGGAAATACCACAGTATATTTCCCTTGAATATTCCCTTAACAGTCTGATATATGAAAGCCTTTCAAAAACAAGAGCCGCACCCCATGAGGCAAGGCTTACATCCCAAGGCTCAAGCATATTTTCTCCGCCGTTTTGAGTTATTGCCTTTAAAAGAGCATTTCGCTGAGTTAAAATCTTGTTGTAGCGTGCATAAATATTGGCATATTTCGGCTTAAACCGGCAAATGGCACTGTCAATAAATCTTCGCCTTTCCCCCGGCCCATTTTTTATCATTGTCAGATGCTCAGGTGAAAATACAACCGATGAACAAACGCCTATCAGGCTTGACGCCGATTTTTTCTTTACGCCGTTTATAACAGCCTCTCTTTTGTTAGCCAGAATACTCAATTTTGCCGTTTGCTCCCTATCCTGTGAAAAAAAGCAAGCTTCAATTTCGGCATTACTGCACCCTTCCTTGATAAGCTCCCTATCCTTTGCACATCGAAAAGAGCGCAAACCGCCGAGCAACCATATACCCTCAAGCAAATTTGTTTTACCCTGACCGTTTTTGCCGTAAACTATGTTTACAGCCTGAGATACAGTGATAGAGCCATCCTTAAGATTTCTGAAATTCTTAAAGCTAAGCTCCTTTAATATCACTTTTTAAGCACCTCTAAAATTTTATCTTCAAATTGAACATTGTCGCCGTCTTTAATCTTTTTTCCCCTTTGTGTGCAGACCTCACCATTTAATTTAACAAGTCCGTCTTGCACCAAAAGCTTAGCCTGTCCGCCTGTTTCGGCAATTCCGCCGAATTTTAAAAGGCTGTCAAGCTTAATATATTCGTCGTCAATATAAATTTTTTCAATGCTCATAAATTATCAGCCTCTCTGCAAAAGCATTGGAACGACCAAAAATAGGAATGAATCGCCCTCAGTTGGTGAAATCTTCATAGCCGTTGAGCTGCTTGACAGCTCAATTTTTATAATATCAGTATCAGTATTTCTCAGCGCCTCCAAAAGGTGCTTGTTGCCAAAGCCTATTTCAAGCTCTGCTCCCTTAACCGGAGTTTTTATTATATCAGTAGCCTTACCTATTGTTGTTGAACACGAAAGATTAATTTCTTCCTGCCCAAAGTGAAGTCTTATGGGACTTTGAATTTTTTCAGATGTTAAAAGAGACATTCTTTCAACACTGCTTATAAAATCTCTTGCAACAACGCAAGCCTCAGTATTTATGTTACTCGGTATGGTACGCTTGTAATCAAGAAACGTTCCCTCAATAAGACGAGTAAAAATAGAATAATTTTTAACCTTGAAAATTGCGTGTCTTTGACCGGTAATTATTCTGATATTATCGTCTTCATCGTCTGAGCCGAGCTTCAAAATCTCGTTCAAAGCCTTTTTCGGTACGATAAATCTGCTGCTTTTATCGTAATCAATAGATTCCTTTCTGATTGCCATTTTAATTCCGTCGATAGCAACGATATTAAAAACATTGTTTTCAAATTCAAAAAGAGCGCCTGTGTAAATCATTTTTGTTATGTCGTCAGAGGTTGCAAAAATTGTCTGCTTTATCATATTTTTAAGCAGTGAGCTTTGAATATTAATATTATCAATCTCATCAAAGCTCGGTAAATCAGGAAATTCACCCGGATACATTCCTACAATCTGATATTTTACCTCTCCGCTTGAAATATAGGTTATATATTTATCGTCTGTTTCAATGCTTATATCGTCATGCGGCAATCGGCGGACAATATCGCCGAAAAGCTTTGCATTTACAACAATTGCACCTTCCTCGGAAATGCTTGCCTCAATTGATGTGGTAATTCCTATTTCAAGGTCATAACCGCATAACTTTATTTTTCCGTTTTCTGCTCTGAGTAAAATTCCTTCAAGAGCCGGAAGAGTTGTTTTTGACGATACAGCCCTTTGAACATTTGTTACAGCTGACGAAAGGCTGTCTTGTTTGCAAATAAGCTTCATTTGTGTTGTCCTTTCCGTGAGTGTGCGTTTAAAACACAACACATTACAATAGAATAATTAAAAGATAGTAGTAGTAGTAGGGAGTGTTAAAATGTTTAAAACCTCTATTTTCTCGATTAAATAGGTAAATTTTGCCGACAGCCAATGTTAAAAGTCTGTTCGGAATTTGTTAATTAAAATTTGTCGAAAAAAAAGCGATTTATAATATGTTTATAAATGTTAAGTTAATGTGTATTAATATGTTAATATAAATCCACATTATTAACATTTAAATGTTAATATGTTGATATAAAAATTTACCTGTCACGTATGTTTTTTATAATGTCCTCAACAGTTTCTTTTACCTTTGAGTCACGCTTCATAAGCTCTTCAACGTGATTTATTGAGTGCAAAACGGTTGAATAATGTCTGCCGCCGAACTCATCACCTATTTGTTTTACAACAAGGTTAGTAAGTGTTCTTGTTATATAGATAGCAATATGCCTTGCATTAGAAAGCGACGCCTTGCGGCTTTTTAGGGAACGCACATCCTCAGGGTTGACTCCGTAGGTTCTTGCAACCTCTTCAATAATGTTGTCAACAGTAATCTGAGGCGGAACATCACTGTTAAGAATCTCTGATATTGTGTCCTGAGCTGATGACATATTAATTTTTTCACCGCTGAGCATATTTTTAGCCTTAAGCTTCTTAACAACACCCTCAAGCTGACGGATATTTGTTTTAAGCTTCTGAGCAATATAGTTGCAAATCTCGTCAGGAATGACAATGCCCAAAAGCTCTGCCTTTCTTTTTATGATTGCAACCCTTATTTCAAAATCAGGCGGCTGAATATCGGCAATAAGTCCGGATTCAAAACGGCTTCTGATTCTGTCTTCAAGAGTTTTAATTTCTTTAGGCGGACGGTCAGATGTAAGAACAATCTGGCTTTTGGCTTCATAAAGGCTGTTAAAGGTATGGAAAAACTCCTCTTGAGTTGCGTCTTTACCGCCAATGAACTGTACGTCATCCACTAAAAATACATCGGCAAATCGGTATTTTTCACGGAACTCCTTTGTTTTTGAAATTCTGATAGCCTCAATAATCTCGTTTGCAAATTCGTCGCCTCTTACATAAAGAATATTTGCATTACTGTTTTTATTCTTAATTTCGTTACCTATTGCCTTAAGAAGGTGGGTTTTACCGAGTCCGGAATTACCGTAGATAAAAAGCGGGTTGTATGCATTAGCCGGATTTGCGGCGACAGCCTGAGCTGCGGCATGAGCAAAGTTATTTGAGCTGCCTACAATAAAGGTGTCAAAGGTGTATTCATAGTCGCCGTTTTCGTGATCATTATCACCGTCACCCTTTTCTTCATTTTTTTCATAATCCTCCGGAATGGTGATGTTGATTCTGATGTTGGCTGCAAAAACCTCTTGAAATGCTTTTGACAAAAGGTTGATGTAAAATTTATTGAGGGTCTGCCTGTGAAAATCGTTAGGTGCCATTATTGTGGCAACTCCGTTTTCAAAATCAAGGCTTATCGGCTCAATTCGGCTTATCCAAGTTTTGTAGGCTACATCAACAATCTCATTTTTGCAGTAATCGCAAATTACTTCCCACGTTTCTTTGAATTCATTTACTTCGTTCACGATTCTCTCCCCTTTTTTAATAATAGCCTTTGCTTATACAATACATTTTCTATATTAATCTTGTTGTAATTGATAAAAAACAATTAAATGTCCTTATTTTACACTCTTATCCCCATTTTGGTTATCTGATTTATTTTAACATATTTTTTGCTTTTAGGCAACGATTTTTATTTTTCAGCGAGAGATTTTCATTATTTTAAATATTGAGGGTGTTTTTTATAAAAATTTTATCTATTTTTATTTTATTAGATATACATAATTGTGTCTTAATAAACAGTGAATACAAGATATAGTAAAAAAAACTTCTTGCAAAATTTGTGTATTGAATATATAATTATAATGTGTAAAAAAGTGAAAAAATAGGTGTTGACGATTTTTGGCATTTAAGTTATAATGCTGTATTGCAAGGTTAATGCCCGAAAGGAGGGTTTTTCTATGCTGAGAACATATCAGCCTAAAAAGCGCCACAGAAAAAAGGAGCACGGCTTCAGAAAAAGAATGGCTGACGCTAACGGCCGCAAGGTTTTGGCTCGCAGAAGAGCAAAGGGAAGAAAGAAGTTGTCTTACTAAAATTGAGACCACTTAATGTGGTCTTTTTTTTGCTTACTTTCTTTTGAATCTTACATTTTTTAGATTAGTGTCTAAAGTTTTTACTGTTTTACTTGGGCGGAATTATTATGACTGAAATTGTCAAAATTAAAGAAAACAGGGATTTTCAAAGGATTTATAAAAAAGGAAAATCCTTTGTTTCTCCTGTTTTGGTTACTTATGTTTTTAAGAACAGAAGTAGAAATGTAAGATATGGAATTACTACAAGTAAAAAAACAGGTAACGCAGTGCAGCGCAACAGATCAAGGCGAATTATAAGAGCAGCTTTTGCTGAAATTTCGGAGCAAATTCCGATGGGGTATGATTTTATTTTTGTAGCAAGGGGCAAAACCTCTGCACAAAAAAGCACTGATATTGTTGTCTGTATGCTCAAACAGCTGAAACAGGCGGGTGTTTTTTAATGAAGCGTCCGCTTATTTGGCTTATCAAATTTTATCAAAAGAATATTTCACCATTAAAAAAGCCCTGTTGTCGTTTTACTCCGACCTGCTCTCAATATGCTGTTGAGGCAATTTCAACATATGGTGCTTTTAAGGGAACCTTAATGGCCATTTGGCGTATTTTGCGCTGTAATCCCTTTTGCAAAGGCGGTTATGACCCTGTACCGGAGAAAAAAGTCAAAGGTCAAAAATAACGGGAGGTCGTGGCAAAGCTATGGATATATTTAATTTTATAGGAAGCCTGCTTGGTTATGTACTATATTTTTGCTTTATGATTGTAAAAAACTACGCTTGGGCGATTGTATTGTTTACAATTATAATCAAAGCTGTTTTATTTCCAACATCAATAAAACAGCAGAAAAATATGGCAAAAAACGCCAGAATGGCTGCAAAACAGCGTGAACTTCAGGAAAAATACGGAAATGACAGGGTAAAGCTTAATGAAGAGTTGCAGAAGCTTCAGCAAAGGGAAGGTGTTAGCCCGACAAGCGGTTGTCTTACAACAATGGCTCTTCCTATGATTTTGCTTTTTGGTATTTATTATTCTGTTATCAATCCCCTTACAAATACCCTTCATTTTGCAGCTGAAAGTGTAAATAATTGCGTTTCCTACTTAAACACCCTGCCAGGTATAGGAAACAGCTTTAATAATTTTTATGGACAAATTGATATTTTAAAGCTTGCTCAGTCAAACGAAGGCGTTACTTATCTTAACGGGTTCTTTAGTGCTGACCAAATTTCGCAGATTAAGGAATTTGGCGCAAGCTGTAATCTTTTTGGACTTGATTTGCTCGGCAGACCAAACATAGGAGGATTTAACCCGTTTACCAATCCTCTTATATTAATCCCTGTATTCTGTCTTATTTCATCGCTTGCGGCTCAGCTTATTACAATGAGAATTCAAAGCAAGAATACGGGTACGAAGCAGCCCGGCTGTATGATGGTTATGTTTCTATTTATGCCGCTTATCAGCGTATATATCTCATACACCGTTCCTGCGGCAGTTGGTTTCTATTGGATAATATCAACACTTTTAGGTCTTGTTCAGTCGTTGATTCTTCAAAAGTTTTACAATGTAAACATAATGACGGCAAAGGCAGAGGCACAGAGAGTTGCTTTGCTTGATGTTAACGAAGCAAAGGTTAAATATGAATATAATCCGAGAATAAGAAATAATTCGGAATTAAATAACAATACAAATAATGGTAAAAACTCCGCAAAAAAGAAAAGCGGAAAGAAAAAATAATATAAGTTACTAAAAACGGAGGTGTAGCTCGTGATAAGAGAGGCAATTGGCGTTGGAGAAACAGAGGAAGAGGCTCTGATAAACGCCTGTGAACAGCTTGGTGTTGAAACTCACGAGGCAGATTTTGAAATTATTGAAAGGCCGGTTAAAAAGAAATTTGGTCTTTTTGGAGGAAGTCCTGCAAAAGTAAGAGCTTTTGTTAAGGTTTCTCCTACAGATAAGGCAGTTGAGTATGTTGAAAATATTTTACGTGAGATGGGCTTTGACTCAATCACCGTTACAGTAAATGAAGTTGAAAACGGTGCTGAAATTAATCTTGAGGGCGAAGAGGTTGGTGCAGTAATCGGCAGAAGAGGGGAAACCTTGGACGCTATTCAGTATCTTGCAGGACTTGTTGCAAATCACGTTGATAACTGTTACTTTAGAATTACAATTAACACAGGAAATTACAGAGAAAAAAGAGAAAAAACACTTCAGGTTCTCGGCAGAAAGCTTGCATTCAAGGCTATAAAATCCGGCAGAAATGTTTCTCTTGAACCGATGAATCCGTATGAGAGAAGAATTATCCACACAGCTGTGCAAAATGTTAATGGAGCAATCTCATGGAGTGAGGGTGAAAGCATTAACCGTCACGTTGTAATAGGACCGGACCCGAAAAATCCTCCTAAAAAACAGTATAATAACAACTACAATAAAAAAGGCTACAATAAAAAGGGTGGCTACGATAAGAGAGGATATAACAAAAAAGGCGGTTATAATAAGGGCAACAGCTCAACACCTGCCACTAATGAAGAAAGCGTTGTAAAGAGAGATCCAATAAATGAGGGCGGTGGATTCTCACTCTACGGAAGAATATCTGTTCCTAAAAAGACCGGCGCAGAGGAAGAATAATTTGAATTTTTGCAGGGGTTGCCGAGTGCAAGCCCTGCTTTGTTTATGTATAGATACTTTTATATTGTAAGGAACGGTTTTTAACGTTCCGCAGAGAGGTCAAAAATGTTAAACAAAACTATTGCCGCAATCTCAACAGCACAGGGTGCGGGAGGAATAGGCGTAATAAGAATCAGCGGCGATGACGCAATATCAATTGCCGACAGAGTCTTTAAGGGAATAAATAAGAAGCCGCTTTCTGAATATGATGGTTATAAAGCAGGCTTCGGATATATTTATGACGATGATGAAAAGCTTGATGAGGCAGTTGCGCTTGTTTTTCGTGCGCCACACAGCTACACCGGTGAAAATGTAGTTGAGCTTTCGTGTCACGGTGGAATTTATATAACAAAAATAGTTCTTCGTGCCGTACTAAACAGCGGAGCTGTTCCGGCAGAACCGGGAGAGTTTACAAAGAGAGCTTTTTTAAATGGAAAAATAGACCTTACAGAGTCCGAAGCTGTTATGGGCATAATTTCAGCAAAGGGACAAGCTGCCGCAAGAGCAGCGCTGTGTTGTAAAGAAGGCAACTTACGGGCAAAGCTTGATAAAATAGCCTCTTCTCTTATTGACACAGCAGCGCATATCTCAGCTTGGGTTGACTTTCCGGAAGAGGACGTTCCCGAGGTTGAGGAAAGTGTACTTATAGAAAGTTTTAACAATGCTTTGACAGAGCTTAACGGATTAATTAAGAGTTATGATTCCGGTAAGGCGGTAACTCAGGGAATAAATACTGTGATTGTAGGCAAGCCGAATGTTGGTAAAAGCACGCTTATGAATTTGCTTTCGGGCTGTGAAAGGTCTATTGTTACCGATATTCCCGGAACAACAAGAGATATAATTGAGGAAACAGTTACGCTCGGCAATGTTATATTAAGACTTTCCGATACTGCCGGACTAAGAGAAACCGACAATGCCGTTGAGAAAATCGGCGTTGAGAAAACAAGAGAGAGGCTTGAGAGATGTGGTCTTGTCATAGCTGTGTTTGACGGCTCAATTCCGCTTGAAACTGATGATATTAAATTACTTGAAAAAATAAAATATTTGCCTGCAATAGCTGTTATTAATAAAAGTGACCTTGGAAACAGCCTTGACGTTGATAAAATTAAGAAATATGTGCCGAATATAGTAGAAATTTCTGCAAAAGAGGGCATAGGATTAACATTATTGACTGAAAATGTGGAAAAGTTATGCGGCACAGAAAATTTTAACCCGTCTGACCCTATTTTAGCGAACGAAAGACAGCTTTTTAAGGTTAAGGACAGTGTTTCTGCATTGCAGGAATGTATAGACGCATTAAATACAGGCTTTGGACTTGATGCAGTATCTGTTGCGCTTAATGATGCAATAGACAGCCTGCTTGAAATAACAGGCAAGAAAGCGGCTGAGAGCGTTGTTGACGCTGTTTTTGAAAATTTCTGTGTTGGTAAATGATTGTGAGGAATAGTTATGGGATATAATGCCGGAAAATATGATGTTGCAGTAATTGGTGCAGGTCACGCAGGAATTGAGGCTGGTCTTGCATCTGCTCGGCTTGGCTGTAAAACTGCCGTTTTTACAATAAATATGGAC
The DNA here is from genome assembly GCF_024433635.1 of Ruminococcus sp. zg-924. Classification (GTDB taxonomy): domain Bacteria; phylum Bacillota; class Clostridia; order Oscillospirales; family Acutalibacteraceae; genus UBA7067. The sequence goes on along the minus strand of NZ_WNJZ01000004.1, from coordinate 51,616 downwards.
GCAGTCGGTAACTGTCCATGTAATCCGTCAATAGGAGGAACTGCTAAGGGGCATTTAGTAAGAGAAATTGACGCTCTTGGCGGTGAGATGGGAAAAACTGCTGATGAGTGCTTTTTACAGATGAGAATGTTAAACAGAGGGAAAGGACCCGCCGTTCATTCATTAAGAGCGCAGATTGACAGACGAAAATATGCGTCAACAATGAAACATAAGCTTGAAATGCAGGAAAATCTTGATTTAAGACAGGCTGAAATTATTTCAATAAATCAGTCAGAAAGCGGAGATTGGCTTGTTGAAACAAGAATGAACGCAGTTTTTACCTGTAAAACCGTTATAATTGCAACAGGCACATTCCTCGGCGGCAAGATATATGTTGGCGAGGTATCTTATGAAAGCGGACCCGACGGTATTTTCCCCGCTTCATTCTTGGGAGAGTCAATAAGAGAGCTTGGCATTGAAACAAGGCGTTTTAAAACAGGTACCCCTGCAAGAGTTTTAAAAAGCTCAATTGACTTTTCAGAGCTTGATGTTCAGCCTGGCGACGAGCCGCCTGTGCCTTTCTCATACGATACCAAGTCACTCGGAGAGAATAAAGTTGTCTGCCATATCAGCTATACTAACGAGCAGACAAAGGATGTTATTCTAAAGAATATCCACCGTTCACCACTGTATGCAGGAAAAATTGAGGGTATAGGTCCCCGTTACTGTCCAAGCATTGAAGATAAGATAATGCGTTTTGCCGATAAGCCTCGTCATCAGCTTTTTATAGAGCCTTGCGGCATTGATACAGAGGAAATGTATATTCAGGGAATGTCCTCATCTTTACCTGAGGAGGTTCAACTTGAATTCTATCATACTATTAAAGGTTTGGAAAATGCTCTTATAATGAGAAGTGCCTATGCAATTGAATATGACTGTATAGACCCGCTTCAGCTTGACGCTACACTTGAATTTACAGATTATCCCGGACTTTACGGAGCAGGACAGTTTAACGGCAGCTCAGGTTATGAGGAGGCTGCTGCACAGGGACTAATAGCAGGAATTAACGCTGCTTTAAGGGTTAAAGGAAAAGAACCTTTTGTTCTCGACAGAGCAAGCTCATATATTGGAACTCTGATTGATGATTTGGTAACAAAAGGAGTTGCCGACCCGTACAGAATGATGACGTCAAGGAGTGAATACAGACTTATACTAAGACAGGACAACGCTGATACAAGGCTTACTCCATTAGGCAGAAAGATAGGCTTAATCAGCGACAGCCGATGGGAAAGCTTTAATGTAAAACAACAACAGAAGAAAGCAGAGTATAAGCGTCTTAAAAAGACTGTAATTGCGCCAAGTGAGGAGCTTAATAAGATACTTGTTTCACGTGAAACATCTGAGGTTACAACCGGAATTCGCCTTATAGATCTTATAAAAAGACCACAGCTTGATTATGAAAGCCTAAAAAGCATAGATATTACAAGACCAAACTTAGACCCAAATATATTTGAGCAAGTTGAAATAGAGGTTAAGTACGAAGGATATATAAAGAGGCAGGAGGCTCAGATTGAGCAGATGCGACGCCTTGAAAGCAAATCGCTCCCTAAAAATACAGATTACAGTACAATTTCAGGACTGCGACTTGAAGCACAGGAAAAGCTAAACAAGATAAAGCCGCACAATATAGGGCAAGCGTCAAGAATAAGTGGTGTAAGTCCTGCTGATATTTCTGTTTTGGTAATTTGGCTTTCACAACTAAAAAATAAGGGTTGATATGATGACTACTGCACAGCTTACTGCGAATTTTGCCGAAAAAAAAGGTTTTCATATAAATCAAGAGCAAATTGAAAAGCTTGATGCCTATGCCTCAATGCTGCTTGAATGGAACAAGAAGATGAACCTTACTGCAATAACGGACAGTAAAGGTATAGCCATAAAGCATTTTTATGATAGTCTTACTCCGGTTTGGTACCTAAATATACCAAAGAATTCAAGAGTAATTGACGTCGGTACAGGCGCAGGCTTTCCGTCAATACCAATGGCTATATTAAGACCTGACCTGCATTTTACTCTTCTTGACAGCTTAAATAAAAGGCTTATCTTCTTAAACGAGGTTTGTTCAAGCCTTGATATAGATGCTAAGCTTGTCCATATGCGTGCCGAAGATGCCGCAAAAAAGGAAGAATACCGTGAAAAATTTGATATATCAGTTTCAAGAGCAGTTGCTGCTCTGCCTGTATTGTGCGAGTATTGCTTACCGTTTGTCAAAAAGAACGGTATATTTGTAGCAATGAAGGGTTTAAAGGCAAAGGAGGAATTAAATTTAAGCCAAAACGCTGTTAAAGTTTTGGGTGCTGTTCTAGATAAGACGGTTGATATAGTTTTGCCTGATGACAGTGAGAGAAGTATAATAGTAATACAAAAGAAAAATTACACTCCAAAAGCATACCCACGGCACGGCTCAAAGATTGCCAAGCAGCCACTTTAAATTAAGACAGAATAATTATTTTAGTCGCAGTAAAAACTGCGGCTATTTTTTCACAAAAAATCAATAATTATTCTTCAATATCCTTGAGTGCCCCAAAAAGCGGCAAAATAATCTAAATTAATTTTTTAATTCACTTCTATAATATGACAGATTATTGGCATAACTGATGATATTATATTAGCTGTAAGGACAAGCAAAAAAACTTATGGAGGTGCAGCAGTTGATTTTTCAATCAAAGAATGAAAACAAACTAACAAATCTGTCAATATCACAAATTAATCAGAATCGCTTTCAGCCACGTTCAGATTTTAATCGAGAAGAACTTATGAAGCTTGCTGAGAGTATAGAGCAAAACGGGCTTATACAGCCAATAGTAGTTCGCAGAGCCACACAAGACAGTTATGAGCTAATAGTAGGCGAACGGAGGTTGCGTGCCTGCGTTATGGCAGGACTGACAAGAATTCCGGCAGTTGTTATCAGCTGCACTCAGCGAGAAAGTGCTGTTCTTTCTTTAATAGAGAACTTAGAGCGCTGTGATTTGAATATGTTTGAACAAGCTAAAGCAATACGAAGGCTGCTTCTTGATTGTAGAATGACTCAGGAACAGGTTGCACGTCATCTTGGAAAAAAGCAAAGTACAATAGCAAACAAGCTCAGATTATTGCGCTTAGAGGAAGATGAGCAGAGCTTAATACTCTCACTCGGACTTACAGAACGTCACGCAAGACTGTTTTTAAAGCTTGAGGGTAAGCAAAGAGTAGAATGCATTAACAGGGCGGCAAAATACAGTATGACGGTTGCACAAACTGAACAAATGATTGAAAATGTTCTGGCATCACATGATGAACCTCACACCAGACCTAAAATTGTTATTAAGGATGTTCGCATCTTTATGAATACCATAAATAAAGCACTTCAGACAATGAAGCAAAGTGGAGTTAATGCGGCACTATCAAAAAAAGAAAATGACGATTACATAGAATATACTGTAAAAATAGTTAAAGCGTCCGCATTACCGCTAAATGGCAGAGTATCTGCCTGATTAACAAGAGTACGACTAATTTATTCATACCCATTTCCTTATCTGAACCCCTTATGCGAAAAGTCTCGGTTATTTAACCGAGACTTTTTGCGTTGTTTCACGTGAAACAATAAAATGTGAAAAATAATGCTATTATTATAAAAAAGCCTTTAAAAACTACCGTAAAAGTGCTATAATACTTGTTAAAGAGCCGCAAATTACAGCGGTATAGTTTCAGGCAAAAAAGGAGGAAAGCTCCGTGGCAAAGATAATAGCTGTTGCCAATCAAAAGGGCGGCGTAGGAAAAACAACCACTGCCGTTAATTTGTCGGCAGCACTTGGTATAAACGGAAAAAAGACATTATTAATTGATGTTGACCCTCAGGGCAACGCAACAAGCGGCGTTGGAATTGACAGGAGAACGGTTGAAAAATCAACCTACAATATTCTTGTTGATGGAATAAAGGCAGACGAGGTTGTTATTCACACAGATTTCAAATGTCTTGATTTGCTCCCGTCAAGCCTTGATTTGGCGGCAAGCGAGATTGAAATTATAGACAAAAAGCACCGTGAGGCAATTCTTAAGAATGCGGTGAACCCTATAAGAAGCAATTATGATTACATAATAATTGACTGTCCTCCGTCACTTGGTCTTATTACAACAAACGCACTATGTCTTGCAGACAGGCTTCTTGTTCCTATTCAGTGTGAGTATTATGCGCTTGAGGGACTTTCACAGCTTATGAACACAGTTAGGAGAGTAAAGCGTCAGTATAATGAACGCCTTGAAATGGAGGGTGTGTTGCTGACAATGTATGACGGAAGGCTTAATTTAACTCAGCAGGTTGTTGAAGAGGTTAAAACTTACTTTCCAAGAAAGGTATTTTCAACAGTTGTTGCAAGAGGAGTAAGGCTCTCTGAGGCTCCAAGCTTTGGTCAGCCTGTTATGTACTACGACAAAAGCTGTAAGGGCAGCCAGGCTTATATGGCGCTTGCAGAGGAAATAATAAATAAAAATTAAGGAGGGGGATATATGGCAGTAAAAAAAGGCGGTTTAGGAAAAGGGTTAAGTGCAATATTTATGGAGAACGAAAGTGAGGACAGCCGTTCAACAGTTACACTTAAAATTTCTGAACTTCAGCCGAACAGAGAGCAACCACGCCGGGAATTTGACGAAAAAAGTCTTGTCGAGCTTGCAGATTCAATATCTCAGCACGGAATTCTTCAGCCGCTTTTGGTTCGTCCGTTCTTAGACGGCGGCTATCAGATTGTAGCCGGCGAGCGCAGATACAGAGCAGCGAGGATGGCAGGACTAACAGAGGTTCCCGTTGTTATAAGGGATTTGTCTGACAGCGAAACAATGCAGCTTGCGCTTATAGAAAATCTTCAAAGAGAGGATTTAACGCCGGTTGAAGAGGCAAAAGGCTACAAACAGCTTATGGACTCCTACGGACTTAAGCAGGAGGAGGTTTCAAGGGTTGTCGGAAAATCACGTCCGGCTATTGCAAACGCCCTAAGGCTTTTGGCTCTGCCCGATGATATATTGCAGCTCATCTCCGACGGCAAGCTCAGCGCAGGACACGGCAGAACGCTTTTAGCCTTTAAAAATCCTGATGAGATGGAAAAGGCTGCCAGGCTTGCGTCAACCGAAGATATTTCTGTAAGAGAGCTTGAACGGCTTGCAAAAAAAAGCAACAAGGCTCTTGAAAACGCAGACGTAAAGAAAATATATGAGAAAAAACTGTCATATTACGGTGAGGTTGAGCTTGCGCTTAAGGAACATCTTGGCAGGAAGATAAAGGTAAACGGCACAGAAAAAAAGGGAGTACTTGAAATAGAATTCTACGGCAAGGACGACCTGACATATATAGCAAAACTATTGGGACAAGAGGAAAAGTGAGGAAGAAAAATGTTAGACATCAAATTTTTAAGAGAAAATTCTGAGATTGTTAAGGAAAACATCAAAAAAAAGTTTCAGGAAAGAAAGCTTGTGCTTGTTGATGAGGTAATCGAGCTTGATATTCAGTCAAGAAAGACAAAGCAGGAGGCTGACTCCTTAAGGGCAAACCGTAACAAAATTTCAAAGCAGATAGGCGCATTGATGGCTCAGGGTAAAAAGGAAGAGGCTCAGCAGACAAAGCAGCTTGTTAAGGAGCAGGGCGAGCGTCTTGCTCAACTTGAAGAGCAGGAAAAGAAACTTTCTGAGGAGATAACCAAGAGAATGATGGTTATTCCTAATATCATTGACCCGTCTGTACCAATAGGTAAGGACGACAGTGAAAATGTTGAAATAACACGCTATGGCGAGCCGTTTGTGCCGGACTTTGAGGTTCCGTATCACACAGATATTATGGAAAAGCTCAACGGCATTGACCTTGACAGCGCAAGAAAGGTTGCAGGAAACGGCTTTTATTATTTAATGGGCGATGTTGCAAGAATTCACTCAGCTGTAATTTCCTACGCAAGAGATTTTATGATTAACAAGGGCTTCACATACTGTGTTCCGCCGTTTATGATTAGAAGCAATGTTGTAACAGGCGTTATGAGCTTTGACGAGATGGATGCTATGATGTATAAGATTGAGGGAGAGGACCTTTATCTTATCGGCACAAGCGAGCATTCAATGATTGGTAAGTTCATTGACACGATAAATAAAGAAGAGGATTTGCCTTATACTCTCACAAGCTACTCTCCGTGCTTTAGAAAGGAAAAAGGCGCTCACGGCATTGAGGAACGTGGAGTTTACAGAATACACCAATTTGAAAAGCAAGAAATGATAGTTGTATGCAAGCCGGAGGACAGTATGGCTTGGTTTGACAAGCTTTGGAGCTACACTGTTGAGTTGTTCCGTTCTCTTGATGTTCCTGTAAGAACACTTGAATGTTGTAGCGGTGACTTGGCAGACTTAAAGGTTAAGTCAATTGACGTTGAGGCTTGGTCGCCAAGACAGAAAAAATATTTTGAAGTAGGCAGTTGTTCAAACCTTGGCGACGCTCAGGCTCGCAGACTTAAGATAAGAGTAAACGGTGAAAACGGCAAGTATTTTGCACACACTCTCAACAATACGGTGGTTGCACCACCGAGAATGTTAATTGCATTCTTAGAAAATAACCTCAATGAGGACGGCTCTATCAGAATTCCCGAGGCACTTCGTCCTTATATGGGTGGGGCAGAGGTTATCACTCCAAAAAAATAAGTTGACAAACGGTCAAATTACTGATAAAATCGAATTTAAATATTCATATATCAACAAGTGAATTAACAGGAGGAATGAGAGTATGCTAAACACAAATTTCAGCGAAAAGTTTATCAAAGAAGGATTGACCTTTGACGACGTTCTTCTGATTCCGGGTGAGTCAAACGTAGAACCGAAAAATGTTGATGTAAGCACACACATAACAAAGAAAATTAGGCTCAATACCCCACTTATGACAGCCGCTATGGATACTGTTACAGAAACAAACATGGCTATTGCAATGGCAAGAGAGGGTGGTATTGGCGTTATCCACAAGAATATGTCAATCGAGCGTCAGGCTGATCAGGTTGACAGAGTTAAGCGTTCTGAAAACGGCGTTATAGTAAACCCGTTTTTCTTAGCTCCTGAAAATACCGTAAGCGAAGCAAACGAGCTTATGGCTAAGTATAAAATCAGCGGTGTTCCAATCTGTCGTGACGGCAAGCTTGTAGGAATTTTGACAAACCGTGACCTGAGATTTATGACGGAATACGATTACTCTCAGCCTATTTCAAATGTAATGACAAAGGAACAGCTCATTACAGCTCCGGTAGGCACAAAGCTTACAGATGCACAGGAAATCCTCCGTCAGCACAAAATAGAAAAGCTCCCGCTTGTTGATGAAAACGGTAATTTAAAGGGACTTATAACAATTAAGGATATAGAGAAATCTAATCAGTATCCTAATTCAGCAAGAGATGAATCAGGCAGACTTCTCTGTGCAGCAGCAATAGGTGCAACAGCAGACGTGCTCGACAGAGTAGCAGCTCTTGTTGAATCACAGGTTGACCTGCTTGTGCTTGACTCTGCACACGGACATAATATCAATATAATAAACACTGTTAAGAAGGTTAAGAAGGCATATCCGAACGTTCAGCTTGTTGCAGGTAATGTTGCAACTGCTGAGGCTACAAGAGCACTTATAGAGGCAGGCGCTGACTGCGTTAAGGTTGGTATTGGACCGGGTTCAATATGTACAACACGTGTTGTTGCAGGTATCGGCGTGCCGCAGATTACCGCAATTTATGATTCAGCCTGTGCTGCAGCAGAATACGGTATCCCAATTATTGCAGACGGTGGTATCAAATATTCGGGCGACATTGTTAAAGCTCTTGCCGCAGGCGGCAGCGTTGCCATGATAGGTTCGCTTGTTGCAGGCTGTGAGGAGTCACCGGGTGAAACCGAGATTTATCAGGGCAGACAGTTCAAGGTTTACCGTGGAATGGGCAGCCTTGGCGCTATGGGTAAGGGCAGTCAGGACAGATATTTCCAGAGCGGATTTAAGAAGTTTGTTCCGGAAGGCGTTGAAGGCCGTGTTCCTTATAAGGGAATGCTCAGCGAAACAATTTATCAGATGATTGGTGGTCTGCGAGCAGGCATGGGTTATACAGGCTGTGCAAACATTCAGGAGCTTCACGAAAAGGCTAAGTTTGTTAAAATTACAGGCGCAGGCCTTAAGGAAAGCCATCCGCATGATATTCAGATTACAAAGGAAGCTCCGAACTATTCATTCTCAATTTAAGATAAAAGCTTATTTGAAAGCTTGTAATAAAAAAAGGCTTGCACAATTGTGCAAGCCTTTTTTTGAGTAAAAACATAATTTCTAAAGATAATAATATGGGTTGTTAACAGCGTTTTAAGCTTCAAATTAACAATAATGTTAAAAACACAAAAACTATGTCAAAATCAGAAAAATCGAACAAAAAATGTTCGGAAAACACGAAAACTGACGTAAAAAAGACAAGTTTTATCAACATTTCCGTAAAAGAAAAAACATTTTAAAACCACAAAATGTTGTGTTATTAACATTGATTTTTTATAGATACGGACAAAAATAATAATATATCGAATAAGTTGCAAAAATTAATAACATTATCAACATTTTGATGTTGATAACTCGTTATTTTACTATGTTTTTATTGATTTTAAGGAAAAATCAGCTGAAATTTGAATTTTGCTTCAAAGGAATAAAAATTTTATTTTTTAACGCCTCATATTCGCTTTTTAATAACGAATAATGCTCAAGATTTACAAATTTGTTATCCTTGAGCATTTCTTGTCTGCCCAGACCCTCGTAAGTAAAGCCGCATTTTAGCATTACGGTTTTTGATGCAATGTTGAAATCCATACATTTGCCCTGAATTCTTTGCAGATTCAAAAATTCAAAGCCGTAGGCTATTATCAGTTTTGAAGCAAGGCAGGCATAGCCACGGTTTTGAAAGCGTGGGTGAATGATATAGGTTATGTCTGCACATTTGTTTATGTAATCTATTCCTATAAGTCCTATGTTACCTATGTACTCTCCGTTTCTTGCACTGAAAATACCGTATTCAAAGTCTGTTTTTCTCTTTGCTGAGCGGCGTATACAATCAATCCACATTGATGCAAAAGCTCTGCTGCAATTATACGGAATAGCGCAGGTGGTGTAATAAACGTTCGGCTGGCTCAGCATACTGTGAACAGAATCCAAATCTGTTCGGTTGTATTCTTTTATTATTATATCGCCGTATTGAATGTAAAAGCTCATAAGTTTACCCTCCGTCTATACAGTATATTATAATAACAGAATTTATGCAATACATGAAAAAGAACAAGGTCCGGTAACCAACCTCGTTCTTTCATTAACTGTTAAATATAATGCAGATTAACTTCCGGAAATATACATCGCTCCTCCGTTCTCGAATCTGTGCACTATTGTTATACTATCATGCGTTTTATCCGGATCTTTTTGCGTGAAAGTATAGCCACTACCTCCTGATTCAAGCTCTTCAACTGTGACTACTTTATTGCCATATTCAATAGTCTGGGTTTTTCTTCCATCATTGTCATAGCTGACTTCTGCCGGTATCTCTTTTTCCTCGCCGTTTTGAGTGATTACTGTGATAAAGCTGTCAACAATTGCGCCGTCAGTTGCAGCGTTGGCAACAACGCCGGCAATCAGTATTGTGCCAACACAAGCGGCGACAGCAATTAGCCTTTTAGAATGAAAATGTTTAGTTTTTCTATTACATTTCATATTTATAACCTCCATTACCTTATCCTCGGAGGCATGAAGCTCCGAGAAAGTTTGTCTGAATAACTCTTTATTGCTCATCTGCCCAAACCTCCTGTAATTGTTCCTTAAGGCTGCTTCTCGCTCGTGAAAGTTGTGTGCGTATTGTCGAGGAATTAACACCCAACATTTTTGAAATTTCCGACACGTCATAATCCTCATAGTAGTACATATATACAACTATTCTGTACTTTTTAGGAAGCTTCATCACCGCATCGAATAAATCGCTTTTCTCTTGATTGTCAAAAGCCGGCTTGTCGCTAATTTCATCAATCGGCACAGTACGCTTTTTAAAGGGTGAAATCAAAAGCTTTTTGCTTTCATTTATAGCAACCCTGATAAGCCAGTTGCGAATGTGTTCTTCGCTGTCAAATTTCTTGCTGCATTTATAAAATTTTATCAACACATTCTGAACAATATCATCTGAGTCTGCTCTGTTTTTACAGTAATTAAAAGCAATTCTGAAAATGCTGTCGGAATATCTAAGTGAGATGCTTGTAAATTCCTCGTCCGTCATATACTCACCGTCCTTTTCGAGGGTTGTGAAAGACCTTTCATAAGTAATATCTTTTAAAGGGTCAAAATGTCCCAAACAAAAAATAATTTATAAAAATAAAAACAGGCGAACACATAGGTTAGCCTGTACAGTGTAATAAAAAAAGAAATAAATCTGTGCGTTATTCATTAAAAAAACCGATGCCTAAGCATCGGTTTTTGGTGACCCGGACGAGAATCGAACTCGTGTTACCGCCGTGAAAGGGCGGTGTCTTAACCGCTTGACCACCGGGCCATATGGTAGCGGAAATAGGACTTGAACCTACGACACTTCGGGTATGAACCGAATGCTCTAGCCAGCTGAGCTATTCCGCCATATTTTGCTTTTTCGCAGTGCGAACAAGCATTATTATATTATATCAATGTAATTTTGTCAAGTGCTTTTTAATATTTTTTGAAAAATTTTGCGGCTTATTCAGCCTTGTCAAAGATTTTTGTAATCTTATCTCGGCGTTCCTTGTGTGCAGCATCAGCATTGTCACCCTCGCTCTTTGCATCGTTGTAAATCATAAGATATTTTTCATTGTCGGACAGCTCCGCCTTAACTTCGTCTATATCAAGCATATTAAATGTTCCGTCCTCTTTTACCTCTGAAATAACCTTTTTTGCCGAATCGTTAAGCTTGTTTTTATCAAACTCATAAAACTCAACAAGAGCGTTGCCGCCGTCAAGCGTAACGGTAAAGCGGTAGCCTGCAATAGCTCCGATAACCTCATTTTGCATATCGGTTGCTTCATTAGGTACAAGCTTTTCCTTGTTAAGATTTGTGCAAAGCGTCTTTATGCCTTTTTCGGTAAATTCAGAAATCTTTACAGTTTCGCTTTGACTTTGTGGGGCAGACGCACAGCCTGCAAACGAAGCAATTATAAATACAGCTAAAATAAGAGCAACAGCCTTTTTTAATCTTTTCATATTCTTTATCCTTTCAAAAGTGAAAAATCATAATCATACCCGTATATTATAACTGAAAGCACAAGGAATTACAATAGAAAATGTAAATTTATACGGCTGATAGGACAAGATATGTTTTCCATTGACAAAATTAAAAAAAGATATATAATGTAATTAAAACAAACAGGGGAGCGGTAAACCGCTGAGAGGAAGTTTGGCTTCGACCCTTAGCTTTTTAGCGAACCTGATTCGGGTAATGCCGCCGCAGGGAGTTTGCAGATTGATTTATTATCGGAATGCATTCTTATTGGGGCGTATTCCGATTTTTGTTTTTGCTTATCCGGATTATAGGGGCAGAGAGGAGCGTCTTGTGCCTTGCCGGATGGATATTTTCGGTGACTTTGCCGAATAGCGATGGGAACCCGTGTTTCGGGGTGAGAGGGAGCTTTTGAGCGCCGACCGACAAGGCGAAAATTCGTTTTGGGCTATTTGGCATTTTTTATGCCCTTTTCAAACGAATTTCGCAAATACTATTTGGAAAGAGGTAGATAAAAATGTCAGGAAATGCAAAAAGCAAAAACAGTACGGTGCTGCTGAAAATGGTAGTGCTCGCAATGATGGTTGCGCTCGGCGTAATCATCTCGCCGATTCTCCGTGTTGAGGGAATGTGTCCGATGGCTCATTTTATAAATATCGTTGTGTCGGTATTTTTGGGTCCGTGGTACAGCCTTTTGTGTGCAACGCTTATCGGTATTATAAGAATGAGCATAATGGGTATTCCTCCGCTTGCGCTGACAGGCGCTGTGTTCGGTGCGGTTTTGTCGGGGCTTTTTTACCGTGCGTCAAAGGGCAGATTGATTTTTGCTGTAATCGGCGAGATTATAGGAACAGGAATTATCGGCGCTATTGCGTCATATCCGGTTATGACTCTTTGGTGGGGCAAAACAGATTTAACTTGGGTTTTCTATGTTCCGTCTTTCATCAGCGGAACGCTTATCGGCGGAAGTGTTGCTTTCTTGTTCCTTAAGAAGCTTGCAAAAACAGGATTGCTCACAAAATATCAGAGAATGCTTGGATGTAAGGCATATGACTGCAAGGAAAACGTAATCAGCGACAGCTTTGGAATTGCGTTTATCGGCATTATTGTTTGGCTTGCGTTGACAGTGCTTTTCAACACACTTTTGGATATTCACGATGGCTTTGTGACATATATTCCATATATTGCCCTTGCTTTGTTCGTAATATCGGCCGCAGCATATCTGATTGTTAATCGCAAAAAGCTTGCTAAGGGCCACCATTAACTTACCCAAAGGGGAAAATTCATATTTGCAAAGCCAAATAATTCACCTGACGTAAAGCAGATTTCACTTTGCTTCAGGCAATAAAAGGGGTTGATATTGTGGAGAAATATATTTCAGAGCTTTTAAAAATAAGATACAAAGTCAAAGAAAACGCACCGCTTATTCACTGCATTACTAACCCTATATCAATTAACGATTGTGCAAATGCCGTTTTAGCACTTGGGGCAAAGCCTATTATGGCTGAGCATCCGCTTGAAACGGCTGATATAACGGCTGGTGCAGCCGCTTTGTGCGTAAACCTTGGAAACATAACAGATGTACGCCTTGAGGGAATAACGGCGGCGGCACGCTCGGCAAACAAAAACAATGTTCCTATTATAATAGACGCTGTCGGCGTGACTTGCAGTAGGCTTAGAAAAGACTTCTGTAAGGGTTTTATAAACCAATACAAGCCGGAAATAATAAAGGGAAATGCGGCTGAAATTAAAGCGCTTGCAGGAGAGAAATTTGCAGCAAAGGGCATAGACTCAAATGAAAAAGACGTAAACAGCGTTCTTGAGGCTGCAAAAGCCTTGGCGATTAAAAGCAGCTGTGTTGTGTTGTCAAGCGGCAAGACAGATATAGTAACAGACGGTAAAAAATCTGCACTTATATCAAACGGTTGTGAGATGATGAGCCAGCTTACAGGAACAGGATGTATGCTTGGGGCTGTTACTGCGGCTTTTTTGTCGTGCGCAGATGCGTTTGACTCGGCAGTGCTTGGATGCGGATTTTTCGGCATATGCGGTGAGCTTTCGCAATTTGCTAAAGGCACAGGCTCGTTCAGAATAATGCTTATGGACAGTATTTATGCCACTGACAATGAAACCGTTGCCGACAGACTAAAAATAGAAATAATATGAGGGTGAGAGTATGAAGCTTGATACAACGCTGTATTTTGTTACTGACAGCACAAATTGGGAGGAATCTGCTTTTTTAGAGGTTGTTGACAAAGCCTGTGCAGGTGGAGCGACGATAGTTCAGCTTCGTGAAAAAAACCGCACCGGCAGGGAGTATTTAGACCTTGCAATTAAAACAAAGGCTGTCACAGACAAATACAATGTTCCTCTGATAATTGACGATAGGGCGGATATTGCCCTTGCCGCTAATGCGGCGGGAGTACACGTTGGTCAGAGCGATCTGCCGGTATATGCCGCAAGAAAAATTATGGGCAGAGAGAAGATAGTCGGCGCAACCGCTAAGACAGTTGAGCAGGCGCTGCAGGCTCAGGAGCAGGGTGCAGATTACCTTGGAGTTGGCGCTATGTACCCTACCACAACAAAGGTTATTACAGTCCTGACAAAGCCGGAAATCCTGCGTGATATATGCAGCGCTGTAAGCATTAAAGTAAACGCCATAGGCGGACTCAACAAGGATAATCTTGATATAATCAAGGGAATCCCTGTTAACGGAATTTGCGCAGTCAGCGCAATAATGAAGGCTGAAAATCCGTATGAAGCCGCAAAACAGCTAAAGGCGGCGTTTTTGAAATTAAATAAATAAAATAAGCAAAGTAGTAATGATATGCACCCAGAAGTTAGACAATTTTGGAGGTGCATATCATAAAAGCCGCTGTGTATTTTCGGTACAGAGCGGCTGAATTTTTATTGCTGTATAAGCTGTATAAATAAAGGTACCGAAAAGGTACAGAAAAACAAAAAACCGCCATGTTATATACAAGGCGGTTTTTGGAGCTGATAAGCAGATTCGAACTGCTGACCTCATCCTTACCAAGGATGCGCTCTGCCTACTGAGCTATACCAGCGAGGGTTGAAATGTTGTGCAAAAACAAAGCAATAATCCTGAGCTTTAGCACATCTGAATATTATTATACTGTTTTTTCAGTGTTCGGTCAATAGTTTTCGGCAAAAAAGTGGGTAAGCAACGTAAAAATCCCCTGAGAACAATGCTCAGGGGAAAAAGATTACCGAGAGGTTAATTTGTTTAGCTCACACAACAATTTTTCCTTAAGTTCACATAGTTCTGCTTCTGTTGGCCTGTTTGAGTCATCATACATTTTCTCCATTGGATACCACCACACGGGTCCTTTTCCGTTGTTGCCGTAATTTTCAATATCACCGGTTATGCGTGGGAACAAGTGCCAATGAAGATGAGTTTCACCGTTGCCAAGAAGTTCATAGTTAATTTTTTCTGCATTAAAAGCGTTTGATACAGCCTCAGCCATTAAAGACATTTCCTCAAGAAATTTCATTTTAAAATTGCGCTCAAGATGAAAAAGCTCTATTTTATGTTGTTTGCATAAAAATAAAGTGTAGCCCTTAAAATGCTGGTTATCCCCGATAACAACATAGCCTGTTTCCAATTCTTTAACGAAATAAGGGTTTTCGTTATTTTTAATCATTTCTATTCTATCGCATATAAAGCACATAATAGCCTCCAAAAATGAATTGTAATACTTTTTGTCAGATTTTATCAGCTTCGTTTGTAAGTCCCCATAATGTTATTTCAAGATATCTTAATTGTAATTCAAGTATTAATTGCTGTCAACAAATTTGCTTCGCTGTAAACAAAGAATCGAGAATGAAAAAACATTCTAACTTCTCTAGTATATTATATCTGAAGATTTTATGCCTATATCCAACCTTTTATGTACGAAATTATCAAGAGATAATTTTATTTATAAAGTTAACATCTCTCGCAGTTAGCTCAACCCATGCAGGATAAAAACCGCATTTTATTGCATTGCGTACAGATTTAACATTTGACCATGCGGCGCAGTAAAACGGCACTTTGCCAAGGGCAAGTATTTCCACAGCAAGATTGCTAGTCAAAGCAGATGCCACACCCTGTCTTCTGTATTCGGGCAAAACATCAACACCTATCTGATACATAGTTTCGCAGTCTGCCGAACAGCCTGCAAGACCAATCAGCTTGCCGTTATCATATGCGCCAACTGCAAGTATATCTCTGTCCTTGTTTCCTTCACAAATAGCATTGCTCCATTTATCACAATATAAATTTTCAAAATCTGATTTTTTCAGAACCCTCAATTCATAATTACATTCCAGCCGCTTGAGCTTAGTTACATCAGGCAGAAAATATTCCGCCATAAAGCAGACCTTAAGATTGTATGAAGCAAGCATATCATTGAGAATGTTTATATTAGGCGTTTCAAAACAACGAAAGGCAGGAAATCGGTTGATATATTCAGTAACCGTATCCTTAAGCCTCTGACTTGTCTGTGCAACAATATTGTTTCCATATGAAACGAGGTCACATTCAAGCGGAAGAGGAATATATTTTCTTGCAAGCTCATTCTTTTTCGATATAGTAACAATGTTTTTGTCAGATAGAAAATCCTCTGCGGCGCAGTTGCAGTCATATGCAGACTGCTGTAATGCTATTTGTAATATTTCTTTGTTTGTCATATCTTATTACCCAATCTGTGTACATAATATACACATACAAACTTTACTTATTCTTTGTTGATTTATAAATTTCAATATGTATCTGGAGTTTTAATTTCAGACATAATACACTTCATTTGGCTTAATCTCACAAATTCTGTCATTGACACTAAACCACAAACTAATATTGCTGTTGTTTTTGATATAGTTTTCTGTTATTTCTGCAAGATTCATTGCCTTAATATATTCAACAAATTGAATTGTTGTCATTGGCAGAATATTATTATCTGCACTTAACTTTTTGAAAATAGCCTCAATTTTATCCCACATATTTTCAGTATCCAAGTCATAGGAATGACCTGCGATTTGACAGAATGCAAGTTCTTCGTTTGTTGATAAAAAGTTATCAATATATGAATCCAAATTCGTGTCAAGGTGAAATATACCGACTTCTAATTTGTAAAAATCGGTTGATGGTGTATATGATAGGGATTCCTCTGAAATTCTTGCATATTCAAATCCACATTTTTTGACACACTCTTCCATCAATTCGCTATAAAAATCAAAAGGAACAGCAAAACCTTTTACTTCTGATTCAAAAAGCATTTCAAGATTGTCTTTGTCGGTTTGCAATTCGTGGATAATCTCATTTTCTGTCAAGCTGTCCATATAAGGATGAGTGAGTGTGTGGCTTGCAATTTCGTGACCGCTATACAGATCGGACGCAATATTCTCTGAAAGTCGTTTTATTACTAATCCACTTTCGTGTTTCCATTCAAACTCTGTTTTCATTAAGTGAGAATTTAGATTAAAAGTTCCTTTTAGATTGTATTTATTCAGCAATCCCACAAAACGAATATCCTGTAAAACTCCATCATCATAAGATACATTAAATGCCTTTGGTCTTCCGTTCGGATATAACTTTTTTATCATAACATTACCCGCCAAATTTCATTTTGAATCTATCTTAATTGTAATTCAAGTATCACTTGCTGTCAACAAATTTGCGTCGCTGTAAACAAAGAAAAGCTAGAGTTAAAAATCATCCTCGCTTTGTAATACTATCTATCTGAAAATTTGCCGATTTGCTGGGGTATACCACATCGGTAATTTTTGAAACCTATTATGTAGAAAGAGATATAACCAAACTAAATGGAATAACGGATGGGTTTTAGATGTAAAAATTATTATTCAGTTGAAATACTTCGACGTATTTCTTGCCTCAATTCCGATGTTATATTATGTCTGCAATATGATTGATTCACAATATCACAATCACATAATTCAAACCAACCATCTAAAATTATTCGAGTATATTTTAACGGATAATTTGTGGCATTTACTTCTTTAATTAGCGATATTATATACGAATCAAACAAACTAACCGTTTCAACAAAAACATACAACATATTATTTTCAAATATTGTATAATGTCCAGAATTTAATTTTTTTAATTTACTATTGATTGTATCAATCAAATGAGTAGGATTATTTTCTTTCGTTTCACCTAATGTACCATGGATTATATGGTTATCAGAAATTTCTAGAGTACCAAGATTTTTGTAATATAGTTCGATTTCTTTTTTGGGGATTTTGTCATAAGGCATTTTTTCATATTTCACCCAAAATCGCAGACATTGCATTTCTCTTTCATAAACATCTTGCGTTACTTCAATTCCAATTTGGTGATCAAAATCTTGCAAATCTGGTTTATCTTTATGTAAAAGAGTAAATAAGTCAAATTCTAATATTCGATTTAACATTTGTCTAGCATAATTTTCAGCATAATCCGTTGACATTATTTTCATCTGTATGCCCCCTGATTTTTATTTTGTTATCCCGTAAAGTTAATCTGACAAATTATAGGAACTTGATTGTATATATCATACCACAAACTATGGACATGATAAATATATTGATGCTATTTTGATGATGTAACAGACGGAATTGTTGGAATTTTTGAAACTGTATGAGAGGTTTGGAACACAATTTGAGCATCAAAAGTGGTGCTTTTGACCACACCCCGACTGTTTATTTATATGAAAAAACGGCTTAAACGCAGTGTTTAAGCCGTTTTTTAGTGGCAGGGGCAGAAGGACTTGAACCCTCGGCACGCGGTTTTGGAGCGAATATGGACGATTTTCAGGTAGTGTTGCCACGTGTTTTATGATTATATTTGGTTCTTTTGCTATAAATAAAAGCTGAATAATTGGTGGTTTTACGACAGTTTTTCGATTTTGAAAATTTTTTTGAAGATAATTGTTAGAATGTGTTAGATGTAAGGCGTACAGTCGGCTGGTTGATCATAAAATACATGTTTTTATTTATTAGTAACTCATAAATGGAGTAGGTTGTAAATACAATGCCCTGATGCGGATTTGCATTTATATGTTAGTGATACATCCTTTGACGGGATGTTATTTTTTTAGTCCTTTCGCAATTGCAATCAAGTGCTCAAGCTGCTCACCGTCAAGACATTTAGCTGCATCTAAAAGCTCTCTTTCTTTTACAGGATTTGGAGAGGTGGTGTCAAAAAACTCCTTTGGGGTGATTTTGAAATAATCACAGATATAAAAGAATACTGTCATCGAGGGTAGGTTGATTCCGTTTTCAATATTATTAATATAGCTTGGACTTTGTCCTAAAGTTAAACTCATATCTCTTGCCGAAACACCCTTGTTAACACGAAGCTCAACTAAGCGCTTAATAAATTCTTTCTTTTCCATGTTAGTCACCACCTGTATATAATTCTACTATACACAGAGTTCGGATATAGCTACAATAAATATTAAATTGTATTGATACGCCTACTTTAAATAGATATAATGTCTGTTATAAACAGTTGAACTTGCATTGTTAATATGTTTTAGGGAAGTAATTATAAAATGTTGGGGGTAGATAAAGAAAGTATGTAAAACTGAAATTGCGGTTATCAAAAAAATAAACAATAAAGCAAAATGATAATTGGCGTTAAATAAAATTATCGCAAAGTATCTCACTTTGCGATAAATATGTTAATATATATTACACTTAGAATATTAATACTTAATCGCAAAAAAGTCAATATAAATTACGATTATTCTGTATTTTTTTCATGAAAAGGTGAATTATGTCTTTTTTTAGTTTGAAAGAATTACTTTTATGATAATTCTCCGTCAAAATTATAGTCAAAGAAAGGAGTAGATAAATATGCCCAGAAAAGGTGAAAATATTTATAAACGTAAAGACGGAAGATGGGAAGGAAGGTATATAAAGGAGCGTGGTTTAAATCATAGGGCTATATACGGTTATTTATATGGTAAAAGTTATACCGAGGTAAGAAATAAACTTAAGCAAATCAATCCCAATGAACCAATTGATAAAATTCACTCAGCTGTTTTTGAGCAAATAGTATTTGATTGGCTTGAAAACAAAAAGCTGAGCACTAAGGAATCTACATTATCGCATTATAAATCGGTTATTAATAACCGTATCATTCCGATATTAGGTAAATACGAAATATCAGATATAACGGCGGATGTTGTTCAGTCATATATGAATTCATTGATAAGGGAAGGCCTTGCAAGTAAGACTGTAAGCGATATATTAGCGATAATAAAAAATATATTAAAGTATGCTAACTGCAAAGGTATAGGACACAACTGTGATTTGAGTTTTGTTTCTATCAAATGCAAAAAGTGTGAAATTGAAACGCTTACTATTTTTGAACAACAGAAACTCTGTACGTATTTGATCAAGAATATGGACAATAAAAATTTTGGGATTTTGCTTAGTCTCTATACAGGAATCAGAATAGGTGAATTGTGTGCTTTAAAATGGTCGGATATAGATATAAGAGAAAGGCTTTTGAGCATAAACAAAACTATGCTAAGAATACAGGATAATATGGGCGAACAAACTTCCCGTAAAACAAGGGTCATTATTACTTCGCCCAAAAGCGAAGATTCTTTGCGTAGGATACCAATCCCGGAAACAATTATTGATACTTTGCTGAAGTTAAAACAAAACTCAGATTGCTATATACTTACCGGTTCGTCAAAACAGTATATAGAACCAAGAAATATGCAGTACTATTTCAAAAATGTACTAAAAATATGTAATATAAGAAATGTTAAATTTCATGTTTTAAGACATACTTTCGCAACCAGATGCGTCGAAAATGGGTTTGAAATAAAAAGTCTTAGTGAGATTTTAGGTCACTCAAATGTAAAAATCACTTTAGAGCGTTATGTGCACTCATCAATGGACTTAAAAAGAAAAAGCATGGATAAATTGAATTTTTTATCAGAATAATCGCCGTCAAGATTATAGTCAATGTATTCGAGAAATGGCCTTTTTACTTATGTTATCTGTATTTTATCGCAAAGTGAGATACTTTGCGATATGAACCGAGCAAACCCCTAATAGTATTATTCTTTGTGGCAAAAATAAAAATATGCAACAATATTAATTGAAAGAGAGGATATGTTATGAAAAGGATTATTAGTGTTGTACTAAGTTTTCTTGTGGTGATTTCCTGTTTTACAATTTTAGGTACAGTTAATGTGGGGGCAACTCAGAGCAGAACATATAACTTCAATAAAAGTTATAGTATTACGGGTAATGGTGCAGAAGATGTAGTAAATGTTGCAAGAGCACAGTTGGGTAAAACTGGTTCTCAATTAGGTTACACAGAACAGTGGTGTGCTGATTTTGTTAGTGATTGTGCGATATTGGCAAATCAATCTGATGCCATTCCGGCATCAGGATACTGTCCAACATTAAGATATAATATTATCAACTCTGGAGGTTATTATGTCAGCAAAAGTACAGCTCAACCAGGTGATATTGTTTTTTATGGCAATAACGGAGCAGATCATGTTGAGATAGTGTATGCAGCTTCTAATGGCAATGTTAGTACCTATGGAGGAAATTCTGGTAGCGGAGGTAGTTTATATGCTAGGAGTGTTAGAAAGCATCCAACACAAACTCAAACAATTGCTTATATTGTAAGACCAAATTATCGAGGAGGTGGATGTAATTGTTCTGAAAGTTATGCTGGAGATTACACGGTTACCACAAGGAGTCAGCCGTTAAATATGAGAAATTCGCATGGTGGAGGGTCAGTTATAGCCTCAATACCAAAAGGTACAATTGTATATGTTAGTAAGGCAGATGGCAATTGGGCTCATGTGGAATGGAATGGTTACAGCGGTTATTGCAGTATGGAGTATTTAACGAGGGTTAATAACAATCCTGCTCCTACTGGATATACTATAAGCATTTCTTCGACAGGATTTTATGAATCTGAAATACAAACAGTAACTATTACTCCTTATGACTCAAATATCTCGAATTATAAACTACACTTTGTTGCACCTGACGGAAGGACAGCTGATCCCGA
The DNA here is from genome assembly GCF_024433635.1 of Ruminococcus sp. zg-924. Classification (GTDB taxonomy): domain Bacteria; phylum Bacillota; class Clostridia; order Oscillospirales; family Acutalibacteraceae; genus UBA7067. Next base: position 30,301 of record NZ_WNJZ01000004.1, on the reverse strand, counting down.
TCTTGGGGATAAAAACTATTTCAGATTTGCTTGCAGAGGTGTGTATGGTACATGGAAAGTTTATGCTGAGGTTTCAAACAGTGGAGGAACCTTTAGAGGTGCAACGGATAATGGCTGTCTTTCTTTCGTCATTAAGAAACTTAATTGGGGGACCCAATCTAATTTAGGCAGTGATTTTTATGCTCAGATTGGTAGTGCGGTGTCGGATAATAATGTTTTAACGCATGCATCTTTGAGCGATTACACAAATGTTTATATGAGTAAAAATACAAATTCTGACAACCAGATTTTCTGTTTTGTTAGGCAGTCGGATGGTAGTTATGTTATAAAGTCAAGGAAGAACAGTAATTACTGCATAGATGTAAATAATAACGGATATGTTAGCGGAACGAATGTAGGAGTTTATTCAGAGAATGGAACAGATGCCCAAAAATGGATGATTTACAGTGCAGGTAACGGTTATTATTGTTTTAGACCAATAAATTGTAATGCAGCGATTCTTGATGTTGAAGGAGCATCGCCTGAGGAAGGCACTAATATTCGGCTGTATACATACAATGGGACAAATGCCCAAAAATTTAAAATTAATAAACTGGGTTCAGCTTCGTTAAGCTTGAGTAAATCATCATTAACCTTTGATTTAGCAAATAATCCGACACAGACAATTAATGTAACAGCAACGGGGCTTCTTCCCTCCAAGTATACATTCAGTGCCTTAAGAAACACAGATGTATTTACTACAAAATGGGGTGCTAGGGATGGTAATACTTGTCCTTGCACCATAACGGCTAAAAGGACAGGTGATTACACAATAGACTTTAGCTTGAAGGATACTACCAACGGTGAAACAATTCTGACGAAAAAAACGCTGTCGGTTACAATAAAATGTTCGCATAATTATACTACGAAAGTTGTGAGTCCTACTTGCAGTGAAAAAGGATATACGTTGCATAAATGCAGTATATGTGGAGATACTTACAAAGACGATTACACAAATGCAATAGAGCAACATGTTTTTGGAGAATGGAAAGTTACAAAGGAAGCAACCTGTATAAAGAACGGAAGCAAAATGAGAATGTGTTTTGCTTGCGGTAAAAATGAAACTAAAACTATTCCGGTAAAAGGACATAGTTACGGTGCGTGGATCACAACCCAAAGAGCAACCTGTACTTTGGTAGGAACAAAAACGAGAACCTGTTCTTCATGTGATAAGAAAGAAACTCAAACTATTCCAGCAATCGGTCATAAATATGTTGAAAAAATTATAGCACCGACAACAACTACTCAAGGTTATACATTGCATACGTGCGCAGTTTGCGGATACAACTATAAGGATATCTACACTGATCCTCTAAAGCCAATAAATCCAGATACTCCTCAAATTGTTGTTGACACCAAAACAGCAGGTCCGGGTGGAACAGTAACAGTGAATGTGTCAATGAAGAATAACCCGGGAATTAACGGATGGGCAGTCTCCGTTGGATATGATTCCAATGCGCTTGAGCTAAAGAGCTGCGAACAAGGTGATTTTGGCGAAATCACAACATCAAACATAATAACAAATAATCCATATCACATACAATGGTTTAATCTTACAAATGTGAAAACAAACGGAAACTTGTTTACATTAACATTTGTAATAAAATCCAACGCAAAAGAGGGTACATATCCGATTACTGTAACCTATGATAAAGAAGAAATTTGTAATGACAAGGAAGAAAATGTTCACTTTGACGTAATGAACGGCGCAGTTAAGGTTGCTGCACATACGCCTGGTGACATAAATGAAGATGGGAAAGTTAATTTGAGGGATGTAATCAGATTAAATCAGTTTGTCGCAGGCTGGAATGTTAAAGTAAATGAAGGTGCCAAGGACGTCAATGGTGACGGCAAGGTGAACCTCAGGGATGTTATACGTCTTAATCAGTATGTTGCTGGTTGGGATGTGGTTCTCTATTAAAGGTTTTTATTATCCTTGGCTAATGAATATAAATAATCAAAATCAAAAAGGAGGCATGATAAAAAAGTAAGTGGTGAAATAAATCCGAGAACTTTGGATTTGTGTTATTATAAAGATAGCAGGAAGACAGAGTAGATACTAATTTGACATTTTGAATGGTCTAAGGGATCGAAAAGGAGGTTAAAATGTGATTCAAAAAACTCGAAAAGTTATGCCTGTGTTGCTTGCAATTATTATGGCGTTTAGCGTGTTTTCGATTGTACCAGTAACTGCAAGTGCAGCAGAATATACAACAAAAGGGTATAAATATTCTGTGAATAATTCAAATGCGACTATTACAGGCTATTCAGGTAATGAAACTATCTTAAATATTCCATCAAAATTAGGCGGATACAATGTTACTTCTATTGGTATTAATGCCTTTAAACAAAATAGCAAAATAACAGGAATAACGCTACCAAACAGCGTTACAAAAATTAGCTCAAATAGTTTTTCGGACTGTACCAAGCTGACAACAGTAGCAATAGGAAATAGTGTTGATAGCATGGGAAGCTATGCATTTGCTGGATGCATATTGTTGAATAAGGTAACAATTGCAAACGGAAGTACAATAATCGGTTATGGAGCATTTCAGGATTGTACCTCTCTTATCACGGTAAGCATTCCAAACACAGTAACAAAGATAGATGGATATGCCTTCAACGGATGCACTTCATTATCAAGAGTAGCAATTCCAAACAGTGTAAGAAGTATTGGCAATAATGCATTTTATAACTGCAAAAATATGAGCAGTGTAACATTAGGAAATAGCCTTACCTCAATAGGTGATAGTGCTTTTAAAAATTGCTCGAATATGACAAGCATAACTATACCAAACAGCGTTACAAAAATTGGCTCAAATAGTTTTTCGGACTGTACCAAGCTGACAACAGTAGCAATAGGAAATAGTGTTGATAGCATGGGAAGCTATGCATTTGCTGGATGCATATTGTTGAATAAGGTAACAATTGCAAACGGAAGTACAATAATCGGTTATGGAGCGTTTCGAAACTGTACATCATTAAAGATGGTTTCTATACCTGATCCGTTCATACAGATTGGCAATGCAAGATTAAATAATGATGATTTAACAGATAAATATGTCTTTTATAATTGTCCGAGTACCTTAACAATTTACGGAAAGAGTGGATCATTTGCACACCAGTTTGCAAATGCTAATGGTATTAAATTTTCTACTTCAACGATTACCATTCCAACAGAGCCTACATCCGTAAGCATAAATCCGAGTAAGCTTTCATTAACTATTGGCGAAACATATACATTGACTAAGAGTGTTTACCCGAAAAATGCTTCGACAAGTTATAGGTGGAGCAGTTCAAATACACGCGTTGCCGCAGTTGATAGTGCGGGCAAAGTAACAGCCAAAGCAGCAGGTCAAGCTATTGTGACCGTGAAAACTGCTAACGGAAAGACAGCAGCCTGTAGCGTGACGGTAAAGAGCTCGGCTGTAAATGCGACTGGTATTACTTTAAACAGGACGTCTTGCAGCCTGAATGTCGGTGGAAGTGTTTTATTGTCTGCAACTGTAAAGCCAAGCAATACAACTGATAAAACAGTAACTTGGAAAAGCAGCAATACTTCTGTTGCCACTGTATCAAACGGTATGGTAACAGCTAAAAAGGTTGGCACATCTACTATTGCTGCTAGGACTTCTAACGGAAAAACAGCAACTTGTGTAGTGACCGTTGTTTCTTCAAGAACCCCTCAAATTGTTGTTGACACCAAAACAGCAGGTCCGGGCGGAACAGTAACAGTGAATGTGTCAATGAAGAATAACCCGGGAATTAACGGATGGGCAGTCTCAGTTGGATATGATTCCAATGCGCTTGAGCTAAAGAGCTGCGAACAAGGTGATTTTGGCGAAATCACAACATCAAACATAATAACAAAAAATCCATATCATGTACAATGGTTTGATCTTACAAATGTGAAAACAAACGGAAACTTGTTTACATTAACATTTGTAATAAAATCCAACGCAAAAGAGGGTACATATCCGATTACTGTAACCTATGATAAAGAAGAGATTTGTAATGACAAGGAAGAAAATGTTCACTTTGACGTAATGAACGGCGCAGTTAAGGTTGCTGCACATACGCCTGGTGACATAAATGAAGATGGGAAAGTTAATTTGAGGGATGTAATCAGATTAAATCAGTTTGTCGCAGGCTGGAATGTTAAAGTAAATGAAGGTGCCAAGGACGTCAATGGTGACGGCAAGGTAAACCTCAGGGATGTTATACGTCTTAATCAGTATGTTGCTGGTTGGGATGTAAACATATATTAATAAACACAGAAAAGGACGGAGTTATTTATGAAGAAAAAATTTATCAAAGTTATTTCACTGACGGTAGTGCTTGCTATCATCTTAGTCGGTGCTGTTGTTCAGATAAGCGCTGCCGATACGTCGACAATGTCACTTGATAACGCAAGCGGTTATGCCGGTGATAATGTGAAGATTACGTTGACATGTTCAAACAATCCGGGTATCAATGGTTGGGCTGTTTATATTTCCTATGATTCCAGCGCTTTGGAATTGGTGAGCGTTGATGATGACAGCACATTTGGCGCCATTACGACTCGTTACGGTAATCCAATCAGAGTACAGTGGTACGGCTTGGATGATGTCACCGTTAACGGAAAAATGGCAGGTATTTTGTTTAAGATTAAAGACAATGCAACACCAGGGGATTATCCTATAACAGTAACCTACGACAAGGACGAAGTTGTTAACCAAAAGGAACAGAATGTAGAATTTGCGGTTAACAACGGTATTGTAACTGTTAAAGAGAACAAGGTTGATAATCACGATTTAAAAAAGGTTGACGCTCAGAAAGCCACCTGTACAAAGGAAGGCAATATCGAATACTATGTTTGTGATGGTTGCGGAAAATGGTTCTCTGACGCGACAGGAACCTTTGAAATTGCCGACCACAATAGCGTAATTATCAAGAAGACTGCACATACACCTTCGGAATGGATTGAAGATAAGGCTGCGACAGAAACAGATAAGGGTAGTCAGCATAAAGAGTGTACTGTATGCGGTGAAGTGCTTGAAACAAAAGAGATCCCTGTTATAGAGCCTACAAAGCCAACAGGAGATGATTCTACAGACCCGTCAGGTGATGAAGACACAAAGCCGACGGCTAAGCCTACAACACAGGGACCGACAAAGGTTTCAACCGATAACAATAATGCTACTTTGCCAAATGGCAAAACTCCTTCGGCAGTAAGCGGAACGGTTAAAACAGGACAGAATGTAATTGTATTTACAATCCTCGGCGTAATGCTGTTGAGTGTAGTGAGTGTGTATGTTATCGGTTCACTCAAGAAGAGAAAGAGAAATAACTAATTTAATTTGAATGGTGAAGTGAAAAAATGGGCGGCAGCTGGGTTCAGCTGCCGCTTGCTGTGTTAAGATAAAGTTGAATTACTTACTGATATTGTCCGAATGAAAAGAAAGAATCATTGTGATGAATTATTATCTTCTCCTTGAATTAAACTCAAAATAACATAAATTAAATGACAAACTCTGTTTTAAACTATATCGAGCGGAATAAATTCAAAATGGTTGACAAATTTTAACGTGTGTGGTAAAATAAAAACAAGGTCAAAAGAAACGGCCTTATGATGTTCATTGCTACACTCTTTTGTGTATGCCGCCGCATCCTTGTTGCCTATGGCAAAGAGATAGGGTGTGCGTTCCTTGTTATGGTCCAACTTTTATAGCTTATGCTTATATTGTTCGCACTATAACTCGGCTCTCCTCCGCTACGGGCGTTGAGGAGCTTTTGAGGGGTACTATACCCTATTGATGATAGAACACTTATAGGTGTTAAAAAGAGCAGAAAGTAAGGTTTCTACTCAAAATTGTTAATATAATTGCTTTTATCGCAATAACAATAAAGCAAGGCGAGAATAAATCTTGCCCTGATTTGTTAAATGAAAAGAAAAATTTACGGCGGCAGTGAAAACTGTCGCCTGTATTATTTTAATGTGCAGCTATTAACGGTCAATCCGATAACAGCTGCAATTTTTTATACTCTGATTTTGAGTTGGTTACTACTTTTATTAATTATTATCGGAAGGAGCGTGATAAAATGTTTTTTGTTAAAATTACCTTAAATTTTTTGTTACTTGTTTTTTTCAAAAGACAGATTTGTTTGTTCATTTATCTTTCCGACTCATTAGGGAGTAATTCGGATTGCTGCTCGGCGCAAGCAATAACGAGAAGCTAAAACGTGCTACTGAACTGAGTGAAACTCAGAGAGAAGCTTTGTATGAAAAAATACATGAGCATGATAACAATTCTAATGTCTTGTATATTGCAAGAAAAAGCTTGTTGACAAAATATACTCTTACGCTCGAAGAGCGAATTATTTAAAGCCAAGCGGTTTGATTAACTATACTAAGCTTTCGGCAAGCGCCAATACAACTGAAAAGACAATTCATCGCATAATGAGTTGTGATAGGAAATTGAAAGATTACACTCCACGATTAATGACCCTTTTGGGTTTATGCGTTGCACTCAGGCTTGATTTAATTGAAATTGACGAGTTAGTTACAATATGCAACTATACTGAAAAATATAACAATCTAAGCGTTGTATATAAATATATACTAGAACTTAATTTATCTACTGCAGAAGAGTTTAATAGAGAGATATATATATACGCAAAAAGGTTTAAAGTTAAGGACCTTCAATATGTAGGTTCAGGAAAATAATTGAAGTTTGGGACATTCCATAGTGTCGGTAAAAACCTCAAATGTGCATGAAAAAAGCTGAAATAAGGCGAGAAACGGGCATTTTATGCGAATTTTTAGAGAAAAAACTTATGCCGAAATGTCCTTTTTTTTGGATCTAAATGTTGTATGCTATAGTCAAGGATGGGCGCCCGTCTAGATTTTTTTAAAAGAGGTGATAAGTTTGTTCAGGCTTTCGGATTTGAAGATTAATTCATACGCAACAGTTGGCGGCAATCTTTTTCTGGTGGACGTAGTTCCGTCATTTGTATACACAGGCGGAAAGCGTACCGACGAGGTTGACGGATTTAAGTATATTGTCGCCATGCCAGCACACGCGCTAGAGAAGATAGCAGTGAAGATTGCTGGAAATACTCCGCTAATTGAGCTAAACGGTAGCGACTATCCAGTAGTCGTGTTTGACGGACTTGAACTTTCGCTCTATTGGACTCCTTCGGGTTACCAAGTTTCGGCAAAGGCAAATGCGGTTCACATAGCGGACAAAGATACTTAACAGCCGTGGTGCGGCACAGTCGGCACATCAAGTGCCGGCTGTAAGCCGCAGGCAAGCTGCAAAGGGTTAGTATTACCCCTTTGTAGCAGTGTAGCAGTAGCAAAAAGCTACGATTGACTAAATTTTGGATAATAAATAAATTCAATTGACAAAAGTGGTTTTGAAACAAGGAGGAGATATTTATGAATACAAAAGATTCTCAGTCACGCAAGTGGCTGTTAACGATAAACAACCCTGAGGCTCATAAGCTTTCGCATGCTGAAATTATTAGGCGAGTACAACTGTCAAATCCTGAGTATTTCTGCTTGGTTGATGAAATCGCGACCACAGGAACGAAACACACCCACGTGTTTATCTATTCCCGTTCGCCGATTAGATTTTCAACACTTGAAAATCGTTTTCCGGCTGTTCATTGTGATAGGGTTCAGGGGAGTGTGTTGGATAACCGAAATTATCTGCGCAAAGAAGGGAAATGGTTGGGAACTCAAAAAGCAGAGACGAACTTGATTGACACTTTCGAGGAGTACGGCAATATTCCTGATCCTTGTGCTGAATCAAGCCCGGATATGGCCGATATTATTTCGGACATCGAGAACGGTATGTCAACGTACGATATTATAAAACTATATCCGAAATACGGCTTTAAGGTAAACAATATTGAGACGATTCGTCAAGTGTATCTTAGAGAGAAATATTCCGATCAAATGAGACGCATCAAAGTTACGTACATATGGGGCACGACAGGCACAGGTAAAACCCGTGGAATATTTGAAAAGCATCACCCGAGTCAAATATGCCGAATTACCGCTTACAAAAATGGTGTGCCTAACTTCGATGCATATAGCGGACAGCCTGTGCTCGTTTTTGAAGAATTTGCAAGTCAAGTGCCAATCGAATTTATGCTCAATTACCTGGACATTTACCCGGTGATGCTGCCTGCGAGATATGCGGATAAGTTTGCATGCTATACGACTGTGTATATCACAAGCAATCTACCCCTCGAACAGCAGTATATGGACGAGCAAAAGAACAAAAGTGAAACTTGGGGAGCTTTACGCAGACGAATCAACACCGTAATGCATTATACAAATTTTAACGAATTTAGTGTTACGGAACTTAACCCTGTTGTTGTACTGGACAAGGGAGGAGGTGAGCTCTAATGATTGACAACAACTCAAAAAGCTATCTGCGAAACCGATGGAATACTAAGGTGATATTCCTGTTTCTTGAAAACTCATTTCGCAAAATGTGGTTTAGAAAAGGTTTGTTTGCTATACTGATCGCTTACATAGCAGTTGTAGCAAGCGTATGGTTTAACCGTACTTTGATACTGGGAGAGAGTGCTTCTCTCCCGGTAATCGGGAATATATTAAAAAACATGGTCGAAATAATAATTGCTGTTGTTTCGGCTGTCCTTCTTGTGGTACTTCTTTTGCTGATAGGTATGCCAAGAGGTGCGAAAGGGATAAGCAACAACCTACACCGTATGGGTTTGGTAAACTACGCAGGAGAAGCTCCTGTGCTTATTTCACGTAGAGTCAAAGAAAAAAAGGCACGAATAATAATTCTTGAATTTGAATCAAACGGAATCCCTGTGTCGGAATGGCAGGACAAGCAAGAAAAGATAGAAGCTGCTTTGAATATCCGCATAGAGAGTGTAAGGGCGGGGGAAAATCCTCGTAGAGTTCTGCTTTATGCAGTTGATGGTAAATATTCTTTGCCTGATATTTTATCATACACTCCAAATAATAGAAAGCGCAAGGGGTTCGTGTTAGATATGGGAGAAAGCTTGGTTGAGACGGTAACAGTGGACTTGTCAAAAGTTCCGCATGTACTTATCGGAGGTTCAACAGGCTCAGGTAAAAGCGTTCTATTGAAGCTACTATTAATGCAGTGTGTTTTGAAAGAAGCAAAGGTGTATATTGCGGATTTCAAGGGCGGCGTTGATTTTCCGACGATATGGCACAGGAAGAGTGTAATTGTTACCAAAGAGGACGAATTACTTCAAACTCTATTGGAAATCAAGTCGGAGCTTAAAAGGCGGAAAAAATTGCTTGTTCAAACGGGAGTGTCGAATATTGACGAGTATAACAAGTTGACAGATGATAATCTTTGCCGAATTGTTGTTGGCTGTGATGAAATTGCAGAGGTGCTTGATAAATCAGGACTTGATAAAACACAAAAAGAGAAGGTCGTGAAAATAGAAAGCTGTCTGTCGGTTATAGCACGGCAAGGACGTGCATTCGGTATTCACCTTATTATTGCAACACAGAGGCCTGACGCAACAATACTTTCCGGGCAAATTAAAAACAATATTGATTTTCGAGTTTGCGGCAGGGCTGATAATATTTTGTCAATGATTGTTCTAGATAATACCGATGCCGCTGAAAGAATACCGAAGGATTCGCAGGGTAGATTCCTGACTAATAATGGTGTTTTATTCCAAGCGTATACGTTTGATGAGCATGATTGGGTAGAGGGTGATTAATATGAAAAAAGATATGTTTAAAGACTACGAGGATTGTGTTACAGTTGATAACATACGGGATATGTTGCATATAGGAAGAACGAAGGTATACAGGCTTTTACGGGAAGGTAAAATCAAATCGGTAAGAGTTGGAAGCAAGTATATAATCCCTAAACAGTGCGTTATTAATTATTTAGATAAAGAGTTAAATTGACATAGAAAAAACTTGAACAGTCAGCTGTTTAGAGTTACAATTAATACGATCAACAGCTGACTGAGTGCCGAGGAAAGGAGATTAAAAATGGCAATTACAGGCAGTGTTCAAGAAAAAAACAGCGTATACTATGCCGTGATAAATTTGAAAGACGAAAAAGGAAAAAGAAAGCAGAAATGGATATCTACTCATCTACCGGTTAAGGGAAATAAAAGACGTGCGGAGAAGTTTTTAAGAGATGAGCTTCAGAAACTTGAAAGCAAAAATGTGTCTTACTATTCCGATATAACCGTTGCAGAGTATTTTGAGAATTGGCTTTCGGATATCCAAAACGAGATCAAACCAAATACATACCGAGGTTACAGGGGAAATATGGTTAATCATATTATCCCGTATTTCAAGCGAAAGGGTATACTTTTGCAGGAGCTTAAGCCTTATCAGCTTACAGAGTTTTATAAGTATGAGGCTACCTCAAACAGTAGAATGAGTGGAGAAAAGGCTCTGTCACCGAGAACGATAAAGCACCATCACCAAAATATAAGCAAAGCTTTGGCTGATGCAGTGGAGCAAGGGCTGATTTCTGTAAATCCGGCGAGTGCGGCCAAAAAACCAAGGGGAAATCAGTTCAATGCGTCTTTTCTCAACGCAGAGCAGATGATAAAGCTTAGTAGTATTGTTAAGGGGACGAGTATTGAACTTCCGATAACATTGTGCTGTATATACGGACTAAGGCGAAGTGAGGTGCTTGGCTTAAAGTGGTCGCACGTTGATTTTGTAAACGGTACAATATGGATATGTGAAACGCTTCAACAGGGGACGAAGAAGTACTTAGAGAATCTGCCGGATTGTGTTGGGGGAAATTACGTAAGCTCGACAAAGACTGCAAGCAGTAATCGTACCTTACCAATGACGAAGCTAGCGAGGATGGTGCTTGAAGCACAGCTGGAAAAGAGAAAGAAAAGCATGGCTTTGCTCGGAAGGGGATATAGTGCAAATGACTACGTCTGCACCTTTGATAATGGTAGCGTGATAACACCGAATTATCTTACGAGAACCTTCCACAAGATTATTAAAGACAGTGATTTACCAATGATCAGGCTTCACGATTTAAGACACAGCGTTGCGAGTAATCTTCTGAATAAAGGGTTTACGGTTGTTCAAGTCGCAGAGTGGTTAGGTCACAGTAGTTCTGCAACAACATTGAAATTTTATGCTCACATTGACAAAACCTCAAAAATTGCGATTGCTGAAGCTTTGGATAAATGTGGTTAAGAACTTTTTAGTAAAAGTTTTCCGAAAAGAAAAACACCGCCGTTAGAAAAGTGTTAGAAACACAAGGGGTATAGTGTTAGAAAGCCTATTAGCCTAAAAAGAAAAATCCTCAAAAACGGCTTATCTAAGCCATTTTCAAGGACTTGTAATTGGCAGGGGCAGAAGGACTTGAACCCTCGGCACGCGGTTTTGGAGACCGCTGCTCTACCAACTGAGCTATACCCCTATATAGACAGTACATTTGTGTACTGCAACGAGAAATATATTAACATATAAATTAAAAATAGTCAAGAGCTTTTTGAAATTAAGTGGGCAAAATGGCGAAAACAGTGCAATGCCGACATATATCGGCATTGCAACAATATTTGTGTGCGGTAAAGCAATGTCTGGTTTGAGATGTAAGGTATTTGCTTTGTGAATGAATAGTTTATTATTCAGGCAGATAAAAGTTAGGTTTCGTTAACGCTGAGATTTATCCCACATTAATTAATTTTTGCTTTCAGATAGAATATCAGCGATAACTTCACGCTCGTCAAGGTGATGCTTTACGCCCTTAATCTCCTGATAGTCCTCATGACCCTTGCCGGCGAGAACTATAATATCGCCGTCCTGTGCGTTTTCAATGCACCAGCGGATTGCGTCACGCCTGTCGGGTACGATAATATACTTTCCGTCCGTTTTGTCGATTCCGGTCTTTATATCATTTATAATGTCCATCGGCTCCTCAAAACGAGGGTTGTCGGTTGTGATAACCGATAAATCCGATAACTTGCCGCTTATCTCGCCCATCTCGTAACGGCGAACCTTAGGGCGGTTGCCGCCTGCACCAAACATTGTTATAAGTCTGTTAGGCTTGTATTCTCTAAGGGTTGTAAGTACATTTTCCATACTTACAGCGTTGTGAGCGTAGTCTATCAGCAATGTATAGTTACCCGGAACAGGTACGCTCTCAACTCTACCCTTAACATACGCCCTGTCGAGTCCCTTAATCATAGTTTCTTTGTCAATACCGAAGTGACGGCATACTGATAGAGCCGAAAGGCCGTTGTAAACGCTAAAACGGCCGGGAATCGGAACATCTACGGCAATCTCAAGCTTGCCCTTTGTCTTAAAGTGAACGCCGAGATAGCCCGGTTTTGAGATTAGCTCATCACCGTAGGCTGATATGTCAGCGTTATCGTTGTTAAATCCGTAGGTTTCAATGTCGCAGGTGTGACCATCAATTATGCCCTTGTAGCTTTTGTCATCTATGTTGATAAGTCCGAGCTTGCATTGTTTGAACAACAGGCTTTTGCAGTACATATACTCCTCAAGGTCCTTGTGCTCAGCTCCGCCGATATGGTCGTCAGAGAAATTCGTGAAAATGCCGTAATCAAAGTCGATTGCATCAGTTCTGTGCCATTTAAGACCGAGCGAAGACGCCTCGATAACCATACAACCGCAGCCTGCGTCAACCATATTATTAAGCGCCTGCTGGATTTCAAATGATTCAGGCGTGGTGTTGTTCGTCTTGAAAATTTTATCACCTATCACAATGCCGACTGTGCCTATTGTGCCGGTTTTTATGCCGCCTGCTTCAAGAATTGAGCGAATCATACTGACAGTAGTTGTCTTTCCTTTTGTGCCGGTTATAGCAATTGTCTTGAGCTTAGCAGCGGGATAGTCAAAGTAAGCGGCGCTCATAAAGGCAAGCGCTTTGCGTGTGTCCTCTACCTTTATAATAGTAACGTTTTGCGGCGCCTTGATATCGTCCTCGACAATCAGCACGGCTGCGCCCTGCTCGATAGCCTTTGGCGCAAAAGCGTGACCGTCTGAGTTATAACCCTTAAGACAAACAAAAACACTGCCCTTTTCAGCTTTTCTTGAATCATAAACAAGCGTTGTTATATCTGTGTTTTCGTCACCTTGCACAAGGTTGTATGTTAATTTTTCTAAAAGTCGGCTCAGTTTCATTATTACTGCCTCCAATTAATATTGCTTTATATAGTTGAGTTATTGTTTCTGTTAAATAATGCTTGAATATAGTTTAGAGTAAATTCAGCAGTATGTCAAGAAAATATGTATGCTTGCGGGATATAATATTAATATGTATATGAATTTTGGGTGTAATATTCGATTTGTAAACAAAAAATAAATAAAAAGTGAACACAATTCCAAAATGAAATATATATACAAAAGCATTTAGAAAGTAAAAAATTTAAAATTACAGACCTGTAAAGAATTTTATGTTAATGTTTACTAAGCTGAAGCTGGCGAAATAGCAAAAATAAACCAAAGAAAATCAGCTTATTGCCAGATTTAAGAAAAAACAGTGTGCAATATGCACAAAATATTGCGTGTAATATATAGACATTGATAAAAATGAATAAAGAGTGTTGCAATTGTAAACTGTCTATGGTATTATTTAAACAAGCATTAGGTGTATCTGCGGCATTTTTATGGTTAATTTTCAACAAAAAACCAATTTGCCCGTAAATTACATCTTGCAGGACGTAACACGGAAACCGTGTTAAAAATATTTATTTTCTAATTTTAAGAAAGAAAGGGAATCACGATGTTTAAGTACACAAAAAGAATTCTTGGTGTTAGCCTTGCATCATTGATAGCTGTTTCAGCTTTTGCAGGCTGCGGCGGTAGCGGTGAATCAACAGGCTCAGGATCAGAAGCTCCGGCAAGCTCAGGAGCACCGGCTGCAAAGCAGGTAACAATTGATGATATTATGGCTGACGCAAAACTCGCAATGGGTGACGAGGACGACGTAAAGCTTAAGGTTTGGGGTCCTCAGGAGTCACTTGAACTCCTTAAGAAGCAGTGCGACGATTTCGCAGAAAACTTCAAAAAGCTCGGCAAAAAGATTACAATTGAATGTGTAGCTCAGGGCGAATCAGACGCTTCTACAAACGTAAAGACTGACCCGAAGAAGGCTGCCGACGTATTCGGCTTTGCTTCTGACCAAGGTCTTGACCTCTTCAAGGGCAACTATGTTCTTCCTGTAAGAGCTTCTTTCACAGACGCTATTAAGGCTGAAACACTTGAGGGCGCATATTCAACAGTTCTCTTCAAGGGTGCTGATGATGACGCAGAAATCCCGTATGCTTATCCGGAAACAGGCGACAACGGTTATGCTCTTTTCTATGATAAGAGAGCTCTTACCGATGAAGATGTTAAGTCAATGGAAGGCATCATGAAGGTTTGTAATGATAAAAAGAAGAAGTTTGCCTTCAACCTTGGCGACGGATTCTACGGCTGTGTAATTCCGTTCACAGGTGGCGGTACACTTGGCCTTTCTGATGATATGACAGTTATGAAGCTCAACTACGATTATGACAAGATTAACGCTGTTGCTAAGGCTTTTGCAGATCTTTGCTCAACAAGCAACTACTTCAAGGATGAAAACGTTAACCAGACTCTTGTATCCGGCTTCAAGAACGGCACACACATTGCCGGCGTAGTTGGCTCTTGGAAAATTAAGGACATCGAGAAGGCACTTGGTGAGAACATGGGCGTTGTTAAGCTTCCTACAATTAAAGTAGACGGCGAAGACAAGCAGCTTACTTCAATCTTTGGTTACAAGAACATCGGTGTTAACGCTAAGACACAGTATCCTATCACATCTCAGTCACTTGCTCTTTACCTCACAAGCGAAAAGGCTCAGAAGGAAAGATGCGAGGAGATCGGTTGGGGTCCTGCAAACAAGAAGCTTGCTGAGTCTGAACTCGTTACAGAAAACGTAGCTCTTAACGCTATCTATGAGCAGCAGAAGTATTCACTCCCGCAGATTAACATTCTCACAGCTTGGTGGACACCGACAGGCACATATGGTGCATATGTTGTTAACCCGGACAAGAATCATGATGATAAGTCAATGAAAGAGGCTTATGACAACATGGTTGAGAATATTACAATGCAATAATCAATCTGAAGCACAAATTTAATATTTAATTGTGTCAAGCAGTCTGATTTTCGGGCTGCTTGACACGCCCAAGAAAAGAACTGCGGCTTATCGCAGACTTTTACAATTCAGATGAAAAGGAGTGAAACCATGAATTTTATAGATTACGTCCAGCTTAATCCGTTTCAGAAATTCTTTTATAATCTTAAAGAATTTATCGTAAATTTGCCAAAAAATTTAGTTCGTTTTTTCAAGTTTATCGCATTGAAGATTGTTGCTTTTTTTATTGGTGTTGGCAAGGCGTTTAAATTTTATGGCGTCAGCTTCGTTAAAGGTGACTGGTCAACAAAGATTTCCTATCTTATCATGGGCTTCGGTATAATGGTAAAGGGGCAGATAGTCAAAGGCTTGGTTTTCCTCGCAGTTGAGGTTGCGTACTTTGCATATCTGTTTGGTTTTGCTTGGCAGTATATATCAAAGATAACATATCTTGGCGAAGTTGTTTCCCCGGCGTGGTATGACGACTGGGGTCAGAAGCACAACGCAGTTACAGACGATTCAATGCTCATTATGCTTTACAGCGTTATGGCGTTGTTTGTAACAGTACTTTTCCTGTTCCTGTATATTACTAATATTAAGGTTAACCGTGCACTTGAAGAGAGACGTGCAAACGGCGAGCACATCAACAGTATCAAAGAGGATATCTCTTCACTGCTTGACGGCCGTTACCACATTACACTTCTTTCTCTTCCTACAGTTCTTATCTGCACCTTCACGGTTATGCCGATGATCTTTATGATTCTGATTGCCTTCACAAACTTTGATACTCATCACCCGATGGGCGGTCTTTTTGATTGGGTAGGCTTCCAGAACTTTGCCGACGTTTTCTGGGATAACCCGAAAAAGGCATATACATTCCAGAACCTTGTCATCTGGACACTGTGCTGGGCAGTTATTGCCACAGTTTCCTGTTACATTGTCGGCGTTATTTTTGCTCTTATGATTAACAAAAAGGGCATCAAGGGCAGATCAATATTCAGAACAATGTTCGTTATGACGGTTGCCGTTCCTCAGTTCGTTACTCTTCTTCTTATGTCACAGATGCTCAGCGACGGCGGCGTAGTTAACGTAATTCTTCGTGAATTGGGATGGATTGCGCAGGATGCGCAGATAAAATTCCTTACGGATCCATGGCTGGCAAAGATAACGGTATTGGTTGTAAACCTGTGGATAGGTGTTCCGTTCACCATTCTTTCAGCCAGTGGTATTTTGATGAATATTCCGGAAGAGCTTTATGAAAGTGCCCGTATTGACGGCGCAGGCCCTGTTGTTACATTTGTAAAGATAACAATGCCATATATGCTCTTCGTTATGACACCGGCTCTTATCCAGCAGTTCATAGGTAACATTAACAACTTTAACGTTATCTACTTCTTAACTGCCGGCGGACCGGATAACCCGGAAATGTATAATGCCGGTGATACTGACTTGCTTGTTACATGGCTGTATAAGCTGACTGTTGATAAGGCTGACTATTCGCTTGCGGCTACAATTGGTATCTTGGTATTTATATTCTGCGCTACATTGTCACTTATTACATTTAATATGACAAAATCAGCTAAGAATGAGGAGGAATTCTCATGATAAAAAGCTATAAATTAAGAAGAACCCTCTCCAACACCTTTATTTACATTTTCCTTTCGGTTATGGCTATTATATGGGTGTTGCCTCTTGCTTGGTTGATTATGACCTCGTTCAGAGGAGAGCAGCAGGTTTATATTAACTATGTTTTTCCTAAGACATGGACTCTTGATAACTATATTAATCTGTTTACTCAGGCTGATCCGTCGGGTATCAACTTCCCACGTTGGTTCCTCAACACACTTATTGTTGCAATATTCTCATGCATAATCTCAACAGTTTCTGTTTTGATGGTCAGCTATACCTTCAGCCGTTTGCGTTTTAAATCACGTAAGAAGATAATTAACATAGCATTCATTCTTGGAATGTTCCCCGGCTTCCTTACAATGGTAGCTATCTATTATCTCCTCGATGTTATGGGTCTTACCCACAACATTGTCGGTCTTATTGTTGTATATTCCGCAGGTGCAGGTCTTGGTTTTGCAATTTCAAAGGGCTTCTTTGATACGGTTCCGAGAGCACTTGACGAGGCGGCAACAATTGACGGCGCAACAAGAAATCAGATTTTCTGGAAGATTATTCTTCCTATGTCCAAGCCAATTATCGTTTACACAGTACTTACATCATTCACAGGTCCGTGGGCAGACTTTATTTTCCCAAGACTTCTCCTCGGTGACTCTGTTGATCAGTATACTGTTGCGGTTGGTCTTTGGAAAATGCTTGACAGAAACAACCTCGAAACCTACTTCCTGCAGTTCTGCGCAGGTTCGGTTTTGGTTGCTGTACCTATCACCGCTCTCTTCCTCAAGATGCAGAAATACTATGTTGAGGGTGTTACAGGCGGCGCTGTTAAGGGTTAAAATTATTACAGTTATTATAACGGCGAAGCGGCAGGACTCCTGCCGCCTTTGCTGTTTGTGCAGACATTTTAAGGAGAATTTTTATGCTGAAAAAAATACTGTGCCTTGCACTATCTGTTTGTACTCTGTCCGTTGCCATGCTGTGTGGCTGTTCACAAGAGCAGGCTAAGCCTGTGGCGTCAACTGACAAGTACAGAAACTATTATGAAATTTTTGTTTATTCTTTTTATGACAGCAACGGCGACGGAATCGGCGACCTTAACGGCGTAATTGAAAAGCTTGATTATCTCAATGACGGCGACCCGACCGGCGGCGATGACTTAGGAATAGACGGAATTTGGCTTATGCCAATAATGCAGTCGGGTTCATATCATCACTATGATGTTGATGACTACAAAAAGGTCGACGATGACTACGGTACAAACGAGGACTTTAAGAAGCTTTGTGAAGAGTGCCATAAGAGGGGAATTAAGGTTATAATTGACCTTGTTCTCAATCACACCTCAACCGAAAATGAATGGTATAAACAGGCGGTTAAGGAGCTTGATGATGGCAATAAGGATGGCTATGTTAAGTATTATGATATAGCTACACCGGGTAATAAAACTGCTAATGCAGCTTATTCTCAGATGGGTAAAAACGGCGGCGTGCTTGTTGAGTCTAACTTTTCACCGGAGATGCCTGAGCTTAACCTCAGCAATGAGGATGTAAGAGCTGAAATTAAAGATATAATGAAATTCTGGTTTGATTTAGGCTGCGACGGCTTCAGGCTTGATGCTGTTAAATACTTCGACTCAGCTTCAACTGACGGAAATGAATTCCTTACATGGCTTTATAAAACCGGCAAAGAGCTTAAGGAAGATGTGTATATGGTGGGCGAGGAATGGAGCGGCACAAGCGATATTTCTGCTCGCTACAAAACAGGAATCGACAGTTTGTTTAACTTCCCGTTCTCAAACAAGGGCAGCGGTCAGGTTTTATCCGCCGTTAACGGCAAGGATGTAGCCGGTATGCTTAAGACAGTTAAGGGTTGGAACGGCGTTATTAAGAAAAACAACGAAAACGCCATTGACGCTGTGTTCCTTTCAAACCACGATATGCCGAGAAGTGCGTTAGCTTTTTCTGGTGATTTGCAGGCTGAGAAGGCCGGCGCAATGCTCTATTTGACTATGCCCGGAAACCCATTTATTTACTATGGCGAAGAGGTTGGAATCTTAGGCGGGTCGTCTAATGACGGAACCTACCGTTCAAGTATGCCTTGGAGCTATACCGATACAAAGGGTCGCTGCGAGGAAGCTCCCGGTGTTGCTGACAACAGCTTTGAGGAGTACAGCCCGAAGCAGAGCGTTGAGGAGCAGGTTAAGGACAAGAACTCGCTCTTTAACTTCTATAAGAAGATTATCGACATTAAGCTTACCTATCCTGCTATCGCAAGGGGAACTATGACGGAGCTTATTGATTTGGGAAAGGGCAGCATTTCCGGTTATATCACCGAGTATAACGGCGAAAAGCTTATGCTTGTATATTGCCTAAGCGACAAAGAAACAACCGTTGAAGTGCCTAAGGATAAGATGAATTATTCCTCAATAGCTGCACAGCTTTGCACTCAGGACTGTGACAGTGAGGGTAACGCACCGCAGGCGACTCTTAATGGTACAACACTGACTATGCCGTCGGGCAGCTTTGTGGTTTTGAAGTAAGCTAATATGCTCTGAATCTAAAATTGATTTAATAATAACTAAAAAATAAAGTGAACGAAATGCTTAATCGGCAGTTCGTTCACTTTTTTGTTGTGTGTTGGTTTTGATTATAACAATAAGCTTACTGATTTTTAGTAATGTTTCTGTGATGAATAAAATACAGAATAATAGCAAACACTGCTACCGCAGCAGTTACACATCGGAATACTATTCCATAAACACCGTCAAACAAATTAACATTCGGCGTAAGCTCATTTACCAGCCAATATATGCCCATTATAAGAAAATACACGCCAACAATGCAGAAAAGCTTGTTTTCCTTAACAGCAAAGTAAATTATGAAAATTCCGGCAAGAAACATTGCCGCAGCATAAACAAATCCCAATTAACTCACCTTTTTTTAGTTCTCGGTTTTTTTGCCTTTTTTTCCGTTTTTTGCTTTTTGGGGCGGCTGAAGAAAAGACATAAAAGAAGATAACCGCCGAAAACAATTATTCCAATGTAATGAATCCATTGCATAGTGCCGCTTCCCGGCCAAATTTGGATTACAATATAGTTAGCAAGTATCCAAAGACCCTCAAATATAAAGAACAGTGCTACCGGTCTGAATACAGCGACACTGTGAAACAGCGGAGTAAACAAAACAACCGCCACTGCAAAGCAAACAAAAGCCGATATAAATGCAATCCACATAATGTAATCACCTTCCTTAGTATAATAAGTATATTAAAATTACACGGCTTAGTCAAGAGAAACAGAACATAATAAATAAACCTGAGTAAAAACTGTGCTATTAATAATTAGTTTACAAAAAATACTCTTGACATTTTATTTATACGGTGGTAAATTATAACTAAAGTTAGCACTCGTCCATTAAGAGTGCTAATTCGTAAAACGGAGGTGAATAGGCTTGGACGCAGCATCAAGAAAAAGTAAAATACTTTGCTGTGTGGTTGAGCAGTATATTCACACCGCCGAGCCTATCGGCTCAAAGCAGCTCTTGGAGCGCACGGGTCTTAAGGTTTCTTCGGCAACTGTACGAAACGAAATGGCTTCTCTTGCGGAGGCAGGCTTTCTTCAGCAGCCGCACACGTCAGCCGGCAGGGTTCCCACACAGGAGGGCTACCGACACTACCTTGACGTTGCAGCACAACCGACAGAGCCGTCTTTAAAGGAAAAGGCGTTTGTGTTTAAGCAGATGTATGCACACGCCGATGACCCGGAGCATATTCTTGACAGTGCGGCTAAAGTGCTTTCACAGCTTACATCATTAGCCTGCGTTGCAACAACTCCGCCGCCGGAGGCGGTTAAAATTGCAAAGCTGAGATTGGTCCAAACAGGCAGGCAAACGGCTATGACGGTGCTTGTTACGTCAAGCGGAATGATAAAATACAGACTGTTCCGCTGTGATTATATGCTTACGCCTGAGCTTGTAAGGGTTTTTGAAAGACTGCTGAATGAAAAGCTTACGGGTCTTGCACCAGAGGAAATAACACCGGCGTTTGTTCAGAGTATGGCGGCAGGCTTTGGCGAGCTTGCAATGCTTATGCCAACCGTGTTGTCAAGCATAATGGAACAATGCAGCGAGATAAACTCAATGGATTTGAAAAGTCACGGCGAATCAAATTTATTGTTTTGCAACGATTTTCAGCTTGACGATTTAAGAGGAATAATAAAGCTGCTTTCAGCGCACGAAGCATTGGCTCATCTGCTTTTAAGAGCAGATTTGAACAACGGCGCTTTGCTTGGAACGGAAACAAAAATCCCTGAGCTATATAAATGTGCAGTGCTTGCAAACCGATATACGGTTGCCTCACAGCCGTCCGGCGTAATAGGAATTATTGCTCCGCTGCGAAACGATTACAGCAAAAACATTGGCAGACTGCAATATGTGTCGAGCATAGCGGGAACGCTGATAAACAGCTTACTTGAAGCATAATATAAAATCAAAGGTGTGATAAAAATGGCTGAGATTGAAAAGGAAGAAGCCACAACTGAGCAGGAAACTGCGCAGGAGGAAGCTAAGGAAGAAAAGAACGCTAAAAAAGAGAAAAAAGAAAAGAAGGATAAAAAGGCTGATAAGGCTGAAAAGGCTCTTGAGGAAGCAAAAAAGGAGCTTGAGGCACAGAAAAACAGTTACTTAAGGCTTGCCGCCGAATACGATAATTATCGTAAGAGAACAACAAACGAAAAGGCGGGCATCTATTCGGACGCAACAGCAAAAGCTGTGGCTGAAATTCTAACAGTTGCAGACAGCCTTGAAATGGCTGTAAAGGCTGTGGAAAATGCCCCCGAGGAGTTCAAAAAGGGAATTGAGCTTGTTGCGGCGCAGATGCAAAGCGCACTTGCAAAGCTTAATGTTGAAAAGTTCGCCGAGGTCGGCGAGCAGTTCAATCCGCAGCTTCACAACGCCGTTTCAAAGGTTGACGATGAAAGCCTTGGAGAAAACGTAATTGCTCAGGTTTTCCAAAGCGGCTATAAAACAGGCGATAAGATTATACGACATGCAATGGTGCAGGTTGCCAATTGTGACTGATAAGGTCATTTCACATATAAAAAACAACAAAAAAGAAATAACAATTTTGGGAGGAATTTATTATGGCAAAGACAATAGGTATAGACTTAGGTACAACAAACTCATGTGTAGCAGTAATTGAAGGCGGCGAGCCGGTTGTTATTGCAAACGCTGAAGGCGCAAGAACAACTCCGTCGGTAGTTGCATTCTCAAAAACAGGCGAAAGACTTGTAGGTCAGGTTGCTAAAAGACAGGCAATCACAAATCCGGACAGAACCGTTTCTTCAATCAAGAGAGAGATGGGTACTGCATATAAGGTAAATGTTGACAACAAAAGCTACACTCCGCAGGAAATCTCAGCTATGATTCTTCAGAAGCTCAAGGCTGACGCAGAGGCTTACCTTGGCGAAACAGTTACACAGGCTGTTATCACAGTTCCTGCTTACTTTACAGACGCACAGCGTCAGGCTACAAAGGACGCAGGCAAGATTGCAGGCCTTGATGTTAAGAGAATTATCAACGAGCCGACAGCTGCTGCTCTTTCATACGGAGTTGACAAGGAAAACGACCAGAAGGTTATGGTGTATGACCTTGGCGGCGGTACATTTGATGTATCTATTATCGAGATGGGCGACGGCGTGCAGGAGGTTCTTGCAACAGCAGGTAACAACCGTCTTGGCGGCGATGACTTTGACCAGAGAATTATTGACTGGATGGTTCAGAGCTTTAAGGCTGAAACAGGCGTTGACCTCACAAACGATAAGATGGCTATGCAAAGACTTAAGGAAGCGGCTGAAAAGGCTAAGATTGAGCTTTCAGGAGTAACACAGGCTGCTATCAACCTTCCGTTTATCACAGCTGACGCAACAGGTCCGAAACATCTTGACCTTACCCTTACAAGAGCTAAGTTTAACGAGCTTACAGCAGACCTCGTTCAGAAGACTATGACTCCTGTTAAGAATGCTTTGCAGGACAGCGGACTTTCAATAGGTCAGATTGACAAGGTTCTGATGGTTGGCGGTTCTTCAAGAATTCCGGCTGTTCAGGATGCTGTTAAGGGCTTTATCGGCAAGGAGCCGTTCAAGGGAATTAACCCGGATGAGTGCGTTGCTATCGGCGCAGCCATTCAGGCAGGCGTTCTCGGCGGTGAAGTTGACGGACTTCTTCTTCTTGATGTTACTCCGCTTTCACTTGGTGTTGAAACAATGGGCGGCGTAATGACAAAGATTATTGACAGAAACACAACTATCCCGACAAAGAAGAGTCAGATTTTCTCAACTGCTGCCGACAATCAGACACAGGTTGAAATCAATGTTCTTCAGGGTGAAAGAGAGTTTGCAAGGGATAACAAGCAGCTCGGTCTGTTTGCTCTTACAGGAATCGCTCCTGCTATGAGAGGCGTTCCGCAGATTGAGGTTACATTTGATATAGACGCTAACGGTATTGTTAACGTTTCTGCTAAGGATCTTGGCACAGGCGCAGAGCAGAAGATTACAATTTCTTCAAGCACAAATATGTCAAAGGACGATATCGACAAGGCAGTTAAAGAGGCAGAGCAGTTTGCCGCAGAGGATAAAAAGCGCCGTGAAGAGGTTGACGCTAAGAACGAGGCAGAAAACCTCTGCTATCAGGTTGATAAGCTTATCAACGAAAACGGCGACAAGATTAGCGAAGAGGACAAAACAAACCTCAACACAAAGTCAGCCGCAGTTAAAGAGGCTATCTCAAAGAACGATATGGATCTTGTAAAGACAGCTAAGGAGGCTCTTGAGAAGGAGCTTCAGGCAGTAGGCTCTAAGCTTTATCAGCAGGCTGCAGCACAGCAGCAGGCAGCTCAGCCGAACCCTAACCAGGGTGGAGATGTTCCTCCGACAGGCAATGACGGCAATGTTTATGACGCTGATTTTAAGGATGTTGACTGATAAATATTGACTTGCATATTGTTTGTTAATATATTAGAATAATGTCTGAACAAGAATGCACAGATGCTCCCGCAAACGGGGGCTTTTGTGCAGTTTAGAGAGATTAGTTTAATTAATCTGGAGGCGAGATTTTGGCTGATAAAAGAGATTATTACGAGGTTATGGGAGTACCAAAGGGTGCCTCCGAGGATGAAATAAAGAAGGCTTTCAGAAAGCTTGCAAAGCAGTATCACCCGGACCTTAACCCGGGCGATAAGGAAGCTGAGGCAAAGTTTAAGGAGGTCAACGAGGCTTACGAGGTTCTATCTGATAAAGAGAAAAGGGCAAGGTATGACCAGTTTGGTCACGCAGGAGTTGACCCGAGCTACGGCGCAGGAGCAGCAGGCGGAAGTCCGTTTGGACAGGATGTTGACTTCGGCGATATATTCAGCAGCTTCTTTGGCGGCTTTGGCGGCAGACGTCAGGCTAACCCGAACGCACCGCAGAGAGGTACAGATGTTGAGGCGACTGTTGCGGTCAGCTTTGAGGAGGCTGCAAAGGGTTGTCGCAAGACTGTAAGCTATTATAATGTAAGCACCTGTACCGAATGTAACGGTTCAGGCGCCGCAAAGGGAACAAGCCCAAAAACTTGCTCGGCTTGTCATGGAACAGGTCAGGTAACAATAAACCAGCGCACTCCGTTCGGCGTTATTCAAACATCAAGAGTGTGTGACGCCTGCCGAGGCAAGGGCAAGGTCATAGAGAAGAGATGCCCGAAATGTAACGGAACAGGCAGAGTAAGAACTAAGCGAAGCGTTGAAATTGATATTCCTGCCGGAATAGCAGACGGACAGGTGCTAAAGGTTGGCGGTCACGGCAATGCAGGCGTTAATAACGGTCCATACGGTGATTTGCACGTTTTTGTTAATGTACGACCGCACACAATCTTTGAACGCAGAGGCGACGATGTGTGGTGCGAAATTCCAATCACCTTCACTCAGGCAGCTCTCGGCGGCGAGGTAACTGTGCCTACCCTTGACGGCAAGGTAAGCTACAGCATACATGAGGGTACACAGCCAAATGATGTTTTCAAGCTTAAGGGCAAGGGCATACAGCGGCTCGGCGGTAAAACAAGAGGCGACCAGTACGTAAGGGTTGTTATAGAGGTGCCGAAGAATTTAAGCCAGAAGCAAAAGGATTTGTTAAAGCAGTTTGACGGCACAACAGGCGACAAGAACTATCAAAAGCGCAAGGGCTTTTTTGACAAGCTAAAGGGAATGTTTGAGTAAACCGAAAGGCGGAGCGTATGGACTGGACAGAAATTAAAATAGAGGTTAACCTTGCGGACAGCGAACAGGCGCAGGCTATTGCACATATGGCTGTACCGTATGGGATATATGTTGAGGATTACTCAAACCTTGAATCTGAGGTGCTTGAAATAGCTAATATCGACCTCATTGACGAGGAGCTTTTAAAAAAGAACAGGGATAAATCTATTATTCATATATATGTTTCTCCGGAGGATAACCCGACAGAGGCTATAATGTTTTTAAGCGAGCGCTACAACGCACAGGGTATAGAGCACAGTATAACAACCGTTTGCTGTAAGGAAGAGGACTGGCTGAACAATTGGAAACAGTATTTCCACCCGATTGAGGTCGGCGAGAAAATTCTTATCCGTCCTACCTGGCGTGATGACTACAACGCAAACGGCAGGGTTGTTTTAAACCTGGACCCGGGCATTGCGTTCGGAACAGGCACTCACGAAACAACAAGGCTCTGCCTTGAAGCTCTTGAAAAGTATATAACGCCAAACACCCGAATTCTTGACGTCGGCTGCGGCAGCGGAATTTTAGCGGTTGCGGCGTTACTGCTTGGAGCTAAGATGGCAGTTGGTGTTGATATTGATGAGATGGCTGTTAAAACCGCAAAGGAAAACGCTGCTCTCAACGGGGTAGAAGATAAAATAGAGGTTATTCACGGCAACCTTACAGACAAAGTGAGCGGCAAATATGATGTTGTTGCGGCGAACATTGTGGCTGATGCAATTATCCTGTTATCGGAGGATATAAAAAAATTTATGAGTGATGACGCCGTTTACATAATGAGCGGCATTATAGACAGCAGGGCAGACGATGTGAAAAAGGCTATAAGCGGTTCATTTGAGATAATCAATGAGTACAGCGAAAATGGCTGGTTCTGTTTTGTTGCAAAAGCGAAATAATCCGGTTTATTTTTCTGAATAGTAATAATTTTGACACATTTTACTGCTAAAATTGTTGTATTATAATCAGTCAGCCGATAAAAACATATCGGCTGGTTACAGGAGGATATTACATTATGAAAAAACCATCCAAAAGAGAGCTGTTTAATTTAATTTGCTCGGCGTTTCTCGTGTTAGGCTTCGGCGTATGCGCCTACTTCTTCTCGGTGTTTGCAGGAAGCTCACTTGCTGACAATGTTTTAGGCAAGGTAGTTTATTTGCTTATTTTTGTGCTGTTTGGACTTATTCTTTTCTATGCGACAAGAGTAGGCGACGGCAAGCAGATTAAAAGGCTTAACATTGCTTCACTCGTATTAATATGCCTTCCGGCTTTATATGTTCTTTTGGCTTACCTGCTTAGCTTTATGCCGCTTCATGAGCAACTCGGCGACAGCAATTCGGTTGCGGCTGTTTTGGCAGGCGTTGCATTCGGCTACGGTTTGCCGTACAGCTTCTTAAGCGGCTATGAAATTAATGATGAGGCTGAGGAGAAGGAAAAGGCTGAAGAAACAGAAAAAGCTGAAGAAGCTGAAGAAGATTCAGCCGAGTCTGACGAGGTTGACTATTCACATATTAAGACGCTTGACATTGAAGTTGAGGAAAGTGAGAATACAACTGCTGCGGCAGATAATAATATTGAGGAAGAGAAGGCTGCCTCGGATAATGCCGATGCTTCAGATGACGAGATTTCAGAGGATACCGCAAAGACAATTCAGAGTATTCTTGATGAAAAAACTGATAATTAAGCTTTCAGAAAGAGGAAATAAAAATGGGAGAATGTTCACATGACTGCAGCAGCTGCGGAGAAAACTGCTCTTCAAGAAAAGACCCGAATAGCTTTATTGAAAAGCTCAATGACCTTTCAAGCGTAAAAAAGGTTATCGGTGTTGTAAGCGGAAAGGGTGGAGTCGGCAAGTCGATGATAACGTCGGTTCTTGCTGTGCTGTTTAACCGCAGAGGATATAAGACGGCAGTTCTTGACGCTGATATTACGGGGCCGTCAATACCGAAGGCCTTTGGTATAAATAAGGAAAAAGCAAAGGGCAGCGACTTTGGTCTTTTGCCGGTGCAGACTAAAACAGGTATAGACGTTATGTCGGTAAATTTGCTTTTGCCGAATGAGTCCGACCCTGTTGTTTGGAGAGGACCTATTATAGGCGGAACGGTAAAGCAGTTCTGGACAGACACAATCTGGAAGGATATTGACTATATGTTTGTTGATATGCCTCCGGGAACAGGCGATGTACCGCTTACTGTGTTCCAATCAATACCGGTTGACGGCATTGTTGTTGTTACCTCACCGCAGGAGCTTGTTTCAATGATAGTTGGCAAGGCTGTGAAAATGGCAAAGATGATGAATATCCCTATTCTTGGCATAGTTGAGAATATGAGCTATTTTGAATGTCCCGACTGCGGCAAGCGCCACAGCATTTACGGCGAAAGCCATATAGAGAAGGTTGCAGAGGAGTTCGGTGTTGACGTTATCGCAAAGCTCCCGATTGACCCTCAGCTTGCAAAGTGCGCTGACACAGGAACAATAGAGCTTTTCAACCGTGACTTCCTTGACAGTGCGGCTGACGCTATTGAAAATAAAACAAAATAATATATTAAAACAAAAATAAAGGGCAGCAGTAAAGCTTAAATTTTTACTGCTGCCTTTTTGGCTGTATATTTATTTGTGCGGTTAATGTTTTTTCAGCCTGTAAAGCTGCATATCGCCTGCGTTTTTAACAAATTTATAATCATCATCCATAAAATCTGCAAGCTTGTTTGAATTCTTTTTAACCGCTACACGGTTTACAAGCAGATATTCTGTCTTTTTGCTTTCATCGTAATAATTCGGGTATTGATATAAGTTCTTGAATTGATACATATGTGGAATGTAATATCCGCCTGCGGTAACCTCGGCGTCCTTTGGAATTGTGTTTATAAGCGCAGTGTACTGCTCGTTCATATCGTGGTTGCTTATTGCAATATCAAGGTAAAACGAGGTTCTCGGAAAGATGAGAGAAAAGCTCATTACAATACTCATTGACAGGCTGAAGATTAGTATTTTGTTTTGTATGCTGCGCTTTGCGTTTGCGATAACTATAATCGTCATAAATATTATCAGAGCTGCCGCACCGTAGGTGTATTGGAAGCCAATGTCATACTGATACGGCCAGGATGGCATAAGGTCAACCACCAGCATTGGAATAAACAGCACAAGCATAGACTTCTTTTCACTCAAAAACGGGGCAAAGGCAACCGGCAGGAGCATCCATACCATAAAGATGATTTTTTCCTGAGTGAATACCTGCGAAAGGAAATAGCCAAAGTTTGAAAGGCAGGTTTTAACAACTGAGCCTAGCCCACTCTCGCCCTCAGCCATATAGTTTGCGAGTCTGTCATCCATTATTCCACTGCCGAGCGCCGCAACAATTGAGCTTGCAATCATAAAATAGATAATTGCGCCAACCAGCATACAAGCGCCGAATATGTACTTTTTGCGTGTTAATATAAGGAAAAGGGCAATCGCCATTATGTATATTGGCGCATCCTCCTTGACTGTTAAGGTAAGCAGACAGAAAACAGCAGAGCCGATAAGGTTTTCCTTTATTATAAAATACAGTGCCCAAAGAATAAGCACAGTGAGGAATTTGTTTTCGTGGAAATCGTAAAGACATCCGTTTGCAAGCGACGGGAAGAAGAAATACATCAGGCTTATCACAACGGTTATACTGCGTGAAAGCTTAAAGTGCTTGCAGATAAGAACAACGGGAATTACGCCTAAAGCCACAAATGCCGCTTGAATCACAAGAAGCGTTTCCGGCCTTGGGCAGAGCATATAAAACGGCAGGAGCAGATAGTAAAACGGGCTGAAATGCACACCAAAGTGCGACATAAGGACATTTCTCTCAACCGTAGTGTCGGCAAGTCCTGTGGTGCGCATATTTTCAAACATTTGCGCAAAGACGCCTAAATCAAAGTTGTGTGACATATATGCGCTGTATCTTGAGATACAAGCAGTGGATACAATTACGGTGAACACTGCAATTCCGACACCTGCCGTTGTCCAAACAGCAAATTTGGGCAGCCGTATGCTTGTGATATTAAGCTTGTCATCCTTGCAAAGCCATGCTGTTATGAAAAACATTACAAAGGCAACGGCTATGTTCATATAAATGTTAGCTTCATTTTCGCTCCCAATGCTACAACCCTTATAGGCAAGCGTACTGCCAAACAGCACTGCTGAACAAAGCAATACACACGGAATTACACGTTTGCTTTTTAAAATTGCGGACATTAAAACAAGCAGCACAAAAACCGTGACGGTTGCACCGAGCACAACGGAGAGATTTATACCTGATACAAATGAAAGCTCCTTGTAGTTGCCATCGGTTGTGATGAGCATCATAAAGCTGCCGATGCAGAAGCCTGCGCACAATGCTGCGAATATATAATCAATAGGAATTAAGCTGAAAAATTGTTTTGCCATTTCCGCAGCGGTGCTTAGTGTAAACTCGCTTTCGTCAGGCCCATCAGCGTAGGTAGGCTCTGTTTTGTAATCGGTTGCCTCAGTGGCGTCAAATTCGCTTTCGACCGACGTTTCACCGAATTCGACCTCTGACATATCGCTTTCTGCCGTAGAAATTTCATCGTCAGGCGGTGCTGTATTATCGCCTAATACGCTTGAAATAAGCTTTTCAATTTCGTTATTATCCAAATAATCACATCCTTAATAGTCTTACTAATTAATAGTACATTATCTTACAGATTATTTCAATATTTTGCTGTATTTATTCTAAAAAACAACCGCCCACACGCATAGCGTATGAACGGCATACATTGATAATTTACTGAAATAATACCGGCGGCTTACTGAATTGAGCCTTCAAGATATTTTTCAAGCTCCTCGTCGTCTCTCTTTTTCTTTTCTCTTATTACAAAGAAAGCGAAAGCAGCAGCGGCAATAGCCAAAATGGAGCTTGCAACTGCAATTAATGTTATAAGCTTGCTTTTTTTCATAACTTTTAACCTCCGTATCAGAGTTTTATTATGTATATATCATAACCAATATTTTGCCAAAAGTCAACTGTTTGATGGGGCAGGAATAAAATTAATCTTCTGTTAATATTTTGCGTAATGCGCCTTAAGAACGGCTATGCACAATTTATCTGTTAAATTGTCGAAATGTATGTGTTAAAATGATATGAACCAATAAAAAGAGAAGTAACTTCAAAATATGGTATAATGGATTAGCTACAAAACATTAACCAAGAAAGAAGTACTTCTCATGAATATATTAACACAAGAAGC
>NZ_WNJZ01000003.1 GCF_024433635.1 Ruminococcus sp. zg-924 | reverse complement strand
ATTCGTCCATATACACCAAGACACAACGGAAAAGTGGAAAGGTCTCATCGCAAAGACAATGAATACTTTTATGCTACACACACCTTTTACTCATTTGATGACTTTAAAAAGCAATTAGCTGTTCACAATAGAAAATACAACAAATTTCCTATGCGTCCTCTTAATTGGAAATCTCCTACTGATTATATTAACGCTTTTATTTCTAATGGCGAAGTTTTCTAATTTTGTAACACATCATTGACAAACCTACATTTTTTACATTTATTTCTCGTTTTAACACAATCTTATCTCAAATTCAAAATTAGCTAAGCATCTTCATTCGGTCAGCTTCTTTTTGCAAGTGATACAAGGGTCCCATCAACAACACAATATCAGCGCTTTCATCAGGCTTTGAATTCGTATTTTTAATCTTCATTTTAACTAATATGGGGGTATTTTTTACCACAGTATCTTGATAAAATTATAACTTGGGATTATAATGGTAGGGAAATAAAAATGAAAAGGTGATTATTTTGAAATATGCTGTTGTACTTTGCGACGGTATGGCGGATTATCCCGTTGACGCTTTGTCTGGCAAAACTCCTATGTCTGTTGCAAAAAAGCCGACTATGAATTCACTCGCCGCAAAGGCTGAGGTTGGTCTTGTAAAGACTGTTGCCGACGGTATGAAGCCGGGCAGTGACGTTGCAAACCTATCTGTTATGGGTTACGATTCACGTAAATACTACACAGGCCGTTCTCCGCTTGAGGCGGCAAGCATTGGCATTGACCTTAAGGACGGCGATGTTACACTGCGCTGTAACCTTGTAACTCTCAGTGATGAGGACAATTACGAGGACAAAACAATGGTTGATTACTGCGCTGATGATATTTCCTCCGAGGAAGCGCGTGAAATAATTCAATTTATTGAGGAAAAGCTCGGCGATGACGAGTTTAAATTCTATTCAGGCGTAAGCTACCGCCACTGCCTTGTTTGGAACAACGGCGAGCCAAAGCCGGGTGAGCTTACACCTCCGCACGATATTACAGGCAGAAAAATAACCGATTATATTCCAAAAGGTGAATACACAGACAAGCTTTATTCACTGATGAAAAAGAGCTATGAGCTTTTAAAGGATCATCCTGTAAACAAAAAGAGAATTGCAAACGGACGCAGACCCGCAAACTCAATATGGCTTTGGGGCGAGGGTCAGAAGCCGATTTTGGACAGCTTTGAACAGAAGTTCGGCTTAAAGGGCGCTGTTATTTCTGCGGTTGACCTACTTAAGGGCATCGGCATTTGCGCAGGAATGAAAACTCCTGAGGTTGAAGGTGCAACCGGATATATCGACACAAACTTCACCGGCAAGCTTGAAGCTGCTTTAGAGTGCTTGAAAAACGATTGCGATTTTGCATACATACACATTGAGGCTCCGGACGAATGTGGTCACAGAGGCGAGCAGGAAAACAAGATAAGAGCTATTGAGCTTATTGATGAAAAAATACTGACTCCGCTTGTTTCACAGCTTGAGAAGATGGGCGACTTTGCGGTTATGGTTCTTCCTGACCACCCGACTCCGCTTTCAATCCGCACCCACTGCGGCGACCCTGTCCCCTATCTTATCTACCGCAGCAATGATGAAAAGGCAAGCGGCGTTTCCGTTCTTGATGAGGAAAGTGCAAAGGCAACGGGAGTTTACGTTGAAGAGGGTTATACCCTTATGAACAGATTTTTGAGCAAATAATTCTTAATAATTTCAGCCTGACGTATTTTTGTTTGCGTCAGGCTGTTTTTGTTTTATTTAGGCTTTATCACTATGTTGTCAAAAGCAAATGCGCTGTTCGTTCGGGTTTTGTTTATTCAAACAGCATTGCTTTTAAATCCTCAAGGTGATACGGGGTCTGCTGATATACATAGTAGTTCAGCCAATTTGTGAAAAGCAGGTTTGCGTTGCTCTTCCATGTCATCACAGGTCGCTCGGATGGGTCGTTGTTTGGGAAATAGTTAAAGGGAATCGGCGGGTTTATTCCCTTGTTTACGTCACGGAAATACTCGCCTGCAAGCGTGTTTCGGTCATACTCTGAGTGACCCATAACAAAAAACTGTCTTCCGTTTTTGTTGCAGACAATTGAAACTCCTGCACAGCGTGAGGTTGCAAGAATTTCAAGCTCCTTATGCTTTTCTATATCCTCACGGTAAACTCCTGTGTAGCGTGAATGAGGCATTGTGAAGTAATCGTCAAAGCCACGCATCAGCGGATGCTTTGGGTTAAGCACCGAATGGGTATAAATTCCGCTTATCTTGCCGCCAAGCTCGTGCTTATCAATTCCAAAATGGTAGTAAAGCCCTGCCTGCGCTCCCCAACAGATATGAAAGGTCGAGTAGACGTTCTTCTTGCTCCACTTCATTATTTCACAAAGCTCTTCCCAGTAATCTACATCTTCAAACGGGAGCATTTCAACAGGCGCACCTGTTATTATCATACCGTCATAGTTGTTGTCACGTATCTGGTTAAATGTCTTGTAGAAATTCTCAAGGTGGCTTTGCGACGTGTTTTTTGATTTATGGGTTGCCGTCTGTAAAAGCTCAATATCAACCTGAAGCGGACTGTTGCCCAAAAGCCGCAAAAGCTGATTTTCCGTATCTATTTTTGTGGGCATAAGATTTAAAATCAAAATTTTAAGCGGTCTTATGTCCTGCATTATTGCCCTTTCCTCCGGCATTACAAAGACATTCTCCGACTCCAAAAGGGAAAATGCCGGAAGCTCGCTGGGTATTTTTATAGGCATTTCAAGCCCTTCTTTCTTAAATAAATTTTGATAAACCGTTTTGGCAAATTAATAAGCCTTGCCCCAATATACCATATGCTTTGCCGGCTTGCCGCAGCACACACACTTGTCGCTTAAATGCTCCTGCTCAAACGGTATGCAGCGTGAGCCGACTCCTGTAAACTCCTTAACCTTATCCTCGCACTCCTCATCACCGCACCACATAGCCTTAATAAATCCGTCGCCGTTTTCTTCAAGAGCCTTTGTAATTTCATCAAGGGTTGTGCATGAATAGGTCTTATTCTCTCTGTTTTCAAGAGCCTTTTTGTAAAGTCCGTCATGAACCTCCTTGAGCTTATCATTTACCTGCTGCTCAAGATTATCAAGGCTTACAATAGTTTTTTCGTTGTTGTGCCTTGTAACAAGAACACACTGGTTGTTTTCAATATCACGTGGTCCTATCTCTATTCTTACGGGAACACCCTTCATCTCGTACTCTGAGAACTTCCAGCCGGGGCTGTTGTCGCTGTCGTCTGTTTTAACTCTTACTGTCTTTGAAAGACGTGCTTCAAGCTCTTTGGCTTTGTCAAGTACACCCGACTTATGCTGAGCGATAGGTACTATTACAGCCTGAATCGGTGCAACAGCCGGAGGAAGCACAAGACCGTTGTTGTCGCCGTGAGTCATAATGATAGCGCCGATAAGCCTTGTTGTTACGCCCCATGATGTCTGGAACGGGTTTACAAGCTTGTTTTCCTTGTTTGTATAGGTTATGTCAAAAGCCTTTGCAAAGCCGTCGCCGAAATAATGCGATGTACCTGCCTGCAAAGCCTTTCCGTCGTGCATAAGAGCCTCTATTGCATATGTAGCTTCAGCTCCTGCAAACTTGTCGCTGTCTGTTTTTCTTCCCTTTACAACAGGCATTGCAAGGCTCTCTTCACAGAATCTTGCATACACATTCAGCATACGCTCAGTTTCCTCAATAGCCTCTTCGGCTGTTGCGTGAATTGTATGACCCTCCTGCCACAGGAATTCACGGCTTCTAAGGAACGGACGGGTTGTCTTTTCCCAACGGACTACGCTTACCCACTGGTTGTAAAGCTTTGGCAAATCACGCCAGCTGTGAACAATGTTTGCGTAATGCTCGCAGAAAAGTGTTTCTGATGTTGGACGGACACAAAGTCTGTCCTCAAGCTTTTCATTGCCGCCGTGTGTTACCCACGCAACCTCAGGCGCAAAGCCTTCAACGTGATCCTTCTCTTTCTGAAGCAAGCTTTCGGGAATGAACATCGGCATACATACGTTTTCGTGACCTGTTTCCTTAAACATTCTGTCAAGTATGCTCTGGATATTCTCCCATATTGCATAGCCGTAGGGTCTTATTACCATACAACCCTTTACGCTGGTGTATTCAATAAGCTCCGCTTTCTTTACAATATCGGTGTACCATTTTGCAAAGTCCTCGTCCATTGAGGTTATCTCTTTAACGAGCTTATTTTCATTCTTTGCCATTTCCAACACTCCTGTTTTATTGAAATCCGCCGATCAAGGCAACGGCGTCGCCTTAAGACATAGTATTATAATTATACCTAAAAACCGAACTTTTTTCAACATAAATTTTTAAGCTTTTTTTATACTAAACCGCAAGTCTTTTAGCCACCATTTTGCCTAAAAGAACTCCTGCTATGCACAGGGCAACGCTTAAGAATATATAAACCGCCGCCAAAGCTCCCCTGCCGTTTTCAATCAGGTTTCCGCTTTCAAGCGCAAAGGTAGAAAAGGTTGTAAACCCGCCGCAAACGCCTACCTTTAAAAACAGCACAAGAAAGGTGTTACCGCTGCCTCTTTCAAATGCAAGCTGAGAAATCACCCCGATAGCGAACGAACCGATAAGGTTTATCAGCAATGTAACAAAAGGAAAGGCTGACGAATGTCCGAGCGGAATAAGCCCCAATAGATACCTCGCCACAGCTCCGACAAAACCGCCGAGTCCTACAGCAATACAGCTAAGCATAGCTTTTTGCACCTCCGTTTCTCCTGTAAAGCAAAATGGACTGCCGCAAAAGCCGAGAAAAACCCCGACTAAGTCAATTTGCTGCAGTCCAAAAATAATACTAATTGAGTAAATGCCCCGACGTTAAATCAGATAATAACCTCACCGTCAACAGTGCCGCTTAGTCCTGCCGCATTTGATTCATCAGTATCAATGTGCATAGCAGGAGCAAACTTCTCGCTTACTCTTACAACAACATCATCAAAAACAAGGCTGCGTCCGCCAGGTGTGCCAACCTTAACGCTTACAATCTGCTTGTCCTCAACGCCGAACTCCTTAGCGTTTTCCGGTGTGAAGTGAATGTGCCTTTTTGCTGCAATAACGCCGCATTCAATTTCCTTTTCACCCTTAGGGCCTACAAGCTTGCAGCCAGGTGTGCCCGCAACGTCGCCGGACTCTCTTATAGGAGCGGCAATGCCGAGCTTTCTTGCGTCTGTTAAAGCTACCTCAACCTGATCTGCGCTTCTTACAGGACCGAGGATAGACATTGTAAGCTCACCCTTAGGGCCTACAACCGTTACCTTTTCAACACAGGCAAACTGACCCGGCTGTGAAAGGTCCTTTTTGTTTGTAAGCGTTGCACCCTCGCCGAAAAGAGTTTCGAGAGTGTCCTGAGTTACGTGAAGATGTCTTGCAGAGGTTTCTACCATTACTTTCATTTTTTAAGTCCCCAATCTGATAAAATTTTGCTCTTATATTTTACTACTGCCGAATATGTTTTTCAAGGTATTTTTGCGATTAAACACTGTTTATGGCTGAATTTCGGGAAAACCTATACCAAAAGCCGTACCTATGGTAATGCAAACCGAGTCATTATAGTCGCAGAAATAAAGTGCTGCCGCTGTTGAATCATGAATAAGCCTTACACTCACCCTTTTACGAAGCTGACCCGAAAGCTCGTTTTCAAGGTATTCGCCGTAATTGTCGCATATGCTTTTCAGCTTGGCATATCCGCCTCGCTCTGCGTTTAAGCTGCCGTCACATACGTAGTTTGCTATGCTGATAATAATCTCGCCGCTGATTTCATCGCTGTGGCTTACGTAGCCTATTGTATCGGCTATACATCGTCTTAGATACAAATCAAGCTTTTGCGCCTCCTCCTGAGCGATTGAGTCGTCAGCTTTCATCTTCTGCATATACTTTGACGGCAGGCTGTCAAGCATTTTAACCTCTACTATCTCGCCGCTGCGTTTTTTAACAATGCTCCGCTTCAGGTTTGTCTGACCGAAGTCAAAGACAATAAAGGTTCCATCCTTCTCCTTAATCTGTGCCGCTGCGCCCATAATGCCGACAAAGCTTGCATTGTCGAACAGAATAAATTCATAAGGCTCAACGCCTGCTTGTTCAAACACCGACAGAGCCTCCGCCTTCATAATCGTGCCCATAACGCCGCTTGTAAGTCCGCCGACAAGGATAACTCTTTTTACGCTTTTCCAATATTCCCAGCACCCTTGATTCCAATCGCTTCTGGCATTTTGGTTTTCGGGCAAGCCTGTTTTGAGGGTCAGAAAAATCATACCGAGCCGTCTGCCGTATTTTCTCATAAGGCTTATTGCAGCTTCACTGCCATCGCTGATTTTTTTTACGAACTCAAATATAAGACCTCGCTCCGAAAATTTGTCAAGCTCAATTTCAAGGGCGTCGGCGTTTTTCTTTATATCCTCGGTAATCACGTCTACGCTGAAAATCTCGGACACAGCTTTACCCTCAATTTTGTCCTCAACGCCGTAAACAGGTAGCTTTGCTATCTGAACACGGTTTATTGAGCAGGAGGCGTCTGTGAATTGAGCGCCGCACTGTGATATTTTGATAAAAGGATTCTTCATATAATCACCGTCATTCGGTAGATGTATTTAGTGTATCTGACATAAATTATACAATGGTTTTACATAGTTTTCAATAGTAAGTCAAGCTCTCTTGCTTGAAGAGTGGTTAAGACAAACCGTTTGAACGAACAAATCACTTGCCGCAAACAGAAACTTGAAAATTGCGTCCATTTGTATTATATTTTACTTATATTATATTGTGGTTTGAGGTGTTTTATTTGATAATTGAAAGCTGCAATTTGTGTCCGAGAGAATGTGGCGGCTACCGTGACAATAATATTGGCGGCGGCTTTTGTGGTGCAAGCACTGTGATGAAGGTTGCAAGAATTGCTCCGCATTACGGTGAAGAGCCGTGCATAAGTGGAGAAAAAGGCAGCGGCGCTGTATTTTTCAGTCACTGCGCTATGAAATGCATATTCTGCCAGAATTACGAGATTTCACACGGCGGCTTTGGCAAGGAAATAACAAGTGCTCAGCTTGCCGAGAAGTTCAAAGAGCTTGAGGCTATGGGAGTGCACAACATCAACCTTGTAAACGGCACGCATTATATCCCCCGAATTCGTGAGAGTCTTTTACTTTACAAGCCGAAAATTCCCGTTATTTTCAACTGCGGCGGCTACGAAAAGGCAGAGAGTCTGCGCCTTTTAAGCGGTCTTGTTGACGTTTATCTGCCCGATTTTAAATATTCCGATGACAAAATGGCTCTTGAATATTCAGGCGCAAAAAATTATTGTGAAACGGCAATAAAAGCAATTGATGAGATGCTTGCGCAGACGGGAGATTTGCGCTTTGACGATAACGGTATGATACTGCAAGGCACAATAATCCGACATCTCGTTTTGCCGTTCGGCACGAAAAACTCAATCAATACGCTAAAACTTATCAAGGAGCACTTCGGAAACAGAGCCTTTGTAAGCCTTATGGCGCAGTATACTCCTTGCGGTAAGGCGCCGGAGCACAAAAGGCTTAACAGAAAAATTACAAAAAGAGAATATCAGAAGGTGCTTGATGAGCTGTTTGATTCAGAACTTGACGGCTATGCGCAGGAGCTTGAATCCTCCGGAGCTGAGTTTATCCCTGCTTTTGACTTAACCGGCGTTTAATCCTCCTCGTCAATACCAATATAGCTTACCTCGCCTATGTCCTCAATGCAGGTGTATTCTGCCGTCAGGATATAGGCGTTATCTTTTACCTTGTGCGTAAGCTTCCTGTCCTCTATTTTCACATCAAAAAGCTCAAAGGCTTCATACAGCGCAAGCTGTGCCATACACACCTTGTCGGCTTCACTCTCGCTTAAACTGATTTCCTGCATTGCATATTCGGTGCAGTTTTCACTGTAAATTCCGACAGGCATTTGATTGTCAAAGGCATAAAAGTTTAAATGCTCGCTGTGGCGTACATATTCGCCGGACGGAATATAACCAAGCCCCAACGGAATTTTTAAGCCGACAAGCTCCAGCAGACTGCGGCTTACCTCTTTTCCGCTTGGTAGGCTTTGGGTGTATTTAAGCGGCTGCGACACAGTTTTTGTAAGCGTTGTTTGCGCATACACGTTGGCTATTGAGGGTTTAAGAAAATCTCCGCCGTTTTCTGTGCTGACTACTCCGCTGACCAATAGGTCACCCTTTGTTACGGCGTCCCCAAGCTTTGCAACACTGCTGCCGCTTTTTACGTCCATTTTTACAATCTGCCCATCCTTCTTTGCCTTGATATTGCACGGCTTTTGCTCCTCTCCCTGTGTATCGCCGGGCAAATACTTTTCGCTTATGCCCACTCTTGCATAAGCTCCCGTAACATTTACCGACATCCATCCAAACGAGCCTAAATTAATCATAGTGTTTCTCTCAATGCTGTCCGGCGACAAACTGCCCTTCCATGCGCCGCTGTAAAGGCCCTGCTTTTCAAGCTCTTGACGAATTTTATACTCGCTGACCTTCGGCGTCGGGCTGACATCTACCACCCAAACGAACGAGGACAAAACCGAGCATATAATCAGAAATACTGCTGCACCCGGAATAAGTCCCCAGCGGTTAATATTATTTTTGAAAACAAACGGTACACCGCCGCATTTTACCGCTTCAATGTCAACTCCGCATCGTGCTCCGAGCTTTTGAAGGCTTGCAAAATGTGACTTGGGCACTCTGCCCGTCAGTACCCCGTCGCAACCCTTTGTATCATACACGTTGATGCCTCGCCGTATGGTGAGGTTAATAAGGCGTTCGGGAAAGCTTCCGGTTGCCCTGAATTCAACGTAACCTCTTATAAACCGTGTTATACTTAGAATAACCATACTTCACCTGACCTTTTAATGTCGCCAATTTTATTAATAATTATAATAATTTCAATCCAATATCTTTAAGCTGACAATTTTGCTTAACCCTCATATTCTATCGCTTTTATCGCACCTGATATTACAACGCTGCCGGGCGACAAACATTTTATGCTTAGACCTCTGCCCTTTACCGATATAGCGGCACGCCCTACGCTTACACGTATAATAGTTCTGTCATACTCCAAAATCCCCTTACAGCCCTCGACAATTACCTCAGTATTTCCGTGCATTTCAACGTAGACAGAGGATAGCTTAAGTTTTTCCGCCCCTGACAAAAGACTGTTTTTTATAAAGCCACCGCCCTGTTTTTCAGCCATAATCTCACACCCTGCATAATTACTGCGGCGTTTTTCATATAATCAACTGCCGTGCTTAAAAATATGCCCGGGTGGTGATACTTATGACTGAGCAGGCATTAATTGGACTGTACTGCTGCGCACAAACTCTTATTCCGTCACTCTTTCCGTTTATGGTACTCTCGGAATTTTTAAGCGAATACGGCGTATTCGACAAGCTTGCCTTCGTTTTTTCGCCGCTTTGCACCAAGGTGCTTAAGCTGCCGCCTGTTGCAGGCGGCGCTGTAATAATGAGTATGGTCGGCGGCTTTCCTGTTGGTTCGGCTTGCTGTGCAAGGCTATATTCAAAGGGCAGCTTAACGCAAAAGCAAGCTTGCAGAATGCTGCGCTTTACTGTTGGCGCAGGTCCTGCGTTTGTTATTTTTGCAGTAGGGCAAAATATGCTTAAGAGTGTAAACACAGGGGTGATTCTATATATTTCGCAGGTGCTTTCTCAGCTTACAATAGCGGTTTTGGGAGGACTTCTTTCTAAAGAAAGGATTGTGAAAAATTCTTATACTAAAAAAAGCAAAATATGCTTTTCCGATGCGCTTATTCAATCCTGCTTTAAATCAAGCGACAGCATTATAAAGCTGTGCGCCGTTGTAGTTTTATTCTCAGCATTGATGGGAGTTTTATTGGACACCGGATTTATCGGGCTTATTACCCGTCTGCTGAACTTATTGTTTATTCCAAAGCCGATAGCAGACAGCCTGCTGTTTGCACTGACAGAGGTAACCTCAGCCTGCCGAGAGTCAGCGAAAAACGGAACGCCGCTTGAGTTTATCGCCTTTGCAATAGGCTTCGGCGGATTATCGGTTCATTTCCAGATTTTCTCGCTGCTGACTGAGCTTGATTTTTCAAAGCTCGATTTTATGCTTCACAGGCTTTTAAGCGGCGTGCTTTGTGCTGTATATACCTTTGCAATCACGCTTTTTTTCCCGATTGAAGCAAAGCCTGCTATATCGCTTTCAGCGCCGTCAGAGATAGCTTTCTCATCAAGCACCTTTGCTGGCAGCACAGCACTGATAATATGCTGTGTTGTGTTTGTAATTTCGATAAGGAGTAAAAAGAAAAATAACACCATATCAAAAATCACATATAATATCAAAAGAAGCAAAGCAAAATAATTATGGGGTGATTTTATGTGCGGAATAGCCGGTTGGCTTGACAAATATGAGGATTTGAGTGAAAGAAGCACCATAATAGAGAACATGAGCAGTTCGCTTTCTTCAAGGGGTCCTGATGACAGCGGCGTGTTTATTTCATCTGGACGTGACGTTTGCCTTATGCACCGCCGTCTTGCGGTAATTGACCCAAAAAACGGACAGCAGCCTATGACCCGCCGCTTTGGCGGATACAACTACACAATAGCATACAACGGCGAGTTGTATAACACACAGGAGCTTAAAGCCGAGCTTGAAGCTCTTGGCTGCCGATTTGAAACTAACTGCGACACTGAGGTGCTGCTATACTGCTACATTTATTTCGGCGAGGACTGCGTTTTAAAGCTTAACGGCATTTTTGCCTTCGCAATTTGGGACGAGAAAAAGAAAATGCTCTTTGCTGCAAGGGACAGAGTTGGCGTAAAACCATTTTTCTTTTTCGAGTACACAAACGGTCTTATCTTTGCATCTGAAATTAAGGCTCTGCTCAAAAATCCGATGGTAAAGCCTGTGGTTGATGAGGAAGGACTTTACGACATATTCTTTTTAGGTCCTGCGAGAACGCCCGGATTTGGAATTTTCAGAAACGTCAAGGAACTTTTGCCGGGCGAATGTATGAGCTATAAATACAACATTCTTAAGCGTAGGCGGTATTTCACACTTAAGGCTCAGATTCACACCGACAGCCGAGAGCAAACTATTGAGAAGTGCCGAGAACTTTTAAGCGATTCGATAAACCGTCAGCTTGTGTCCGATGTACCGCTGTGCTGTTTTCTATCGGGCGGACTTGATTCCAGCATAATCTGCCGCACCGCTTCTGAAAATTACAAAAAAAACGGCAAGGGCAGGCTTGACACCTACTCGGTGGATTACAGCGACAACGATAAGTATTTCACAAAAAGTCTTTTTCAGCCGAACAAGGACTCGGACTATATTGGAGTGATGAGCGACTACATTGACAGCATACACCACAATGTTGTGCTGTCCAACAAAGATTTGTACTATGCGCTGTTCGACTCGGTTAAATCAAGGGATTTAATGCCTATGGCTGATGTTGATTCCTCTCTTTTGTTGTTCTGCCGTGAGGTAAAAAAAGATTTCACCGTTGCGCTGTCCGGCGAGTGTGCCGATGAGCTTTTCGGCGGCTACCCTTGGTACCACAATGAGAAGATTCTCTTTAAGGAGTGCTTTCCATGGAGCAGTGACAGCCGCATAAGGCGGAGTATACTCAAGAAGGGACTACTCGCAGGCGGTGAGGAATACGCCGCACAACGCTACCTTGACACCGTAAACCATACCGACAAGCTTAAGAGTGATTCAAGGCTTGATTCAAGAATGCGTGAGATGTTTATGCTCAACTATTATTGGTTTATGCAGTGTCTGCTTGAGCGTAAGGACAGAGCGTCGATGTACAGCGGCCTTGAGGTCAGAGTACCGTTTTGCGATTACAGAATTGTTGAGTACGCATACAATATGCCGTGGGAGCTTAAGGCTCTTGACGGACGTGAGAAGGGTATTTTGCGAACTGCGTTTGACGGCTTGATGCCGGACGAAATAGTTTGGCGCAAAAAAAGTCCTTACCCGAAAACGCACAACCCGATTTATATGGAGCTTGTCAGCCGAGGTGTGCTTGACGTTTTGTCGAGAAAGGACAGCATTATTTCACAGCTTGTTGATATTAACGGGGTCAAGGAGATAATAGAGCACCCCAACGAGATAAGCTCACCGTGGTACGGTCAACTTATGAGAGCGCCGCAGATTCTTGCTTATATTATTGAGCTTGATTTCTGGATAAGAGAATACGGTGTTGAATTTAACATTTAAGGCAAAAAAACAGGTGAGCATAAGCCCACCTGTTTTTTGCTATTGCTGCTGGAGCAATACAAGGAAGTGAAAAATGAAAAAAATATAAAAAGTATAAAGTAAGAATTTCCGTATTTATCAGAACTTAACAGGGTTAGCTGTGAGGTACTTCTTAACCATCAAAGCTACCTTGAATACGATAGCATCCTCAAACTCACGCAAATCAAGACCTGTGAGCTTTTTGATTTTTTCAAGTCTGTAAACAAGGGTGTTTCTGTGTACAAACAGCTTTCTTGATGTTTCGGACACATTGAGATTATACTCAAAGAAGCGCTGAATTGTGAAGAGCGTTTCCTGATCAAGAGCTTCAATTGAACCTTTCTTGAACACCTCTCTCAAGAATGCTTCGCACAGTGTAGTCGGAAGCTGGTAGATAAGTCTTGCGATACCAAGATTATCGTAGCATACAATAGTCTTTTCTGTATCAAA
This sequence comes from Ruminococcus sp. zg-924, assembly GCF_024433635.1. Taxonomy (GTDB): domain Bacteria; phylum Bacillota; class Clostridia; order Oscillospirales; family Acutalibacteraceae; genus UBA7067. The sequence goes on along the minus strand of NZ_WNJZ01000003.1, from coordinate 133,388 downwards.
CACCTTGCCAACCTCAAGGGCAACCTGAGCTTCCTTAAACGAATGAGCAAGGTCCTTGATGCCTGTTACGGTTGTGCCGATACCTACAACGCAGTGTGTATAGAACTCGCTTGAAAGAGTGTCGACAATAGAGCCAGCAAGCTTTTCAAGATCCTTTGAATCAATGCCTGCACGAATCTCCTTAACAAGAGCAATGTCTGTTTCGTTAATATTTATAACAAAATCCTTTGTCTTGTCCGGGAAAAGGTTCTGAATTACGTCATAAACCGAAATATCAGTCTTTGTTGTTATTTTAATGAGCATACAAACTCTTGTGACATCGTTATTAAAATGAAGCTCTCTTGCCTTAAGATAAATATCACCGGGCAGGATATTGTCCAGAATAACATTTTTTATGAAGTTTCCTCTGTCATATCTCTCGTCATAATACTGCTTGATACTGCTGAGCGAAACAGCAAGAACCTGAGCATATTTCTGAGCGAATTCATCGTTACCGGCTACAAACACTGCGTACTCCGGTCTGGAAACATTGTTACCGAAAGATTTAAAGGTTTGTCCGTTAATTACAAATGGCGCAACCGAAGAGAGCGTATCGGGATTGATGCTGTCGATAACCTCGCCAACTCTGCCAAGCTCACTGCAGGCAATTACAACTGATGTTTCATCGACAACGCCGATAGTTCTGTCAATGGCATCTCCCATTTGATGTATAACGCCTTGAAATAATCTGTTCGACATTTTGTGACCCCTCAATTCTGAAATGAAATAATAAATTCACTTAAAAAATTTTGTGCATATCTTGTGCAGATACACTAATCTACTTACAATATACATTTTACACAAATTTTAACCAAAATGCAAGCGTTTAATAAATAAAAATTTTTTATTTATCTAAAAATCCTTAAAAAATGCAAAAAAGTTGTTGTAGCGATAAGTTTTTATTAGTTTTATTATCTTTGTGCAATATGCAAACGCAAAAAAAGCCCTGCCGATAATCGACAGGGACTTTTTGATTTTTATTGAAATTATCTGTTAGAGATTGTCTGCTCTGTTTCTTTATCAAAGATATGAATCTTGTTAACATCCAAAGCAACCTTAACCTTGTCGCCCGGCTTTGCCTTTGATGTTGGCTCAACACGAGCTGTGATAGGAATACCTGCAATGCTGAGGTAGAGATAAATCTCAGCACCCATAAGCTCTGTAACGTCAACGTTAGCGTCAACTACGCCGTTCTGGTGTGATGCAATATACTCAGGGTCATCATAAACGTTTTCAGGACGAATACCAAATACAACCTCTTTGCCAACATAGCTGTCGATATTCATTCCGTTTGACGGAACCTTGATTACATTCTTATCAAATGACAGTGTGTAATCTGAGCCCTGCTTGCCGAGTGTTGCGTTGATGAAGTTCATCTGCGGTGAGCCGATGAAGCCTGCAACGAACTCGTTGCACGGATGATCATAAAGGTTCTGCGGTGTGTCAACCTGCTGAACAATACCGTCCTTCATAACAACAATTCTTGTACCCATTGTCATAGCCTCTGTCTGGTCATGGGTAACGTAGATGAATGTTGTGCCGAGTCTTTGGTGAAGCTTAGAAATCTCTGTTCTCATCTGAGCACGAAGCTTAGCGTCGAGGTTTGAAAGAGGCTCGTCAAGAAGGAATACCTTCGGGTCACGAACGATAGCACGGCCAAGAGCAACACGCTGACGCTGACCGCCTGAAAGAGCCTTCGGCTTTCTGTCGAGAAGATGAGCAATGTCAAGGATTCTTGCAGCCTCTTCAACACGGCGACGCATTTCATCCTTTGGAGTTTTGCGAAGCTTAAGGCCGAAAGCCATATTATCATAAACTGTCATATGCGGATAAAGAGCATAGTTCTGGAATACCATTGCTATATCTCTGTCCTTCGGGGCAACATCGTTTGCAAGCTTGTCGCCAATATATAACTCTCCCTTACTGATGTCCTCAAGACCTGCGATCATACGAAGTGTGGTTGACTTACCACAGCCTGAAGGACCAACAAGGATAATAAACTCTTTATCCTCAATTTCGAGATTGAAATCAGAAACTGCTGTAACTCCTCCGTCATAGATTTTGTAGATGTGTCTAAGTGATACATTTGCCATAACTAATAATACCTCCTGTTACCAAGCCCAAACAAGCAGGACAAGGTAATTTTTATTACGTATAATAATATAACAGATTTCTTGAAAAGTTGCTACTATTTTTTTCACTAAATCTTGGGGTTGTTTTTTATATATTTCTAATACACCACAAAATATGTTCCCTTAAATTAGTTGAACTTGACTAAAAAAATTTGTTCAATTTCAACATCAGTCAATTTTCGGCACTCACCTTTGTATAAATTTACGTCGAGTGACAAAGAACCAATGGAAAATCTTGTTAATTTTAACACATTAATTTTACACACTGCGAGCATTTTTTTGACTTGATGATATTTCCCCTCGCATATTTTTACGCCTATTCGGAAATTTTCGCCGCTTTCAAGGTTTTCGGCAAAGGCGCTTTTGCATTTTGTACCGTCACGAAAGACTATCCCCTGCTCAAAAAGCCTTATATGCTCCTCTTTAAGCGGCTTGTCCGTTTCAGCTATATAGTATTTCTCCACTTTTTTGTTCGGCGACATTATGCTGTGCGAAAATTCGCCGTCGTTCGTCAGTATCAGCAGTCCCGTTGTGTCCTTGTCAAGCCGCCCTGCCGGAAACAAACCTCTGTTGTGATACTCCGGCGGAAGAATATCTATAACAGTTTTGTCGGTATTGTCACGCACAGCGCACACAACGCCCTCCGGCTTGTTCATCATAAGGTATAGAAATTTCTCGCCTATCTTCTCGCCGTTCACCCTTATTTCACTATCCTCGGCAAGCTTTATATCGGGTGATTTGCACACCTTGCCGCCAACCGTTACAGCGCCGCTTTTAATAAGCCTTTTAATCTCGCTGCGAGTATAGACTGTGCGCTGTGATATTATTTTGTCAAGCCTGTGCATAATAATTCACTCCTGTGCAAAGCCATGCATAAAACCGTCAAGCTGAACGCTTGAAATGTCGCCGCCGATTACAAGACCGTTGTAAATAAGCAGATTTGCGTTCACCTGCTGTTCCTTGTCGGGATAGTTTGTAATGCGAAAGCTTACCCTCTCGCACTCCTTGCCTGCGTAGTCAAGCAGATTAAGCCCCTGCTCAATTTGTATTTCATTGTATCGGCAGTAGGTATCGTTAAAGCGCTGTGGAATTTTTACCGCCGCAGTCTCGCTCGGCTTTGGCTCTACCTCCCAGCCAAATTGGGATAAAAACGCTATGCGCTCCTCGTTAGTAGCCGCCTTAAGGCTGTATTCGCCTATTTTACTAACGGCTGTTGTCTGAACAGAGCCTGTGCATACACAAAGGCGAAGCGCCGCAAAACAGATTGCAATTGCCGTCAAAATAACAATAACAACAGATTTTTTCGTGATTTTCTTTGTAACAAACATTGCGCTCTCCCCCAACAGCTTATAAGAATTTATATGCCGTAAAGCAAGAGAATATGAAATTGCGCAGTGCTCATTCAAACAGTAAATTGTAAAGCTCGGAAACGCTTGCGGCTATCCTTGTACCGCCTGCATTTATAATCTGCTCGGCAGTGCCAAAGCCGTAGCTTACGCCGACAAAATCGCACCCTGCCTGTACTGCACCCGCTGCGTCAAACATAGTATCGCCTACAAGGCAGATCGTCTGCTTTGATATTTCCACATTCAGAGTATCGGCAGCATAGCGCACAATATCAGCCTTTTCCTTTCGCTTGCCATCGAGAGTTGAGCCGCAAACTGCGTCAAAAGCACCGCCAAGCCCGATGTATTCTATTACCCATTTTGCAAACGGCTCATACTTTGAGGTTGCAACAGCTGTAACTGCGCCTGCACCTCTGAGCGTTTCAAGCAGCTCACGCATACCCTCGTACTGATAGTTTTCATATTTTCCTCTCTGCTCGTAATCATCACGGTAAAGCTCAACAGCAGCTACCGCTTCCTCTTTGGTAAGACCGCAAAGCTTTTGAAAGGTTGTTAATAGCGGCGGTCCGACATACTGACTGTAATCGGACAAATCGGGAACCGGCTTGTTCATCTTTTGCAAAGCCGCCTCAATTCCAAGCTGAACGCCCTTTGCAGAGTTGCTCAGGGTGCCGTCCAAATCAAACAGAACTATTTTATATTTGCTCTTCATAGATTTCTCCTTGTGTTTGGTTTCAGCAGAGCTTGCTGTCTGCCTTTTTCTGAAAGCTCTCGCTTTTTACGGAAAAACGCTCATGCTCGCCCTTTGCGATAAGCCCCTTCTCGTCATAGGCACTGACCTCAAAGACAAACCTCCTGCCGTCAATTTCCTTAAGCACAGCCTCTGCCCACACCTTTGCGCTGACAGGAGTTGCGCTTACGTGGTCGATAGCAATTCTTGTTCCGACTGTTGTTATGCCTTCCTCAACAAAGGTCTGCGCCATTTGCGACGCTGCGGCTTCGATTAAAGCCACAACCGCCGGTGTTGCATATACTCTCAATCTCCCGCTGCCGACAGTGCAGGCAATCTCAGCTTCAGTAACTACTGCTTCGGTTTTATATGCGTCGCCGATTTTGTATTCGTTCATTTTTACTATCCCCTTTTATTAATTGAATTATGGCTGATATAGTGATATACTTGTGGTGTTATCGGCTTTTATGCTGACATTAATTATATACTAAATTGCGGAATTTGAAAAGAGATGTATTGCTATTTTTGATTTTAATGCTTTATTTGCAAATAAGGATTTAACAAAACGACTTAATATGCTCGACGAGCTTAGAGGACTTGCAATAATTGCAATGGTCGCATACCATGTTTTTTACAGCGCAGCCTTTCTTTTTTTTATGGATTGGGGCATTTCGGCTTACAAAGCAACTACTCCGTTTGAGCCGCTTATTGCGATTACATTTATCTCAATATCGGGCGTGTGCTGTTCGCTTTCAAGGAACAACCTTAAAAGAGGAGTGCGTCTTTTGCTTGTCGCCTGTGCTGTAACGCTTGTTACTGTTTTTTTTACACCGGGAAATGAAATTTATTTCGGCGTGCTCCATTTTCTCTCGCTTGCTATGATTATTTATGCCTTGCTTGAAAAAGCAATCAGCCGGATTCCCCCGCTTGTAGGCGCAGTTATATGCCTTATACTTTACCTTCTCCTTTGGGGAGTTCCGAGAGGCTACTTAGGCTTTGAGCCTTTTAAAATCTGCTCTTTGCCATCTGCGCTTTATTCAAGCGACCTTTTCGCCTTTCTCGGCTTTCCGTCTGCAACCTTCTTTTCAGCCGACTACTTTCCTCTTATTCCTCACCTGTTCCTGTTTTTATGCGGGTGTTTTTTAGGCAGGCTTGGCGTTAAGAAAGGCTTTCCGAATTTTCTAAGACCTCTGAGGATAAGACCGCTTGCTTTTCTGGGAAGACATTCACTGTTGATTTATGTTGTTCATCAGCCTGTCATTGTTGCGGTGCTTTACATTGTTTCTTTGATAATGTGATTGATATTGTTGGAAAAATTTGATATAATTATTAGTCAGAAGATATCGAAAGGACGAAAAAAATGAAATTAGGTATTGTTGGCTTGCCTAATGTTGGCAAGAGTACACTTTTTAACGCTATTACAAACGCAGGCGCTCAGTCTGCAAACTACCCGTTCTGCACAATTGAGCCGAACGTTGGTGTTGTTGCCGTTCCCGACAAGCGTCTTGACAAGCTTGCCGAGATGTACGACCCTGACAAGTACACTCCGGCAACTATTGAATTTGTTGACATAGCGGGACTTGTTAAGGGAGCTTCAAAGGGTGAGGGTCTTGGAAACAAGTTTTTGAGCAACATAAGAGAATGTGACGCTATTGTTCACGTTGTACGCTGTTTTGAAAACGACGATATTGTTCACGTTGAGGGCAGTATTGACCCAAAGCGTGATATTGAAACGATTAATTTAGAGCTTGTACTGTCTGACGTTGAGATGATTGAACGCAGAATTGACAAAACTCAGAAGCTTATAAAGGCTGACAAGAAATATCAGGCTGACCTCGACTTCTTTAAGAGAGTGCTTGATAACCTAAACGAGGGTAAGTCAGCAAGAAGCGTTGAGTGCAGTGAGGAGGAATCTGAGCTTTTGTCGAGCGTTGCACTGCTCACAAACAAGCCGATTATTTACGCCGCAAATATGAGTGACGAGGATTTCTCAAACGGCATTGACGACAACAAGTATCTTGCTCAGGTCAAGGAGATTGCCGCCGAGGAACACGCAGGTGTTCTGCCGATTTGTGCCGGCTTGGAAGAGGAAATTGCCGATATGGACAAGGAAGAAAAGGATATGTTCCTTGCCGATATGGGTCTTTCAAGCTCAGGTCTTGACAGACTTATTACCGAGTGCTATTCGCTTTTGGGTCTTATCTCTTACCTAACCGCAGGCAAGCAGGAGGTTCGTGCATGGACTATTAAAAACGGCACTAAAGCTCCGCAGGCGGCAGGTAAAATCCACACAGACTTTGAGCGTGGCTTTATCAGAGCCGAGGTTATCGCATATGACGATTTAATTGCTTGCGGCTCTATGGCGGCTGCCAAGGAAAAAGGACTTGTTCGCAGTGAAGGAAAGGAATACGTTATGAAGGACGGCGACGTTGTGCTGTTCCGCTTTAACGTATAATATTATATATTCCAGTAAACAAACCAACTCGGTTTTGAGCGGAGGGATTTTAGATGATTAAGGACATACAGGAAGAAATTATCAGGCTTAAAAAGGAAAAGGACATTTGTATTCTTGCCCACAGCTATCAAGCACACGAAATTCTGGAGGTTGCCGACTTCACAGGCGACTCGTTCCAGTTAAGTGTTATGGCAAGCAAAGCGCCGCAAAAGACAATTTTAATGTGCGGCGTTCGCTTTATGGCTGAAACGGTTAAGATTTTATCACCGGAAAAAACAGTTTATCTTGTAAGCCCAGACGCAGGCTGCCCAATGGCAGAGCAGATGGACAAGGAACTGATTTCTGCTGTTAAGGAGAAGTACCCTGACTACACTGTTGTTGCGTACATAAACACCACAGCGGAGCTCAAGACAATATGTGACGTTTGCGTTACGTCATCGTCTGCTGTTAAGATTGTAAACAAGATTGAGAACGACAATATATTATTTATTCCCGACTGCAACCTTGGCGACCACGTTGCAAAACAGCTTCCGAACAAGAACATTAAGCTGTTAAACGGCGGCTGTCCCACGCACGCAAGCGTTGACAAGAGGGACGTTGAAATTGCAAAGGCTAAGCACCCCAATGCGCTTTTGCTTGTTCATCCTGAGTGTCAGCCGTCTGTATGCGAAAAAGCAGACTTCATCGGCTCGACCTCTGCTATTATGGACTTTGCAAAGAAGTCTGACGCAAAGGAATTCATCATTGGAACTGAGCTGAGTATTGCCGAGCATTTGCAATATGAATGTCCGGACAAGCGTTTTTACTATCTCTCACAAAAGCTTATGTGCAGAAATATGCGGCTTACAACGCTTGTAGATGTTTTAAACTGCGTTCAGGGTATAAGCGGCGAAGAGATGGTTATGGATGATGAAACCATAACGCAGGCAAGACGCTGTATCGACAAGATGATTGAGTTAGGCTAAGTTAATACAATTAATCGCATTATTAAAGCGGTGATTATGTGTGTGCATAATCACCGCTGTTTTGTTAGCAGTTAATTAAATATTTCTCCACGCTGTCAACAGCGCAGGCTCCGTCTGCCGCCGCTGTTATAACCTGCCGCACCTGCTTTGTACGGACATCGCCTGCGGCAAAAATGCCGTCTGCACTCGTCTTGCAGGTTTCGTCAGCTACAATATATCCTCCGCTGTCAAGCTGTGCTATTCCGTTTATTATGCCGCTGTTTGGCACTGTGCCGACAGCAATAAATAAACCGTCAAGCGGAAGTGTGTTGACTGCGCCACTGAGCTTGTTTTTAATGTCAACGCTTTCAAGCCTGTCTGTTCCGCTGATTTTCTCAACGGTTGTATTCCACAATATTTCAATATTTTCAAGGCTCTTTACGCTGTCTGATAGAATTTTCGCTCCTCGGAACTCGTCACGCCGGTGGATAACACAGACCTTTTTACAGATTCTGCTCAAATAAATTGCGTCCTCAAGCGCAACATCTCCGCCGCCGACAACCGCAACTGTTTTTCCTCTGTAAAAACCGCCGTCACAGGTTGCGCAGTAGGAAACACCTCTGCCTGTAAGCTCCGCTTCGCCCGACACTCCGAGAGTGCGGTTCTTCGCCCCTGTTGCAATAATAACCGTTTTTGTTTCAAGCTGTTCTCCGCTGTTCAGTGTGAGGGTTTTATGGCTGCCGTTATCCTCAAGCTTTGTCACGGATGCAGTTTTGAACTCGGCTTTATAGCTGTCAACGTGCTGTCGGAATGCCTGCGCAAGCTCAAAGCCGCCGACTCCAGGCAAACCTATATAGTTATCAACATCGCTTGTATTTATTATCTGACCGCCGCTTAACGGCATTTCCTCAATAACAATAGTATTGAGCATTGCCCGTTTCGCATAAAGTGCGGCTGAAAGACCCGCAGGACCTGAGCCGACTATTATTACATCGTACAAATTTATCACCTATAATATACTGAGCAGAAAAAACTGAATTATGTATAAGAAATACGCCTAAGCGTATTCTGTAAGAGCCTGTGGCTGTGCCGCCTCCATTTAACAATGGAGACTATGCACAGCGGTCAGGCAAATCACCTTTTTTTATTTTATTCGCCAAAAAGCGGTGTCGAAAGGTATCTCTCGCCTGTATCAGGAAGCAGAGCTACTATTACCTTACCCTTATTCTCCGGACGCTTTGAAAGCTGTGTTGCCGCCCAAACAGCCGCACCGGAGGAAATTCCGACAAGAACACCCTCAGCCTTTGCAATTTTGTTGCCTGTTGTGAATGCGTCCTCGTTTTTAACTGTGATAATCTCGTCATAAATATCTGTATTCAGAGTTTTAGGAACAAAGCCTGCGCCAATTCCCTGAATTTTGTGCGGTCCGGGTGTTCCCTTTGAGAGAACAGGTGATGTTTCAGGCTCAACAGCCACAACCTTGATATTTGGGTTCTGAGATTTCAAATATTCGCCTGTGCCTGTCAGCGTTCCACCTGTGCCGACGCCTGCAACAAAAATATCAACCTTGCCGTCTGTATCCTTCCAGATTTCAGGGCCAGTTGTTGCTTTGTGAACAGCAGGGTTTGCAGGGTTTACAAACTGACCGAGTATAACCGAATTTTCAATCTCTGCGTTAAGCTCGTCAGCCTTAGCAATAGCGCCCTTCATTCCCTTTGCTCCGTCTGTTAAAACAAGCTTTGCGCCATATGCCTTCAAAAGATTTCTTCTCTCTATGCTCATTGTTTCCGGCATTGTCAATATAACCTTGTAGCCCTTTGACGCTGCCACGCTTGCAAGACCGATACCTGTGTTGCCTGAGGTCGGCTCAATGATTGTTGCACCCGGCTTTAATATGCCCTTCTCTTCTGCGTCCTCAATCATAGCCTTAGCAATTCTGTCCTTAACGCTGCCTGCCGGGTTGAAGTACTCAAGCTTTGCAACAATTGTTGCCTCAATGTTGTTCTCCTTTTCGTAGTTGGAAAGCTCCATAAGCGGAGTTCCTCCGATTAAGTCTGTTATGCTCTTATATACTGCCACAAAAATCAATCCTTTCATTTTTCTGTTTTCTATCGAAATTGCCAACAAGTAAGTATATATGTTATGAAAGAAATATATGCAGCTGTTCCATCCCTACAAAACATACTGTATTACTATGTTATGGCCGTGATATTAATATACACCCATTTTACAGCATTGTCAATAGAGAAAATAAAAAAACCTTCCCTTTTTGGGGAAGGCTGATGCATTGTGAACGAAATTTAGGTAACGCTCTTGCGTGCCGCAAACGGCAATGTTGAATACAAAACGCATAATTGTATTAGGCAATCAGGAATGTTGATTGCGAGTTATTTTAACATTCAGTGCAACTATCGCCAGAATAATAAATAACATACCCAAAAGCTTTGATAGCGTTATTTCCTCATGAAACACCACAACGCCGACTATTGCGGCGACAACAGGTTCTACGGTTGCAAGAATTGCTGCCTTGCCTGCTTCTATCCGGCGCAGGCCGTTTGTGTAGAGCAGATACGGCGCAACTGTGCTTATTACGGCAAGTCCCAATGCCGCAAATATTCCTGTTGGATTTAATAGCAGGTTCATTTTCGGTATCAATCCGGAAAACGGCACAACGCCGATTGAAGCGACAATGAAGGTGTAGGCTGTTATAGTAATAGAGCCGTACTTGTCTGCGAGCAGCTTGCCGAAGATGCTGTATAGCGCATATCCAAGACCTGAGCCTAAGCCTAACATTAGAGCATAAAGGGAAATTCTTTCGCCGCCGGTGAACACACCTGTGACAAAACAAAGTCCAACAACAGTCATAATCAACGCTGCAAGCTTATTAGCCGTTATTTTTTCTTTGAAAACAAACAGCGAGATCAGCATTACAAACACCGGCGCCATATACAAAAGCAAGGCAGGAACCGCTGCACCGCCGAGTTGCTCTATCGCTTCAAAATAGCAGAAATTAAAAAACACTATGCTGAGTATTCCTGTTCCGATAAAATAGCCTATATCCTTAAGCTTAATTTTAAGCTGGGATTTATCCTTCAGCAAAATATATATAATCATTATAACAGCCGAAAGAAGCACTCTGAGCGCAACGCATTGAATAGAGTTTAGCCCAAGGCTCTTTAATGCATTTACAAACAGCGAGATAAGTCCCCACAATGCTCCTGCCGCTAAAATAAAAAATGCGCTCGTAAAATTCACACCCCTTTTTGGCTTATGGTCTGTTTATGTTATCAAATGGTATAAGTCCATAGCCTGCCTGTATAGCTTTACATTGCCGTATTTACCATAATTTAGCCGCAAAAACGCCGCTGAAAGCCTTTTGAGCGTAACAGCGGCATAATTTTATATTTTTGCTTAATTACTTAACTTCCTGAATCCAGCCGAACTTATCCTCAACCTTGCCCCACTGAATACCTGTGAGATCGTTGTAAAGTTTTTGTGAGATAGGTCCGATTTCGCCGTTATTGATTTTCATAACCTTGTCGCCCCACTTAAGCTCACCGATTGGTGAAATAACTGCGGCGGTACCTGTACCGAAAGCTTCCTTAAGCTCGCCGTTATCATAAGCCTTGGCAACCTCGTCGACAGAAAGCTTTCTTTCAGAAACCTTGTAGCCCCATGACTTAAGAAGTTCAATTGACGACATTCTTGTGATGCCCGAAAGGATAGAACCCTGGAGTGACGGAGTTACAACCTCGTCACCGATAACGAAGAACACATTCATTGTGCCTACTTCTTCTATGTACTTTCTCTCTACGCCGTCAAGCCAAAGAACCTGTGTGTAGCCAAGCTTTTCACTCTCGTCCTGAGCCTTGAGCGATGCGGCATAGTTACCTGCTGTTTTTGTGAAGCCCATTCCGCCCTTTACGGCACGAACATAATTCTGCTCAACATAAATCTTAACCGGGTCAAGTCCTTCCGGATAATATGCGCCTGACGGTGAGCAGATTACCATAAAGGTGAGCTGGTGTGCCGGATGAACGCCGATGAACGGGTCTGTTGCAAAGATGAACGGACGAAGGTAGAGTGAAGCGCCCTCTGTGTGCGGTACCCAGTCCTTTTCAATTTCAACGAGCTTCTTGATAGCCTCAACGCAGAATTCCTCGTCAATCTTCGGGATGCAAAGTCTTTCATTAGACACATTTAGTCTTGCCATGTTCTTCTCAGGTCTGAAAAGAACAATCTTGCCCTCCTGTGTTCTGTAAGCCTTCATACCCTCGAATACCTCCTGGCCGTAGTGCAAGCACATAGCCGCAGGCATAAGCTCGATAGGTCCATACGGGACGATTCTTGGGTCATGCCAGCCCTGTCCCTCATCATAGTTCATAACGAACATATGGTCAGAGAATATTTTACCAAATCCAAGATGGCTTTCGTCAGCCGGCTTTTCTTTTGGAGTCTTAGTAAGTTCGATTTTGATTTCCTGCATAATAAATGCCCTCTCTCTAAATTTATCAACTATATTTTACCACAGCAGTATGCAATATGCAAGTGCAGTAACGTAAAATTTCATTTTTATATTTTCTTTATTTCGTCTATATTTCAAGCAGTTTTGCCATATCATCAGGAAGAGGCGACTTGAATTTAAGCCTTCGCTCAAGTATAGGGTGATAAAACGAAAGCTCAGAGCAGTGCAACGCCTGCCGATTTATATTATCCAAAGAGCCGCCGTACATATCGTCGCCCTCAAGCGGATGCCCTATATATGAAAAATGCACTCTTATCTGATGCGTTCTGCCCGTTTCAAGCCTTACCGCAACGAGAGTTCTGCCGCCGCAGATTTTCTCCGGCTCATAATTTGTTACGGCTCTTGCGCCGCTTTCACTTACACAGCGGGTTATAATACTGTTGCTCTGTCTTGCAATGGGTGCGTCTATCCTGCCGGATGAGTTTATCTTGCCTGAGCAGATTGCCCTGTATTTCTTCTGTGCTGTTTGTGCGGCATTCTCGGCGGCATAGGCATTTTTTGCTATCAGCACAAGACCCGATGTGTCCTTGTCAAGTCTGTTAACAATGCTTATTGAAAACAAATCTCCGCACTGCCGCATATAATATGACACGCCGTTTGCAAGCGTATCGGAAACGTGTATGCTTGATGTTGGGTGAACAGGCATATTACTGCCCTTGTTCAGCAGAAGATAATGCTCGTCCTCGTAAACTATTTCAAGCGGAATATCCTCAGGCTGCATATCGCACTGCGGCTTTGGCAGTAATATTCTTATTGTTTGCCCGACTTTAACACTGTCAACCGTTCTTATGTGCTTACCGTCTGCCGTAATTCCAAGCTCTGTTCTCTTTGCGTTTCTGATTATACGCTGAGATACGTTCTTTGTCTTGTGCAGGAAGGTTCCAAGCAAGACACCGTCACAGCCTTGCGGCACGCAAAACTCCAGCAGACTTGCCGACTTAACCCCAGACATTGTTAAGCACCATATAGATACAAACAACAAGCGCAGCCTGAAAAATGAATATTGCCGGAATACCGAGCATAAATTTCAGCTTTTTCGTCTTGTGCCTTATTATCTGCATTGTTACAAACATTGCAACGCTGCCGCCAAGCGCCGAAAGAATCAGCAGTGTGCTTTCCTTTATTCGCCAGCTGTGGCGGATAGCCTTGTATTTATCGACTGCCGTTACGATAATTGACACAAGGCTTATTATTGCAAGCCAGACTAACAGAACAACTGTTAAAAGGCTCTTGACATTTTGTGGGCTTATCATAGTATTTTAACTCTCCCTGCTGCATAGAATGTAGTACCAATTTTCAGGTAAAAGGATGTGCTATTTTGAAAAAAAACGGTACTGCCGCACCGCTGATTACAGCCTTGGCTGTGCTTATATGTGTGGTCGGAATAATGTGGAAGCTAAACCCCGGCAACAATATTGCCGTGAAAAACAAAGAAACAAGCCCCTCTTCAAGTACAGCTCAAGCCAAGCCGAGCAATAAGGACGAGGAAGCCGTACAGACCTCCGCAGAAAACAAAAGTGATGAGATGCTTGCGGTTTGGGTGCCGTATATGTCGCTTATGGTTGATGATGAACCAAGCGAGCAGGCTTTTAAGGATAATTATGACAATATAGTAAGCGTTGCAAAGGCGCATAAAATGAACGCCTTGGTTGTCCACGTTCGGCCATACGGTGATTCAATGTATATGTCCGATTACTTTCCGTTTTCGCACATATTAACAGAAACCCAAGGCGAGAATCCGGGATATGACGCAATGAAATATATGGTTGAAAAAACACACGAAAGCGGTCTTGAATTTCACGCCTGGATAAATCCGCTTAGAATAAAGGTCAGCGAAACACCGCCTGAGTTATCACAGTACAGCCCGTACAGCCTGTGGCAAAACGACGACGACGAAAGCAACGACCGCTACACGATGGAGTATGACGGCGGAATTTACTTAAATCCTGCATACGAAAAAGTAAGAGAATATATCACAGGCTCTATAAAGGAGCTTGTGTCAAGATATGACGTTGACGGCGTTCACTTTGATGATTATTTTTATCCCGATGAAAGTGAAGATTACGACAGCAAAGAATACAACAGCTATTTAAACTTGCTTGAAAGCAGTGATAACGCAATGTCGCACCTCGAATGGAGAACAGAAAATATAAACTCGCTCGTCAGCGGAGTTTACAGCGGAATAAAGTCTGTTAACAGCAAGGTTGTGTTTGGAATTTCACCGCAGGGAAACATCAGCAACGATATAAAAATGGGAGCCGATATTAAAACCTGGGGCAGCATAAGCGGCTACTGCGACTACCTGTGTCCTCAAAATTATTTCAGCAAGAGCAACAGTACGCTGCCCTATAATGAAGCTGTTGAAAGCTGGCGAAAGCTTGTGACAAACAAGGATATAAAGCTTTATATAGGCCTTGGATTATACAAGGCAGGCAGTGACGCTGACAACGGCACGTGGCTTGACAGCGATGAAAATTTAAAGGAACAGATTGAGTTTGGCAGACAAAAGGGCGTCGACGGGTTTATGTTCTATTCTTTTGATTATCTTGAAAGTGAACAAACAGAAACTGAGGTCAAAAATGTTATGAATTATCTGGAGCAAAAAACAAGCTGAGCAATGTTTTTATTAATTATTCATTGCCGCACGGCTGCACTGTTCCAAAGCATCCCTCGCCCATAACCTCGTCAAGGCAAACATTGATTATGCAGTTTGAAACGTCCTTGTCTGTTTTGATATACACCTGAGTATAATTCATTGTGTAGCCCTCAAACAAACCGTCACAACGGCGTGTTTCAAACAGCACGCTCTCAGTTTTGCCAAGCTGTGAACGCAGAAAAGCTTGGTGAAGCTTTTCACTTTCCTCTATCATCAGCTTTGAGCGCTTATCCTTGTCGCTCTTTTGCACTTGATTTTGCGCTCTATCGGCAACTGTGCCGGGTCTGCGTGAGTAGGCAAATGTATGCACCTTAGCAAAACCGACTCTCTTTACAAAATCAAGCGAGGCTGCAAATTCTTTATCGTCCTCACCCGGAAAGCCGACCATTACATCTGTTGTAATTGCACAGTTGTCAAAATACTTTCTGAGGTTTTCGACAATGTGCATATATTCCTCGGTGTTGTAATGTCTGTTCATTCTTCTTAGTGTTCCGTCACAGCCGCTTTGCAGGGACAAATGGAACTGCGGGCAGAGCTTTTCTTGCTTTGCAAGGCGTTTTATTGTGTCCTCGTCCATACGTTCAGGCTCAAGCGAGCCAAGGCGAACACGCCTGATACCGTCAACCGAGCAGGCACATTCTATTGCGTCAGCTAAGTTAATTCCGCCCAAATCGTTTCCGTAAGCAGACAAGTTTATTCCCACAAGCACAACCTCACGGTAGCCTTTATCGGCTAATATCTTAAGCTCCGCTTTAATATCCTCAAGAGGCTTTGAGCGAACTCTGCCTCTTGCATACGGAATTATGCAATAGGAACAAAATCGGTTACACCCATCTTCTATCTTTACAAAGGCTCTTGTTCTCTCGTCAAAGGTGCTTACCTGCATCTGCTCAAACTTAACATCGTCCTGATGCGGCTCGATTTTCACAATGCGGTGCGGCTCCCTTATATACTCTTTTATCAGTGGAATTAAATCATTGCGGCATTTGTTGCCCATAATAATATCGGCGCTGTCAAAGTTTTTAAGCTCGTCAGGGAAAGCCTGCGGCATACAGCCGGTAAGCACTGTAATTGAGTGCGGATTTTCACGCTTAACCCTTCTCATCAGCTTAAGCGCTTTGCTATCGCTCACCGCCGTTACGGTGCAGGAATTTACTATAACTATATCGGCGTTTTTGTAATCGTGCTCCAAGGTAAAGCCTGCGCACAGCATAGCGTCAGACATAACCTGACTTTCATATTTATTCACCTTACATCCTAAGGTAATTACAGAAAAGTTCATAAGCAATTTCCGTCCTTTTTATGAAAATAGTGATGTTTGATTGATTTTGAATTATATTGAAAAAACTGAACATAATAAAGTGCGTATCATAACAAGAATTGTAATAATTCGGTAAATTTCGCCTTAGGAATTGAATTTATGAAATTGAAGTGATAAAATACAATTATTCACTTAGTTATTCAGGGGGAGTTTTTATGTATTCGAAAACTATTGCTATTCCGGATTTGGAGTCGGCAAAAAAATTCGTGAACATTACAAACAAATTCAGTGATGCTACGATGAAAATTACAAGCGGCTATTATGTTATTGACCCACGTTCAATCATGGGTGTGTTGAGTTTGGAGATGAACAAGCCGTTTCAGTTTGAGGCTTGTGACAACGTTCCTCATGAGCTGATTGAGGAAATTTCTCAGTTTGAAGTAAGACCTAACTAAGCCAACAACTATTATAGTTTTGAGAAACAAAAAAGTCAATATAGCAAGCCGCCGCAGAAGGATTGCTCTGCGGCGGCTATTTATCTATATAAACAAAGGGAGCTGCCGAAAATGACAGCTCCCTGTTTGTTTATAATGCTAAGCTATAATCAGCTCATTTTAAGGGCATACTTTTGAATCTTAAGGCAGTCTGAAAGCTTGACTTCAAAGTTGCCGTCGATGTCGGCCGCATATTTTTCTGCCTTTGTGAGACCGATAATCTCAATAGAGGATTTATTTGCCAAAACAGAATCCTTAAGGTTAATTCTACCGTCGCCGTTTACATCACCGAAGCTGTAAGGCGTACATTCCTCTGCAAAAGCCTCAGGAGCAATATAGTTATACCAGCTGCCCTTTGACCAAGCCATGCTTCCGCTTATTTCAAGGCCGCCCTTCTCACGGTTTTCCTTCTTTGTGGCAGAGCCGTAAAGAATTTGCGTTGGCGGAACCGTTCTGCCGTCAAGACCTGAAATAACCGGTCCCTCACTAAACTTAACAACTGCTGTGTCGCTTGGAAGCTCAGCCTTTACAAATGTTGTACCGGGAACTCTTGTCATAAGTACTCCCGGGAACTCCTGACTTGCGTTGCCGTCCTTATCCTTGGCAAACACATAAATTCCGGGAGCAGATACTGTGTCCCAGTTTTCGCAATCCTTTGTGTCAAAGTAAGCGATAATAGGAGCGTTAGGATGCTTCTTCTGAATTTTATATGTATCAGTAATAGTGCCTGCAGCATTTTCAGCCTTTACGGTAACATCGATTATATCGCCGTATTCAACGCCTTCACCTATAAATGCTTCAGCTCCTACAACTGCGTCTGACTCTGTAACCGGAACATAGTCGATTGACTGACCGTTTACAAGAATATCTAATGATGTTATATCCTTGCTGTCATACATACATCTAAGCTTTGCAGTATTGTCCATAAAGAAGAGGTTTGTTGCAGACGTCTTTATTTCGCTACCGTCAAGAGTAACATTTACATCGGGCGCCGCTTGCTCTGGAGTGTAAAGAACAACAACAGACTTTGCAGGAACATTGCCGCTGAGAACACCACCTGTTACGGTAAATGCTGCTCCTGAAACCTGGTCGATGTACTTGCCATCTTGAAGTGTTGTCTTAAGGTTTGCGGCATAGTTTGCTGTGTTGTAGTTTGTAATAACAATACCTGTTGTACCTCTTTGAACAGCAAATAGCTTAGTATCTGTATATAGCTTTTCGGGCTGTCCCTCAAACTGGTTCTTGAACTTATTAATAGCGATAACAGTAGGGTTCTGCCAAGCAAGGTTACCGGGGCCACCCATCATTTCGTCATAAGCAATTGACATACCGCCGCCTACTGTGCCGAGCTTTTCATGCTCCGGTCTTACAAAATAGAGAGCCGGTGCGTTTTCTCTTGCGCCGATAATACCCCAGCCAAGAATTACAGGTGCCGATTTCTTAAGATTTGCTTTTGCAGAGTCGCCGGCGATAAAGTTATCGTGCGACTCAACCCACAGAACAAGGTCGGAAGCTTTTGCGCCGGTAACGTTGTAGCTTATAAGTCCGGGCGAGTTTGTACCCTTGCCTGCTGCGTTACGAACCTTTGTGCCGTATGCACTGTCTGTAATTCTCATATATTTTGTGTAATTTCCACTTGCTGTTCCAAACGGAGCAAGAACCTCACCATAGATGAACACATCCGGCTTAATCTCTTTAGCATAAGATGTAACATTTTTCCAGAAATCGCTTGCGTAGTGAAAGCCGTTTATATCCGGGTCTGAGTCAAGCTCAATGTGCTTTGCGGCGTCAAAACGGAAGCCGTCTGCACCATAATCAAGACATTCCTTGATAAGCCCCTTAACGTATGACTGAACCTTCTCGTTTCCTGTGTTAAGATCAGGGAGCTTGCTTAAGGTGTACTGAGTCATTGAATAACGGTTAGAGTCGGAAACAGTCCTCTGCGTGTTATGCCAGCAGTCCGGATCATCACGCAAATCAGGTATAACAGAGTCAGCAATCTGAGCAGTGCTGGCGCCGTCCTGCTGAGCCATATGGTTTGCAACAATGTCAACAATAACATTAACGCCGTACTTGTCAGCCTCGTCGCACATAGCCTTGAAGTCTGCCTTTGTGCCAAAGTTATTGCCTACTTCAAAGTTAATCGGCTGGTATGTAACCCACCAGTCGCCTGCGTAAAGTCCGCTGTTGATTGTTGTTTTGTTTGCCTGAACAGGCGAAACCTGTACCGATGTATAACCTGCCTCGGCAATTTCCTTCATATACTTTTTAACGTCGTTGAAATACCAGTTAAAAGCGTGAAGAATATTTCCGTTGCCTACGTTTGAAGCAAGATTATAGCCGGTATTCTGGTTTGAAGCGGCTGTATCGGCTGTATTGTCAACAGCGGTAACAGAAACAGGAATAACCAAGCTGCCTGTTGCCATTACAGCGGCAAGAGATGCGCTGATAAGCGCTTTTTTTGAAAATCTCATTATATTGACCTCCTAAAAAAATATATATTAATTATATACTTTTTCTTAAAAAATTTCAATTAAATATGCACAATAAAAACGGGTGTCAGAGCATTTCGTTAAATCGCCCAAACACCCGTATGTATTAATGTAAAAATTCACCAAGGAATTTTGTGAGTTATAGCTATTATTTCACTCAAACCCGCAAAACAGCACCAACTAACGCACAGTGGATTTTGCAAATAAACAAAACTCTCAAGTTATGAATTCTTATCAACCTGATGAAAGGTTTTGAGATTGCCTGTCTTTTCAGACCTTTTGTCAAGCTCTGCTAAAACATCCTCAAGAGGAATGCCCATTTCAACCATAAGCACAGTCAGGTGATACATTAGGTCGCAGATTTCATAAACGGTTTCGCCGTTGTCGTTGTTTTTTGCGGCGATTATCGTTTCGCTGCATTCCTCGCCAACCTTCTTTAATATCTTATCTCTGCCCTTGTCAAACAGATAACAGGTGTAAGAGCCTTCTTGGGGATTCTCCTTACGGCTTACAACTGTATTATACAGTGCAGATAAAACGCTGTCATTCATATTCTATGTTCTCCTTTATTTTAATTTTGTGAAAAAGCAGCTGTGGTTTCCTGTGTGGCAAGCGGCTCCGGTTTGCTCCACAGTTACAAGAATTGTGTCGTTGTCACAGTCAGAATAAATATCAATCACCTTTTGCAGATGACCTGATGTTGCACCCTTGTTCCAAAGCTCCTGTCTGGAACGGCTGTAAAACCATGTGTAGCCGGTTTCAAAGGTTTTTTGGATTGATTCTCGGTTCATATAGGCAAGCATCAAGACCTCGCCTGTTGATTTTTCCTGTACTATTGCCGGAACAAGGTCTGATTTTTTAAAAAATTTATCAAAATCTATATTCATACTATTACTCCGTTTTTTCTACTCTCTTGCCAATAATAATTGCGTCCTTAAGCTTCAAGTCGCCTGTATAAATTGCCTTTCCTGCTATTGCGCCGTAAATATTCAGCTCGGCAAGGTTTATGATATCCTTTAAATTCGACACGCCGCCGCTTGCAATAATATCACAGCTTACAGACGCCTTAAGCTCATCAAGCTGAACAAGGTTCGGACCTGAGAGCATACCGTCCTTTGAAATGTCAGTGAAAATAATTTTTGATACGCCGATTTTCTCCATCTCTTTTGCAAGAGTAATATAACCAATGCCCGAATTGTCAAGCCAGCCCTCGGCGCAAGCCAAGCCGTCTTTAGCGTCAATGCCGACTGCTATTTTTTCACCGTATTTGTTAACGGCGTCAACGACAAGCTGCTTGTTCTTAAGTGCGGCTGAGCCTAAGATAACTCTTGCGGCGCCGTTTTGAAGGTAAAAATCGACAGCCTCCATATCTCTGATACCGCCGCCAACCTCAACGTTAAGGTTTGTTTTTTCGCATATGTTCAAAATTATTTCGTGGTTTTTCCTTACTCCGTCCTTAGCGCCGTCAAGGTCAACCATATGAATCCACGTTGCACCGTCATCCTGAAATGCCTGTGCAGTTTCAAGCGGACTGTCCGCTACCTTATGTACTGTTGAATAATCGCCCTTGAGCAGGCGAACACAGTTACCGTCCTTTAAATCTATTGCAGGTAATACTATCATAATAATTCCCCTTCCAAAACAAATCAAATAAACCCCTAAACTGATTTGTGAAATATCTTTACAGAACTCCCTTTGTTGAAAGCGTTTTGCCTCTTTGAGTTTTTTCTGCGGCACTGGCAAGTGCGTGAGCCACAGCCTTGAAGATTGCTTCTATTATATGATGGCTGTTTGCGCCGTATTCGCATTTTATATGCAAGGTTATTCCTGCGTTAAAGGCAAGCGCACGAAAAAATTCTTCTGTCATACAGCAGTCAAATCCGCCGACAACAGCCTGCGGCATTTCAGCCTTGAACACAAGAAACGGTCTGCCGCTTACATCTACGCTTGCAAATGCAAGTGCTTCATCCATTGGAATATAAAAGCTGCCGTAGCGCTTTATGCCCGACTTATCTCCGAATGCCTTGGCAAGAGCCTGACCGATTACAATACCTACATCTTCAACGGTGTGGTGACAGTCAACCTGCAAATCGCCCTTTGCCCTTACTGTAAGCCCGAAGCCCGAATGCATTGCAAGCGCTGTAAGCATATGGTCAAAAAAGCCGACGCCCGTATCTATTGAAATATTGCCGCCGTCCAAATCAACGGCAACAAAAATCTCCGTTTCCTTTGTTGTGCGCTCAACAGCGGCATTCCTCATTTTAATCATCCCTTATAATTTATTGCAGAAATCGTTTATCTGGGAAAGAACCGTCCTGTTTTCGTCATCCGTTCCTGCGGTAATTCTTACATAGTCGCCCATATATCTTATAGCAGTACCCTGTGAAAGCAGGTAATCAAAAAGCTCCTTGGAAACGGGCGATTTTACAAACACAAAGTTTGAACAGCCGTCAACAACCGCAAAATACTGCGGATAATGCTGTGCAAGCTCTGCAACACTATTATATAAGCTTTCCCTTTGCGTTACAATATAGTTTTTAGTTTTTGTTAAATATTCCTTATGTGAGAAGATAATTCTTCCAATTTCCTGTGTAACAGTGTTAACATTATACGGTGATTTTACAGCTTTCAGAGCCTTTGTTATGGTTTTATTCGCCACAGCAAAACCAAGTCTTATTGCCGCCGCACCGACAGCCTTTGACGCCGTTCGCAAAATTATGAGGTTATCATACTTGCAAACCTCGCCCAAAAGCGACTTATTCCAAAAGTCCATATACGCCTCGTCAAGTACAACAAGGCAGTTAAGGCTTGTGATAATGCGCACTACATCATCTGTGTCAAGGCCTTTTGAGGTCGGGTTACAGGGGTTGGAAAAGATAACTGCGCCGACATTTTCTTTCTTTGCTGTTTCAATAAGCTTGTCAACGTCTATTGTAAGGTCGCTGTTTTTTTCAATTGTTTCACAGTTAAGCTCCGATATTGAGGTGTAAAAGCGGTACATTGAAAAATCAGGCGCAACCGTTACAAGCGTTTGACCCTTCATAAGAAACGCCGTCATTATTATAGAGATAAGCTCGTCAGAGCCATTGCCTGCCGTTACGTTTTCGGCGCTGATGCCGTAATAATCGGCAAAAGCCTTGCACACTGCCGAGGCATTTGGGTCCGGGTAGCGGTTAAAGCTTATATTATCAATTGCACTGTGAATTTCCGCCATAATATCCTCAGGCAGATTCACGAATGATTCATTGGCGTCAAGTCGAATTTTCATCTGCCCTGTTATTGGGTCATATGGCTCAAGATTGCATATTTTTTCATTTAATTTATACATATATTTTTCCTCTGTCTTTCTGCCAATAATCAATGCTGTTTGTAACGGCATACTGTTACGATTTGCCCGCTGATTGTTTGATTTTTCAGAATTGCTTACTCCAAACCAAAGCGAACCTTAATTGAATTTGCGTGTGCTGTCAAGCCCTCTGTATCGGCAAACTTAATTATGTCCGCCGCATCTCTTTCAAGAGCCTTTTCAGAGTAATATATAAAGCTTGAACGCTTAATAAAGCTATCAACGCCGAGCGGCGAGAAGAAGCGGGCTGTTCCGCTTGTAGGCAGAACGTGGTTAGGGCCTGCGAAATAGTCGCCGAGCGGTTCCGGCGAGTAGTTGCCGAGGAACACCGAGCCTGCGTTGTCGAGAACGCCTATGTAGTCGAGCGGATTCTCCATACAAACCTCAAGGTGCTCCGGAGCAAGTCTGTTTGCAAAATCTATCATCTGTTTGTTATTTTCGCAAATAATAATTGCGCCGTAGTTTGAAAGAGCCTCATCAATAATTTGCTTTCTTGAAAGCGTTTGGCTCTGTCTTTCTATTTCAAGCTTAACGCTCTCGGCAAGCTCCTTGCTTGTTGTAAGCAGGATTGACGAAGCAAGAACGTCGTGCTCTGCCTGCGACATCAAGTCAGCCGCTACAAATTTCGGGTTTGCGCTGTTGTCAGCCATAACAAGGATTTCGCTCGGACCGGCAATCATATCAATATCAACAGTGCCGTAAAGAAGCTTTTTTGCCGTTGCAACAAAAATATTGCCGGGGCCTACAATCTTGTCAACCTTTGGAACTGTCTGTGTACCGTAGGCAAGAGCCGCAACAGCCTGTGCGCCGCCCATTAGAAGTACACGGTCAACGCCTGCCGCTAAAGCTGCCGCCATAATATCCGGATTCGGCTTGCCCTGCTTTGTAGGCGGAGTTACCATTATAATCTCATTAACGCCTGCAATTCTTGCGGGAATAGCATTCATCAAAACTGACGACGGATAAGCCGCCGTACCGCCCGGAACGTAGATTCCTACTCTGTCAAGTCCTCTTACACGCTGGCCTAAAATTACCTTATCGTCCTTTGTTGTGAAAAAGCTCTGACGAAGCTGACGCTTGTGAAAATCAGATATATTCTCGGCTGCCTTCTCAACAGCCTTTAAAAAGTCAGGGTCACAGCTTTTTGCAAGCTCCTGCATTTCTTCCTTTGTAATCTCGGTTTTTTCGGGAGCCTTGCCGTCAAATTTTATGGTGTATTCACGCACAGCCTCGTCGCCTCTTGCCTTAACATTTGCAAGAATTTCGCTTACTGCCGCTGTTACGTCTTTGTTTGTCTTTTCGCTTCTGCTTTCTATTTCCTTTAAAAGCTCAAGTTCTGCCTTTCCGTCAGCTACTACTGATGGTATCATTTATATCACTCCGTTTTTGTTATAAATTTCTCCATTTTGTCAACAAGCTCTTCTATCTCCTTCTTGCGGAGCTTTAAGCTTGCGTTGTTTGCAATAAGCCTTGCCGAGATAGGAACAACCTCCTCGTACACCTCAAGGCCGTTTTCTTTAAGTGTAGAGCCTGTTTCAACAATATCTACTATTGCGTCGGCAAGACCGAGAAGCGGAGCAAGCTCCACACTGCCCTCTATTTTTATAAAGCGAATATCCATCGCCTTGTTTTCAAAATGTGTTCTTGCAACATTCGGATATTTCGTTGCTATTGTCTTTGCCTTGTAGCCGTCATAAAAATTATAGCCTGCCTTGCCTGCAACGGCGAAGCGGCACTTGCCGAAGCCTAAATCAAGCAGCTCATAAAATGATGTGCCGTTTTCTAAAATTGTGTCCTTGCCGACAACACCCAAATCACACACACCGTGCTCTACATATGTAATAACGTCTGCCGCCTTTGCAAGCACAACCTCAATTTCACCGGAGCCTATTGGCAGAATAAGACGTCTGCCCTTGTTCCTTACGGCGGTGCAGTCATAGCCTATCTGCTCTAAAAGCCCAACCGTGTCCTTTTCAAGTCTGCCCTTTGTCAGAGCTATTCTCAACGGTTTCATATATACAACCACAAACTCCCTTCATTATTCCATGCTTTCAATATCAACGGTTTCCGGTGAGCTGTTCATAAAGCACACCTGCTTAACTCCGTTTTCCTTAGCGTAGCTTATTACCTCGTCACGGCTTTTGAAAACGCTGTTTTCGCACTTGAAGCCGCTGAGTGTATAAAAGCGGCACTGGCTTATTGCCTCCATCTCGAAGCCTTCGTATGCGTGGACAATTATATCGGCAGGCTTCTCTTCAAAGCTTTTGCCCGAATTCAGCATAATATCTGCCAGTGCGTCTGCGTTAAGTGCAAAGCCGGCCGCCGGCATAGGAGCGTCAAACTCATCAAGAAGTTTATCGTATCTGCCGCCTGTCAGCACAGCGTCGCCGCTGCCCTCAACAAAGGCACTGAAGATGAAGTCGCTGTAATAGTCGTTTCTCTGAACAAAGCCTAAGTCCATAATGAGCTTGTCCCCCATCATAAGCTTTGACAGTGCGTGGTATATCTCACTTAAATACGCAAGGTCGCCCTCACCCTCTGTTCCTGCAAAAAGCTCAGCTGCCTGCTTTAAAACGTCTTCGCCGCCGAACAGCCTTGGAAGCTTTCTTATAGCCTCGACTGTATCTGACTTTGGAAGAGTGTCAAGTATTGAATTGAGCTGTGAATAGTTCTTTGACTGGATTGATTCCCTTATGCTTTCCTTTGTTTCATCATTGCAGTCAAGCTTTTTTGCAAGTGAACGGAAAAGTCCCGCATGGCCTAACTCTATTCTGAAATCGGGAACAATTTTCTGCAATGCTTCAATAGCCGTTATTATAACCTCAAGGTCGGCTCTTTTTCCTGAAGCGCCCAAAAGCTCAATGCCAGTCTGTCTTATCTCGTTCTTTCTGCCTGTAAGGCTTGGGTTACTGCGGTAAACCGTTTGATTATAAAAAAGTCTTATTGGCAGCGGTTTGTTTTGCAGCCTTGTTGCAACCACTCTTGCTATTGGCAGGGTGGAATCGGGGCGTATAACCAAAAGTCTGCCCTTATTGTCAGTGAGCTTGAACATACGGTCCTGTGCGATTGCGCTTGATTTAAGATTAAACTCGTCAAAAAACTCAAGACCCGGCGTCTTGACCTCATGATAGCCCTTGGAACGGTAAACAGAGGTTGTAATGCTTGTTACCTCGTTAATTGCGCTTGTTTCCTCAAACAAATAGTCCTTTGTGCCCTCCGGCGTAATTTTATAATAGGCTTTCATAGCTCGTTTCCTTTCTTTTACTTTAGCGTGCTAACATAATAACACAGTAAAGTTATATTGTCAACTCTTTATTTACAGTAAAAATACTACCTCATAGTGCCGCAAAACGGACAGCCAAGAGCTACCCTGACTGTCCGAAAAGGGAAGCAGAACTCGTGTTGAGTTTTGCTGTGATTAGCATTTGCACTTGCTCAAAAATTCATATGTTTGTGCGAAAATCCAAGACCGTTCCTTACAACCTCGCTATAACAATTCAACAATCTAAACACACAAATCTCAAAGCTGATATTCTTTAATAGAAGGACGAAGCGACAATAATAATTTTTCATTATTTATTACTGCTGTCCGACTTGTCGGAGTCATCGTCGGTGTTGTCCTTTTTCATTTTCTTAGCCTCTTCCTTAACCTTTGATTTTATCGTACTGATAAACTCTGTGTTAAAGATATAGCCTTTTTCTTCTTCCAGAGAAACTTCACGAGGGTCTTTCGGCATTTGCTGTTTTATAATGTCGTCCTCAGGCGGAGTACCAAGAACATCCTGCTTGCCGACCTTTTTAATTCGTGAATTGACGTGGCGTGTAAGCAACACATAAAGCGTTGAGAACACAGGCACCGCCAAAAGCATACCCCAAAAGCCGAACAGTCCTGAGCCGACAATAACGCTTGCCATTATCCAAAAGCCGGAAATACCAATGGAGTTGCCGAGAATCTTAGGTCCGATAAAGTTGCCGTCAATCTGCTGTAATATAAGCAGGAAAACAGAAAACCAGATTGCCTCAATTGGGTTGATAACAAGCATTATGAATATTGTTATAACAGCACCGACAATCGGGCCGAACATTGGCACAAGGTTTGTTATTGCTATAATAACGCTTGTCAGCACTGCGTAATCAAACCCGAAAACAGACATTCCGATAAAGCACAGCACGCCGATTATTAAAGAATCTATAATCTTTCCGTAAACAAATTTACCAAAGATTTTATTTGACAGCTCGCCTATCTCAAGAAGCTTTGAATTTGCTTTTTCGGGAATATACGCTAATCCGAATTTCTTAACCTGATAAATAAGCTTTTCCTTACAGCCCATAAAGTAGCAGGAAATAAACACGCCCATAAACAGGTTAATCACAGAAGTGGTTACGTTCTTAGTAACGTCAAATACAGACGGCATAAGGTTTGAAGAAAAGCCGGAAATCAAATTTGAAATTTCGTCGCCCGTTATTCTTGTTACTATATCGTTTAAGAATACAAAAATATCGCTGTTCTTTGTAAGCTGAATATTGAACCACTTATCCATAAAGTCAGTAAGCCAAACTCTAAAGCTTTCAAAATAGACAGAGAAGTTTGTAATAAGCTTGTCAACGCTGTCGATAATTTCAGGTACAAGAATTACAATAAGGAAAGCGATAACGCTGAAGATTATCAAATACGCCAGCACAAGCGCAAGAGGCTTGCGAAGCTTTCTGGCATATTTTCCCCTTTTTGCCATTCCCGCAAAAACCTTTTCCGACAAATAGACGTAAGGCAAATTAACAAGAAACGCCACTATAAAGCCGACAACAAACGGCATAAGTACGCCCAGCACGGTTGAGAATATTCCCCACACTGTGTTGATATTAAACAATATAAACAGCAAAAACACCGTGTATGTTATCAGCAGCATAGCGTGCTTAAGTTTTTTTGATTTCATACCTTTCCTCCTTTAGAACAGAGTAAGCTGGCTGCTTTCGGGCAGGTTGCCCAATGCGCCGACCTCTCGGAGGGTTTCAATAACAGCCTTGGAAATTTTTGTTCTTCCCTGAAGGTCCTCAACCGACAGATACTCGCCCTGCTTGCCCTTTTCGGCAAGAACCTCTGCGGCAGCATCTCCTACGCCCGAAAGCGACGAGAACGGAAGCCTTATCTTATTTCCCTCTATAACAAACATTTTAGCCTCTGATTTGTAAATGTCAACAGGCAAAACCTCAATTCCTCTTGCGAGCATCTCATTTATTATCTGCAAATTGGCATATTCAGCCTCGTCCTTGGCGCTTGCCTCATAGCCCTTTGCTTTGATATTTTTCATTTTTTCTCTTACGGCATTAATACCCTTAAGCACTGTTGCACCGTCAAAATTCTCTCCTCGAACCGAGAAGTACGCCGCATAATACTCAGTCGGCTTATGCACCTTGTACCAGCCGAGCCTTAGTGTTGCAATCATATAAGCCGCTGCGTGAGCCTTTGGGAACATATATTTAATTTTCATACAGGAGTCGATATACCACTGCGGCACATCGTGCTCCTTCATTGCTTTAAAATGGTCCTCTGTTAAAAGCTTTGTCGACTTGCCCTTACGGACAATCTCCATTATTTTAAACGCCATTTTCGGCTCAAGTCCTCTGTGCAGCAGATATGTCATAATTGAGTCACGAGTACCGATAACCTCGGAAATTGTGCATTGGCCGCTGTGAATAAGGTCGGCGGCGTTGCCAATCCATACGTCTGTACCGTGAGAAAGACCCGAAATCTGCAAAAGGTCAGAGAATGTTTTCGGCTGTGCCTCAACAAGCATATTGCGAACAAAGTCTGTTCCTACCTCCGGCAGAGAGAAGGTTCCTGTCTGTGAGCCTATATCCTCCGGCTCAATGCCCAGAGCTTTTGTTGAGGTAAACAGCGACATAACCTCGGGGTCGCTCATTGAAACGTTCATTACCGATATGTTCGTGAATTTTTCAAGATAGTGGTAAATTGTAGGAACATCGTGTCCAAGCTCGTCAAGCTTACAAATTGTGTCGTGGATTGAGTGGAAGTCGAAGTGGGTTGTGATATTGTCCGACTTCATATCGTTAGCCGGGTGCTGAACGGGACAGAAGTCGAAAACCTCGTTGCCCTTAGGCACAACAACCATTCCGCCGGGGTGCTGACCCGTTGTGCGCTTTACTCCGGTACAGCCTGCGGCAAGACGAGATTCCTCGGCTCTGTGCAGAACCTTGCCCGTTTGCTCGCAGTATTTTTTTACATAGCCAATCGCCGTTTTTTCGGCAACCGTTGCTATTGTACCCGCCTTAAACACGTTGTTCTTGCCGAACAGCTCCTCTGTGTAGCGGTGAGAGTGCGACTGATATTCGCCGCTGAAGTTCAAGTCTATATCAGGCGTTTTATCGCCGTCAAAGCCCAAGAAGGTTTCAAACGGAATTTCGTGGCCGTCACGGTCATATGGAGTTCCGCACTTCGGGCAGTTTTTCGGCGGCAGGTCAAAGCCTGAGCCGACGCTGCCGTCCGTTATAAATTCACTGTTTTTGCAGTTCGGACAAATATAGTGAGGGCAAAGCGGATTAACCTCCGATATACCGGACATTGTTGCGACAAAGGACGAACCAACGCTTCCTCGTGAGCCGACAAGATAGCCGTGCGCCTCACTGTCGGCAACAAGCTTTTGCGCTGTCATATACAAAACAGAGAAACCGTGCTTTGTAATTGAGCCAAGCTCTCTGTCAAGCCTTGCCTGAACTATTTCAGGTAACGGGTCGCCGTACTTTTCCTTCGCCCTTTTCCATGTAATTGTTGTAAGCTGTTCCTCAGCACCGTCAATGAACGGCGGGAAAACTCCCCTCGGTATCGGACGGACACGCTCAATTGACTCGGCGATTTTTCTTGTATTTGTAACAACAACCTCGTATGCCTTTTCCTTACCGAGATACTCAAATTCCTTTAGCATCTCCGCTGTTGTCCTAAGATAAAGCGGAGGTTGGTTTTCGGCGTCTGCATAACCCTGAGCCGCCTGCAAAATCTTTCTGTACTCAGCGTCCTCCGGCGCCTGAAAGTGAACGTCACAGGTTGCGACAACTGGAATGTTCAGCTTTTTGCCGATTTTGATTACCGTTTTGTTAAGCTCCTGAAGCTCCTTAATGTCGGAAACCGTGCCGTTTCTTAGCATAAACATATTGTTGCCTATTGGCTGAATTTCAAGGTAGTCATAGAATGAAGCTATTTTCAGAAGTTCTTCCCAAGGCTTGCCCTCCACAATGGCTCGGAACAGCTCGCCTGCCTCGCAGGCACTGCCGATTATAAGACCCTCACGGTGCTTAATAAGCTCCGACTTCGGGATTCTCGGCTTTTTGTAAAAGTAAGTAAGGTGAGCCATTGAAATAAGCTTGTATAGGTTTTTAAGTCCTGTATTATTTTTAACAAGAATAATCTGATGGTAAGAAACAAGCTTTTTAATATCTGCTCCTGCTATATTAGTATTAATTTGCTGTACGGTGGTTATGCCGTAATCATCATTAAGACGGTCGGCAAGACACAGAAAAATTCTTGACAGTATCTCTGCGTCATCACAGGCTCTGTGGTGGTTAAAAGAGCCTAAGCGCAGATATTTTGCAACTGTGTCAAGCTTGCAGTTTTTAATATCCTTTAAAACAGCTCTGCAAATTGCAACGGTGTCTATTGATGTAAAGCTGTACGGCATACCGCAACGGCTTGCCGCCGCTCTTATAAAGGACGTATCAAACGGTGCATTATGCGCAACTAAAATTGCATCATCGCCGCAGAAATTGTAAAAATCCTTAAGCGCACTGTCCTCAAACGGAGCGTTCTTTACCATTTCATCGGTAATGCCTGTAAGCTCGGTTATCTTGCCCGGAATAGGCCGCTGAGGATTAACAAAGGTTGAAAAGGTATCTACAACAGCGCCGTTTTCAATCTTGACTGCACCGATTTCCGTTATAGCCTCCTTTGCCGCCGAAAGGCCGGTTGTTTCAAGGTCAAAGCAGATGAATCTGCCTGTTTTAAGGCATTGGTCGCCCTTGCCGACTACCGAGGAAATCATATCGTTAACAAAATATGCTTCGGTGCCGTAGATAACCTTGAATGCGTCGGGCTTTTCCTCGTCGTCACGGCTTACAAGACTCTCCACCGTATCCATAGCCTCAGGGAAAGCCTGAGCAACGCCGTGGTCGGTTACCGCTATTGCAGGGTGCCCCCATGCATGTGCCTGCTTAATAAGCGAAGATGCGTCCGAAACGCCGTCCATTGATGACATTTTCGTATGCAGGTGAAGCTCCACTCGCTTTTCGGGTGCATTGTCAACAACCTGCACCTTCTTTATCGTGCCTATTGCGCTTGCACGAAGAACAATTTCGTTTATGTATCTGTCATACTCAATGTCGCCTCGGCAAACTATTGTACTGCCTTTTTTTATATCAGCGGCAGGCTTAGCCGATTTGATATCGTCAAACACCTTGACTATCATTGAGCCTGTGTAGTCCGTTATCTTTATTGTAATAATATTCTTCCTGCCGTCCTTGGTTGTCTTGCAATCTGTTTCAAACACATCGCCCCAAATGACAACCCTGCCCGAATCTGCGGCTATGTCTGTTATGGACATAATCTTCTTTGTGCTGAAAGCATTGCCGTAAAGCGGCTTTGCACTGCCCTCAATAACAGCCGGATAGTAATAATCGTCCTGTCTTATTTCAACGGTTTTTACAACCTCTCTCGCCTTTTTACGTTTGGAGCTTTCCTCAAGCTCCTTTTCCTCATCGTCAAAGGCTATTATCTGTTCACGTCTTTTTTTCTCTTCAATTATATTCTGCTTTTGTATGTACTGCTCGCTGTCGGCTTCTATTGTAAGAACTCCGTCAAAGCTGACGCTGAAGCTCTGGTTGAATTCCTCAAGGATAATATTCGCAAGCGCTCGGTCAAAGCTTTTCGCCTTTAAAAGTGCTGCGCCGCCGTGACACAGCATAACGGTGAGCGTTCCGTCCTCGTTTATTTTTACCGTAGAATCATTAAGAGAGCCGTTAAGGCTTTGGTTACGCCTTTTAAGCTCCTTTATAAGCTCAGGGTAATAATCGGGCGAAAAGCTGCCCTGAGGGAACACCGGCTTTATAAACGCACCGGAAAGCCCCATTGGCAGCTCCTTGATTATGTTTTCGGCGTCGAACAAAAGTTGTCTTGGCACTGTATGTTCAAACCGTACCGTAAGATTCATCATTCGTGTTGCCGAATTGATTTTTGCGGCTTCTATAACTCCGTTTTCGAGCTGCTGCGGCAGCTTGCCGCCGTACTCGCTGAAAAGCTCCTTTATCGTCATCAAATCGGTTTACCTCATTTTCTCAATTCACATTTTCTCAATTTCATTTATCAGCTCATCAATCAATACGTTTTCGGGAACCTTCTTGATTATCTCTCCCTTTTTAAATATAAGGCCCTCGCCCTTGCCGCCGGCAATGCCTATATCAGCCTCTCTTGCCTCTCCGGGTCCGTTGACAATACAGCCCATAATGGCAACCTTTAAGTCCTTTTTACAATCTCTGAGCCTTTGCTCAGCCTCGTTTGCAAGGCTAATCAAATTTATTTTTGTTCTGCCGCAGGTTGGACAGGAAACAAACGTAACTCCGCCCTTGGCAAGTCCCAACGCCTTAAGCAAATCCTTGGCAGCATAAATCTCCTTAACCGGGTCGGCTGTAAGGGAAATTCTTATAGTATCACCTATATCGTGAAGCAAGAGCGAACCGATTCCTGCCGAGGACTTGATAAGTCCCATTCTTTCCGTTCCTGCCTCGGTAACGCCGAGATGAAGCGGATAGTTGCAGTGAAGCGAGGCAAGCTCATACGCTCTTACCATTGTTTTAACGTCTGAGGACTTCATCGACAGAACTATGTCGGTAAAATCAAATTTTTCTAAAAGTGAAGCGTGGTAAAGTGCGCTTTGGCACAATGCCTCGGCTGTTGGAGCGCCGTATTTAGCCAGAATATTTTTCTCAAGACTGCCGGAATTTACGCCGATTCTTATGGGTATATTCTTCACCTTGCAGGCATTCGCAACAGCCTTTACTCTGTCGTCAGAGCCAATGTTGCCGGGATTTATTCTTATCTTGTCAACTCCGGCTTCAACACATTCGAGCGCTATTCTGTAATCAAAATGAATATCGGCTACAACCGGAATATTCACGGTATTTTTGAGCGCATAAATAAGCTGCACTGCCGACAAATCCGGCACTGCGGCTCTTATGATTTCACAGCCTGCGGCTTCAAGCTCCTTAGCCTGTCGCACGCTGCCCTGTATATCCTCAGCAGGAACGTTGAGCATTGATTGAATTGAAATATCGGCACCGCCGCCAATCAAAACTGTGCCTGCTTTTACCTGTTTTGTCATATATAGCCACAACCCCTTTCGGCAAATCGAGCATTTCATCGGTTTTATGCTAAAGTTCAAAACCGTTCCCCACAGCCTTGTTAATACTTGCTGCGACAATCATAATTATTTAATACCTCTTGCGGCATCAGCCAAAACCCGAACCTGTTACGATTCGCATTATATCGTTAAACGTAACTGCAAGCATAAACACCATTAATAGCGCAAAGCCTGCTGCGTGTATGGCGCCCTCGTACTTTTGCGGTATCGGCTTACGTCGGATAAGCTCAATGAGCAAAAAGAAAAGTCTGCCGCCGTCAAGAGCAGGAATTGGCAAAAGGTTAAATATGCCGAGGTTAATCGTTATAATCATCATTACGTTCAGAATGTTGTTGAAAGCATCAAGAAAGCTGCTTTCAAGGCCTGCTGAGGCTACCGTTGTAACCGCCGAGGCAACGCCTACAGGACCGGACATATCGTTAAAGCCAAACTTGCCCGTTACCAAGCCAATAAGGCTCGCCCAGACCATTCTTACCGTTGAAACCGTCTGTCCTATTGTTTCACCGCAAACAGAGAAAAAGTTTTTGTCAACACGCTCAACGTAGAAGTCACGTACAATCTGCTTTGTGCCGTTGTTGTCATAGGTGGCAAGCGGTACATTGCCAAGGTCAATGCTCTGACCGTTTCTGTTCACCTTAATATCAGGGCTGAAACTTTGGCAGGTTCCGAGTGCAAAGGTTATATCCCGTGCGTTCCAAATTGCATAGCCGTCAATTTCCTCAAGCCTGTCGCCTATCTGAATACTGTTTGAGGTTACGGAATTATCGTCAAATGCGGCAATTGTTGTTGAAGCGTAAAACGGCTGCTGGAGAACAAGAATCAAAGTCATAACTAAACCAAGAACAATATTCATAACAGCGCCTGCCGCAACAATAATAATACGTTTCCACACCGCCTTGTTGCCAAAGGCTCGTGGGTCGTCGCTGTCCTCGTCTTCACCCTCCATTGAGCAAAAGCCGCCTATCGGCAAAAGCCGAAGCGAATATTTTGTTTCACCCTTTGTAAAGCTGAAAAGCTTTGGCCCCATACCGAGGGCAAATTCATTGACCTTAACGCCCGAAAGCTTTGCCGAAACAAAGTGTCCTCCCTCATGAATAAGCACGATAAGTTCAAACAGCAGTACCCCTATAATAATCAGCAATGCAACGTCTATGGTAAATCATCCTTTCATACTCTAATGCTTAAAAGCTTGCTCTTACAAGCTCTCTTGCCGCTTTGTCTGCGTTTAATACGTCTTCAACGCTCTGCGGCTGTATGTTATCCTGCCTGAGCATAGCCTTAAGCACAAGCTCCGGAATTCTCAGGAACGGTATTTTTCCATTCAAAAACAATCCGACAGCCTCTTCGTTTGCACCGTTAGCCGCCGCAGGGCAAAGGCCGCCCCTGTCAAGTGCGTCACGACAAATCTGCATACACTCAAAGGCTTCAATGTCCGGCTCAAAGAACGTAAGCTTTCCAACATCGGCAAGGCTAAGACGCTGAACGGGACAAGGCAATCTTTCGGGGTATGTCAGAGCGTACTGGATTGGTATTTTCATATCAGGCATACCGAGCTGTGCGATAACAGAATTATCGTTAAGCTCTATAAGTGAGTGAATAATGCTCTCACGGTGAACAACAACGTCAATTTTATCCTGCGGCATATTAAACAGCCACGAAGCCTCGATAATCTCAAGACCCTTGTTCATCATTGTAGCGGAGTCTATGGTAATTTTTTGACCCATACTCCAATTTGGGTGCTTAAGCGCCTGTTCAACTGTTACACCCTCAAGCTCCTTTTTGGTTCTGCCGAAAAACGGTCCGCCGGACGCAGTAAGAATAAGCCTGCTGAGCGCCTTATCGTCAGGTACTCCCTGCAAGCACTGAAAAATTGCGGAATGTTCACTGTCAACAGGATAAAGCTTTACGCCGTTTTCCTCAACAGCCTTCATAACAAGACTGCCGCCGGAAACAAGGGTTTCCTTGTTTGCAAGGGCAATATTTTTGTGCGCCTTTGCGGCTGTAAGGGTCGGCAGAAGTCCTACCATTCCTACAACCGAATTCAAGACGGTATCACATTCTTTGTGCTGTGCGGCAAGGCAGAGTCCGTCCATTCCGCTTACAACCTCAATGTCAGTATCCTTAAGAGCTGCTTTAAGCATTGGTGCTTTTTTCTCGTCAAATACAGCAACCAATGACGGCCTGAATTTTCTTGCCTGCTGTTCAAGCAGCTTTATATTGCCGCCTGCGGCAAGCGCAGTTACTCTTATATTCAGCTTTTCACACACCTGCAAAGCCTGTGTGCCGATTGAGCCTGTTGAGCCTAAAATTGAAAGAGCGTCAGTCATTTTGTTATCCTTTCACATATATGTAAAATCAGGTGAAATAATCGGCAAATTTTATTTTACGAGTATCGGGAAATATTCGATAAACAGCATAAGAAACGGCGCAGTAAAAATAACGCTGTCGCATCTGTCAAGTATGCCTCCGTGACCGGGGATAACACTGCCGTAATCCTTTACGTGACAGCTTCGCTTGATAGCGGAAAAAGACAAATCGCCGATTATCGACACAACGCCGCCTAAAAGCGCCATAATCACAAGAGAAAGATACTGCACCTGCTCGCCGTTTTTGAAGCCTATACACTGGAAAACAACAGCAAATATAACAGCGCCCAAAACTCCTGCCAAAAGTCCGCCGACAGCACCCTCAACCGTCTTTTTGGGGCTGATTTTCGGGCAGAGCTTGTGCTTGCCCAAAAGACTGCCTGCAAAATATGCACCTGCGTCTGCAACCCAAGGAATGGCGAGCGACATCATAATATAGAAAAGAGAGTTCTCTGTGTTTTTGTCACACATAAATACTATTGTACCCATACCTACGGTTATAACCGTTGTAGTGGTAAAAGCAAAGGCAATTTCGTCAAATTTAATGCTGTCGGAAAAAGCAAGAAGCATTATAAACATAGCAAAAACATATGCAATTGCCAAAATATGCCAATAGCCTAATGTAAAAAGTATCGGCATTAAAGCCGCAAAAACAGCAGACGGAATAATTATCTGCGGTTTTTGCGTAAGACCTCTTGCCGAAAAAATCTCTGTCACACAAACAAGTGCAACAAGAGCAACTAAAATATTATACATTATCGGCGCATACTGAGCCGCAATCAGCATAGCCGCAACTATTGCAGAGCCTGTAACGCCGGAAATAATTCTTGTTTTCATATTAAACCCGCCTTAAAAAATTATACGCTGCCAAAACGTCTGTTCCGGCGAGCATACTCTAAGATGCATTCTTCAAGCATCTTTTTTGTAAAGTCAGGCCACAAAACATCGTCAAGTATTACATATTCCGCATATGCGGACTGCCACAAAAGGAAATTTGAAATGCGGTATTCGCCGCTTGGTCTTATTATTAAATCGGGGTCGGGCTGATTAGCCGTGTATAAATTTGAGGAAATGAGCTGCTCGTTTACGTCATCCGGCAATATTTCACCGCTTGCCGCCATTTTTGCAATGTTCCTTGCCGCCCTTACAATTTCATCTCTGCCGCCATAGTTCATTGCAATATTAAGCACCATTCCCGTTCTGTCCTTGGAGCACTCCTCGTTCTCCTTGATAAGCGCCTGAAGCTCCGGCGAAAAGGCGGTTTTGTCGCCTATAAAGCGAACCACAATATCCTCATCCTTAAAATCTCTTATAGCCTCTTCAAGGTAGGATTTAAACAAGTCCATCAGGGCGTTGATCTCATTTTCAGGGCGTTTCCAGTTTTCGGTTGAAAAAGCATAAACAGTGAGATATTTTATGCCGATATTGGCACAATGCTTTGTTATAGTGCGAAAGTTCTTCGCTCCCGCCCTATGGCCTGCGCTTCTTGGCAGTCCACGCATTTTCGCCCAGCGACCGTTGCCGTCCATAATAATGCCGATATGCTCAGGCAGGATTACGTCTTGAAGGCTTAACTGCGCTGAGCTGTTTTTATTTTTAAATAAACCGAGAGCCATAATTACACCGCCGTAACCTGATAAATTTTAGTGTGGATATTGTGCAGCTTCCCCTGCCAAAGCTTCGGCACAGCAGCCAAAGCGGTCAAGACCGTTGTGCTTTAACAAGGGAAGCGTGCCATATTGCAGCATCAGATAGCCATAACTTCCTTTTGCTTCTTCTCCGCCATTTTGTCAATCTCTTTGACAAATTTATCTGTGAGGTCCTGAATTTTCTTCTCAGCCTTTTTGAGGTCGTCCTCGGTAAGCTCGCCGTCCTTTTTCTTTGCCTTTACCTTGTCAACAGCATCTCTTCTTACGTTTCTTACGGAAACCTTTGTTTCCTCAGCCATTTTGGAAACCTCTTTTACAATTTCCTTTCTTCTGTCCTCGGTAAGCGGCGGAAAAATTATTCTCAGCGCTTTACCGTCATTCTGCGGGTTAATGCCGAGGTCTGAGGTCTGAATAGCCTTTTCAAGCGCTCTTAAAACCGATACGTCCCAAGGCTGAATCATAAGCGTTCTCGCCTCTGTAACCGACACAGCCGCAAGCTGGTTTATCGGCGTTGGGGCGCCGTAGTAATCAACCATTATTTTATCAAGCACGGCCGGGTTTGCTCTGCCTGCTCTTATTGCCGCATAGTCGTCGGCAAGATGTGAAAGTCTTTTTTCCATTCGGCTTTCTGCCTTAGCAATTGTTTCGTTCATATCAATTCTCCTATATATTTTTTATTACTCTACAAGTGTTCCGATATTTCCGCCGCATACTGCTTCAACAATATTCTGCGGCTGGTCAATGCTGAAAACAAGGATTGGAATGTGGTTATCCTTACACAGCGAAGCCGCTGTGCTGTCCATAACCTTTAAGTCCTTGTTTAAAACATCATAGAAGGAAACCGTATCGAACTTTTTGGCGTTCGGATTTATCTTCGGGTCGCTGTCATAAACACCGTCAACCATTGTTGCCTTGAAAATTATGTCGCAGTCAATTTCAGCCGCACGCAATGCCGCTGCTGTGTCTGTTGAGAAAAACGGGTTGCCCGTTCCGCAGCCAAACACAACAACTCTGCCTTTTTCAAGGTGGCGAACAGCCTTGTTGCGTATATATGGCTCGGCAAAAGCCTGCATTGCTATTGCAGTCTGCACTCTTACATCAACGCCGAGCTGTTCAAGAGCGTCCGCAACGCCGAGGGCATTGATAACGGTAGCCATCATACCCATATGGTCTGCTCTTGTGCGGTCCATTTTTCCGCTGCTTCTGCCTCGCCAGAAGTTGCCGCCGCCAACAACAATTGCAACCTGCACGCCCATATCTACAAGCTGTTTTATAGGACGGCAGATTTTCAAAACGGTGTCAAAGTCAATGCCGTGTTCGCTCTCGCCGGCAAGCGATTCTCCGCTGAGCTTTAAAAGCAATCGTTTATACTTTGGTTCCATAATAAACTTCCTTTCATAACGGTTATAGTGGGGCAATAATGCGCAAATGCTATGCCCTGAGCATACTTAGTCACTCTTATAATACTATATATTGTTTTTCATGTAAAGGTATACCGCAAATTTTTCACAGCAATTTAATAATATTTTTCCTTACAGAAAAATAAAATCCCGTCATTTTGACGGGACTTTATGCTAAAGAAATATGTATTTTATTATATAGCGGTTAAATTCAGCAAAGCAAGCCGCAACAGCCAAGACCTATACTGTGAACGATTTTTAATAATTCTTCATTGCGCCTGCAAAGCTTACATAAGCGAGCAGACAAGGTCGCAGTAGTGTGTTGCGTCCTCAAGCGGAAGTCCGGCTATAAGCAAAGCCTGATTGAACAGAATTTCGGCGTATTTTGCCGCTTTGTCCTTATCATCGGCTTCAAAGGCTGACTTAAGAGATGTAAACGCAGAATTTTCCGGATTCAACTCAAGCACCTTTGAGGATTTCGGCTTTTCCTCGTTGCCCGGAAGCTGAGCATAATACTTTTCAACCTCAAAAGTAACCGGACCTTCCGTTGAAAGGCATACCGGGTGACTCTTAAGCTTGTTTGAAATAACAGCCTTCACAATCTTTCCGTTAAGGCTCCCCTTGATAAAGTCGAGAAGCTCCTTGTTGTCCTCCTGCTTCTTTTCGGTTTTTTGCTTTTCCTCGTCGCTCTGCAGGTCGGCGTTCTCAGCTGTGATTGACTTGAACTGCTTATCTTTGTACGACACAAGAGCCTGAGCTACAAACTCGTCAACGTCCTGTGTGAAATAGAGAATCTCATAGCCCTTGTCACGGCAAAGCTCCATTTGCGGCATAGCGGTAATTTTTGCAATGCTGTCACCGCATGCATAGTATATGTACTTCTGGCTTTCGGGCATTCTTGACACATAGCTGTCAAGCGTTGTCAGCTTGTCCTCCTCATTTGAGCTGTAATATACGAGCAAATCAGAAATATCGTCCTTGTGTACGCCGTAATCGCTTACAACGCCGTACTTAACGTGTCTGCCAAAGTTTTTCCAGAAGCCTTCATACTTTTCTATGTCATTGTCCAGAATTTTCTTAAGCTCGTTTTTAATCTTCTTTTCAATATTCTTTGCAATTATTGAAAGCTGACGGTCATGCTGTAAAATTTCACGGGAAATATTCAGCGACAAATCGGGCGAATCAACAACACCCTTTACAAATCCGTAGTATTCCGGCAAAAGCTGTTCGCATTTATCCATAATCAAAACGCCGTTTGAATAAAGCTGCAAGCCTCTTTTATATTCTCTTGTGTAGTAGTTGAACGGAACATCGCTTGGAATAAAGAGCATAGCCTTATAGGACACAACTCCCTCGGCGCTTACTCTGATTGTAGCAAGCGGGTCATTGTAGCTGCCGAAGTTCTCCTTGTAGTATGCGGCACATTCCTCGTCCGATACCTCGGATTTTGACCTCTGCCAGATAGGAACCATACTGTTTACTGTTTCACGGTTTGTAACGCTCTCCCATTTCGGGTCTTCACCCTCTGCGGCTGTGTTCACAGGTGTTGTAACGTCCATTATAATCGGGTGGCGAATATAGTCGCTGTACTTCTTAATAAGGTACTTTATTCTGTACTCGTCAAGGTATTCGCTGTACTTTTCGTCCTCGTCATCCTCTTTTAGGTGCATAGTTATCTGCGTGCCGACCTTGTCCTTTTGGCAAGGCTCAATTGTGTAGCCGTCAACTCCGTTTGAGTTCCATTTGTAGCCCTGGTCGCTGTCATAGCGTCTTGTTATAACGGTTACGTCGTCTGCCACCATAAATGCCGAGTAGAAGCCAACGCCGAACTGGCCGATTATGTCTGATTTTTCGTTCTCGTCAAGCTCCTTCTTGAATTGGAGCGAACCGCTTTTTGCTATTGTGCCGAGGTTGTCCTCAAGCTCCTGCTCACTCATACCGATACCATCATCTGTAACGGTGATTGTACGTGCGTCCTTGTCGGAGTAAATATTGATAGACGGGGTATCAGCCATAGCCTCTCTCGCCTTTTCATCTGTAAGAGATACAAAGTGCATCTTGTCAATAGCGTCGCTTGCGTTTGAGATAATTTCTCTTAAAAAAATCTCCTTATGCGTGTAAATTGAGTTGATCATAAGGTCCAAAAGCCTTTGTGATTCTGCCTTAAAGGTCTTTTTCTCCATAACAATCAGGTCCTTTCATTTTTGCAATATAAAGTTTAGTATATTATAGCATTTTTTGACACCCTGTCAATGAACAAACAGTTAACGAGTGAATAAAACAAACAAAATGCCGGTATAGTCTTAGTAATTTTTATGACCGACGCTTTGCAAACATTTTTAATTTTCGTTAATTTCTCCTATGACATTTTAAAAAAATTACGGAAACACAATGCTAATGAGCATAATTATTACAGCTTTGCCTTCTCAAGTAACTCACGCTTTATTCCCCACAGCTTTTCCGACAAATCGACATAATAGCTGTGCGGATTTTCAAAGCGTTTTACCTCGTCCCACAAAAGGCTTACCTGATTTTCACAGTACGCCTTAATATCTGAAAGCGGCGGAATGTTATAAACCAATTCGCCGTTTTTGAATATCGGCTGTAAAAGCTCCTTTGCCGTATAGCTTGTAAGCGTTTTTGTTTTCCATGTTGCGTTCTGGTCAAAGATTATAATAGGCCGTCTATCGTCTATTGTTTCGTCATAAACGCAAAGCTGGTCTGCAATTGCCTTTCCGCTTTCCCTGTCGTAAAGTCGGTATAGCTTTTTAAAGTGCGGATTGGTTATCTTGCCTACGTTTTCGCTTATCTTGATTTTCGGAACAATTTCGCCGCTGTCATTCTCGACAGCTACAAGCTTATAAACCCCGCCGAAAACAGGCGAGCTTTTCGAGGTTATCATTCTCTCGCCTACACCGAACAAATCAATTTTTGCGCCCTGCATAACAAGGTCGCTTATCAGATGCTCGTCAAGCGAGTTTGAGGCTACTATTTTACAGTACTCAAGACCTGCTTCGTCGAGCATTTTTCTTGCCTTTTTAGAAAGATAAGAAATATCGCCCGAATCAAGGCGAATTGCAAAGCTTTTTATGCCCATAGGCACAAGGATATTTTTAAATGCCTTTATTGCATTCGGAACTCCGCTTTTCAGAGTGTTATAGGTATCTACAAGCAAAGTTGAACTGTTTGGGTACAGCTTGCAGTAGGCTTCAAAAGCCTCGTATTCGGTGTCGAACATTTGAACCCACGAATGAGCCATTGTTCCGCTTGCGGGAACACCGTAGAGCATATCGCTCAACGTGCAAGCTGTTCCTGCTGCACCGCCTATATAGGCAGCTCTTGCGCCGTCTATTGCTCCGCTTGCACCCTGAGCTCGGCGAGAGCCGAATTCAAGCACCGCCCTGCCCTGTGCCGCACGAACAATTCTGTTCGCCTTTGTAGCTATCAGCGACTGATGATTCAGCGTGAGCAAAACAAAGGTTTCTATAAGCTGGGCTTCAATCGCAGGAGCTTTTACTGTCATTATCGGTTCGTTTGGAAACACAGGAGTTCCCTCCGGTACGGCGTAAATGTCGCCTGTGAATTTGAACTCTGCAAGATAGCGCATAAAGTCCTCGTCAAACATATTTTTGCTTCTGAAATATTCAATTTCTTCCGCTTCAAAGTGCAGGTTTTTGATATAGTCAATCACCTGCTCAAGTCCTGCGGCAATGGCAAAGCCTCCGCCGTCCGGTACTGAGCGAAAGAAAACGTCAAAATATGTGTTGCGCTTGTAAAAGCCGTTTTTTAAGTAGCCGTTGCTCATTGTAAATTCGTAAAAATCCGCAAGCATCGACATATTCTGTCCGTTCATTCAAACTCCTCCTATAACCTTAATTTGCAATTTCTTCATAACCTCTAAGGCTGATGTATAAAGCTTTTCATCAATATCAGCTGTGCAAAGTGAATCCACTATAATTTCAGCCTCGCTAAGAGCTGTTTTTGCCAAAACAGCGTTTGAAATAACGCAAATGCTCGTAACAACGCCGACAAGCTCAACGCTATCATAGCTGCTATCTCTGAGGTAATCGAAAAGCTCAGCCGAACCGAAGCTCGGCTTGTAAAAGCATTTGTCACAGTCCCGTCGCATAGCTTCAATTTTGCCGTAAAGCTTCCAGCCGTGTGTTCCGTTAACGCAGTGAACAACAGGCAGATTTTTGCCCTCGCTTGTGCTTAGGTAATCCTCACCGTGCGTGTCGAAGGTAAAGGCAATGTCACCGCCGCTTTGGCGGTATTCCTCAATTTTTGCGGCAATTCTATTTTCAAGCGCCAAAGCCTGCTCAAAGCCGAGCGAGCCGCACACGAAATCGTTTTGATAGTCGATGACTATCAGAAGCTTTTTGGGGTTCATTGGTACTTCTCCTTTGTACATTTAATGTAATTTCCAAAACGATTTGGAATGGTTGCTATGATGAATGTTCATTAAATACCGCAGGGGCAACCCGTAAAACGCCGAAACACACAAGCAATTGATACCGTAAACGTACTGTTGCCGACTGCCCCTGACAACACGATACTAATTTCATTAAAGCAAGCAGGATTACGCAAAACCGCTCCCTACAACATCGTTGCAAAATCAACAAAGCATTTATCTTTATTTTTATCTTTATTTTTATCTTTATTTTTATCTGTATTTCCTCTAATACTCAAAATGGCTGCTTCACCAACGATGAAACAGCCATTTATTTTTTATGACAAATTACAAATCTCTCGGCTTATTTACCTTTTCCTTATCCTTACCCTTGCCCTTGTTAAGTCTTGCAACAAATATCAAATATGCTGCAAACAGAACAATAACAAAAGCTGCCGCTATAATAAATATCGGTGAGGTAACAACATTCTTTATTACCGTCATTGCATATACAAGCTCGCTCTTTTCGATTGTTTCGCTTGCAACAAGGTTTATTTTCGTCAGCTCCTGATCCTTGTAGTAGATTGTTGCTGTGCCTACTACCGTACCCTTGCTTACAGGTGTGTCGATAACCTCAGGTACATCAGATTTTATTACTATATCGTCCTTTGACTTATCAATCGGAAGCATTGTTGAATAAGCGTATTGCGGGACAAGCATAAGTGTGTCTTTATCCATTGCGTAATTAATCTTGACCTCGCATACAGGTGTTTGCTCGGCTACAACCTGCTGAAGCTCCATATTTGAAAA
The DNA here is from genome assembly GCF_024433635.1 of Ruminococcus sp. zg-924. GTDB lineage: Bacteria > Bacillota > Clostridia > Oscillospirales > Acutalibacteraceae > UBA7067. The sequence continues at coordinate 89,932 of NZ_WNJZ01000003.1, read as the reverse complement.
CGCCCACTCATACAAAGCCTTGCTGTCAAGCATTGCGCCGTTGTCACGGTAGTCGCCGTTATCGTCATAGCAGGGTGAGTGCATTGCAACGCACATATATGCCACGCCGTCCTGAACAGCGCTTGAAACCAAGCAATAGCCTGCTTCATCGGTTGTTCCTGTTTTAATACCCTTGGCGTATTCATAGTAATAATCGCCCTCAGAGTTTTCGTTAATCATATAGTTTGTTGTAATAATCGGGTTTTCGTCGTCTTCGTCGAGGCTAAGGTGATATGTAACCGTATTTGTTATGTCGGTAAATCGTGGTGTTGTAATTGCATACTCGGCTATCTTAAACATATCACGGGCGGTTGTGTAATGGTTTTCGTCGTGAAGTCCGTGTGGGTTTACAAAGTTGGTGTTATCACAGCCAAGCTCCTTTGCCTTCTGATTCATCAGCTTAACAAATTCAGGAACATTGCCGTCGCTTATATAATCGGCAAGCACAAGTGCGGCGTCGTTGCCGGAAGGCACCATCATACAGTAAAGAAGCTCAAGCACGCTGATTTTTTCATCAACATATTCCGCAAGACCGGAAACCGAGCTGTCTGTTCCCTCAAGCTGGTCAAGCACGCTCTGCTTGATTGTTACCATAGTATTTTCAAGATCCTTTACCTTTTCCGTGACAATGACGTATGTCATAATCTTTGTTGTTGATGCAGGATAGCACTTTTTATCTGCGTCCTTCTGGAAAATTGTGGTATCCGTATCAAGATTTACAAGATAGATATAATCGCTGTTCAAGTCAAGCTGAGGATCAAAGCTTACGCCTGCGGCGCTTGCGTTAAGCATAAGCATTGTTGACAGTATGACGAATGTCAACACAAAAGCAATTCCCTTTGACAATTTTTTTCTCATAGAATTTTTCCCTTCCCTGTGGTAGAATAAAGTATAAAGTTATGATACAACATTTTAATTAAAATTTCAATTGTTATATTGCAATAATTTTATTTACACGGGTTTGCGGGCAAGCCATTTAGCCCAAAGCCTTAAAAAAACCGTTATGGGCTAAGCCCCCGTTAGCTTGCCCAAAGGATAATTTCTTATTTGCATAGCAAATATTTTCCTGACGTAAGGCAGATTTCACTTTGCCGCAGGAAAATTTAATTGCAATGCAGTTTTTTGACGACATTGCTTAAAAAGGACGGTAAGACTATGAAACTAATACACACGGCAGACTGGCATTTAGGGAAAATAATTTTTTCCCACTCAATGCTTGAACTGCAAACAGAGTTTTTAGAGGACTTTTTAAAGCCGCTTATCATCTTGGAAAAGCCCGACGCCTTTGTGCTTGCAGGCGATATTTTCGACAGGAGCATTGCTCCGCCAGAGGCGATTCGGATGTTTGACGGCTTTATCGAATTTATCACAGAGTTGAACATTCCTCTGCTTTCGATAACAGGAAATCACGACGGCGCAGAGAGAATAACGCTTGGTGCGTCAATACTTAAGCAAAGCGGAATACACATTGCAACTGACATAAAAAACGCACTTGAGCCTGTTGTGCTTGAATCAGACGGCGAAAAATTTTGCTTTTACCTTATACCTCATTTTGACCCTCCTGCGGCAAGGGAGTTTTTTGGTGATGACAGTATAAGAGGCTTTGGCGAAAGCTACAAGGCTCTTACAGACAGAATATATAAGCAGCTTGACCGCAGATGCGTAAACATTGCAGTGTCGCACTGCTTTATGAGCGGCTGTACCGTAAGCGACTCGGAAAGTCCTGTGTATATCGGCGCAAGCGGAGAGGTAAGCGGCGACTTATTCTCCGGCTTTGACCTCACTTTGCTCGGTCATCTGCACAACGCACAAACAGCAGGCAAAAACGGATTTTATTCAGGCTCACCTCTTAAGTATTCATTCGGAGAACAGGGCAGCCAAAAGGGAGTGAATATCTTTGAAATAAGAAACGGCAAAACACAGCGCCGTTTTGTTCCGTTTACACCTTCGCTTGATATGAGGGTGATTTCAGGCGAGTTTGATAAGCTTTGCGAATACGGCAGAGAAAAGCCAAGTGACGATTACATTCATATTCACCTGACGGACAAAAAGCCAATTTTTATGCCGCTGCAAAGGCTGCGTGAGTTTTACCCGAATATTCTTGAAATGAGCAGTGAGCTTTTGGCGGCTCCGGGGGAAAATATTTCCGTACCGTCAAAGCGGAGCTTCGGCGAGAGTGTGGAGCTGTTCTGTGAATTTTCAAAGCAGATATGCGGCGTTGAGGCTGACGAAGAGGAAATAGAGCTGTTCAGAAAAATTGCGGAGGAGGCGCTAAGATGAAACCGCTAAAACTTGTAATGGAGGGGTTCGGCTCGTACATAAAGCGCACTGAGATTGATTTTACAGCTTTCGGTGACAATGCGCTGTTTTTAATAACAGGCAGTACAGGCGGCGGAAAGACCACTATACTTGACGCCATATGCTTTGCGCTGTACGGCAAGGCAACAGGCGGACTGCGAAGCTGGGAACAGATGAGAAGCATTGGCGCAGATGACAGCATACCCACCTGTGTTGATTTCACATTTTCACTTGGGCAGAAAAAATACCGATTTTTTCGCAGTCAAACCATTTACACAGGCAGACGTGACGGAGAAAGAAAAACAAGGGTTGAAAATGCCTGCTATGATTTATCCTATGGTGAGAAGCTGTTGAAAAGCGGAGCAGACAGAGGCGTTACGCTTCAAGCGCAAAGCTTGCTCGGACTTGACTGCGACCAGTTTTCACGAGTTATGATTTTGCCTCAGGGCGAATTCCGCCGCCTGCTTTTGTCGCCGTCAAGTGAAAAAGCAAAGCTGTTTGAAAAGCTGTTTGATTCACAGCAATGGTCAAGAATAACGGACTGTGCAACAGAAAAAGCCAAGGCTGTTGAGGAAGAGGCTCAAATACTTGTTGCTAACCGTCAGGCACTTTTAAGCTCCTGCGGCTGCGAAACAAGCTGTGAGCTTGAGGAAAAATCAGCTCTTGCCGCAGAAAGATACACAAAAGCAAAAAAGACGGCTGAAAAGCTTGACGCTCAGTTCAAATTAAAACAGGTTCAGTCACAAAAGCTGAAAAGACTCGACGAGCTGAAAGCCGCAGCAGAGAAAAGCCGCATTGCCCTTAACCGAGCAAATGAGGAGCAGAAAACGGCAATTGAGCTTTTTGCCGCCGCAGAAAAAAACAGCGAAGCTATAATCCCCTTGCGTGAGGAAATAAACCTTGAGCGTGAAAAGGCGCTTAAGCTTGACGAGTCGCTTAAAAAGCTTTCACAAATAACGCTTGCAAAAAAGGAGCTTAAGCAATGCGAGGAATCGCTTGATAAGGCTCAAATGCAGAAGGAAACGCTTGAACAGCAGGCTAAAGAAATTATAGGCAAAACAGCAATTGGAGAGGAATACATAACCACTGTTCGGCGTGAAATTGAGTCAATACCAAACGAGATAATCAAGCTTCAAACGCTGAACGAGATAAGTGAGAATTACAAATTGCTTGAAAACATAAAGCAAAAGCTTGAAGATGCCGAAAAGGAAGCCGAAATCAGCGTTAACGCATACAACAGCGTAATGCTTGAGCTTGAATTGCTCAGAGAAAGCGAAAAAGCGGTGGAAGAAAAATTGCAGGGCAATATGGCAGTTTATCTTTCCTCACAACTTGAAAGCGGCAAGCCCTGCCCTGTGTGCGGTTCAAGCTCTCACCCACACCCTGCAAAACCAATCGGCGAGGACGAACAGGGACTTGCAAGAAAGAAAAAGGAGCTTGCTCACCTTATCAAGGAAAAGGAGCAGTTATGTTCACAAAGGCTGAGATTTAAGTCGGAAAAAGCAGCGTTGTGTGACCAGCTAAAGCAGCAGCTAAACGAGCAACAGAGCAAGTGCGACAGCTACAACATTTATTACAAGACCTGTAAGCATGATTTGGATATGCAAAAAAGCAGGCTTTATGAGCTTAACGCAAAGAAAGCTAAGCTTCCGACCGCTGAAAGAAAGCTTGCCGCACTTAAAGCTCAGCTTGAGCAAAACAACAAAAGCTCAGCCGCATTGGCACAGGAAATTCTCTGTCTTGAAACTCAGAAAGCTCAATCTCAGGAGAGGATAAGCACTCTCTCGCAGTATCTCGGCAATCAAATTGAGGGTGAAAGCAAGCTTAAGTCAAGCCTTAATGCCGCAAGACAAAAAATAAACCTGCTCGAAAAGCAGGTGCAGGAAATTCAAAAAACGCATTCTGCGGCTAAAAGCCGCCTTGAGGTTGCCGCCGCACTGATTAGCGAAAGGAAACAGCAGCTTGACGAATATGAAAAGCAAAGGCTTGAAGCCGAGGAGCAATGCGCCGAATTTGAAATCAAGGACTATGAAAAAACGGCGGAGGAATGTAATGAGCTTGAACGCCGTCTAAAGCTTATGCTTGGTGAAAGCGGAGAGGCAAAAAGGGAAAGCGAGAGCCTTAAAAGCTCGCTTGAACAGATACAAAAACAGTTTGAAAAATCAAGAGAGGTAGAAAAGCTGTATTCAAACCTATGCCACCTTGCCGACATACTGAGAGGCAGCAACCCGATGAAGGTTCCAATAAAGATGTTTGTCCTTGGTATGATGCTTGAGGATATTTTACTTCAGGCGAATAAGTATTTTGTTATACTCAGCGACGGCAGATACAAGCTTGAAAAGGTTACACAGGAACAGGGCGGCAACTCACTGAGAGGACTTGACATTGAGGTTTTTGACGGCTCATACGGCGGCACAAGACCTGTTCACACTTTATCGGGCGGCGAGATGTTCTTGGCATCGCTGTCACTTGCGTTCGGACTTTCGGACGTTGTTCAGGGCTATTCGGGCGGCATAAGGCTTGACTCTATTTTCATTGACGAGGGCTTCGGCTCTCTTGACAGTGAAACGCTTGACACAGCTATGAAGGCACTTGACAGAATAAACCGTATGGGCAGAACCGTTGGTATAATCTCACACGTTTCACAACTCAGCGAAAAGATTGGTAACAAAATCATTGTAAGTTCTGACAACACAGGAAGCCACATTGGCGTGGCGGTGCAATAAAAAACGGCTGTGCTATCCTTTGCGGTAACACAGCCGATATTTATTTGTAATTATTAACCGAAAATAGTCATACGCTGAATTAAAATTGCGTCAATCATAGTTACTTTTTGGTCGCCGTTCATATCCGCCCTTGCAAGCACTGCTTCGTCAAGAGTTGACAACCCTATGGTATACTTTTGCAGCAAAATTGCGTCACGCATTGTTACTGTGCCGTTGCCGTCAATATCACCCTGAACTGCGGAGGGTACAAATGGCGAAAGTGAAATCTCTGATATTACGCCGGTTTCATTCGGGGTTTTCCTTACGTCGGCAAGGAAAACGCCGTCCCTCTCGGCAAAGCCGTACATCAAGCCTGTTGCAGTATCCGGCAGTGTATAAACTCTTTGGTCGTCGCTGCCGTCAAAGGCAATTGCGTTAACGCCGTTCGGAAGCGAGTAATAAATAACGTTTCCGATAAGCTCTAATCTGCTGAAATCACCTATAAAATAACCTGAGTGGTCAAGCGTTTGCCAATATACACCCGTCAGGGCGCTTGGTACCGTCTCCGCCTCGTTGGTAACAAGGTTTCTGCGTTCAAGGTAGGAATCGTTTTGTGAATCATAAGCAGCATAAACCGCCTCGTCGCCCATTACACAAATTTTTGAATCAACATCGTTCCAAAACCTGTTTGGGTAAGAGGTTTCGGAAATTGTGTCAGAGGTTGTCCAGGAGTAATGGTCGGACGCCTTAATTTCCTCGTCGGTACACAAAAAGCTTGAATGGCCGACATAGCCTACTTTGTCTGGAACAGGGTCGTCGTAGGTTAAGTCAATATGATATGTTTTGCCGCCTATATCAACAGTGTTCCAAACGTGGTTCATCTCTTCGCTGAGGGCATAGCCAACCTCAATTGACAGCCTGCTCATTACAGCCTTATACGCAAAGCTGTAGCCCTGGCAAACAGAGCGTTTGTTAACCAATGTGCCGTAGGCGTTGTAAACAAACGGTGACGGCTCTGCCTGTGAATCGTAAACCTCGGTTGCATATTCACTTTTTGAAACTATATAATCGTGAACATACAGCGCCTTTGCAAAGTCGGTACTCTGCGACTGCGCCAAAGCCACAATCTTATCAATCTCCGCATAAAATGGAGTAAAGTAATCGTCCTGTTCTTCGGCAGTGAAAAGATATTTTGGGTAAAAATCCACTACCTGACCGTCTGAGTACCGTGAATATGAAAAAGCGTTTGAAAGGTTAATAAGATCCGGGTTTTCGTTACGCACATAGCCTATAATAGTTGTCATTTCGTCAGCGTATATACCATACGCAGAAATATCAATAGATTCCTCAAAATTACGCACGCCTTTTACAATATCATCCACAGCGGACAAAACCTGCTGAGATAAATTGTCGGGCATCTTGGACGCAGCAAGAATATCGCCCGAAACGCTTGACGGCGCCCACTCAACACGGACTTTTGATATAATTTTATCAGAAGAAAGCGCAAGGGCGCTCGGCGCAGAAGCAAGCGCAACAGCCGCAGCCAATACAAAAGAGCTTATTTTAAGCAGTTTATTTTTCATATCTAATCACCTCTCTGAGTATACTCTAACATATTTAACAAGTTTTTTCAACACTTTGCGGTAATTTTATACATTGATTTTTCATTTGCAAGTTGCCCTGTTTACAAAAAGGCTATATAAACGGCTATACACAGAAGAAGCGCCGCAAATTCGGAAATTTGCGGCGCCTATTAATTTAAGCCAACAAAAGACTTATGTATTAATTTTAAACGCTTAAATTAAGCATTCTTTTTCTTTGACCTTTTGGATTCTACGAACATAAGCACTGAACCGCCAATAAGAATTAAGCCTGCAACGGTAAAGATGATTGTTCCTATTCCACCTGTCAAAGGAAGATCCGGTTGTTTTATGTTTACTACTGTGAAGTCGCCATCTGTCGAGTATGTTGTACTTGATACTACAAAGTCTATCGGACTTGTAAGAAGCTGATAACCGGTCTGTGTTTTTGTTTCAACAAGCTGATAACTACTTCCTTGTCTAAGACCTGCAATGAAAACCTTACCCTCTTCATTAGTCTTAACCGTTGCGTCTGCGTCGGTTACAGCTGCACCGGCGTCAGCAGTTATTGCAAGCTTGTAATAGCCGGGTTTATCGGTTTCTGGAGTTACTGCCATGTTATTGCCTGCATTATCCTTAAGCACAAACTCAACGTCCTGCATAACAGTGCCGTCTGTACTATTTTCAGCACGTTTGATTATGCTGTATCCGCCTGTTACAGTTTTTGCTGTACCCTCGTCGCTGCCTGCAACATCATACTGATTCGTATAGTCGATTTTAGCGGTATTTACAATATCAACATTTGCAACTGCGTTTTGGTTTATATCAGTTTCAATCTCAACAGCTACTGATTTAAGAGCGCCTGTTGCGGCGTCGTAAAGATCGGCAATGTTGTTTTTGAAATCAACGGTAATTACTTGTCCGGCTACTGTCGGTGTAACGCCGGTATACTCTGCATTATTAACCAAAATTTTTGCACTCTTATATGTAAGTTCTGCCGGGAGAGTATCGGTTATTTTATACTCCTTGTAGGTGCTTATATCAGCAGGAACAGTTGGAGTAATTGTCCATTTTACAGTTTCGCCTATTTCAGCGGTTACCTTATCAACAATTTTTGTAATTGTTGGTTTTGCTGAGTTGTCAATAGTTACATCAAATCCGGCATATTCAGGATTTGCTTGCATTCCGTCCCAATTCCACGTTCCAAACGGAATCCCGTATTCAGTACTTTGGTCTGTTGATAATGTTGTTGTGACACCCTTGACTATTTCAAAGGGCTGCTCCGGGGCAAGAGTCAACGTTTCTCCGTTAACTATAGCCGCCTTTGTCTCAACGAACACATATTTTCCGACCGGAAGACCGTCAACGGCAATTGTACCGTCCTCCTGAGCCATTACTACCGTGTCATATCTTGAGTCGGTATTGGTCTTTAACCCGTTTTGATATCCCTTTTGTATCGGAGCAACACCAACAACCGGAACACCTGTGTAATCCTTAACGTCACCTGATGTTGTCGGCGTTGTAGTGGTTACATCATAAAGTGTGAATTCAGGATACTGTGTAACCTTATCTGCATCTGTTATATCGGCAATATTTTTGTTGTTTATTGTTTTTGTAAGCTTGGCTGCACCGAGCGTTGTCAGGTTTTTAGGGTAAACATAAACGTTTGTCAGCCATGAGTCACTGTTACCGTAACCGGAAGTACCGCCGGGATTTCTCCCTTGGTCGGTCATCGGCAAATAAACGAGGAACGGAGCCGACTCGGTATCAACATAAACGGGCTTATCTGTCTCTTTAACATAATACAGACCTGCAACGTTTGTTGTAAGCGTAACCTTACCGTCGTCATTAGTTGTGCCGGAAATTTTTTGATCATCAGCAGCCGCATTATAAATCTCTTCAGCCTGAGCAATGGTTTTTGTGTTACCAATATCAGCAACCTTAACCATTGTAAACGTAACACCCTTTAGCGGCGTATAATCGGAATTATACGCACCGGGGTCATCATCTGTTGTACCGTAAAGTCCACTCGTGTTGCCTATAAACTGATCAGGATCATACCAGTTATAATAACTTCCATCGGACGGCGTTGGTCGGGCATATTTTGTAATATTCAGGGTATACGGACCTTCCGGCATCTGGTACTTTTCACCAACTGCAGAAGCTGACATTGCAAGCCCGGCAAACGCTGAAAAAGCCAACAACATAGCCAGAACTACGCTCGTGATTTTTTTTGTGATTTTCACTTTGGAATCATCCTCTCTGATTTTTAAAATTATATTTTAATTCCCACGAAAAATTAAAACCGTTGTGTGCCTTACAAGCTTTTGTAAGTGTTTTATACCTCTATTAAATTTATATCGTTATTATACCACCCTTACTGTATATTGTCAATATTCTTTTTTAACTCTTCTAAATATCTTTGTGCATATTAACAGCACACAAAAAATAGCCTGTAACAAGCCACAAATGCTGTTACAGGTTATTATATTGTATTTTACGAGCAAAATTTGACAACGCTTCGACGCACTTTTCAGCATTATCCCGATATATAACATAAGCCGAGCCGCCCAAACGGACAGCCCGGCTGTTATTTTGATAGATTAGCAATTTATAATTATTCAGCAGTTTCCTCAACGGGTGCTTCTGTTGTTGCAACAACCTCGTCAGCCTCATCAGCCTGCTCAGCCTTAGCGTCATCAAGAAGCGCTCTGATTGAAAGGCTTACTCTCTTCTTGTCAAAGTCGATTGCGGTAATCTTAGCATTAACAACCTGACCTACTGTCAGCTCATCCTGCGGCTTCTCAATTCTGCGGTCAGCAATCTGAGAAATGTGGATAAGGCCGTCAATACCCGGCAGAATTCTTGCGAATGCGCCGAAAGAAACCATACCTACAACCTGAGCCTCAACAACAGTGCCTACCGGGTAATCTCTCTTAAGAATCTCCCAAGGGTTGTCCTCGCTCTTCTTGTAGCCAAGAGAAATGTTGCCCTTCTCTGTGTCGATATCCTTAACGTAAACCTCAACTGTGTCGCCTATGTTTACAATCTCAGACGGATGCTTAATTCTACTCCAAGAAAGCTCGCTGATGTGAATCATACCGTCAACGCCGCCAATGTCAACAAATGCGCCGTATGATGTAAGAGATTTAACAACGCCGGTGTAAACCTTGCCAACCTCACAGTTCTTCCAGAACTCTTCCTTAATCTTGTCGCTTTCCTCCTTGAGGACAGATCTAATAGAGCCTACTGCTCTTCTTCTCTTAGCGTCAACATCAATAATTCTGAAGTTTACTTCCTTCTTAAGAAGGTCGTCAAGCGACTCGCCTCTTGTAAGCGTTGCCTGTGAAGCAGGAACAAAAATCTTCATTCCGTTTGAAGCAACAAGAACGCCGCCCTTGATAACGTCTGTTACAACGCCTGTAAGAATGTCATTTGACTCAGAAGCTGCAACAATTGTGTCCCAGCCCTTTAAAGCGTCAACACGCTTCTTTGAAAGCATAATAACACCCTCTTGGTCGTTGGTACGCATAATGAGCAAATCAAGAGTATCGCCAACCTTAACGAGATCCTCAATTTTTGCATTCGGATCATTTGTAAGCTCGTCGAACTTAACAACGCCGGCTTGCTTTCTGCCAACGTCAACAAAAACCTCGTTAGGGGTAATTCTCTCAACTACGCCCTGTACCCTCCCATCTGTATTTAAACTTTTGAGATTCTCCTCGAGCATCTCAGCAAAGTTGCTTTCTGCATTTTCGTTGTTTGTTTCACTGGAATTGTTTAAAATGTCTGTCATGTTATCCAGTACCTCCTTTATTATCCTTGCCGGCGCAGACGCACCGGCCGTTACGCCGATTCTTTTGGCAGATAAAACCATATGCGGCAAAATGTCGTCCTTGCCCTGTGCAAGCACGGTGTTTTCACAATAGCTTTTGCAAATGTTAAAAAGCTTGCAGGTGTTTGAGCTGTTGCGGTCACCGATGACAACCATAAAATCCGATTGCTGTGACAATTGCGCTGCCTCTGTCTGCCTATCAGTCGTAGCATTACATATTGTACCAAATAAAATCGAATTTGTATATACCTTTTTTATTGTTTTAGAACATTTTTCCCATAAATTTATGTCAAAAGTTGTTTGAGCGACAACTGAAATCGGTTTATTTTTCAAATAAGGAAATTTAACGGCAAGCGCCTCTATTTCTTCGGGTGATTTGACCGTGTGATTTTCACCCTTGCAGTGGTTCTGTATGCCAACTACCTCGGGGTGATTTTTGTCGCCGACAATCAAAACCACATCGCCAAGACCCGACCTTTCACGGACGGTTCTGTGAATTTTTGCAACAAACGGGCAGGTTGCGTCTGCATATTTAAGCCCAAGCTCATTTATCCTGTTGTACACCTGCGCACCAACTCCGTGCGAACGGATTACAACCGTTTCATCCTCTTTAACCTGCTCCGGTGTATCAACTATACGCACGCCCTTTTCGGCAAACTCACTTACCATTTGGGCGTTATGTATTATCGGTCCGAGAGTGCAGACATGCCCGTTATTTTCGACAAGCTTATAAACCATATTTACAGCTCTGTTTACGCCAAAGCAAAAGCCGGCTGTTTTTGCAAGCGTTATTTCAGTCACCTAATCACCTCAGAATTTATCCTTTTCACGAATTGCCGCTATTTTTTCGGCAAGCTTTTTTGTAGCCTCTCTAAGCTCTTTGCCGCTGCCCTGCGTAATACCGAGCTGTTCGCAGCTTATCGGGTCGCCGTAGGTTATTTTCACCTTGTTAAACATTTTCATTTTGCCGCCCTTTGCCGTTATGCAGGCAGGTATAATAGGCACGTTACACTGATAAGCAAGCATAACCGCACCTGCACGAAGCTTTAAAAGCTCGCCGTTTAAGCTTCTTTTGCCTTCCGGAAAAATGCCGAGAACTCTGCCGTCTAACAAAAGCTTCTGTGCGTTATTAATTGCCGTTTGGTCGCCTGTGCCACCACGGTGAACAGGAAAAGCACCCAGTGAGCGAATTAGGGCGGCAAAGAATTTGTTGCGGAAAAGCTCCTCCTTCGCCATAAAGTTTATTATACGCTTCTGCCCTATGCCCAAAAGCACCGGATCAGAGTAGGACTGGTGATTGCAGGCAACAATATAAGCGCCCTGCGGCGGTATGTTGTTTCTGTTTGTTATTTCGTATCTGTAAATCAGCTTGAATACAGGCGTACAAACCATCCTTGCAAGCTTAAAAATAAACGGTTTTTTCTCTTTCATTTTTTCTCCTCGCTAAGTGATATGTTATGTCGGATTTGCCAAAACTATTGTTCACGGCTTCCGTAAAAGGCAATGTCTAAAATTAACAACATTCAGTGAAATTTTGCCCTTTGCGCAAGTTAACGGCGGGCTTTGCGTTCAAGGCAGGTTGACTCTATGGTCATAAATCAAACATTCATCACAGCAATTCTGTCCTGAACAATAGATATTATCTTCTCAATTGATTGCTCCAAATCAAGCTGCGAGTTGTCAACAATCACGCTGTCCTCGGCAGGCTTAAGCGGCGCAATCTCACGGTGAGAATCCTGATAATCTCTTTCTTTTATAAGCCGCAAAACCTCGTCATAATCAACAGCCTCGCCCTTTTGCTCAAAATCCTTCAAACGTCTTTTTGCACGGCACTCCGGAGATGCTGTAAGGAAGATTTTAACCTCGGCATTCGGCAACACAACTGTGCCTATATCTCTGCCGTCCATTATCACGTTATTCGACTTTGCTAAAGCTCGCTGCATACCAAGCAGGTATTCCCTGACCATTGGTATTGCGGAAATCTCAGACGCCGCCGTACCCATTTGCGGTGTCCTTATCTTGTCAGACACATCCTGCCCGTTTAAGAACACCCTCTGCTCGCCGTCAATGAACTTAAGCTCGACACTGCTGTTTTCAAGATAGCGTTCAAGCTCGGCTTCATTGTGAATATCGACTCCGCCGACTGACGCACCGTAGCCGAGTGTTCTGTAAAGCGCACCGGTATCGACATATATAAAATTAAGGCGTTTTGCCGCCGTTTTTGCAATCGTGCTTTTTCCTGCACCGGCAGGTCCGTCTATAGCCACAGAAATCATATTCTCCTCCTATATATATTAAAAATCGTCAAGGACGCTGTTTTGTCCTGCAAGCGCACCGGTTGAGAATGCAATTTGCAGGTTGTAGCCGCCTGTGTAGGCGTCAACGTCGATAACCTCTCCTGCAAAGTACAAGCCGCCGATAAGCTTTGACTCCATTGTTTTCGGGTTTATCTCCTTGGTGTTTACGCCGCCTGAGGTTATTATAGCCTCGTCAATCGGACGGAAACGGTTTGGCACTACCTCAAAGCCCTTAATAAGCGTTGCCAACGCTGTGCGCTGTTGCTTTGTTATGCTGTTGCATTTCTCTGTCGGTGCTATTTTCGACCGCTCTATTATAACAGGAATCAGCTTTGAGGGCAAAAGCTTGCCGAGTGAATTTGCAAAATCTTTGTTGCAGAACTCGTCAAAATCACGCACAAGGCGTTTGTCGAGCGTGTCGATGTCAAGCGCAGGCTTTAAATCGACAGTAATGGTATAATCCGAAACCTCGCCCTTTTTCATATGTGATGACGCACTCAGCACAAGCGGACCGCTTATGCCAAAGTGAGTAAACAGCATTTCGCCCTGCTCTGAAAATACAGGCTTTTTGCCGTTTTTGAAATGAACGGAAAGGTTTACATTCTTAAGTGACAAGCCCTGAAGCCTTGCGCAGGTATTGCCCTTGCACTCCAACGGTACAAGTGACGGCTTTATCTCCTTTATAGTATGCCCTGCCTGCTTTGCAAGCATATAACCGTCGCCGTTTGAGCCTGTTTTGGGATATGACGCACCGCCGCAGGCTACAATTACGCTGTCACCCTTTATCTCCGTGCCGTCTGTAAGATAGACACCGCAGACTCTGTTATCAGCAATTATAAGGCTCTTAGCCTGCTTTTCATTCAGAATTTTACAGCCGTCCCGTTTTACCGTTCTCAGCAGAGCGTCAACAATGTCAGATGCCTTATCTGAGCTTGGAAAAACTCTGTTTCCTCTCTCGGTTTTAAGAGCAACTCCTGCACTTTCAAAAAAATCCATTGTATCGGCAGGAGTAAAGCTGTTTACGGCACTGTACAGAAATCTGCCGTTTGTCGGCGTTTTTGAAATTAAATTATCGGGAGATGAATTGTTGGTTACGTTGCATCTGCCCTTGCCGGTTATCATAACCTTGCGGCAAACCTTTTTATTTTTTTCAAGCAATATAACCCTTGCTCCGTTTTGTGCGGCAAAATGTGCCGCCATCATTCCAGAGGCCCCTGCACCTATAATGACAACGGTTTTACTCATTTTTTTCCTCGTTTTCATCGGCATATTTTGCAATTTCCGAGGTTTTAGCGTAAACGTCATATTTATCCCAGTAGGTTTCAAGACGCTGGAAGGTGCTCTCTACGCTTGCTTTTTTCGCCAACACAGTAGCGACAATAAGCGCATTTATAAGGCTAAGCGGCGCTACAAGGGAATCGACTATTGAAGCCATATCACTGCTTGCAAGCAAGACATAGTCGGCAGGAGCTACAAGCGGAGAAATCATACTGTCTGTTATCGCAATAACTGACGCATTTCTGTCTGATGCGAATTTCATTCCCTCAACCGCTGTCTTTGAATAGCGCGGAAAGCTGATGCCGATGATAGCGTCATTTTCGTTGATATGCAGAAGTTTTTCGTAAATTTCAATCTTGCTTGTAGTGCTGACAACCCGCACGTTACCAAAGATAAGGTCAAAGTAATATCCAAGGAAGTTGGCAAGAGCAGACGAACTGCGAACGGCGAATATATAGATATTCTCAGCCTCTACAATTGCCTTTACCGCCGCTTCAAAGTCATCGTGCGACACTTCTTCAATAGTGCGCTTAATCTTCTCTATATCCTGATTTAGCACGCTTTCAAGAATGTTATCCTCACCAAAGCGAGTGCTTGTTACCTCAATTCTCTGAACAGATGTCAGCTTGTCCTTGATAAGCTCCTGCATTGCCTTTTGAAGCTTTGGGTAGCCGTCATAGCCTATCTCAACAGCAAAGCGCACAACGGTTGACTCGCTTACTCCGACAGTTTCGCCAAGCCGTGACGCCGTCATAAACGCCGCCTTGTCGTAATGCTCCTCAATATATTGTGCAATACGCTTCTGTCCCTTTGACAGCTTGCTCCTCATATTTTCAATTTTTGCAAATAAATGCTCCATTTTTTCCACCTTGCAAAAGTAATATTAATATAATTATACATATTTAAGTTTAATACAAAAGCAAAAGAAAATCAAGCAAAAAGAGTGTAAACTTTCATACCAAGCTTGATTTAAGACAAAATTAAAGCATATTTTGGCTGCGTTTGTTAAAAAATGCAATTTGTGTTTGCAAGAGCTGCATTAGTATGATAAAATGAGCCTATTAGAAATCATAACCGCAGTATGCCTGCGGCAGACACTTACCTTTAGCAAGGGAGGCTATGTTCTGTTCGGGTTTTATCGGTGCAAGCGGAGCAGTCAAGACCGTTTACTGCAACATCGGTAATACTTGCTGGGGCTTTAACATTATTCTTTTTTCAAAGTAATTTATTTATTGCCGTTTGCGGCATTCGGAGGTTTTATATATGATTGGCATAATCGACTACGGTGCAGGTAATCTGCAAAGCGTATATAAGGCGCTGAAATTTATAGGCAGCGAATGTAAGATTGTTGACAGCCGAGAGGAGCTTTTTAAGTGCGGCAGCGCAATCCTGCCGGGCGTCGGCTCGTTTGCAGACGCTATGGACTGCATGGCAAAAAGCAGACTTGTTGAGGCTGTTAAGGACTACGCTCAGGGCGGCAACCCGTTCCTCGGAATTTGTCTGGGGCTGCACCTGCTTTTTTCGGAAAGCGAGGAAAGCCCGGGTGCAAAGGGACTCTCACTGCTTGACGGCAGCATAACAAAAATTCCAAACTCTGACGGCTCTTTAAAGATTCCGCATATGGGCTGGAACTCAATAAGCATAAAAAAACATAACGGCATTTTCAAGGGCGTTCCGGACGAAAGCTACGTTTACTTCGTTCACTCATATTATCTGACCGCCGCTGACAGCTCTATTGTAGCCGCAACAACAAACTACGGCACAAAGATTGACGCCGCTGTTGAGTGCGGCAACATTATAGCAACTCAGTTTCACCCTGAAAAAAGCGGCAGCGTTGGACTTAAGATGCTTGAAAATTTTGCAGCAATGACTAAATAAGATAAAGAGGTTTTTATATGTACGCAAAAAGAATTATACCGTGCCTTGACGTCAAGGACGGCAGAGTTGTAAAGGGAACGAGCTTTGTAAATCTGCGTGACGCAGGCGACCCTGTTGAAGCGGCTATTGCCTATGATAAGCAGGGAGCTGACGAGCTTGTGTTTCTCGACATAACCGCTTCAAGCGACTCAAGAGCGATTGTAACCGATATGGTAAGCGCTGTTGCAAACAGCATATTTATTCCGTTCACAGTTGGCGGCGGCATAAGGACAGTTGAGGATTTTACCGACATTTTAAGAGCAGGTGCCGACAAGGTGTCGGTAAACTCGGCGGCGGTTAAAAACCCTGATATTATAAACGAAGCGTCATACAAATTCGGCAGTCAATGTGTTGTATGCGCAATTGACGCTAAACGCACAAGCAGCAGTTGGGAGGTTTATATCAACGGCGGCAGAGTACCTGTCGGCATGGACGCAATAAAGTGGGCAATTGAAGCCGAAAAACGAGGAGCAGGCGAGATTTTGCTGACAAGTATGGACTGCGACGGACAAAAGCAGGGCTATGATTTGGAGCTTACAAGGGCGGTATCAGAAAGCGTAGGAATCCCTGTTATAGCTTCAGGCGGTGCAGGCGCACTTGAGCATTTTTATGATGCGTTTACAAAGGGAAAAGCAGACGCAGTGCTTGCGGCTTCGCTGTTCCATTTTGGTGAGATTCCGATTCCTCAGCTTAAGGAATACCTTGACGGAAAGGGTATCTCGGTGCGAAAATAAAACCATTAAAAGTTTTCGGCTCCCACTTGGGAGCCGATTTGTGTTTATTGCATTATAAGCAAATTTTGATTTTAACGCACAATAGCCAACCAGCCTAAAAAGCTTAGGCTATATAATAATTATCCAGCACCTGCAAAACAGGCTCATTGCTTTCGCAATGAGCCTGTTGTTATGCCTTATTTAGGTTAGCTTATTTAACTTTGAGTAAGCGGCGGATTATAATGCCGGCTTCTCTGTATAAACTGTGTACTCGCTTTCAGCCGCTCCCTTGTTTGGCTTTGCAACCTTCATAACTACCCACAAATCGCTATCTGCGTTTACGTTATCTGTTGTCTGGTTGCCGCTGCCATCGTTGATTATCCAGTTGTATACACCTGTTGTTGTATTAATCTGAATATCATACCAGCCGTCGCCGTCAGCATCTGACATCTGTGTGCCCGGCCATGCGCCAAGATAATCGCCTACACCGTCTTCCCACGAATAAAGGTTAGGAATCCATGTTTGACCTTCAAGCAGCTTAACGTGAACAAATCTCTTAACAGCGTTGAGCTTGTAAGCATATGTTACTGTCTTTTCGCCGTTTGAGTATACACCCTCAGCGTTTGCAGGAATCTTTGTTTCGTCAAGAACATAGAGCTTAACTGCAGGAGTTGATGTGGTGTATGCTTCGCCTGCACGGCCTCTGGTTGTAACAGAAGCTGCAATCTCTTCGCCTGTTTCTGTGTCAACATACTTAGTTGTAACAGAACCTACACCTGATACCGGCAGATTAAGAACAATCTTCTGATAAGAGATAGCGTCCTTAATGTTAACTACTCCGTCAAAGTTTACATCGGCAATTTTAATCTGCTCCTCTGTAAGACCAACCGGAATTTCCAAAGCGTGCTTCTGAACAAGCACTGCGTCCATAAGAGTTGCAGGGGTTTTACCGTCGCTGAGGCTGTAAGCCTTAAGTGTGTACGGAATGTATTTATACTCAACTGTCTGAGGCTCCTGCATAAATACGCCCTCTGCGTTATTCGGCACCGCCTCTAAGTCATAGTCGATTGCAAGAGTAGCGTCAGGCTGTGTTACATATTTCTTGTTACAATCGTCGGCAATTGTCATCTGTTTGAGAATTTCGCCTGTTGAAGCGTTGATGTGCTTAACAACAACTGTACCTGTGTCAGACTTCACGCCTGAGCTTTCATAGCTTGCCTTGTCAGCAAGAACATAAGATGTGTTTGCAGGAATTGTAATTTCTGCGCCTGTGTTGATTTCGCCAAGGCTGTTTACGCCTGCCTGCTCTCCGTTAACAAGAATTACCCAGTTCTGCGGCAGATTTTCGCCCGGAAGTGTAACAGTCTGAGCCTCGTCAGAGCTGTTGAAGATTACAGCAACATTCTTCCAGATTGCTGTATCGTCGTTGATTGTGTACGCAAGAACACCAACCGGAAGCTTAGCCGGTGAAACGTACTTAAGCTTGCTTTTTGCAACTGCTCCTGTTGCATCTCTGAACGGAGCATAAGCATCTCTGAGCTTAATCATACCCTTGTAGTAAGAAACAAGGTCTGCATAGTCAACAAGACGGTTCCAGTCGAGCTTGTTGATTTCAGGGCTTGATTTATAAGAGTTGTGGTCGCCGTACTTTGTTCTTGCGAACTCTTCACCTGCAAGAATAAACGGAACACCCTGTGATGTGTAAACAAGAGCCGCCGACATCTTGTTCATCTGAATAAGATCCTCATATCTGTTTGAATAAAGGTCAGTAAGCTCGCCCTTTACCGAAGCCACAAGTCTGTCATAAAGAGTGTGGTTATCGTGGCAGTCAACATATGTAACTGTCTGCTCAGGAGTCTGCGCCTTCCAGTTACCGCTTGTTGTGTTAGCCATTATACCTGCAAGCAGGCTGCCCATATTGCTCTTGTTAGCTTCCTGAAGGAAGCCCTTGCCTGTTGCCTCAAATACACTGCCCTTTGCAGCATCCCTGAACTGGTCGTTGAAGTAAGAAATTCTTGTGCTTAATGCGGCTGACTGAGTCTGGTTAGCCATTGCAGGATAGCTGTAAAGCTTATCAGAGCCTGTCATATTCCAGCCTTCGCCGTACATAATGAGGTCAGGGTTGATTGTGTCAAGACTTGCACGAATCTGGTTCATTGTTTCAACATCGTGAAGACCCATAAGGTCAAAACGGAAGCCGTCAATGTGGTACTCCTGTGCCCAATATGTAACAGAATCTATCATATACTTTCTATACATAGCACGCTCTGACGCTGTGTCGTTGCCGCAGCCGGAGTTATTAGCCCACTTGCCGCTGTTGTAAACTCTGTAATAGTAGTTAGGAACAGTTTTGTTGAAGAATGAGGTTTCGCCTTCGTGAGTATGGTTATAAACAACGTCCATAATAATGCCTATGCCTGCATTATGCAGAGCCATAACCATCTGCTTAACCTCGTTGATTCTTACGTTACCGTCATACGGGTTTGAAGAATAGGAGCCTTCCGGAACATTGTAGTTCTTCGGGTCGTAGCCCCAGTTAAACTGAGTTTGCGGGCCGTCCTCCTGAATTGAGCCGAAATCATAGAACGGGTTGATGTGAACATACTTAATGCCCATATCCTTGAGGTAGTCAACGCAGGTTGAAATTTTACCCTCACCGTTAAGAGTTGTGCCGCTTTCTGTGAAAGCAAGGTATCTGCCACGGTTAGCTTCGCTGACTCCTGAGCTTTTGTCATAAGAGAAGTCCTTAACGTGAATTTCCCAGATGTTTGCGTCTGTCTGGTTAGGAACGAGCTTATATGTATCGTTCTCCCAGCCCTTAGGGTCTGTGCTGTCAAGGTCAACAACCATGCTTCTGTTGCCGTTAACACCGGCAGCCTTAGCGTATATGTCGCCTGTTCCGCCGGTCTTTCCACCAATGGTGATTAAATACTGGTAGTAAACATTTTTCAGGTCCTTCTCAACTGTTACTGACCAAACGCCATTTGTCTCGTCAAAAGTCATCTCAAGAGTTTCTAAAACGTCTTTTACGCCGGCTTTCTTTGACTCGCTTGCAGAACCTGTTGCATAAAGTCTTACCATTGCCTTTGAAGCAGTAGGTGACCAAACCTTGAAGGTTGTTGCCGCAGGTGTATAGGTTGCGCCGAGGTCATTGCCTGTATACGCCTTCTGATCAAGCTTAGCGGCTTCGGTTGCATACTTATTGGTAACAGTTGCAGCCGATGCATTCATTGGGATTGCAACGGCAGTTGATATCATCATAGCTGACAAAGCCAAAGCAATCGCTTTTTTGAACTTCATATGAAATCCTCCTTTTAATAATTTACAACATTTATAACACTTTGCGTTCTCGCAAAGTAATTATCCTATTTCTTTTTGTTTTTGCGCCATCTTTTTACAAGATACGCAATGCCCAAACCTGTAATTACGGTGCCTATTGCTCCCATAATATACGGCATAGCCTGAGGCACTTTGTCGCCTTCGCTTTGTGCAACTTCCGTAGCAAGCTGTGTTGCGGTTACAGTATCAGGCAGAGAGTCAATGCTTGTTTTTTCTGCCTTAATTCCTGCCTTTTCAAAGCTTGCCTTGTCAACAAGAATCAAAGCCTCGCCTGCGTTTACCTTTACTGTGTCGCCCGAAATATCAGAAAGCTTTTCAACTCCTGCGCTTTCACCGTTTGCAACAACCACCCAATCCTTGGGGAGATTATCACCCTCAAGCTTAACCTCTTTTTCGCTGTCACCGCTGTTGAGAAGGCAGATAACCTTATCCCATTCATTCTCAGCGTCGGGGTTTTGGTACATATAGCCGAGCAGGTGCTTGTCGGTTTCGGTATAGAATAAAAGCCTGTCAATTGCCGAATTATCCTCGCAGGTAAACGGAGAATACGCCTTTCGCAAGCTGATAAGCCCTTTATAATACTTAACAAGGTCGCTGTATCTTGTCAGACTGCTCCAGTCAATCTGATTAAGCTCTACGCTCGACTTATAGGAGTTGTGGTCGCCGTCCTTTGAGCGAGCCATCTCCTCGCCTGCAAGCATAAACGATATTCCCTGAGCAGTAAGCACTGCTGTGGCGGCAAGCTTGTTCATACCAACAAGCTTTTCGTCCCTTGCACGGTAGTCAGCGTCAGTGCCAAGCACAGACGCAACAAGCTTATCGTAAAGAGTCATATTATCATGGCAGGAAGTGTAGGTTACGGTCTGGCTCGGCTGCTTTGCCCAGTCGCTTGTAGCCGCCGCTATGCCGCCCTTGACGTTCACCCTTGAGCCCATGCCCTGAACAAAGCCACCCTCGGTTGGGTTGAAGTTACTGCCCTTAAGCCCATCTCTTATTCCGTCATTAAATGCGGCAATCCTTGTGCTGAGCTTGTTCATATTGCCCTGTGTGGCTAAAATTGCGTCGGTGCTTGTTGAAAGCTGCCACGCCTCGCCGTACATCAGTATCTTCTCGCCGTTTTCAAGGGTGTCAAGAGCCTCTCTGATTTGGTTCATCGTGTCAACATCATGCAGACCCATAAGGTCAAAGCGGAAGCCGTCAATGTGATATTCCTGTGCCCAATACTTAACGGAATCCACCATATATTTGCGGTACATTGCACGTTCCGAGGCTGTGTCGTTACCGCAGCCGGAGCCGTTTGCAAGGCTGCCGTCCTCATTATGTCTGAAATAATAGCCGGGAACTGTTTTGTCAAAGCAACTGTCGGCGGCATCGAAAACATGGTTATATACAACGTCCATAACAACGCCGATTCCCGCCTTGTGAAGAGCCTGTATCATAGCCTTGGCTTCCTTTATTCTGACATTGCCGTCATACGGGTTTGTGGAATAAGAGCCTTCGGGTACATTATAATTCACAGGGTCATAGCCCCAGTTGAACTGGGTTTCGTCACCGCTCGCCTCGTCAACCGAGCCGTAATCGTAAAACGGATTTATATGAACGTAATTTACGCCTAAGTCCTTAAGGTAGTCAACGCAGGTCTTGATTACGCCCTCGTTATTTAGTGTTGTGCCTGTTTCTGTAAAAGCAAGGTATTTGCCCCTGTTTTGCTCGCTTACACCGGAGCTTGCGCTTGATGAAAAGTCCTTTACGTGAACCTCCCAGATAACAGCGTCCGTCTGTTTGTCAACACGGTTAAAGCTGTCGCTTTCCCAGCCGTCCGGATTAGTCTGCGACAAGTCGCACACCATTGAACGCACACCGTTTACACCTGCCGCCTTAGCGTTAACATCGCCTGTTTCCTGTGTTTTGCCGTTAGCGGTAACCAGGTAGGTGTAATAACTTCCTGCAAGATTGCCTTTTGCTGTTACAGACCAGACGCCGTTTGAGCTGTCATAATCCATTTCGTGCTGAGCAATAAGCTTTGCGTTCGGTTCATCATCACTGCCGGTTGAATAAAGCTTAAGCTCTACCTTTTCAGCAGTAGGCGCCCAAACCTTGAAAGACGTACTCTCTTTTGAGTATACAGCGCCCAAATCGTCGCCTGAATACGCAAGCGAATCAAGCTGAACATATGATTTTGTAAGGTTAGTCTGCGCATCAGCGTTTAAAGCAGATGCGACCGGTGAAAAAGCAAGCAGCATTGAAAGCACCCCGGCTGTTATAAATTTCTTTTTCATAGTATTCCTCTGAAGATACATTTTTAAAAATATAAGTATTCATAATTTATTTAATTTTAACATTTTTTATTGTCAGCTTTTTTCCGAAGAGGAATTATCCATCGGTCACAGAATAGAAAACCTCGGCTATAATTTGTTGGTATTGCACAAATTCATTTTTTGACATTTTATAAGCATACAATCATTTTACAAATTATTTGTTTTGTCGATACTGCTTGTTTGTTTTAGTAAAAGCATCACTTGCTGTTTCTAAACGTGAACACCACCGACGAACCCCTTGCGTATATCGAACATTTGTTCTATAATAATTACAGGAGAATTTACTGCACACAAAAAGGAGAAACAGCATATAACATAATGAGAGGAGTATCAAACGTAACTATGGCTAATATCAGAGAAAAATTTGTTTCGGCGGCGGCAGGCTATATCGGCTATGACTGCACGCTGTTCAACAGCTACTTTGGCGCTCCGCGAGGTACGCCTTGGTGTGCTGAATTTGTATCAAAATGCGCATCTGACGTAGGTGCGATTGGCAAGTGTATTGTCAAAACAGCAGGAGCTGGCTCAATTGCTCGTGAGGGTGTTGCCAAAGGCTTTGGCAAATGGCTTGAGGGTCACTTAACAGTGCCGATTCCGGGTGACATAATCTCGTTTTGCTGGAACGGCAAGGGAAGCTATCTTGCCGAGGGGCAGGATAAGTATTTCAGCGACCATGTGTCGATTGTGGAGTACGTCAAGAATGGCTTAATTCACACAATTGAAGGCAACGCAAACGGGTCAAACACAAGCTCAACAGTCTGCCGCAAAACGCACAAGCTTTACGGCAATACAATTAACGGCTACTTCCGACCCAACTGGAGCTTAGCCGACAAGAGCTACAAGGAAAACGGAGATGATGAAATGAATTTTAAATTCGGTGACAGAAGTGACGGAGTGCTTGCATACAAGTCATTAATTTTGCTTGCAAACAAGCTTGATATTTTAAAAAGTAAGGTGGACAAGTCAAACAGCTTTGGCGACGGCACACAGGCGGCAACGCTTGAAATTCAGAAAAAGTTCGGCTTGCAGCAGGACAAAATTGCAGGCGTAAAAACGATAACTGCGCTGAGAAACGCTGTTATTGACGCACTTACAAAAGTAATTGCGAAAAAAACTGACAGAAACGCCGTTCTGACAGAGGCAGCTTCGGCTGTTAACGACCTTAAGGTAAAGGCGTGAGTGGTGTGAAGGAGAACATTATATCCACAGTACTTTCGGCAGTAGTTGCAGGAGTCAGCGCATATTTTAAGGTTATTTCCATTCCGCTTATTGTTTTGCTCACGGTAATGCTTATTGATTACCTTACAGGTATGGCAGCAGCATTCTTTAAAGCGGAGCTTTCAAGCAAGAAGGGCATCAAGGGCATAATCAAAAAGATTGGTTACCTTGCCCTTGTATGCGTTGGAATCGGAGTTGACTTTATCATTCGCTTTTGCTTTGAGCAAATCGGGATACCGCTTGAAATCGGTATGCTGTTCGGCTTGATAATCACAGTATGGCTGATTATCAACGAGCTGTTATCCATTCTTGAAAATGTAGGAAGAATAGGAGTTCCTGTTCCGAAAACACTGAGCAAAATAATAAACAAGCTCAAGCTTGCGGTTGAACGCAAGGCAGATAACAACACAAAGTAAAGCTTAATAAAATACACAACCCCCGATTCGGTCAATCTGTTTCAGACCTAATCGGGGGTATTTTTTTGACCTTTATAAAATCTGCAAAGCTCACATATAACCTCTTTTGACTGCTCCAAGAATGGGTCGGCAACAGCAAAAACGTGTGGAAGCTTTTTACCGCCGTGTGCCTTGTCATAGTCGCAAAGCGTGAAGCTGACATTGTTTGAGCGAAGAATATCGGCAAGTATATACGATTGCTTATGCAAGAAATCGCCTGCCGAGGTAACTATATAAAACGGCGGAAGATTGGCGCTTGCGGCGTTATTGAAATTCATATACTTATAGAATCGGCTATGCCTGTGCCGTTTGCCGAGAAGCAACGGCAAATTAACATAAAGCAGAAAATTGCGACACAAAAGATTTACCGCAGGCGAAATTGCTCCGACTGCCGCTATTTTAAATTCAGGCGGCTGCACGCAAAACTCCTCTTGGAGCTTTTCATCAACCGTTATTGCAGCTGTCAAACAGGCAAGCTGAGCACCTGCTGAATCTCCAAGCAGGAAAACACTGCTAATATCGGCAGGATATGAATTAAGGTTTTCGCAAGTCCAGTTAAGAGCTGCAAAAATGTCCTCTATCTGGTGATGAATCAAATGCTTGCCGACATAACGGTAATTGATTGATACAACGACAAAGCCTCGTTTTGCAATCTTTATACAAAAGTTGCGGTTTACCTCTTTACTGCCGTATATCCAACCGCCACCGTGAATGTCAATTATCACAGGCAGAGGCTTTGCGGTGTTTTCAGGATAATATATGTCGAGCATATGCTCGCTTAAAGAATCCGAACAGTACGGCAAATCGAAAACCTGAACTACTCCGCTGTCCGGAGTTTGTGCAGCTATTCTTCGTGCGTCAGATATTGAAATAAACTTCCAATACAGTTTGAGTAATGGCTTATAGATATTCATAATTCACCGCCTGTATAAGAACCTGTCTTTCGTTTTCAAGCTTTCCGTCAATTACAAGGTCGAGCAGATGTTCAAGAATTTCGCCTACTCCCCTGCCCTGCTTTATTCCCAATTTAATAATATCGCTGCCGTTAATTTCAAGCTGAGATACATACACGCAGGCGTTTTCATCAATCAGCCGCCTTGCAATTTCAGCGCACTGCAAAACACGCTCAAGGCGCTTTGCTTTTTCAGCGCCGTTTTGTGCTGTGATGTCGGCGTAGCGAATTTCACTGAAAATCAATAGAGCATTCTCCCTGCCGATTTTCCTCATAAGTCTTTTTACTTCGCTCTCGCATGGGGCACAGGCATAATCATGATATTCAATAAGTATCTCAAGCTGTGATATAAGCCTTGACGGAGCTTTGAGCTTTTTCATTATTTCCCGGGCAATAGACGCACTGAGCCTTGCATGGCTGTAAAACACCTGATTGCCGTCAGAGTCAAGCGTATTACACTGCGGCTTTGCTATATCGTGCAAAAGCATAGCAAGGCGAAGTTCAGGCTTTGGCGAAACAGAATCGACCGCCCTTGCCGTATGCTCAAGCAGAGTTTGCCGATGATTTTCGCCGGATAAATATAAATTTCGACACTCCAAAAGCACAGGGATAAACTCGCCGAACACATCGCAAAAGCTTAAAAGAATATTCCCTGCCGCTTTGCCGCATACAAGCTTTGAAAGCTCTGCAAATATTCGCTCGGCGGCTATTTTCTTCAAAAGGTGCTTGCTTCGGTGGATTGAAGCGGCGGTTTTCGCTTCAATTGAAAAACCGTACACAGCGGCAAAGCGCAGTGCTCTGAGTATACGCAATGCATCCTCGGAAAAGCGTTTGTCGGGGTTGCCCACACAGCGGATAATTTTGTTTTTAATATCCGCCTTGCCGCCGAACAGATCAACCACTCCCGTTTTATCACTGTAAGCCATAGCGTTTACGGTAAAGTCACGGCGCATTAAATCTGTATCAAGGCTTACCCCAAAGCTTACGCTTTCGGGTCGGCGGCAGTCAAGGTATTCGCCGTCACTGCGGTATGAAGTCACCTCAATTTTTTCGCCGTCTATAATAACCGCAACAGTACCGTGCTTAATTCCGTTATCAACCGTTTTACACTCGGCAAACACTCTTTTTATCTCATATGGCAGTGCGTTTGTTGTAACGTCAAAATCCTTTGGCTTAATTCCAATCAGGCAGTCACGCACACAGCCGCCAACTGCATAGGCGTCAAAGCCGTTATCGTTAAGCATATCTAAAATCAGCTTACAGCCGTTTGACAGGTTTATGGTGTTCACCTCCGGTTATTGCCGCTGCTGGGCTATTTGAATTAAAGGTATTATTTCATATGTACAGCGAGGTTTAACTTTACTGCAATTTAACCTGTATTTACTGAAAATCGTTGTCGTCAAAGCCGAGCGAACGCAGAATGTTCTCCCTGTTGCGCCAATCCTCCTTGACCTTGACCCACAACCTGAGATTCACCTTGCAATCGAAAAATCTCTCCATGTCCTGTCTTGCAAAGCTTCCAACCTTCTTTAACATACTTCCGCCTTTGCCGATTACTATGCCCTTGTGACTGTCACGCTCACAGTAAATCGTTGCGTCTATGTCAAGTATGCCGCTGTTCTCTCGTGTTTTCATACGCTCAACAGCAACAGCCGTTCCGTGCGGAATTTCTTTATCAAGCAAGCGCAAAAGCTTTTCTCTGATTATCTCGCCTGCAAGAACACGCTCCGGCTGGTCTGTCAGAGTGTCATCGTCAAAGAAGTGTCCTCCCTCCATTGCAAGGGATTTAAGCTCGTCCTTTAAGTCCTCAATTCCGCTTCCCGTCTGAGCCGAAACAGGCACAACCGCAGTGAAGTCACATTCCTGTGAGTACGCAGATATAACGGATATAATATCGTCCTTGTTTTTCAGTGTATCAACCTTATTGAGCGCAAGCACAACCGGCAAATCGAGCTTTTTCGCCTTTTCAATAAGCTCAAGCTCGGTATCTCCCGGTGTTCTGTCGCACTCGGCTACAAGCAGAACAGCGTCAACGCCTGCAACGGACTCGTTCACAGAGCGAACCATATATTTGCCAAGCTCTGTTTTCGGCTTGTGCATTCCGGGCGTATCTATAAAAACAAGCTGAGTTTCACCCTCGGTTAAAACACCCATAATTCTGTTTCTGGTTGTCTGCGGCTTATGCGAAACAATCGCTATCTTCTGTCCCAAAAACCTGTTAAGTATTGAGCTTTTGCCGACATTCGGTCTGCCTATTATGGCGATAAACGCCGATTTTTCGTTCTGATTCATACTGTTCTCCCATTTGGTTATTTTTGTTTTATTCTATCACAGTTTTTGCACATAAACAAGTACAGTAAGCTTTACAGCACAGAGTGATTAAGCCAAAAATAAAAACTGTGGCAAAACGGAGCTCAATGCCGTATCCTGCAACGTATTGCAGGATGCGACAGAGCTTAAACCGGATGCCACAGTCATTTTTTTCTATTCTTTTTGAAAAGTGATTTTGCGTTGTCTGCCATTCTTTTCGGGCCAATCACAACAAACAGAGCCGCTATTACCAACGTAAGCACAAAAAGCGTGAAGCGTTCCGGACTTTCGCAGTGAAACACAACTATATTCCAAAGTGTGTCCGGCTCCCAAAGCAGGAAACACGCAACGGCAACGGCAAAGCCCGAAGCTAAAAGCACCGCACCGGCAGAAACGTTCTTTGCTATCTCTATAAGCCGATGATATTTTGTAGAGTAAAGGTTGCACACACGCTCAACGGCAGTGTTTACAAGCTCAAGGCTAATAACAAGGGCAATCATAATAAGCAGGAGCGACATCTTAATTGGCGACAGGCGGTAGTAGCTTGTAAAATACAGCAAATATAAGGTCACAACAATATGTATGCGCATATTACGCTCATGAATGATTGCGTATAAAACACCTTTGAAAGCGTACATAAAGCCCTTTAGAAATTTCATAGCTTATCTGTCAGCACCTATTACATAGCTTGATGATGAGGGCAGACCGAGCTGATTCATAACAAGCTCTTCCTTCTCCCTCATACGGATTCTTTCCATATTATCCTCGTGGTCATAGCCGAGAAGATGAAGAACGCTGTGCGCTGTAAGGTAGCCTACCTCTCTTTGCAGGCTGTGGTCAAAGCGCTTTGCCTGCTCCAAAGCCTTCTCCATAGAAATTACAACATCCCCCAGAATCTGCGCTCCTGTTTCGGGGTCAATGTCATACTTGCCGTTTTCTCCCATACCAAAGGAAAGCACATCTGTTACCGAGTCTTTTTCACGGTACTGCTTGTTGTACTCCTTGATTTGCTCGTTGTCAACAAAGGTCACGCTTATCTCTGCGCTGCCCTTGAACTCCTCAAGACGCAAAACAGCGTTGCAGCAGCGGCGAACCAACATTCTGAGTCCTGTCGGAATCTTAACCGCCTTTTGTTTGTTTGTAATAATTACTCTTATCTTATCCATTTATTTACCTCTCTTTGCCTCTTCGATTTTCTCGTAGGCCTTAATAATATCCTGAACAAGACGGTGCCGCACAACGTCCTTTTCGTTGAAGGTTATGCTTGCAATGTCCTTAATGCCGCTTAAAATTCTTACGCTCTCCCTCAGTCCCGATTTTACTCCTCTGGGCAAGTCAATCTGGGTTACGTCGCCGGTGATTACCATTTTGGAGTTAAAGCCGAGTCGGGTAAGAAACATTTTCATCTGCTCGCCCGTTGTGTTCTGAGCTTCGTCAAGAATAATAAAGCTGTCGTCAAGTGTTCGTCCTCGCATATACGCAAGCGGAGCAACCTCAATATTGCCCCTTTCAACATACTTCTGGTATGTTTCAGCTCCGAGCATATCAAAAAGTGCGTCGTAAAGCGGACGAAGATACGGGTCAACCTTGCTCTGCAAATCTCCGGGCAAAAAACCAAGCTTTTCGCCTGCCTCAACGGCAGGACGGGTGAGAATAATGCGGTTTACCTGATGCGCACGAAAGGCTGTAACGGCAAGGGCAACCGCAAGGTAGGTTTTACCCGTACCGGCAGGGCCTATGCCAAAGGTAATTGTATTTTCCTTTATTGCGTTGCAGTAGCGCTTTTGTCCTATTGTTTTCGGCTTAACAGGCTTGCCCTTTGATGTTATGCAAACGCAGTCGCTCGCAAGCTGCTCAATTTTCTCCTCGCTGCCCTCATTGACAAGAGCCATACAGTAGCGAACATTCTGCTCGCTGAGCGTTTCACCCCGATTGATAAGCGACAGCAGACTGTCGATAACCTTAGCCGCCTTCATAAGACTTTCCGGCTCGCCCGATATTTTAATATCCGAGCCTCGGTTGACAACAGAAACGGCATACTCGTTTTCAATAAGCTTAATATTTTCGTCAAAGCTGCCGAATAAAGCAACGGCATGCTCCATTCTGTCCACATTTACAATTTGCTCCAGAACACTTCACCTACAATTTTAAATTAACGCTGAAAAATAAAAACTATGAGAAATTCACAATATAATCAAATATTACATTGATTATCTGTTATTATACCACAGTTTTTTTACGATGTCATTATTTTTTCAATTTTTTTGAGCAACGATTAAAATTTTGTTCATTATTACCAATAATAACCATTGTAAAGCTCAATACAGTAAGATACTTTATCTATATTGCATAATAATTCGCATAAAAATAGCAGCCGCCCATCTTTTAGCCGATGAACAGCTGCTAACTGTCAGTTATTTTTGTTTAAGCAATGGTTACTATATTAGCAATGTGCTTTTGAAGCATAATTGCATCGGCAATTGAAATTGAGCCGCTTTTATCAACATCGGCGGCAATCAGTGCGTCACCCGAAATTGTGACTATGTTCGCAATGTGCTTTTGAAGCATAATTGCATCGGCAATTGTAATTTTTCCGTCGCCTGTTACGTCGCCCAAAACAACGTCATTCGGAACAACAACCGCATACACGCTGAAATGCTCGGTAGAAAAATTCAAATAACCGTTAGCATAAAAAGCATCCATATCAGTTTTTGAACCGTCATCTTCAATTCTGTAAACCTTTGCGTTTACATAATCGGACGGAATCTTAACCGTTGCCATTCCGTTAGGCTGAACTGCAATGCCGTTCTTTTGTAGCGTAACATCAAAAATTTCAGCTACTTCTCCGGCATTTCCAACGGCTGTATTTGCTTTATTTACGCTTTCGCTGTCAGTAAGCTTTTCAACAACCAAATCGGCATTGTTATTTGTTGTTACCAAAATGCCGTTTGCATCGTCTTTCAGGCAGTAGCCTAAGCTTTCAAAATTTATATTATTATCGGTTGCGTAGGTTTCGGCGGCTGTACCGGAGTAGCCGTAGATGATGAATCTTCTATAATTAGGACTAGAAAAACCATATGCAAACGCATATTCGCCAATGTATGTAACGCTGTCCGGTATCATTACTCGCATCAAGCAGCTGCAGTCATAGAATGCATTTTCCTCAATTCTTGTAACGCTGTTTGAAATTGTAACATCTGTCAAACTCCTGCATTTATAAAATGCTTGAGCGTGGATAACCGTTACATTATTTCCGATTTTTACTTGTTGTAAACTATAACATTCCGAAAACGAGCTGAAGCCAATACTTATAACGCTGTCCGGCATTGTTATGCCTATTAAGCCTCCGTTACCGGAAAAAGCATTGTCCGCAATAGATTTCGTTCCGTCTTTCAAAACAATTTCAGTATTTTCAGGCATTTCTCCCTTATATTTATATGCAACCTTGCCTGCATATACCACGCCGTTGGGCTGGTTGTTGTACCAAGCAGTGTCTGAAAATGCATTTGACCCTAACATTACAACACTTTCCGGAACTATAATGCTTTCAAGAGCAGTACAGCCAAAAAATGCATTCCCGCCAATTTCTGTTACTCTGTCCGGAATTGTTATGCTTTCAAGGGCAGTGCAGCCGTAGAATGTATTACTGCCAATACTTGTAACGCTGTCCGGGATGGTTATGCTTTGCAGGGATGGGCAGCTTGAAAATGCATAATCGCTAATACTTGTAATGCTGTTTGGGAGTGTTACACTCTTAAGGACAGGGCATTCATAAAAGGCACTTTCGCCAATTTTTGTAACGCTGCTCGGGATTGTTATGCTTTTAAGGCGCTTAAGACTGGAAAAGGCTGATACGCCAATGCTTGTAACTCTTCTTCCGTTAATTTCACTCGGTACGGTGATTTCCTTATCAGCGTTAAAATAGTCTGCTATTTCAATCGTGCCGTCCTCAAGAACTGTGTACCTATAGCCCCCATAAGTTTCTGCCGCCGCAGTTGGGAACACCGCAAGACTGAGCATAAGCGCAAGGGTTAGAATAACCGCAAGAACCTGTTTTTTGCTTGCCGCAAATTTAGTTTGTTGTTTTTTCACAATAAATTACCTCCTAAAGTGCAGTTTTTTAACAATGTCTTATTTACATTAATCTAACATATATGGGGGTAATTGTCAATTTGTTGTTGTCTATTATTGAACAATCAGCACAAAAAATAACCGCCTCAAGATGAAGCGGTTATCAAAAATCAGCTTCCTGCGCTTTCGTAGGACTTAACTCCCTTGTTCCACACAAGAACGCCTATTGTCATAAGCACAACAGCGGCAATTACTGTTCCGCCAAGATTAAACAGCGGATTCTCGCCTGTTAAGAAATAGCTTGCGGGATAGAACGCAGTAAATGCAAACGGGATAATGTATGTAATCACGTTGCGAAGAACATCATTGTAAATTGACGTTGGGTATTTTGCAAAGTCGTTCATCAGATAAAATACGTGGATAATATGTCCGCTGCGCTTTGTCCAGAATGCAACAGAGGCGGTAATTGTCTTTATGCCTGTGTAGATAAGAGTTGCAAACGGCAGAATAAGGAAAAACAGCAGTACGTTTATAACGCTCCACTGAACAGACACCTTGCCTATCGTTGCGGCGATAAGCGCAACGCCGACAATAAATTCTCCTATTGCGTCAACGCAGAACTTCTCAACAATTACGGTAAGCAAAGGGTTAAGCGGCCTTGTCAGGTATTTATCAAAGTCGCCCTTTGCAACAAGCCAATAGCCAACGCTCCAGAGATTGTCAAAGAACAGGTGGTCAAGTCCCTTTGGCAAAAGCGAAAAGCCGTAAATAAAAATTATCTCCTCGTAGCTCCAGCCCTTAAGTGCGGGAATACCGCTGAAGATTATCCATAGAAACAGGATATTGATTGTCTGATACACCATAAAGCCAAACATTCCCGTCAGGAAGTCCACCTTGTACTCCATAAGCTTTTTCAAATCCTGCGCTATGAAGATGCGGTGCATTTTTGCCGTTCTCTTTAATTTTTTCAGCATATCATCAACCTCCCTGCACGCACAAACGCTTCATTGCAATGCGCCATATCAGCTTGCTGAGCGCCCAGAAAAAGATAAGCCAGAAAAGCTGAAGCGCAATGCTGCATATAATTTCACTCACATCATACATACCCATATAAAGCATAACGGGAGTATAGCTCAGAGATGCAAACGGCAGAATTGAAAGCACTGCCGAAAGCACTGGCGGCATAAACGCAAGCGGAATTTTTGAGCCTGACAAAAAGCTTATAACAGCGTCCTTAAGCACGCTGGAGCCCCAAAGGTTTTTGAGGAAAAACGCCAGAAAGCCGTAGCATACATTAAAGTAAAACGATATGAGGTATGCTATGATAACGCTCACCAAAAACAGAGAGAAGTTTGGCAGGCTGAACATTACAGTACCCGTGACGCAGAACTTATAAAGCTCTACGCCTATACACATAGGTGCAAGAACTATGCCCGTTTCAACTGCACGGCTTCCAAGCTCGTGAAACAGAAAATACATATCAAAGTTTACCGGCTTTATCATTCGCATAACAATTGAGCCGTCACGGATTTCCTCGCCTATTGCTATAGCACCGTCGCTGTATGTAAGAAAGCTTGCAGTAAACGATATAAAAAGGTACACCGTCATATCAATCATTGAAAAGCCCATAAAGGTGGAGCTGTCTGAGCTTTCAAAAACAGCAAGCCACACAAAGTACATTACAAAGCAGGAGAGCATTTCGCCTATAAGATGAAAGAAGAAATTAAAGCGGTACGCCATCATCTCCTGAATACCCGCCTTTGAAAACGGCAGGTAAATTCTTAAAAATCTACGCATCCGCAATCACCTCTTTTTTATAAAGGCGGCGGATAATTTCCTCTATATCGGCGTCCCTAACGCTTATATCCTGAACGTGGATTGATGAAAGCGTATAGGAGAGCATATCTCCAACGGGAACACAGTCGCTGTTAAAGCGGACGGTAACCTTGCTTTTATCGTTCTTTACGGTTACGTCCTCGTCCGTCAGCCCGAATTTAGCCTTGTATTCAAGCTTTGTCAAATCACCCTCGTTTGCAAGCTCAAAGTGAAGCTCTCTCATCTGACCGAAATTAGACTTAAGCTCATCTACTGTTCCGTCAAAAACATTTCTGCCCTTGTCTATCATAACAATTCGCTTTGACAAAAGCTCAATGTCGCTCAAATCATGGGTTGTCAGTACAACAGTTGTCTGCTCCTCCTCATTTATTTGTGCGATTGCACGTCTGATATTGTCCTTAACAACAACGTCAAGACCGATAGTCGGCTCGTCAAGGAACAAAACCTTTGGACTGTGCAGCAACGATGCGGCTATATCCGCTCTCATTCTCTGACCGAGCGATAATGTTCGCACAGGACTTTTGATAAAATCCTGCAAATCAAGAACCTCATTTAATAGGTCCATTTTCCTTTTGTAGGCACTGTCCTCCACCTCGTATATTTCCTTTAACACCGCATAGGTTTCACAAAGCGGAAGGTCCCACCACAACTGAGTGCGCTGACCGAAAACAACGCCGATTTCCTTAACATAGCTTTTCCTGTTTTTCTGCGGATTTTTACCGTTGATAGTGCAGGAACCGGCTGTTGGCGTGAGGATGCCCGTGAGCATTTTTATAACGGTAGATTTACCTGCTCCGTTAGGCCCGATAAAGCCGAGTATTTCCCCCTTCGGCACGTGAAAGGATATGTTATCTACTGCCACGACCTTTTCTGTTTTCGGCTTGAACAGTGACTTTACACTGCCGAGCAGACCCGGCTGCTTTATAGTCTTTTTAAACTCTTTTCTTATGCTGTCAACATAAATCATTTGTTCTCACCTTTCCTTTCAGCCGTTTATTACACAATGGCAATATAAGCCTATTCTGTAAAAAAACGACTACACAATAATAACACACCGATAAGCGTCTGTCAGCAAACTGCGGTTTACAAACAGGCAAATTATAGTTGCAAATATGCGCTTCGGTATGCGGCAGCTCTGTGCAAACTTAAACATTCAAGCTGCCCTTTAGGAATTTGCCGCGGTAAGACAGCGC
The DNA here is from genome assembly GCF_024433635.1 of Ruminococcus sp. zg-924. Classification (GTDB taxonomy): domain Bacteria; phylum Bacillota; class Clostridia; order Oscillospirales; family Acutalibacteraceae; genus UBA7067. Next base: position 55,578 of record NZ_WNJZ01000003.1, on the reverse strand, counting down.
TTAGGCAAATGCATGGAATTCACGGTTTCACATATAAAACCTTATCTCAGGGACTGAATCAGGCGGTTGACAACGACCCAACCGCCGCCGCATTATGAGGCTGAAATTTGAGTACTTTTTATGCGGCAGAAACGCATAAAAGCGTTTGCTGTTGATAAAGGCTTTATAGCTTTGCTTTGCGCCGTAAAAAGATAATACTACAAATTGTTTCAACTATCAATAAAAAATGTTAAAAAAGTAAAAAACAGGAATTAAGAGTCGGGAAACTTTGTTTTATCAAGAGCAAAAAGACCGAAACGCAATAATAAAATCGCATTTCGGTCCTTTGATTTTTGCCGTTGTTATTTCTATTACGGTTTTGATTACGCCTTTTCCGGCTCGTCGTACTCCACTCCGAAGGTTTCTGCTGTTACGCTCTTTATAACCTGCGGGTCAAGCGGCTTGTCGGCATAGTCTGTGTCGCACTCGGCTATCTCGTTTACAACTTCCATACCCTCTGTGATTTTGCCGAAGGCGGCATACTGACCGTCAAGATGAGGTGCGTTCTTGTGCATAATAAAAAACTGTGAGCCGGCGCTGTTCGGCATCATAGACCTTGCCATTGAAAGTACGCCTTCTGTGTGCTTCAACTCGTTTTTAAAGCCGTTTGTGCTGAATTCGCCCTTAATGCTGTAACCTGGGCCGCCTGTGCCTGTGCCGTGAGGACAGCCGCCCTGAATCATAAAGCCGTATATTACACGGTGAAAGGTAAGACCGTTGTAATAGCCCTTGTTTACAAGGCTTAAAAAGTTGTTTACTGTGTTCGGTGCAATTTCAGGGTACAGCTCGGCTTTGAACACCTTGCCGTTTTCCATTGTAAAGGTTACTATTGGGTTTTGTGACATAAAAATCATCCTTTCAGATTTTGTTTATGAGGAAATTATAGCATATTAAGGATAATATTGTTTACGGAATTGTTAAGGATTCAGGGGCAGAAAATTTTTATATTACAAATAATACGTAATTATGCACACATTGATATTAATTTAACATTATCCATTTTCTCTTACGGAAACAACCTATTCAATTGACTTAAGTGACTCTACCATATCAATATTCTTCATTTTAAAGTACATAAAGAAGTTTACTATAATTGCAAAGAGGAACGTAAGGCCAAGAGCATACAAAAAGCTCTGCGGCATTATTTCTCTGCCGAACATTACAATATCAACCTCAACCGTCCGGACTATAAATCCTGTCAGGAATATTCCAAGCACCAGTCCGGCTAATGCGCCTAAGATGGTGAGGATTACGTTTTCACGGTAAATATATCCGCCGACCTCTCGGTTGTAAAAGCCCAACACCTTTATTGTTGCAATCTCTCTTGCTCTTTCGGCTATGTTGATATTCGTAAGATTGTAAAGCACAACAAACGCAAGAGCACCTGCGCTGACTATCATAACATAGACAACCATATTCAGAGTGCTGAGCATCTTGCGGAAATTGTCAACGCCGGATTCGGTGTAGTTTACCGCAACAATCTCCTTATCCTCAAGCAGAGTATTCGCAAGGGCGTCACGCTGTTGCTCGGTTTCATAGTTAAAGTGCGTGTCTACCATATTGTACTCAACGTCTTTACCGAAGCACTCGTTATAATAGTTAGGCGTGATATATACGTAACTGTAAAGATAGTTTTCGCATATTGCAGAAAGCCTTAGTGTAATTATATCATCATTGACGTCCTTTATTTTGAATTCGTCGCCAACTGCAAGACCCATATTATCGGCAAGCTTCTCACTCATAACACAGCCGCCGTCATCAAGCTCAATTTTCTCGCCCGTCTGCCTGCTGTGCAAATCTATTATACTGCGAAGCTCCGACGGTCTTGACGGAACAATAAGGTATGTGTCACCGTAGGTACTATCACTTTTATTATCATACACCGTAATTTCATTCTGATACACCGGCATTGAGCTTTCAAGATTGTACCGGTCTGTCAGGCTTTCAACAAAGCTGTCAGCGTCGTCAACTGTTTTACTGTCAGAAAATACTATACTCAGATTATAGCTGTTTATCTCTCCGAATTGCTTATCGACGATACTGCCGATTGCGTCCTTCAAGCCGAATGCCGCCACAATAAGCGCAGTACAGCCTGCAACGCCGATTACTGTCATAAAAAATCTCGCCTTGTAGCGGAACAGGTTTCTCGCTGTAACCTTTGAGGTAAACTTCATTTTATTCCAGATAAAGCCTATTCTCTCCAGCAGGTTGCGCTTGCCTGCCTTTGGAGCTTTTGGACGCATAAGACTTGCCGGAGAGCGCTTAAGCTCACTGCGGCAGGTAAACCACGAAACAATTGCCGTACATATAATGGCAACAATAAAGCCGCCGATTATACATTCCCAGGGCGTAACCTCGTCCATAGCCTTTATCTGGTACATCATAGCGTAGGCGTTAAATATAATTCTCGGCAGTGTGGCACAGCCAACTGCACAGCCAACTGCACAACCTATTACGCCTGCTGTGGTTGAGTAGATAACATACTTTGAGATTATCGTGCCGTTTGAGTAGCCCAGAGCCTTGAACGTGCCTATTTCCGTTCTGCGCTCCTCAACCATTCTTGTCATTGTTGTAACGCACACAAGAATTGCAACAAGCACAAAGAAAACCGGAAACACTGTTGCAACTGCCTCAACTCGGCCTGCGTTGTCCTGAAATTCAGAGTAGCCAGGACTGTCATCTCTTGTTGTTACAACCGATTTCAAATCGTCAAACTGCTCAAGCTCCTTTTGTGCGTCAAACAGCTTTTTCTTTTCCTGTGCAAATTTATGATCCGCCTTTATTTGATTGCTCTGAAATTGCTTTCGTGCAGCGTCAAGCTGTGATTTACTTCTTGCTATCATAGCTTTGTTTCCGCTTGGCACTACAAGCTTTTCAAACTGCGTTTGTGAAGAGTTTATATTATTATAAGCTGTTGCAAACTCGTCGTTTGCATCTTTTTCTGCCTTTATGAGGTCGTCTTTTCCGTCGGCAAGCTCCTGACGTTTCGGCTCAATTTCATTTTTGTCAAACACCTTAAGGCGTTCATCACATACAGTTTCAAGCCGTTTCTTTAGTTCGGCAATCTCGTTATTATATTCATCGCTGTAAGGGTATACGCCGTTTTTTGTGCAGTCCGACACAAGATACAGCTCGGTGTAGCGTTCACTTGTGAAATCCTGCGGCAGTATCAGCATATAGTAGGAAATTGTGCCGTTGCCAACCGTTGTCTTTCCCTTCTGGAAAGAAATGTAAAGCGGCGACTTCACCTTTCCCACAACGGTAAATTCATTACATTCAAGGGGTATTTCCTCTTCCTTGCCGCTTGTCCGTGACATAATGGTACTTTCAAGCGTTATCTTTGAGCCTATCTCAATCGGATTGGCGTAGGACGCCTCTTCCACCACAATCTCGCCTGAGCGCTGCGGCAACCTGCCCTCAACCAGCAAAGGAACATTCATTTTATCGTCCTCGCCCAAGCTGTGAAGCCTGACAACGCTTTTTTTGCTTTGGTCACTCATAACAGCGTCGGTGAAATAACCCGCCTGAACCTCGGCAACTCCCTGAGTTTTAGCTATCTCAGAAACATCGTCATCGTCAAAGCCAACGCTTGACACAAGGCGAATGTCCATCATATTCTGTTCATCGACATAATTGACAAGGGTATTTACCATTGACGGACCTGCCGCCTTAACGCCGACAAAAAAGCCGGCGCCAAGCCCGATTATCGCTAAAATAGAAAGAAACCGAGCCTTGGTGTCCCATATTTCCCGTATGATATTTTTAAAAACTGAGCCTTTCAAATTAACCACCCCTATCGAGAATTACCATTCAATGTTCTCAACCGAAATCGGACTTTGATTAATTTCATTGCTCGTTATTTTGCCGCTTTTCATTTTTATAACCCTGTCTGCCATAGGCGTTATAGCCGAGTTATGGGTGATAAGCACAACAGTCATACCGTCGCTTCGGCATTTATCCTGCAAAAGCTTCAATATCGTTTTGCCGGTATTGTAGTCAAGCGCACCGGTCGGCTCGTCGCACAAAAGAAGCTTTGGCCGCTTTGCAAGCGCCCTGGCTATTGACACTCTCTGCTGTTCGCCGCCTGAAAGCTGGGCAGGAAAGTTGTTAACCCTGTCGCTTAAGCCTACGCTTTCAAGCGCCGCCAATGCGTCCATTGGGTCTTTGCAAATCTGTGCGGCAAGCTCAACATTTTCCTTGGCGGTAAGGTTAGGAACAAGGTTATAAAACTGGAAAACAAAGCCTATATCAAATCGGCGGTAAGCGATAAGCTCTTTGTTTTTAAGAGAAGTTATATTTTGCCCATCAACCGTAACAGTGCCGCTGCTTGCGCTGTCCATACCGCCGAGTATATTCAGCACCGTTGTTTTGCCCGCTCCGCTTGAACCGACAACAACTGCAAATTCACCCTCGTTTATCTCAAAGCTCACGCCGTCAAGAGCGTTAATCTCGACCTCACCCATTTTATATGTTTTCTTTACGTCCTCAAATTTAACAAGCGCCGACATAACTATCCCTCATTTTCAATGTGTATTCATAATAAAATTATACCATTCTGAGGTAAATAATTTTTACGGAATTGTTAATATTTATCAATCTGAGTCAGAAAATGGTTAAAGCTTAACGTCACCGAGTACAAATTGTTATGTGTTTCGGTTAAGGGCTAAGCTTACTTTCTTGTCAGCTTATTCTGTTCAAGGTACTCGTCATAGCTCTGGGTTATATCCTGTATACCCTGCGGCTTGATGAATATGATTCTGTTTGCGACCGTTGAGATAAACTCGTGGTCGTGTGAGGAGAACAGAACAATTCCCTTGAAGTTTGTAAGGCCGTTGTTTACGGCTGTGATTGACTCAAGGTCAAGGTGGTTTGTCGGCTGGTCAAGCACCAAAACATTAGAGCCGAACATCATCATTCTTGCAAGCATACACCTTACCTTTTCGCCGCCGGACAAAACCTTAACAGGCTTGAACACGTCCTCGCCTGAGAACAACATTCTGCCAAGGAAGCCTCTTAAGTAGGTTTCTGTTCTGTCGTTGCTTTCATTGTAGTCGCCGAGCCACTCAAGAATACTCTTGTCACAGCCATCAAAGTATGATGTGTTGTCAAGCGGGAAGTATGACTGGCTGGTGCTTACCCCCCATTTAAACGTTCCCTCGTCAGGCTCTAAGTTGCCCATAAGTATTTCAAACAGCGTTGTTATTGCAATTTCGTTATCACTCAAAAATGCAATCTTGTTGCCTCTTTCAACCCTGAACGATACGTTGTCAAGCACCTTAACGCCGTCCACTGTTTTTGTAAGACCCTCAACCGTCAGAATCTCCTTGCCGACCTCTCTGTCCTGATTAAAGCCTACAAACGGATAGCGACGGCTTGAAGCCGGCATTTCCTCAACAGTCAGCTTTTCAAGAAGCTTCTTTCTTGATGTAGCCTGCTTTGATTTTGACTTGTTAGCCGAGAAACGCTGAATAAAGCTTTGCAGCTCCTTGATTTTCTCCTCTGCCTTTTTATTCTGCTGTTTCATCATAGCCTGCATCATCTGGCTTGACTCGTACCAGAATTCATAGTTGCCGACATACATTTTAATCTTTGTGTAGTCAACGTCAACAATATGTGTGCAGACGGTGTTCAGAAAGTGTCGGTCATGGCTTACGACAATAACCGTTCCCACATAGTCAAGCAGGAAATCTTCAAGCCAGTTTATCGCCATAACGTCAAGGTTGTTGGTCGGCTCGTCAAGCAATATAATATCAGGGTTGCCGAAAAGAGCCTGTGCAAGCAAAACCTTTACCTTTTCATTACCTGTGAGTGAGCTCATCAGAGAATAGAGCAGGCTTTCGTCAAGGCCAAGACCCTGAATAAGCTTTGAAGCGTCGCTTTCAGCCTCCCAGCCGTCAAGCTCTGCAAATTCAGCTTCAAGCTCAGAGGCACGCAGTCCGTCCTCGTCGCTGAAATCCGGCTTAGCGTAGATTTCGTCCTTCTCCTTCATAATATCGTAAAGCTTTTTGTTGCCGTATATTACGGTGTCAAGAACGGTGTAGGAGTCGAACGCAAAGTGGTCCTGCTTAAGCACAGACATTCTTACGTTTTCCGGTATTGTAATTTCGCCCTTTGAGGTTTCCAGCTCGCCTGAAAGAAGCTTTAAAAAGGTTGATTTTCCGGCACCGTTAGCACCGATAATGCCGTAGCAGTTGCCCGGCGTGAATTTGAGGTTTACGTCCGTAAACAGCGGCTGTCCGCTGAAGTTCAGGCTGACATCAGTTACAGTTATCATAGTTTAATTCCTTCCTTTGACAATACAATATAATTTATGCTCAAAGCTTACGGTAAAATCAAGGCTTTCTGCGCTTAAACAGTCGCCTTGCCGCCGCCTTTGCCCGTAAAACAGACACACGGATATAAAAGAAATCGCACCACAGGTGGACATACGCCCTGTAACCCTTATGGCTTACGCTGTAAGTTTTACCGTTGCGCACAAATGCAGTCAGCACACCGATTATCTGCTCGTCTGTTACTCCGTATTCACGTCGGGTACAATGGTCGCCGCAAATTACGTAATCATTTTCACGCACCTTGAGTATCCTGTGCAGTACATACTGCCCATTTGGACGCTTATAAAGCGGTACATCATATTTTTTTAATCTGCCGTTTGGCTTTTCAATAATAATTAAATCACGCTTCTGGCGTAAAAGCGGCATCATGCTGTACCCTACGTTAGTATAAACAAGCTTGCCGTTTTTTTCAAGCTCCTGTTCAAATGTGCTTTTCATCAAGCGCACCTATTTTCCTCAGAGTTTGCAGAATTTTTGAAACATCTGCTTCAACCACAGCTTTGTCTGCAACTTCAAATTTTGCAAGAACAGCGTTAACAATCTGCTGCTGCGTAGTTTCGGTTTTTAGTTGCTCCACTATAAAAGCGGCTGTTTTGTTGCTGCGGACAATGCCGCTGAACCCTCCGCCGGTTGACACCATTATCTGTTCGCCGTCAGAATCGTATGTAACAAAATTTTCCTTTAGCTTCATATTATTCCTCATTTCATTGCGTTATATGCGATTTGAGCCGCCTGTATGTCCATATTACAGCCAAGGCGGAAAAGCCCGACGCAATCTGCAAGTCGGTCTGCAAGCTTTAATGCTTTCACTGTTTTTATCGGGTCACACGGGCGGTGAGTCTGCTGAATTAAAAGCGGCAGTGCAGTGCGCTTATCAATTCTTTCAATACTGTTTTGCTGCGCTCTGGTTAACACGCAAACAGCCTTAAGCCGTGCAGACATATTACAGCCAAGGCGGTGCTTGCCGTTCCATGGTGTGCCGTAAACAGTTGCAGCTGAGCCTTGTATGCGGATAAACGGCTTATCGTCGTTTATCATAACGGCTCGCTCGCCAAGGTATTTGCGCCAAAGAGCCGTATGGGTAGATTTGCCCGTTCCGCTTTTGGCTGTAAAAATATAAGCCTCGCCGTCAACGGCAATTGCCGATGCGTGAAACAGTATGCAATCGCTTTCCACCATATTATCCGCTATTTTACGGTAAAGTGCAAGTGTTTCAAGGTATTCATCTGAAAATTTTTGCGCCTTTCTTCCCTCAACGGCGGCTTCACGGTTTGATTTTTCACGTTCAAAGGCAATGTCGGCACTTGTGGACGTTACCGAAAAATCAGGCGAATCATCGCACAAATAGTCCCTGCACATACTGTGAACCGCCGGGTAACAAGAACTTATGCTGATTATTTTATCTGCAATTTTATATGTATATGTAATCATAGTCACCTGCTAAAAAATACGGCAGACGGATAAACCGCCTGCCGCCTTTTGATTTAATTTCTTATAAAGCTTAGTCCCACTCGCTGTCTGCCGGAGTGCTGTCAACATCATAGTTGCCATCGTCCTGAATGTCGTCGCCTGATAATGCGCTTGTTGTGATAATATCCTCAGCGTCAAAAACAACTACATCCATCTGAGCTTCTTCGTAAATGTCTTTTGTTATCATTCTTATACCTCCATACTATTATGCATATGTTCTTGAAACAACATCACTGTAAATAACGCTTGTGTTGCCGGCTCTGTCCTTTACAACAACGAAGCCTCTTGCATAAACATTATTTGTTGTATGTGTGCCAACATTGAATCTAAGCATCATTGTGCCGTAGCGGCTTGTTGATGAAGGCTGAGCCTTGTAAACCTTATTCTTAAGTGTATTGCCCTCAGCGTCGCTGAACTTGAGCGCCTCGTCTGCCTTGCCGTCGCCAAATGTGCTTGCGCTGATACCGTAAAGGATACCGTGCTTTACAACTGTATATCCGGCAGGAACAGAACGCTCAGCTCTGAAGCAAACGTAATTCTTGCTTCCGCTTTGCAAAGAATAGTTCTGAGTAATAAAGATGCTCGGCTGCGCTGTAACTTCTTCTGTGTTGTCAACATAGTTTGCAACTACTGTAACGTCTGAGTAAACACGGAAGCCGTAGCTTCTGCTTGTTGAACGAACACTGCCGTTTACAGTCCAGTTCTTAAACTTCTTGCCTTCAACGCTTACTGCATTTGCAACAGCAAATCCACCCTCTTCAACAGTTGTATCAATTTCATAGGTTGAAGCGTCTGAATCGTTAGAAATTTTTACCGAGTAAGTCGGAACTGTCGGCTGCTGCGGTACAAGTGCTACTGTGTAGCTTGTTTCGCCCGAAATGTCATTTGCGTCAAAATCATACTCTTCAAGTATCTTGTGTGTCAAAGATGTTGAACCGCTTTCTGCTATAACCTCAAACTGAGCAATTACAAGAACATCCTCTGTTCTAAAGTCTATATTGTTTGCACTCATACATGAGTATGCAATGCCAACGCCCTCTACTCCGTCAACATATTCTCTGTTAACCATGTAAGAGCCAACAGAAGAAAGCTTCTTTGAGAATGCTGCATCGTTTGTTTCAAATTCTTCCGTAAGCTTAAGGAAAGCACTGTCATACTTAATGAAGCCCTTAATACCGGAGATAAGCGTGTCGTTCTGATGTCTTACAGTAATCTGAACGATGTCACCCTTATTGTACTTTGTTCCGTTAATTTCCACTCCCAGCGGGTCTGTCTGAGGGTCTGTCTGCGGGTCTGTCTGCGGGTCTGTCTGCGGATCTGTCTGCGGGTCTGTCTGTGAGTCTGTGCCCCAGCCGTATGCGAGAAGTTTGTTTTCTTCATCACGTTTTCCATCTGTGTAATATCCCTCAAAGCCGCCAAGTGTTATGTCTTCTGTCTGGTCTGTACCGTTTGTGAAGACTACCTTTGTTGCGCCTTTAGGAATATCTACTGAGTAATTCTTCTGTCCCATACCGTTGTCTTCGGGGTTGCCCATTGCGATTCCGGGCCATGCTCCGCCGATGCCGGACTGATTGTCTGAGAAGAAGTATGCATAAATTGTGCCTGTTTCTCCCCAGCCCTGGTTGTCTGTAAACTTAACAACTTTACCTGAAGGTTCTACAGGATCTGTCTGCGGATCTGTCTGCGGATCTGTCTGCGGATCTGTCTGCGGATCTGTCTGTGGATCTGTCTGTGGATCTGTCTGTGGGTCTGTCTGAGGATCTGTCTGTGGATCTGTCTGTGGGTCTGTCTGTGGGTCTGTCTGCTGCTGCGCACCATAAGTGCTCCATGTGCCGCCGGCTTTGTCCCATACGTTATCAGCAATCTTATTCTCATATGTATAAAGGTCGCAGCCCTCAGGTATATCTGCAAATACCAAATCATCGGTCTGGTTCCACTTATTATCCCAGTTGTTCTCGCTTGCGTTAGGATTCATACGGCAGAAGATGATGGTTGTCCAGTTCTTATCCTGCGGAACTGCTACTGAATAAACATCTGTTTCGCCCTCAACCAATGTCATATCATACCATGCATTATCCATGCCTGCAAAGCAATATGCCGCATAACGAGAAGAGCTCTCCTTCCAGCCTTCATTATCGCCGAAGTTCTTAAGGCTTAAATAGTATGTTGATGTCGCAACAGGGTCTGTCGGGTCTGTTGGGTCTGTAGGATCTGTCTGTGGGTCTGTTTGCGGGTCTGTCGATGTTTCAACCTTTTCATATGTCAATGCTGTACCGTTTTTAGCGTTATCGGCAATAGACAATTTGTATGTGCCGTTTAAGACCTCTGTAAAGTTAGCAGAGCCCTTGCCGAAGCTTATGTCCCAACTATCATTTGCACGAGCTTTAAAATCATTTTTTCCGCCTGTGAATTCAATCTGAACACTCCATATGCCGTCGGCATAGGTAAGCTCATAGCTTTCACTGTCCCAACCGCCTTTACCGTTAACAGTGCCGATAATACCAACGCTGTTAAAGATATTGCCCATTGGGTTTGTTTCAGTTGGCTTAGTGGGTTCAGTTTCGCCGGCAGCGTTCTTCCAGGCGCCATCGTAATAGTTATAGGTCATATCAGACGGCCAATCCATGTCACCTGTCTGATCTGATCCGTTGTTGAAGATAACCTTGGTATAATCCTTGTCTGCCGTGTAGCTCCACAAGCCGTTGCCTTCGTCTTTCATAGCAACGCCCGGCCATTGGGCATTGTTGCCATAATCGTTCCAAGCATAGCAATTAACCTTTGCCCAATTATTTGTGTTCTTGAAATAAATTGTATCACCTGTTGCAGCAGAAGATGCAACTGTTCCAACACAAATACAGCTTACAAGCATCATAATTACAAGCACAATACTTGCAAATTTTCTGAGTGAGTTTCGCATAAATATTCCTCCTTGTATTGTATATTACTCGTGCTATTTATACACATTTTAATTATAATACACAAAAAGTTTTATTAATTCCTAATTGGAAAAAACCCTTATTATGTTCAAAATCCATTGCCAAATTTTTCTCAGCTTTTTTGTAAAAAATAACGGAAGCCACAATGTGCTTCCGCATTTTCTATATGTTTTAATTTAAGCCCGACACGGGTCAACACGCAGGCTGACCCGTATTGCCTCTTGCAGCACTAAGCTCGCCTGTGGATAGATTTTTGTATACGATAATTTCTTCTTTGGTGTCGCAGTCCGCTGCAATTGCCACTATTTTATATTCACAGCCGTCTGCTTTTTTTACGATTGCTCCAACGCTCGGCTTTAAAGATTCTTCAGCTTTCATCTCTTGTGCTGTGGGTGCATACTCAGGCTCGGTCTGCAACTGCTCTGTTTGCTGCGGCAAAGCGTTTAGGCTTTCGTTCTGAGTATATTCAAGCTTGAAATCGCCGTTATTTAGCACAAGAATTCTTGCGCTGTTGGCAGGAATGTTGATTTCAACATAGCCTGTGGCGGCAAAGCTTTCGTTATTATTGAGTACATCCGTAAGCGTGCTGCAACCGCCGTCAATATTAAATCCTATTCTCTCGTCGTGGTCGCACAGGTTAAACGCAACATATGCTGTCTGACCCTCTGCACGGCGGCAGAACACAAGCTGCTCATTCTTTATAATTGTATTTTCAAAGCTGCCGTTCATAATTGCAGGTAGCTTGCGGTGTATAAACCCAAGCTTTGAAATATACTGACACAGCTCATTATCAGCGTTTGGGATATTGTTTATGTCAAGGCAGGGTCTTAAAACCTCGTCGCTGTCCCACGTGCGCTGACCCTCTATGCCCCATTCACTGCCATAGTAGATTGACGGTGCGCCCGGCATTGTATACATAAGCGCATAGCAGTTTTTCAGGTGTCGCTTATCCTTCAGGTTACTTGCCAGACGGTTTACATCGTGATTGTCAAGGAAGTTGTATGTGTAAATATTTCTGTATATACCGCCGTTTGCAAACTGCCTTTGCAGAGAATGAGCAATCTCAAAATAGTTATGGTCATTGTGCGAGGAATAAATTCCCTTGTAGCACTCGTAGTTTGTTACGCTGTCAAGCATTTCCGGGTTTGCCCAGCGGCTGTAATCGCCGTGAATAATCTCGCCCATAAGCCAGAAGTCGCTCTTCTTGCCTTTGCAGAAGGAGCGTAAGCGGCGGAAAAAGTCGAAGTCAACGCAGTCAGCCGCATCAAGGCGCAGTCCGTCTATTCCAAATTCGTCCATCCACATTTCGACTGCACCGATAAGGTGGTCTACAACAGCAGGGTTACGCAGGTTAAGCTTTACAAGGTCATAATGACCGTTCCAGCCCTCATACCAAAACGGGTCGCCGCAAGGGCTGCCGCCGCCAAAGTTTAGGTTATAAAACCAAGAGCAATATTCACTGCTCTGACCCTTTTGCTGAACATCCTTAAACGCCCAGAATTCACGTCCAACGTGGTTGAACACGCCGTCAAGAACTATCTTTATGCCGTTTGCGTGAAGCTCGTCGCAAATTGACTTAAATGACGCATTGTCGCCCAAGCGAGTGTCTATTCTATAATAATCCTTTGTATCATATCCATGCTTAGTGGAGTCAAAAACAGGACCGAGATAAAGCGCATTTACATTAAGCTTGCGCAAATGCGGTATCCATTCCTTAATTTTGTCAAGGCGGTATTCCTGCTTGCAATCGTTATATTGCGGTGCTCCGCAAAACCCGATAGGATAAATCTGATAAAATACTGCCTCGTTAACCCAACTTCCCATTGTTATCACCTCAGAAGAAAATTCTTGCACATTATAGCATATATGTCTATTTTTTGCAAGTCCAAAAATTAAATATTTGGTATTTTTGCATTATCCTTGCGTTTTTTCTTTTAGTGTGGTACAATCTATTTAATAAACTTTTTGTATTATCAGATTTTCCGTCAAACACATTGCGCACAAACATTTTCTAAGCTACCAAAGCTATACAGAGCCAATCACTATACCGGTATTAGAAAGGATTGTTATTATTATGAATATCTGGCATGATATTGATTCATCAAGAATAGGTGAAAATGACTTTTTTGCCGTTATTGAAATTCCAAAGGGCAGTAAGTGCAAGTATGAGATGGATAAACAGACGGGTCTTTTAAAGCTTGACCGCATACTTTATACCTCAACCCACTACCCCGCAAACTACGGCTTTATCCCCCGTACCTACGGCGACGACCTTGACCCGCTGGACGTTCTTGTTTTGTGCAGTCAGGACGTATACCCGATGACGCTTATACGCTGTTATCCAATTGGCGTTATAAGAATGGTTGACAACGGCAGAAACGACGAGAAGATTATTGCAATTCCGTTTAATGACCCAACCTACAACGAGTACACCGATATTTCACAGCTGCCAAAGCATATTTTCACCGAAATGTGCCACTTCTTTACTGTTTATAAAAGCCTTGAAAACAAGGACACCGCCGTTGACGAGGTTCAGGACGCCAACACCGCAAAAGAGATAATCAAAGCGGCAATTGAGGCATACAACGATAAGTTCAACGTAAAGGAATAAACATATACTTATAATGTGAGGTAAAAATGTCTAACAAAGCTATAAGAAAAATTTCACAGCAGGATGAAGTGCTTGAGTCTAAACGGACAAAGCGCATAAGGCTTGCAATTTGCGTATTCTATATTATAACAATGGTGATGTGCGCTTTTCCATATGTACAGATGAAAGCGCCTGACGGAAGTATTCAGTTCTTCACCGTATTCAATATGATTTTTGACGGTCTGCGCCTTGCAGACGGAACGGCAGGCATAGTAATTTACGGCATTATACTGTTTGCTCTGCCGGCTGTCGGGTTCTTGTTTGAGTCATTCGACAAAACAAGGTGCTTTAAATGTCTTACAGGCATTTTATGCCCTATTGCCGCCGTTGCGCTTATTTGCTTCGGGCCGGGCAGAATGTTCAGCCTTGGCGCTATGCTTTCTATTTTGTTCTATATTATTATCACATTTATGTCGGTTTACCTCTTTCTTGTTGTTCAGGAGGAAAAGCGGCAGGCGTTGCAGGCGAAAAGCGACGGTAAGCCACAGCATAATTTTAAGGTGGAAAAGTAAAATAACAGAATATATAAACGAGCCGGAACATTCAGCGTTCCGGCTCTTGCTTTACCCCTCAATCTCTGAGCTTAATAAACATTCCGGAGTAAATTGTGTTGGGGTCGTCAAAATTGTTTTTTTCTATTATTTCGTTCACAGTTATGCCGTAGTTGGCGGCTATGGTGTGAAGCGTGTCGCCCGGACGTACTGCGTACCACTGCGGAACATTTCTGTTGCCTATCGGTATTCTCAGCCTCTGACCAGGATAAATTCTGTCCGGAAAGGCAAGTCCGTTGTATCTTGCTATATCATTTACCGTTACGCCAAAAAACTGCGCTATGCCCCACAGGGTATCGCCCGGCTCAACGGTGTAGCTTACTGTTGTCATTATAATACTCCCTTCAATTTCAGCTCAATATATGATATGAAAACTTCATTTTTTCGGTGAATACTCTGCCCTGCCTTTGGCAATAATAACAGAAAACAAGGAGGACGAAATTATGAGCTTTTTCATTAAAAGAGTACGTGGACGAGAGATTATTGATTCAAGGGGCAACCCGACAGTTGAGGCAGAGGTTACGCTTGAATGTGGCATAAGCGCCCGTGCCGGCGTTCCGTCGGGTGCATCTACGGGTGAGTTTGAGGCGGTAGAGCTTCGTGACGGCGACAAAAAGCGTTTTAACGGTCTTGGCGTGCAAAAAGCTGTTGAGAACATCAGCCGTAAAATTTCACCTGCTTTGTGCGGCAAAAATCCGCTTAAGCAGGAGGAGCTTGACAATATTATGATTGAGCTTGACGGCACTGACAACAAGTCAAGGCTCGGCGCAAACGCAACCTTGGCGGTGTCAATTGCCTGTGCAAGGGCTGCCTCGGCAATGCTGGAAATTCCGCTTTACCGCTATATCGGCGGCTGTTTCTCTCACACTTTGCCTATGCCGATGATGAACATTTTAAACGGCGGCGCACACGCCGACAACAACCTTGACGTTCAGGAATTTATGATTTTACCCGTAGGAGCAGGAAGCTTTGCAAACGGTTTGCGACAGTGCTGTGAGGTTTACCACACTCTTAAAAAGATACTAAAAAGCAACGGCTTGTCAACGGCTATCGGCGATGAAGGCGGCTTTGCTCCGTCACTTCAAAGCGAGAACGAGGCAATCGACCTTATATTGCAGGCGGTTGAGCAATCAGGCTACGAGCCGGGCAAGGATTTTATGATTTCACTTGACGCTGCTGCAAGCGAATGGAAGGGCGAAAAAAGCGGCGAATATTTCCTGCCGAAAAAACAGACGAAAAAGACAAGCAAGGAGCTTTTAAGCTACTGGAGCGAGCTTAGGGACAATTACCCGATTTTCTCAATAGAGGACCCTCTTGACGAGAACGATTGGGACGGCTGGGCAATGATGACTCAAAAGCTTGACAACCGCCTTGCGCTTGTAGGTGACGATTTATTCGTTACGAACTATCAGCGGCTCAAAAAGGGAATTGCACTGCACTGCGGCAACGCTATATTGATTAAGCCGAATCAGATAGGCACGCTCAGCGAAACCGCAAGGGCTGTATTTGCCGCCAAGACGCACGGATACAGAACAATAATGTCGCACCGTTCCGGTGAAACCGAGGACACAACAATAGCCGATTTGGCGGTTGGTCTTTCCACAGGCTTCATCAAGACAGGAGCGCCGTGCAGAACGGACAGAACCGCAAAGTACAACCGCCTGCTTAGAATTGAGGAACAGCTCGGCAAAACAGCGGAGTATGGGATAAAATAAACAGTTAATATTCGGCACAGCCGCTTTCGTGTATAACGGAGGCGGCTTTTTTGTACAAAGCAACGGCTCTTCATATTATATATTGTACGATTATTCTATTATTGTTTTTAAGTTATTGACAAGAAAATCCACAAATGATATATTTGAACTGACTTAAGGTTTTATGGAAATTTTAAATTACAGGCTATAATGGCACCTCTGATTTTTGTGAACCAACCGGACGGGTCGCTTTTGAACGCTTTAGGATTGTCGGCTTTGTCGGGGTATGTTTAATATTATCTATATAAAATTTGAAACGAGGTAAAGTAATGAAAAGATTTAAAAGAAGCTTTGCGGTTCTAATGGCGGCGGCTATGGTTGCCGGAACTTTGGCGACGTCGCAGCTATCCGTAGGCGCAGTAAGTGCAAACAATGTATACGCAGGCGAAACGGCGTCAGAACAGTCAGATAACCAGGACGGTCGCTATGAGTACGTTATTCTTGATGACGGCACAATAATGCTCACAAAGTATATCTACTCACTTTACAGCGTTACAATGGAAATTCCCGAAAAGGTGGACGGTTATACTGTTTCAGGCATAGGCTCATATTTATTCTCAGCTTCAACAGACAACAAGCTTATTGAAGGGGTTGTAATTCCAAAAACTGTAAATAGTATTTCTGCATCTGCGTTTTATAATTGCGATAACCTTAGCCGATACGAGGTTTCTGCAGAGAACCCGAATTATTGCTCAGTAGACGGAATATTATACAACAAAAGCAAGGACACGCTTATCAAGGCTCCAAGAGCATATAAATTCCCTGACGAATTTATTTTTCCACAGGAGTGTACAACTATTGACCGTGCCGCTTTTGCCGAATGTATTAATCTAAATAGTATAACAATTCCGTCGCAAGTCAAAAATTTAGGAAATGAAATCTTCAGAAGCAGCAGCGTTTCATCCGTTACAGTTGAATCCGGCGGCGTTGAGAATATTTCTGCCGGTATGTTTGCGTCATGCCTGAATCTTGACAGCGTTTCTTTGCCGGATGGAATCACAACAATAGGTAACAATGCGTTTGAATACTCCAAGCTTCCGTCAATCAAACTTCCGTCAACAATTAAATCAATCGGTTCGCACGCTTTTTATGAATGTGACCGAATCACACAGCTTGATATTCCTGATTCCGTAACAACTATTGGAGAAAATATCTTTTATGCTTGCAGCAGCCTTGTGAGCGTTACATTGGGCGAGGGCGTAACCGTAATTCCAAACAACGCCTTTAACAGCTGCTCATCTCTTAATGATGTAAAAATGTCTGATAACGTAATGTCAATAGCTTCAAAGGCATTTAGCGACTGCACCTCACTTAAAAAATTGTTTATACCAAAGAGAGTTGACGCTATTGCCACAGACTCTTTCCAAAAGTCGGCGCTTAGCACTGTAATAGGATATAAGGACACCCGTGCCGAATACCTTGCAAACGTTGTTCTGGGATGCGATTTTGTCGAGGTTAAGCTTGGAGATGTTACCCGTGACGGTTCAATAAGCATATCAGACGCAATAACCGTTCAAAAACATATTGCTAATATAATTCCTTTGAGCAACGGACAAATTCAGGACGCAGACATAGACAAAAACGGCAAGGTTACAATATCAGACGCAATTCTTATTCAAAAGCATATTGCAAACATCAGCGTCATCGGGTAAGCTGATTGTTGTCAGCATTTAATAAAGCAAATAAAAACGGCGCAATGACGGCGCCGTTTTTTATTTTCATATTGCAATACGAAATATATTTATAGCGAAGAAATAATTTGTGATAAATAAATAGAAATAAATTAAAGTGCATTATAACAATTGAAAACAAAACGGCATTGTGCTATATTTTAGTTGGCAATAAATTGGCAAAAAATTAATAAATATAATTTGAAAGGAAGATAAAATGAAAAGGAAAAGTTTTATTTCAATTATCCTTGCGGCTGTTTTTTTGCTTAACGTATCTGCTGCCCCAATAACAGCGGGTGCAGTGACAGCGGAACAGGAAACAGTAAGCGGCAGTGTTTACGGTGACTATGAATACACTGAGCTTAGCGACGGAACGATAATAATTCAAAAATACACAGGCAATGCGTCAACGCTTTCTATACCCGACAAAATTAATAATAAGAGCGTTACCGTTATAGGATCCAGTTCATTCAGTCATTGCTCCGGCCTTACAAGCATAACAATTCCAAACAGCGTAAAGGAAATCAGAAGCTATGCATTTTCCGACTGCGCAGGATTAAAAAGCGTTTCACTTGGCACGGGAGTAACAACTATTTATAATAATGCGTTTTCTGACTGTACAAGCCTTTTAGGAATTACGATTCCGGCAAACGTAACAAGCATTGGCAATATGCTGTTTTCCGGCTGTTCAAGCCTTACAAACCTTAACGTAGCCAGCAACAACCCCTCCTACAAATCTATTAACGGGGTAATATATAGCAAAGACGCAACAACCCTGCTGCAATGTCCCGGCGGCAGAGCAGTGTGCGAAATACCAAGCAGCGTAACAGCTATTGGCGGTCAGGCGTTCATGAATTCCAAAAAGCTCACAAGGGTTTCAATTCCGGACAGCGTTACCACGATTGAATACAGTGCTTTTGAGGGCTGCTCGGCAATAAGGAGCATAACTATTCCGAAAAGCGTTGAACACATTGATTACGGTGCATTTACAAGCTGTAAGAATCTTATAAGCATCAATGTGTCGCCGGACAATCCTGCGTTTACATCAAAAAACGGCGTTCTGTACAACAAGTATTGCACAATCCTGATTCAGTGCCCCGGTGCAAAAACCGAGTGCAATATTCCAAGCAGCGTTAGCGATCTTTTCTACGGCTCGTTCCAAAACTGCACTAAGATTACCAATATAGTAATTCCCGACAGCGTGACAACAATAGGAGTTAGCGTTTTTTCCGGCTGCACAAACCTTAAAAGCGCAAAGATAGGCTCTAAGGTCAAAAAAATCAGTTATGGAATGTTTGCGGACTGTTCAAGCCTTACAAGCATAGCTATACCAAACAGTGCCGCCGAAATTGACGACTGGGCATTTTCCAACTGTACAAGCCTTAAAAGCGTAAGCATAGGCAGCGGCGTGACAAGCATTGGCAAAAATACGTTTCTGAACTGCACGGGTATTGAAAGCATAACAATGCCGAGCAACCTGAAAACTATTGATAACTATGCGTTTTGCGGATGTACAAACCTTGCTAAGGCGCAGATTCCAAGCAAGGTAACAACTATTGGCAATGCAGCGTTCAGAGATTGTGCAAAGCTTACCTCCGTAACCATTCCGAAGGGAGTTAAAACCGTCGGAAAATATGCTTTTGAAAGATGCAAGGCACTTGCAAGCCTGAAATTATCAGAAGGATTGGAAACTATCGACGACCTTGCGTTTGCAGACTGCTCAAGCCTGAAAAGCGTAACGCTTCCCGCTGCATTAAAATACATTAATAACGGTGCGTTTGTCCGCTGTTCAGGGCTTACAAGCGTAACAATTCCAAACGGCGTTACCGAAATTTCACAGATTGCATTTGCAATGTGCGATAATCTTAAAAGCATAAAAATTCCAAAAAGCGTTACATATATCGGATTTCATGCGTTAGGATATAACGGCAGCAGCTCCGCATCTAAGGTAGCAAACTTTACTATACAAGGAGTTGCCGGCTCATGCGCAGAAAGCTATGCAAAGCAGAACGGATTTAAATTTGTTGCCTACAAGCCTGTGGTAATTCTTGGGGACGTAAACGGCGACAACAAAATTTCAATTTCAGACGCAATATTGGTGCAAAAGCAAATTGCGAACATAATAACCTTAAGCGGCGACAGTTTAGAGGCTGCTGATGTTAATAAAAGCGGAAATCTGTCGATATCCGACGCAATCCTTATTCAAAAGCATATATCAAATATAATAACAATAAAATAAGCAAATACAGCCGCTTTCGTGTATAACGGAGGCGGCTTTTTTTACTGCCGTACTCACCAAAAACAAACTTCGCCGTAATATAAGATATAAGCACCGGTTGTTGTGAGGATGGGAGTAGTGTGAAATGAAAATACGCAGCTTTTCGATAATAGGCGGAGATAAGCGCCAGCTTTACTGCGCACAGGCTATGCAAAGCGAGGGTTATAAGGTGTATATCAGCGGCTTTGACAGGCTCGAAAACGAATGGAGCCTTGAGCATTTGCCGATAGACAAGACCCTGCAATTAAGCGACTGCGCCGTTTTGCCAATGCCGCTTACTAAAGACGGCAAAACGCTGAACGCTCCGTTTGCTCTTAATGACATTCCGCTTGACGACAGCCTTGCACGCCGATTAAAGGGTAAAAGGGTTTTCTGCACAATGAGCGGCAGGCTTAAATCGCTTTCCCCTGTATGGGAAGACGTTTATCTTTGCGACTATTTAAGCCGTGAGGAGCTTGCCGTTGAAAACGCCGTGCCAACCGCCGAGGGTGCAATTGAGGTTGCAATGCGTGAATACCCCGGTACTATACACGGCTCTAAATGCCTTGTTGCAGGCTTTGGCAGAATCGGCAAGGTGCTTTGCAAAATGCTCCTCGGTCTTGGCGCTACGGTTTATGCGGCGGCAAGAAAAAAGAGCGATTTGTCGCTGATTAACGCTCTTGGCTACAATACCGTCAACACAACCTGCCTTTGCTCATACGGCGGCTTCGACATAGTATTCAACACAGTGCCGGCTATGATTTTCACGGCGCATACCCTTGCGAAAACGTGCAAACAGGCGCTTGTTATTGACCTTGCATCATTACCGGGCGGAGTTGATTTTGACAGTGCAAAAAGACTTGGCATAAAGGCTGTTCACGCACTGTCGCTTCCCGGAAAGGTTGCGCCGAAGGCTTCGGGCGAAATAATAAAGAACACAATTTTCAATATGCTTGAGGAGGATTAAGCGTGGAAAAAACCACAGTTGGCTTTGCACTTTGCGGGTCATTCTGCACATTCTCCAAAGCAATCAAGGAAATGGAACATCTGGCTTTGGAGAAATATGATATTGTTCCGATAATGTCCTGCACAGCCTATAACACCGACACACGCTTTGGCAAGGCGCAGGATATAAATGAAAAAATAAGGGCGATTTGCAGTAAGGATATAATTCACTCAATAGAGAAAGCTGAACCTATTGGACCTAAAAAAATGTGCGACATTCTGGTGGTTGCCCCCTGTACGGGCAACACCCTCGGCAAGATAGCAAACGGAATAACAGACACACCGGTAACAATGGCTGTAAAGTCACAGCTTCGCATAGGCGCACCTGTTGTTTTGGCGCTTGCAAGCAACGACGCACTCGGAGCTTCGGCGCAGAACCTTGGAAAGCTGCTGAACACAAAGAATATTTACTTCGTTCCAATGTCGCAGGACGACCCACAAAAAAAGCCACGTTCGCTTGTAGCTCATTTTGACAAGCTTAAAAAGACGATAGAATCGGCGCTTATAGATATACAGCTTCAGCCGGTTTTTGCGTAAGACTCGCTCTTATTAAATTTGCGTCGTGTTCGCATGGGTGCACCTGCGTGTGCACCCGATATTTTT
This sequence comes from Ruminococcus sp. zg-924, assembly GCF_024433635.1. GTDB lineage: Bacteria > Bacillota > Clostridia > Oscillospirales > Acutalibacteraceae > UBA7067. The sequence goes on along the minus strand of NZ_WNJZ01000003.1, from coordinate 34,311 downwards.
CTTTCCAATTCCGGCATCACATTTTTTCCTTTTGCGACAGCCCCCTGTTTTGTTGTATTTATTATTATAACATATATCCGTTAACCGCAAGCCACTGTACCGACTGCCTAAGAGCCTGTACCGTTTTTGTTTCAACAACACAGCGGCAACTACGCTCCTTTGCAACATTCAATCTTTGCGTCAGGTCAACTTCGCCTGTTCCAAGCGCCATATGGTCTTTGTTTTTCAGCGAATCATGAATATGAAAATGTCGCAGTCTGCCCTTATTATTCAGTAAAAAATCTTCATCAATATTTTCACTGCTGTTTGAATGACCTATATCCCAGGTCAAGGCAAATTTGTCGCTTTCAAGCAAAACGCCGATTGCCTCCTTTTCATAGCTGCGGTAGCCGTCTGTGTTTTCAATACAAAGCTTAATATCGCTCTGTCCGATTGCATTTTCACACATTCGACGGAAGTCTGTAAAAGATTTGAGATACTCGTCCTTATACTGCTCAAAAAGCTGAACCTTTTTGTCGGGCAAAGTAAAATGTACACCGTGATTCATGTGCATATTAATTACAGGAATGTTAAGCCTTTTTGCTATATCAACCGTGCCCAGTACAGTTTGAATATATGCGTCGGCAACTGCCTTGTTAAAGTCGCTTATATTCAAATTTTCGTCAAGGTGAATTGTATAGTATACTCCGTATCTGTCGGCAAGGCTTTGAAATTCATCTGTGCGGCTAAGCCTGTCAAGCTGATACTGCGGCAGATTCATATTAAGCTCGACAAATGACAATCCGAGTTCACTGCAAAGCATAAGTGTTTCATCGAGCGTTTCAAGCTCGATAAGAGTCGGCATACCGAATTGAATTTTATTCATTAATATCAACACCTTTATACTGTATATTTTGTCTGTCAGACATTCATAAGAGCGAGCAGGAAATTACAAGACTGCTATAACAGCATAATAAAACCTCTTAATCGCAGGTGCGGCTTTATAAAGCTCGCCTCTTGCTTTTTCGGCATAATTTTGTAAAGTGTTCAGCTCTTCGCTTGTTACGCTGTGTTGGCTGAAGCTTGCCTTTGCACCTATATCATAGATTTCCTGAGGTATGCTCTTTTTTGCGCAGGCTTCACACCGCTTAATATAGCGATAGATATATACGGCTCTTTTGCTTTTGCCGCCGCTTATAAACCTCTTTCGCCTTAAGGCTCTTATCAATAACACTCTCAAAGAAACAATCAATAATGCCGCTGCCACGCTCACAACTATCGCCCACATAATCAAGCCTGAGTTATCGTCTGAGTTATTGTCTGATGAAACTTCTGAAGAGGTCGGCTGTATTTCAGCTTGGTTTGTTTCCGTTTGAATTTCAGTCGGCTCAGTTTTCTCCTCTATCGGGTCGGCAACCGGTGACGAAGGCGTAAAAGACGGCGGCGTTGCCTCAAGCGGCGTCCAGCCTATGCCGTCAACAAAGTATTCTGCCCAAGCGTGGGCGTTGTCTGTGGTGACTGTTGTGTACGGTGTTTCCGACGAGGTTTTAACATAGTAGCCTGTTACATAGCGTGACGGTATGCCGTATGCTCTGAGCATCATTACAGCGGCTGTTGCAAAGTGTACGCAGTAGGCGGTTTCCATTCCGCCATCTTCCTTGAGCAGATAGCTTGCTATATCCTCACCATCGGGAATCCCCTGCGTTTCAAGCGAATACTCGGCGCTTGAAGATACTATCTCCTGAATAGCCTGAGCAACAGACTGTGGATAAATCGGCATGTCCATATCACTGTCAGGGACATAATAGCTTGACAGTGCTTGGTTTAAACTATCATCTATGACTTTATCAATATCATATTTTCCGCCAATCTCCTGTAACTCTTTGCAAAGCTCGTCTGAAATTTGGGTGTAGTTCTGATACACAAAGTCGGCATATTCTTCATACGAGTTTTTCTCAATACTATCCACACTCAAATCAACCAGAACAGGATATGTGCGGTAATCAAGAGTATACGAGGTTTTACCCTCTTGATTATTAAGGGATATATCCGCATTCTGAGATACTCCGATTGGTTTTTGACTTAAGAAATACGGAAAATATACAACGTCCTCCTTGTTCTTAGTAACAATTTTCATACTCATATCTCCGCCTGCGCCGGAGAAAGAATAAAACGGGTTCCATGCCCCTGTGCTTGGGCATAATGAATATTGCTGTTCGTTGAGCGTTGACCACTTGTTTTTATCATAGTTTGCATACGCTGTTCCCCTAAGATATATAGTTTGCTCAGAGTCATCATTATAAACCTGCATAACAACCTCATGCGTTTGCTTTGGAGCCTCGGCGTTGCCTAAATCAATACGTTTAACATCTGTTGTTCCTTCACCGGCGCCGTTTTGCTGAGGCTGTTCACCAACAAATTCAAGTCCTGCCCTATGCCGCAAATCCAACAAAAGCTTATCCTGCCAAGGCTCTCTTTTAAAGCTGTCGGCAGGATAAGCGATATACACCAAAGCTAAAATGCACATCACTGTTGCAAAGGCTGCGGACGATACAGCGGCGCAGTGAGCTACACCGTATCTGCGAAGCTCCGATGTAAGCAGCAGTACCGAAATGGCGGCAATTGACAGAAACAGCGGGAGCAAATTTGGGCAGGTGCTGATAAGGATAAAGCATGGCGCAACAAGCAAAACCGAGATTATCACAACAGGAACGGTTGTTTTCTTCTTTACTATGCAGAATGTGAAAAGAAAAATCAGCGCACATTCAACAAACGCAAGCAGAATTGTTGCGTCATACTCTTTATGCGTGCCGATTGAAACGCTCTGCGGCACAGGAATATATTTTGAAAAATCAAAAAATGCTGAATTAATTACATATTCAAACTGATTAATAAGCGAGTCTGCTTCAAGCAGCAAAAACATAACCAAAAATGCAAACGCAGCTGCGCAGGCGGCAAGGGCTTGCTTTGCTGTTTTTATCAGAGCAAATGCAAGAGCTGCCAAAAGCGTTGACATTACTGATGTAACAACCGCAACTTGAAGCTCCGCCTTGAGATTAAACGATGTGACAAGACACCAAAGCACAGACGGAACAAGCACAGTGATTATTATTGAGTCAATCACTATGGCTAAAACGCTTGATTTCTTCACAGCTCGCTCACCTCCTCGCTATCAGGCAGAATATTGTAAACTGCGGCGTTATCAAGGCATATCTCCTGCTTTGCTCCGCTTTTACTGTATAGGAAAACGAGAAAGCGGCGGACATCGCTTTCATTTTCAATTTTTACAGCTGCTCCGCTTCGACTGTTAAAAGCGTAAAACACCGCTTCGTTTTTTATAAGACAAGAGCAGACATATATAAACCTTGCAAGGATAAAATCGTTTATTTCCGGGTTGTCTGTTATTTCCGGCTTTATTATCAGCCTTTTGTAAATCGCCTCGCTCGGCTCTTTTACTATTAAATCATCGTATTTTGACGACAGCTTCCAGTGAATATTTTTTAAACTGTCGCCGCTTTGGTAGGGTCTTAGCTCGTAGTAATCCGAAAAACCGCCGCCCGATTTCGGCTTGTAGCCAAGTATAACTGTGCTTTGGCTGTCCGGCTGTAAATACGGTGCTTCGGGTATCGGCATTATCACCGTACTGCCGCTGAATTTTAATCTTATCGGCAAAAAGAATATCCCCGTAAAATCGTACACTCTGCCGTAATTCGCCTTAATATTCACCAAACCACAGTGTTGTGCAAGGGTGTCGCTTCTGATTACAACAGGCTTATTTATCACTCCGCCGTATTTCAGTAAAGCGCTCTTTGACTTACCTGCAAAGCTGTTTGAGGTCTTGAATTTTACCTTAAGAAACGGACAGAACAAACGCTTTCCGTTTTTAGTTTTAATTCCAATATTAACGCTGCCGAAATTTTCAGCCGTTTCGTCACAAAAGCAGGAAATGCCCTTTACAGCCGCATAAATCATAAACGGCAGGCTTATTGCAAGCGACACAAGCGGAATACAGATTATCACAATCAAAAGAAACCACGAAAACCAAGCGTAATAAAAAACGCTGAAAGCAAACGCAGCCGCAAAAATTAGCAGATAGATAAGTATATTTTTAAGCATATTATATCCTCGGCGGCTTCACGCTGCTGCAAACGTCAGCTAAAACGCTGATTGTGTCAAGCTTCTGCGACAAAGCCTCTGCGCTTAGCATAATGCGGTGGTTCACCGTACTTTCAAACACGCTCTGAACGTCCTTTGGCGTTACAAAATCTCTGCCGCATAAAAATGCGTTTGCCTTGGACATTTGTGCAAGCGACAATGTAACCCTGGGGCTTGCTCCCCGGCGGATAAAGCGGCTGTTCCTCGTTTTTGTAATAAGCCCGACAATATACCGTGCAATACTTTCGTGCATAAAAACAGCCTTGACCTGCTGCTGCATTTCAAGCAGACGTTCCTTGGTTACAATACAGCTTACACTGTCAAGCGGATTGCCGTTTTTGCGGCTTAAGAGCATTTTAAGCTCGGAATTGCTGTCAGGATAACCCATTGAAATTCTAACGGTGAAGCGGTCAATCTGCGAGTCGGGCAAAAGCTGAGTGCCGGAAGCTCCCACGGGGTTCTGCGTTGCAATAACTGTGAACGGCTTTTCAAGCGGATATGCTCTGCCCTCAACAGTTACCTGCCCCTCCTCCATAGCCTCAAGAAGCGCCGCCTGAGTTCGGCTGGAGGTTCTGTTAAGCTCGTCCGCAAGAAAGAGGTTGCAGAAAACCGCACCCTTTTTGTACCTCATTTTTCCTGTTTCCTTGTCATAGATTACAAAGCCCGTAATATCGGACGGGAGTGTGTCGGGAGTAAACTGCACCCTGCCGTAGCTAAGTCCCAAAGCCTTTGAAAAGGCAAGTGCAAGAGTTGTTTTGCCAACGCCCGGAATGTCCTCAAACAATATATTTCCGTTTGTAAGTATTGCAAGAAGCGAGGTTATTATTGCGTTGTCCTTGCCGTTTATAACCTTTTTAACCTCTGTGATTACAGCTTGAAGCTCGTTCATAATTTTCACCTTTTATATTTTTAATTTTAATGACTTTTATATTATTATTTAATACATAGGATAGCTTTTTACACTATATTGCATTGCAACAATTCCACAATTCAAACACACAATTCCCTAAACGATTAATTTTTACAATCATATTATACACACATACCAATACCTAAACAATACATTTTACTTTTTTTATACAATAAACTGATTCATATTGTGGACTTTGCCATTAAAGCGTGGTAAAATCTAAGTAAAATAAATACAAACGAGGGATAATATGAAAAAGCTACTTTCTGCACTTCTTGCAATTGCAATGCTGTTATCGTTTACAGCCTGCTCTTCCCAACAAAACAGCTCAGCGCCCGACACCTCCTCTGCACTTCAAGCTGACGCTTCAAGCGAAACAGAACCGGAGGAAAGCGTTGAGGAGCTTTTTTGGGTTGACTACGCCGAATACAATCTTGAAGAGGACGTTCCTGCAAAGAACATAATTCTTATGATAGGCGACGGAATGGGCAAAAACATTATAAAGGCTTGCGAGGTTGTTAAGGGTGACAAGCTTGTTATGAGCGGTATGAAGCACAGCACAACCGTTACTACATATTCACAGTCGGTAACGGACGGAAGCGCCGAATATACCGACAGTGCGGCGTCGGCAACGGCTATAAGCACAGGCGTAAAGACGACAAATGATTTTATCGGCGTTGACCCCGACGGGAACGACCTTGAAACCATCTGCGAGTATGCTCAGGGTCTTGGAATGAAAACAGGTCTTGTTGCTCGCCAGGTAATCTGCCACGCAACTCCTGCGGGAATGGTTGCCCACAACGGCTCAAGGCACAATTACCCGAAAATTATGCTCGATATGGTCAGGTCAGACGTTGACTATATGCTCGGCGGCGGCTCACAGTATTACACCAACTACAAAAAAATTCAGGACGAGGTTAAAAGCCACGACTACAAATACATCACCACAGAAAATGAGCTTTTATCGCTCACAAATGATGACAGCAAGGTTTTGGGTATGTTCTCCTATGACAATATGGGTGCTCCCGATATGTCGCCGTCACTTATGGAGATGACCTCAAAGGCTCTTGACTCTCTCGACAATGACAAGGGATTTTTCCTTATGGTTGAGGGCAGTAACATTGACACCTATGAGCATAAAAGCGATATGGAAACAACGCTTGGGCAAATGCAGGGCTTCGACCAGACGATAGACTATGTTCTTAAATGGGCGCAGGAGCACCCCGGCACTCTTGTAATTGTTACAGCCGACCACGAAACAGGCGGCGTAACCCTGCCGGAGAATCCAAAGCCGGAGGATATTAACAACGACTGCTTTACCTCTGACGGAAATCACACAAACGCCGATGTTGCACTAATGGCAAGCGGAGCACAATCGGCAGGGCTGTGCGAAAAGGAGCTTATCGACAACACCGACATTGCAAAGTATATGCGCAAGGTGCTTGCGGATTCGCACAAGTAATTCAGACAAAAATATAATCGGGATGATGCCGAAAACCGCTTCATCCCGATTTTTTACTGTCTGTTAAGACGATAGGCTTTATTCGCCCTTGAGCTTTTTGCGTGTAATTACAACTACGCCTGCCGCTGATACAAGAATTATAATCAGTGCGGCTGTGCTTGTGCTGTCGCCTGTTGCAACCTTGCCTGTTGCTGTTTTGCCATTTTGAGCAGGTGTTGTTGATGATGTTGCTAAACCGGAAGCCGAAGTCGGTGCTGTTGTCGGCTTGTCTGTCGGCTCATCTGTCGGCTTGTCTGTCGGCTCGTCTGTCGGCTCGTCTGTCGGCTCATCTGTCGGCTCATCTGTCGGCTCGTCTGTTGGCTCGTCTGTTGGATTCTCCGGCTGAGTCTTTGTTATTGAGAATGTATCCAAGCTTTCTGTTGCCTCGTTGTTTGGCGTATCAGGGTTGTCATAGGTGCTGTATGATTCAAAGGTGATTTGACCGTCTGTTACCTTTACAACCGTATACCCCGGAATCTTATCCTGCTGTGCTACTGCTGTTGAAAGCGGATATACGCCCTTTAAGTACTCTTCAGAGCCTTTTAAGCCGTTTGCAAGATACGGATACTCTGTGTTGTCCTTAACATAGAGCTTCTCTGTGTCAAAGATGTTGTAATACTTAAGACCTGAGCCTGTGTTGCAGGTGAGGTAAACCGTACCCTGAGGGTCTGTATAGTTGCTTGTAAAGTCGCTTACTCTTTGACCGTTGCACATTGCATAGGTTCTTGCATATACGTGGTCGTGACCTGCAAGAACAACGTCAACCTTGAACTCGTCCATAAGCTTTTCAAAGCCTGCCTCAACGTAATACTGAATATCTCTGTCGGCAACGTGCTGTGCTACTGATTCGGTTGATTTGTGATGCTGTACGAAAAGCCACTTGTAATCAGGGTAAGCTTTCACAGCGTTTTGAAGAGTCTGTCTGAAAGCGTCGATATACGGCTTTGCCTCCTGTGTGCTTGCAGGATATGATGAATCGTTAAGCACTACAAACAGGGCGTTGTTGAAGCTGTAAAAGTAGTTGCCCTTTGCTGTTGTAACCTCATTTGCGGCAGGTGTTGTGTCGAGATTTACTATTGAGTCAACATTCTGCTCGTTTGGCAGGTTATAGTGATAAAGGAAACCTGCATGGCGGTCATGGTTGCCTACTGCTGCTGCAAACGGAACCGACTGCATTACGTTTGATGAGAACAAGTCGGTGTATTGGCTCTCGTTGCCGCCTTTTGTATCGTCAACCTGGTCACCGGCGGAAGTAATCAAATCTACATTCTTATCGGCCAAAGCCTTAAGAGTATCGTTCCAGCCTGTTTTTGTTGTCTTGTCTGCGCTGAATACCTTACTGTTCTTGTCCTCGTTGCCGGCGTTTAGCTGTGGGTCGCCGACAAAACCAAAGGTAAAGTCACCCTGTGCAGGAGTTTTGTAGCTGTACTCCTTTGACCAGGTGATTCCGCCGTCCTCGGAAACGCTGTAAGTGTAATTTGTGTTCGGTGTAAGGTTGCTTACAGTTGCCTTGCAGGCTGTTTTGCCCTCAACCGCAGGCTGAATTTTTGCGTTCTCAGTAATCGTGTTTTTGCCGTCGCTGAACTTAACCTTAACGTCTGCATTGCTGTTGTCTGTGTACCAATTAAGGTTAATCTGTGACGTACTGCTGCCCGGCTGCAGGGTTAAATCCTCAACAGCAAAGCCGCCGTTAGCTGCAAGGGCTGTCTGTACTGCTGTGGCTGTAATTACAGCCGCAAGTGAAGCTGCGATAACAGCTTTTCTGATTCTCTTACTTTTCATTTTTCTTCTCCTCCGTCTTTTTATATTTTCCTTTCAGAACGCTTACGAGTATAACGCCGCTTTGTAAAGTATCCAAATTGTTTTTGCAAGGATTGTGTAAAGCTTTGATGATATTAAAAACATAATTTTTTACAAAAAATTTTAATAATATGCCGCAGACGCAGGTAAGTAATGTGTGATGAAAAAATTATCAATGTATCAGTTGACTATAATCTCTAAAAAGTATAACATATTTAACAAAGGGTTATAGATAATACATTTAGATTTATAAATACGGGTGAGTAATATGAGCAAAAATAAAAAGCAGGCGATTGCCTGCATAATCAGTGCGGCGTTCTTTTTTGCACTGATGAATTTGTTTGTAAAACTGTCGGGCGATTTGCCTGTGTGGCAAAAGAGTATGTTCAGAAATTTGGTGGCGATGTTCATAGCTCTTTTTGTTGTTATAAAGGAAAGGACAAGCATAAAGCTTGAGAAGAAAAATTTTCTTCCTATGGCTGTAAGATGTCTTGCAGGAACAGTCGGCGTGATTTGCAACTTCTATGCAATAGGAAAGCTTAATATCGCAGACGCTTCTATGCTAAACAAGCTGTCGCCTTTTTTTGCTGTAATTTTTTCTGTATTTATTATGAGGGAAAAGCCTAAAAAGGTTGAGTGGGCGGCAATAATAATTGCATTTATCGGCGCATTGTTTGTAATCAAGCCCACATTCAATATGGACTCCTTCCCTGCAATAATGGGAGTGATAAGCGGTATGGGCGCAGGACTTGCTTATGCCTGTGTTCGCAAGCTGGGTACCAACGGAGTTGCAGGACCTGTAATTGTGTTCTTTTTTTCAATGTTTTCGTGCTTGTCGGTGCTGCCGTGTGTTATTTTTACCTATAAGCCGATGTCAGCTTTACAGCTTGCCTTTCTTGTGATGGCAGGCTTATCAGCAGCCGGTGGTCAGTTCTCAATTACGGCTGCTTATTCAAAAGCACCGGCAAAGGAGATTTCGGTGTTCGACTACACTCAGGTTTTGTTTGCCGCAATGCTAAGCTTTGTATTCCTCGGCGATTTACCCGATTGGCTTAGCTTTTTGGGGTACGCAATAATAATTGGAGTTGCTGTTTTCAAGTGGAAATATGAGTCTTTAAAGCAATAAAATATCTGAAAAAGATGTTTTGAGTTTTAGTCTTCTCTTCCCGGTACAGTTGTCCATTGGCGAAATTTAATTTTTATTGACATAATCGTCCTGCGTGATTATAATATGAATAGGATATATTTATCCTATTTGTGTATAATATATTTGGAGGTATATTTATGAATGTTAATACAAAATCTCTTGTTTCAATTACCGAAGCAAATCAAAATTTTTCAAAGGTTGCAAGACTTGTTGATGAAAACGGCTCAGCCGTTATTCTGAAAAACAATGTCCCTCGCTATTTAATTGTTGAGTTCAGTCAGGCTGAAAAAGAACAGCTTGCAAATAACGAAGATGTTATGGCTGTTTCAAAACGACTGATTGCCAAAAACAAGGAAGCATATAAGGTTCTTGCCAAATGATTATTCTATCCAAATCTCAAATTATAACGATGCATAAATCATTACTTGAAGAAACCGGTGGACTTGACGGCATCAGAGAAGAGGGGCTGCTTGATTCTGCAATCAACGCACCATTTCAAAAATTTGACAATACTGATTTATTTCCATCTATTCAGCAAAAAGCTGCCCGTCTGGGGTATGGTATCATAAAAAATCACGCTTTTATTGATGGTAACAAGCGAATTGGTACTCATACTATGCTCGTTTTTCTTGCACTTAATGGCATTGAACTGGATTACACACAAAAAGAACTCTACACAACCATATTAAATTTAGCAGGCGGCAAACTTGAATTAGACGATTTAACAAAATGGATAATTGAGCACCAAAACTAATGCAATTCCAAACCTTGTTTTTTATCATTTATCTTCTGTTGCAGGATTATCCGTCCTCTGTGCATTATTATCCTTTACAGTAACAAGCTTTCCGTCACTGTTGTATGTGTAACTCTGAGTTGCGTCCTTGATAAGATAAATATTATCGTAGTACACCTTGTTGCACTGTCTGTAATAACGCAGATATACGCTTATGCTGACAGGGGTTTTGCTTACAGATGTGCTGTCACTCTTTTGGACTCTATATTTTTAAATACATCCGGATTGTATATAGCTTTAAGAGTTATTTATTTCCCACAATTTTAATATTCTAATTTCATCCTGAGAAGCATAAGAAATTTGTGTTATTTTATTTGCCATAACAAAACAATATCCGTCTTCAAAACCATATTCATCTACTATCTTGATTTTACATAACCCATTATCTATACTTTCTACAAATCCAACCACATCATCATATCCGCTATCCACTAATTCTAATGATACAATCTGTTTTGATTGCAATGCTATTTCTAACAATGAATATTGAATATTTGTTGGATCTATGGAATAATTAAATGGTTGCATTTTAGATAAAGAACATAGCTTTTTCATCTTTTCGTGATACTGCCCATCAATTTCGATACGAATTATATCATATATTTTCTTCATCAAAATTCCATCAAAGAATCCGTCAGGTGAAATCATATATATTGCTACTTCTTCATAGTTAACGCAAAGGATATAACCGTAACAGAATTTTGAAGGTTCGTTTATATCTGTATAGATGGATACCCTTTTGTCACTCTTAGCCATTTCTTTTAAAGTCTCAACAATCATCTTTCTTCTCCTTAATTAAATATATTAACAATAAAGTCCCATATCTGTTCATATATTGGTTTTTCACCGGTGTTTGGTATACCCTTAAATTCGTATTTATCATAATAATTTGGAAATAAATCCGGTAGTAAATCCCTATTCCGGTACTCTTCGAGTGGTACTGCTGTTTTAGGCGTAGGAATGAGGGATTCAATTCTTCGTTTGTTTGAACGATCCTCTCTACGTTCATCACCTTTTTCACCTTTTTGATCTAGTTTTTTTCTTGCTTGACCTTTCTCATGCCTTGCTTTATTGGCTTTGTTAGTTGTACCTTTTTTGCTATGTTCCTTGTATGCCATAAAATTGGTGTCTATGGCAGTTTTTGGATTGTATTGTTTGCAAACATAACAAAAATTTGGTACACCTGGTACAGCTGTTTTTATAACCCACTTTGTGCCGATATATGTACCTGCGTTTGTATATTGAGCTACATAACAGAGTCCTGTTGGATCTATAAACATCAAGGGATTATTCCCACAATACGCATTCATGTTAGCATCCAGAACACCCAATCCCGTCTGGAAATAACCGTCCGCATTTACGAACCTATGCGTTACCGGGTCATAGTAACGGCTCATAAGGTAATACATACCTGTTTCCGTATCCATATAATACCCACGATAGCGGAATGGGTTGAGGTTGCCGACGTGGTTCGGGTCTGTTATAGCATTGCCGTTGCCGTCCTTTATAGCTGTAACATTGCCCCAGCTGTCATAGGTTTCTTACTGTTTTGCAACAAAGGCTAACCCTACATTCAAGCAACTAACTTAACATTTAGATTTAAATTATAGTTTTACATGGTTGGTACAATATTGTCTATGTAATAGTTTATAAAACCAAGTGACATTAACACAGAACCAATACCATAGATTATCATAACAATTGAGATGAATATAATTTTCCTATTCGTCTGAAACTTTATTTTTTTCAGTTTCAATACAAGGAAAACTATTCCTAATATTCCAACCGGTATTCCGATTACAAGCATAATAACCTGCATAATTCTTAATAAAATAACTAATTGTTCCATTATACACACTCCTGCTATATTTTATTGTAAGTTAATTATAAATAAAACAAAAAACAACGGCGCACAAAACGCATCAACAAGCAAGGAAAATCGAATATTAATTTTATATACCGCATAAAACAGCGATTGGAATGAAAGTGATTTTTTATAATAACTTTTACTTTCTTCATCAATATAAAATTCTATAAAGCACTCATCCTTGAATAGTATAACAGCTATAAACATATTAACGAAGAAAAGCGACAAAATAAAGAACATGATATCAATTTTCAGTTCGACCACAATTGGACTTAAAAACGTTATTGCAGCAACCTCGGCAAATGATATAACATAAACAATCATCTTAGCTATATGAAGCTTAATTATTTTCATCATTCGTATTATCCTTTCTTTACTAAACATTCAACCAACCAAAGAAAAAGACATAACGGCGCAAATATTCCCTCAATAATTGATACAACACTTAGATATATTCTTATGCCTTTTGCTTTACGGCAAACACCTTGTGATTTTTCTTTTTCGATTTTTTCCTTGTGTCTTTCCGTCATGCAATCGTCTTTAAAAATCAAAAATGACGATAACTGACCTGTCAGGAAGATTGAAATGATTAATAATGGCGATAAAACCGCAGAGCCTGCAACCGCTTGAATAATAGCTAATTGAATTGCCGATAGAAGTATTGAAACTACCTTTGCTATAATTATTTTATATTCGGTAAGCATATCTATTTTCCTTTCTAAAGCAAAAGTCAGACTTTTATATGGGGGCAACCACATATACTACATACTTTGTATGTAGTCCCACCTATGACATAATATTTAGCATTTCCTATTTTATAATATTGGTTTTTCTGATCAACAACCACATCTCCAATTTGATATTTTTGTTGTCCCATATTCATAACTACAGTATTTTCAGTAGAAGATCTCATCACATGAATATCGACTCCAGCACCAACACCGACAGAACCTGAAATCCCACTTAATGCATACGATGCCTTATCCATCCAAATCAAATCGGCACCACCACTAACGCCGCCACCGCCCGAGGCACCAAATTGTGTTGAGCCTCTTTCTACTAAATCATAAACATCCTTGCAGTCCCATATATAAGTTACGCTTAAGCCTGCACCAGCCCATAAAGAGGCTCCCAGGTAAATAGTATCCATTCCATTAAAATCTGTATACGCATAGCTTTTTTGCAGGGCGACATTTCCTTCAGAATCAAATGCAATCCCACTACCAGCACTTATCCCAGATAAAAAACCACAGGAGGCATTTCCGGAAACAACAAGTACCCACATTCCTGAATAATCAACACAATTCACCGGGTTATTTCCACAATACGCATTCATGTTAGTATCCAGAACACCCAATCCCGTCTGGAAATAACCGTCCGCATTCAGGAACCTATGCGTTACAGGGTCATAGTAGCGGCTCATCAGGTAATACATACCTGTTTCCGTGTCCATATAGTACCCACGATAGCGGAATGGGTTGAGGTTGCCGACGTGGTTCGGGTCTGTTATAGCATTGCCGTTGCTGTCCTTTATAGCTGTTACATTGCCCCAAGCATCGTATGTGTATTTCGCTTTTAGGTCGCCGTTGCCGTTGTATATGCCGACTATATCTCCTCGCCAGTTGTGAGTGTAGTAATATACATATTCCGTGCCGTTCGGGGTCAGGCGGTAGTTCACCGCACAGAGCATGCCGTTTGAGTCATAATAATAATGGAAGTATTTTTCGCCTCTTGTTTCATAGAGCAACATTCCGTCAAGATACTCAAAGGTACATTTCTCTCCGTTTATAGTTTTGCTCACTCTTATTCCGTCTGAATCATAGCTATATTGTATATTATTTGTGCCCTTTTGTAAAGAGGCAAGTTGACGTCCGTTTTGCCATGTCATCGTCATTCCGTCACGGTATGAAAGCGGATTGCCGATTGCATCATATGTTATGGTTTCCCCATTGTATGAGGTCATCTTATCCGTCCAGTTTGAATCGGAATAGCTGTAACTTATACTTTCCGTTCTTGAAACTTCATCGCTGTTAGGACTATCATAATAACTTGTAACTTCCTGTAAAATGTTGCCTCCACCGTCATAGCTATATTTCTTTGACGTATTATTAGTATAATCTCTTTCATGCGTAAGCTGACCGAATGAATCGTATTCATACGTATATAGCGTTGTATAAACACCGTTTGTTTTCTTCTCAATTTTTGTTATGTTGCCTGAATCGTCATAGCTGTAACGGTATTCCTCGCCGTCTATAATCTCATTATTTATCTTGGTTGTTCTGTATTGTTCTTGTCCGCTTGAATTAAGCTTTGATAGCTTATATAAATATGACGTTTCAATCGGTCTTGCTGTCGTTATTTTTGAACTTGTCAGCCTGCCCAGCCCGTCATATGTATAATCGACACTGCGGTTAGTTCCCATTGTGAACTTCTCAAGAAGGTTATCCTTTCCGTAGGTGTAGTTAAACTTCTTCGTTCCGTTGGGCGTTATATTCACAAGCTTGGTTATGTTGTTATTGAGGTCATAACCGTACTCAACCATATACTTTGTTCTGTCGGTCGAGCTTGCTTTTGAGGTATCAAGTGCAGTTTGGCGAACAAGTCTTCCTGTTGTGTCGTAATCATAGCTTGTTTCAAGCTGATTTATAAAATCACTCTGCCTTATAACGCTTCCGCTTCTGTCACTGAACCATTTGAACGCAGTTGTACCGTTGTATTTCTGTATACTTGTATTGCCGTAGTTGTCATATGCATAGCTTACTGTATTTCCGTTACCGTAGGTTACGCTTTGAAGTATGCCATTGTTTGTATCATAGCTGTACTGAGCAAGGCTCTGATTACCAACAAGAGTATTCGTCTTGTTGTTAAACTTATCATACTCTATGTTGTAGTTCGTGCCGTTATGGCTTATCTGCGTAAGGTTTCTGCCTGTTCCGGCTGTGTATGAATATGAGTTGGTTACATTTTCTTCACCCAAGTTGTCCCACTTCGCTGTTACGCTTGTTAGCTGATTTGTATTTGTCAGACCGTTAGTTTGCTATAGGCTTACTTCAAGCTCCACCTCACGATGAACGCCCTTGCTCTCAGCTAACAGTTCTACTGCCAAGTCTGTAGCGGACTTTCACCACCAAGCACTAATACGTACCGAGCACACAACATGATAAGGCTGAGCGGTTAAACTCTGCCTTTCTTGAATTTTCTCTGTAATTCAGCACTATAAGCGTTGCAAATTGCTTTGCACGTCTTTCATAATCGGTTATTAATAGGTGTAAGCTCTTGGTCTGCTATCCAAGCCTACTCTGTTTCTGCCCGGCATTGTCAACACAAGACTAACAATCAGGAAACGAAGTACGGACGCACTACTTCACCGATTCTTTCAACTTCAGTCGGGATATTTAAGCAATATTTCATTACAAAAATACTGTCTTGTATAGTAACTTCGTTATCTTCTGTAACATCAGCACAAGGCATTTGATTTCCAGATAATTCAATTATAGATAATGCACTTTTCTGGGTTAGAATTGCATCTGCAAGATTTATGTCACCGTCTGAATTCACATCACCTAAAATAAGGTGTACTTCAACTAAGCTTTCATATGCTGCCTGATATTTTTCTATCATATTCTTGAAATCTTCTATTGTTGCAAATTCGCCCCTATACATTAATAAAATATTCGCTTCAAGATGAGCCGCAAGATAAGCGTCATAGCTCTCCTGGGTATATTTTCTATACCAAGCCTCCGGAGTATAATCAAAACTCCAAAGCCAACCATCATGATAGTTATCCATTGCGCTCAAATCAAACCTTATCATTGCATACTTTGTCTTTTTAAGCTCTTCTATTATTGCTTCATATTCTTCATCTGTTGTCTTTTCATCCGCCAAAAGCTCTTCTGCTTTTAGTTCTGCGGCATAATAATCTGTATATTCTTTATAATAATCCTTATAATCCTGAGAATATGAGAATGACTCCTCAGGATCATAAGGAGGATGCCATTTCTCGGAAGTGTAATCCAATGCAGTAGAATAATATTCCAATAAGCTTATCAGCTCTTGTTTCGGATTCTCCAGATCGGTAGGATCGGTTGGTGTTTTTTTAACCAGATTATCCTGCACCGTTAAAAATTCATCCATTGCGTTTTTGCAGTCATCAAGAGTAGAGCTTTCATCATCACGAATCGCACTCGCTCTTTCGTATGCTTCAAGATAATCGTCATAGCTATCTTTGGTGAAATAATCATACCAATACTCAGGAGCATAGTAAAAATCCCATTTAAAACAATTAAGCATAAATCTCAATTCATATTTTATCAGATTATATCTTGTGTTCTTAAGCTCAGCTATTATTTTTTCAAATTGTTCATCCGTAGTCGCTTCATTCGCCAAAAGTATCTCGGCATTTTTCTTTGCTTTTGAATAATCATTATCCGGCTGATAATCCTTATATGGAAACGGATTATACCAATCTTCAGATGAGTAATCCAACTCGGTATTATAGTAGTCGAGTAAGCTTATCAGCTCTTGCCTTGATGTACTGTCAGATGCCGCCGCAGAAATATTTGCTATCGGAACGACTGCAAATATCATTACGCAGGATAAAACCAGCGATAGTATCTTTTTCATATGAATTCTCCTTTACTGTAAATATTTATCAGTTTTCTTTAGGAAGTGGACGGTTGCAGAATATCAGAACCATCCCACTTCTATGAAATCACAAGCTTAAAATATCAAATAACTAAAAATCAGAAACCAGTTCTGCTAAAATTCTCCTCAGTTATATAATTTAATTCACTTACGCCAATTTCTTTTGCTCTGTTGTAGAAGAAATTTAAATCTTCCTCTCGTTTGCAATATAAATCCACATAATCGCAATCAATCACATAAAACATAAGCTGACAGTCACTTGATAAATAGTCATCAAACGATTCAATTTCATTTACAACTCCATCAAATGCTTTTATTGAAATCAGCATAATCAGATTTGTAGGTCTTTTTATTATAGAATCAAATTCAATTCCGCTATACGCTTTGCTTTCAAACAAATCGTTGTTATCTTCATCCCACGCTTGTTCATTATATACATCCCAAGTGTATTTTGAAAAATCAAAGTCAGTGAAAAGCTTTTTTAATATGTCCGAACTTGACTCATGCCATTCAAAATCAATACCTATAACCAAAAAATCACTCCTATCTTATTACTATTCACAAGTGGAAAAATACTGCCAAATAGTTTCCCGGAACGGTCTTTCACCTGTTGGTGGATTGTAATAATATGGCAAATCAAAATGGAAATCGAAAGATGGCGTATAATCCCATGATATTTGACTTGTCCCTTGTTATACAGTCTTTTCTTCAGAATAACCGGACACAACTCTATATTGTAGTTCGTACCGTTGTGTCTTATCTGAGTTAGATTCCTGATAAATGAATTACTTAGTGTTAGTAAGTGACATCACGTAAATTGTGCTTCTTATATAATTTCTTTGTATGCTGATAAATCAACATTTAAATCATTTACACTCGATGAAACTTTTTGATTGTTTATCTCGTTGCAGTCAATTAAAATATAGTTACTATTTACATCCGATTTTATAAGTATGCTATCTTCGTTGCTATAACATTTATCAAATTCGCCTGAAAAATACAGTTTAGAATTACCTATTAAATCAGCAGAATTAAAATCCAGTAATTTATATACTTCTATTTTCTCAGTTTCTTTATATGGTACGCTGGCAAAAAAACAATTATTTAATTTAACCATATATCTATCTCTATTGCTTTCAAATCTATCGCCAATATTGTAATCAGCAAAATTTCTACTGCTAAGTAAATTTTGGCATCCGGTTAATGATGTGAAAAAAATAATAACTACAACAGCTATGGACAAAAAACCTTTAAATTTCATAAGAAAACACCTCATATAAATCGCTAAGAGTTATTGTAACGACATATTTCCTTTTTTGTAAACCATTGCTTATCGTTAGTTCGTTTTACTTTGATTGTACAATTATCTGCCCGTGAATGGGTCATAAGAATAGATTGCTACTATATTTCCGTTCTCGTCAACTATTCTTCTTATATCGCCCTGCAATTTCTTAACATAGTAATACATTGCATTGTTGTATTGAACCGAGCTTACGCTTCCGTTTGCATCATAATAGAACATCAGTTTTTTATCGCCGACTGTCATTGAAACAAGGTTATTACTATCATCATAATAATACTTTGTTGCCAGTCCGTCAATATTTTTTTGTGTTCTAATGCCGGAAATATCATATGTATAGCTTGTCGTCTTGTTGTCCTTTGTCAGCGTAGCAAGCTGTCTGCCGTTTTTCCATGTAAACTTCATTCCGTCACGGTAATCTATTGGGTTACCTACTTCGTCATAAGCATAAAAAAACGCCCTCACATTGTGGGAGCGGTTAATTAATAATACTGATAGAAATGATCTCTGTTTCCAGCAATCCATACATCGTATTATTTTTCTTTGAGTAAATATCAAGCTGAGCGACTTCAGGCTCATTGTTCAGGGCAGAGGTATAACCCCTATACTCCCCCTCAATTATTATTCCACCCTCGCATACTATCCTGAGTTTCGTCTTGTCGCTCAAATTCTCGATTTTCTTTAATTCGTTTAACAGAACCAATGAAATCACTCCCTTTTCGGCACTATGTGAGTACCTTTGTTACTGTAATGGATTTTAAAGATTTTAGTAGCAGTTTCTATTACTGTCAGATCATTTACATCATAGCCTATAACATCATTTGAAGTAACAACTTCCTGCTTTGACCATTTTCTGCTTTTTGTTCTTATCAATGCGCCTGTTCCGGCATACGCATTAACAAGCTCTTGTGCCTCTTCAGTAGAAATTGTGATATAGCTTCAGCCTTCAATAAAATTATTGTGACCTTTAATATGCTTTCCTTGTTTACCATCGTTAATCTTCAATTCGACTTTGCCGCTTCTGATTGCTTTTGAAATAGCCGCATTACTGTTCCCGCAAAAGGTTGGTAGCGACAGCAAGCCGCAGCGAGGGCGTTTACAACCGAGCAGGCGAGCCGAGCGTGACCTTTTGCGGAAAGGAGTAGCAAGGGAGCGGGCGGATGACGCTTTTTTGCCAAAGGCATAAAAAAGCGTCGGAGCAAAGCGGACTTTGCTATGACGTGTCAAAGGACTATAAAAAAGATTTCTGTGCGTTTTATCGGTGTGAGTTGAACTCTCATACCCGCAAGAGGTTGGTAGCGACAGCAAGCCGCAGCGAGGGCGTTTACAACCGAGCAGGCGAGCCGAGCGTGACCTTTTGCGGAAAGGAGTAGCAAGGGAGCGGGCGTATGACGCTTTTTTGCCAACGGCATAAAAAAGCGCCGGAGCAAAGCGGACTTTGCTACGACGTGTCAGAGGACTATAAAAAAGATTTTCTGTGTGTTTTACCAGTGGAAGTTGAACTTTCGTAACCCGCAAAAGGTTGGTAGCGACAGCAAGCCGCAGCGAGGGCGTTTACAACCGAGCAGGCGAGCCGAGCGTGACCTTTTGCGGAAAGGAGTAGCAAGGGAGCGGGCGGATGACGCTTTTTTGCCAAAGGCATAAAAAAGCGTCGGAGCAAAGCGGACTTTGCTCCGACGTGGTGGAGGTGAGGGGAATTGAACCCCTGTCCGAAAATCGCTTACCGAGGCTTTCTACGAGCGTAGTTGATGCTTTAGCTTCCCCAAGGGCAGCGCCCATCAACAGGCTTTGCTTTTGGGTAGCCCTTTAAGTCATGACCGAATACAAGGCTCTTTCCGGTTCACGTTCACTGCTAATCGACGCTCTTATCCAATCCGCAGTACTATCGGACAGAACGGCCGCCTAAATCAGGCAGCTAATGCAACTTTATTGTTGTCGTTTATTTTTTAAAATTGCGGATTTTATAGCGGTCCCGCACCGCTGCTCGCTTACCGGGGCTTACAATCCCCGTCGAAACCTTTACACCCCCGTATATGGTCAATATCATTAGTAAACAACATTGAACGAAGTCTGCCTTGCATCAGGTAAAATATTTGCCACGCAAATATGCACTTTTAAATTAATTTATCTGTTTTGCTCCTTCAATGCTCGCTCCATTGTGCGCTTTGCGTCCTTTTGGGCAATGTCCGCTCGCTTGTCATAGAGCTTTTTGCCCTTGCACAGTCCAAGCTGAAGCTTCACTCTTGACCCTTTGAAATACAGTGACAGCGGTATAAGCGTATATCCGCCCTGCTTTACAAGTCCGAAAAGGCGCAGAATCTCTCTTTTATGCAGAAGAAGTCTGCGAACCCGCATTGGGTCACGGTTGAAGATATTGCCCTGCTCATACGGACTTATATGCATTGCGTTGACAAAGATTTCGCCGTCAACCACACTGCACCAGCTGTCCTTTAGGTTCACCCTGCCTGCACGCAGTGACTTAACCTCTGTTCCGCATAGCTCAATGCCCGCTTCAAGGCTTTCAATGACAAAATATTCGTGATGCGCTTTTTTGTTCTGAGCTATTGTTTTTGTGCTTTCCTTTGCCATTTTATCGCCTCCGAACGCAAAGATTGTATCATAATTCGTGTGTGATGTCAAATAGCGAAAACGAATATTACAGGCTCAAAAAGCCGCAAAGCGGCGGCGCAATTCTTCATTATTCATTATTAATCGCCTCACCGACTGCAACTATATTATACCGTCGCACCGACGTAAAATGTGTAATATCCTGTCTGTCACTCGTTTATTGTGCAAACAGCGTGGGCAGATATACCCTTAAGCTCGCCTGTAAAGCCGAGCTTTTCCTCGGTGGTTGCCTTTACGTTCACCCTGTCATTTGACACGCCGCACACACTTGCAATATTGCTCTTCATCTGAGCGATAAACGGCGCAAGCTTTGGTTTCTGAGCGATTACTGTGCAGTCTATATTATTAACGCTGAAACCCTTTTCATTCAAAAGCCCCACCACTCTTTCAAGCAGCTTCATACTGTCGGCTCCCTCATACTTAGGGTCGGTATCGGGAAAATGCTTACCTATGTCGCCAAGTGAAGCCGCACCCAAGAGTGCGTCGCTTACGGCATGCAGCAAAACGTCTGCGTCAGAGTGGCCGAGCAAACCAAGCTCAAACGGAACATCAACTCCGCCCAAGATAAGCCTTCTGCCCTCGACAAGTCGGTGTACGTCATAGCCGTGACCTATTCGCATTTTAACCCCTCCATAAGCCTTTGTGCAATCGGAATGTCCTGCGCCGTTGTTATCTTTATATTGTCATAGCTTCCCTCGCTGACAAACACAGCACATCCGCTTTGCTCAAGCAGAGCGCAGTCGTCGGTGTATTCCTCGCCGCTTTGCTGTGCCCTTTTCATAGCCGCAAGGTATTTTTGTTTTTCAAATATCTGCGGCGTTTGTATCGCAACCAAACTTTCTCTGTTTGGCGTTGAGGCTATCATTCCGCTGTTTTCTATTATTTTTATTGTGTCCTTAACAGGAACTCCGGGTGCCGCCGCACCGTATTTTTCGGCGGCTGTGGCTGTGCGCTCAATTATTTCTCTGCTTACAAGCGGTCTTGCGCCGTCGTGAATTGCCACATAATCGCACTGCTCTGACACAAGCGGCATAGCGTTGAAAACCGACTCCTGTCGGCTTTTTCCGCCCTGAGCAAAGCACTTGAGCTTTCTGATACCGTACTGCTTCATCAGCCTTTCAAACTCGGCGCGCTCCTCATTTCTGCACACAATTATAATCTCGCTTACAAGCTCTGAGCGTTCAAAGGCAAGTGCTGTATGCGCAAGCACCTCAACTCCGCAAAGCTTCATAAGCTGTTTGCTCTGCTTAGCTTTCATCCTGTTTGAGCTTCCCGCCGCAGGAATAATTACAGATAGCTTCATTTCAACCTCACTGGAAAATTGCGCCAACCGTTGCATTGTAAAGGTCAACGCATATTGTTTCGACGTTTTCATCGTCCACATTAGACAGAACAATTACGTTTATGCCGTAGTCAAGGCTCATCAAATCCATTGTGTAGCAAGCCATTGACTGTCCTGTGTGCCAATAGTAGCCGTTTTGAGAAATAAACCAACCGTAGCCGTAGCCCATCCCGCTGTCACCGAGCATTTGATACAGCGAGTTTTGGCTTACAACCTTGCCGCTTGTCAAGCCGTTTAGCCACCTGCTCATATCAACCGTACAGGACGCAATCTCGCCTGCCGCACCGAAATATGTGGTGTCAGACTTATCTCCCTCTGTTCCGTCTATGAGGTATCCGACTGCGTCGGCGTCATTCATATTCATCGAGGTGTTAGTCATTCCAAGCGGCTTTAATATATTTTCTTCAACAAACTTTTCATAGGTCACGCCGCTTTGCCTTGCTATTATCTCACCAAGAAGCATATAGTTCGTGTTTGAGTAACTAAACGAGCTTCCCGGAGTAAACTCAATTCCGTTTGAGTTTGCAAAGCTCAAAACGTCCTCAAAGGTTGCAGGCTCCATCATATCAATTTCCCCTATACTTTGCAGGTAAATCATTGAATTAAGAAAATCCGGTATGCCTGAGGTCATATTTAGCAGGTTTTCGACTGTCATTTGGTCGCCGAAATCGTACTCAGGGATATATGTATCAACCGTATCGCTGACAGACAGCTTGCCCTGCTCCTGCAGCTGCATAATTGCCACCGAGGTGAATTGCTTTGTAATAGAGCCAAGCTCTATCTTAGTGCTCCTTGTGTTCGGCGTAGCGTTTGACTTATCCGCAAAGCCGTGAGAATACTCGGCAAGGTCAACGCCGTCAACAGAAATCAGTATTGAGCCTGAAAAATCGCACTGCGCCATATATTCGTTAACAGCAGTTTGCAGTCTTTCACGGCGCTGTTTTGTAAGCTCATCTTCCGTAGCAGGCTCGGTTGTCGGCTGAAGTTGAGCCTGTTGTGCTTCGGTACTCAGTGTTGAAGCTTCGCCGCCCGATACTGTGCCGTTGTCAGCGCAGGAACACAAAAGCAAAAGCGATGATGTAAGTACCGACACAGCCGTGACAGCTGTTTTTTTGATATGATGTTTCAAACCTTTTCCTCCTTGCAGGAATTTATTTAAAGCAGGTTTTGGGTTATTCTAATTAAATGTTTACAAGCTTTCATCAAATCTTTATTTTTCATTATCCCTCAGGATAATTAAGCTGACTGTCCCCTATATTTTCAAGGGTTTCGCTTAGAAACTTTTTCGCCTCAAGCTTAGCCATAGGCAAATTCTGGTCAAGGTAGTTTCCGCAGGAGAACGCATCTGCCCCGGGAATTTCGCCCTCAAAATCAGCCATAAATGCGAACATTTCCGTAACAATCGGCACAGCGTCACGTGAGGTTAAATCGCCCTTTAAAATAAGGTAAAAGCCTGTGCGGCAACCCATAGGGCCAAAATAGATTATTTCGTTTTTATAGCTTTCGTGGTTGCGCAGAAATGTTGCGCCAAGATGCTCCATTGTGTGCATTTCAGCTATGTTTATTACAGGCTCTCTGTTCGGCTTTTTAAGGCGAATATCAAAGGTGGTTGCAATAATTGAGCCGTCCTTGCCGTAATCTCTGCGGGAAACGTACAATCCTCTGTCGAGGAGAATGTGGTTTATTTTAAAGCTTTCTATTTTTTCCATTAATGGGTTCCTTTCTGTTTAACGCTATGACAAGAGCGAACACATTTATGCCTGTCTTATTAAACGGAGGCGCCTGCCGTGAGCAGACCTAAAAATGCGGGCGCCGCTGATTACTTTTTCGAGGTTATCTTCTTTTCTGTGCCGTTTAAAATTCGCTTGATATTCTCCTTGTGCTTAAGCACCACCGTTAAACCGACAAGCGCCATACAAACCGTTGCAACGGCTACATACACAATTGTGTGGCTGTTTGCCTCGCTTTGGCTTGGCAGGTAGTCAAGGAAATATGTTACGCAGAAGGTATAAACCGGCGTCATAATTGCAGCAAGTATGGAAGCCTTTGAAATAATCTTTGTGATAAGAAATACTATGCCAAAGGTAATTATAACCGCAAGGAATATTCTCCAATCCGCCACAGCCATCATAGCCGCTGCGGTTACAACGCCCTTGCCGCCTCTGAAACCGAAATAAATCGGGAAGATATGGCCGAGCATACAGCACATACCTGCGATAAACTTGCCGTATGAGATAATCTCGCTTTGCAGCACTGCGCCGCCGTCAATAGTTGCAATAGTTGAGAACAAAAGCCAGCCGATTACAACCGAGATTACTCCCTTTAAAAAGTCGAAAACTATTGTAAACACAGCCGGCCCCTTGCCGACAGAACGCAGAACGTTTGTAAAGCCTGCGTTGCCGCTGCCCATTGTTCTTATATCGGCGTGGTTATTTACAATTCTTGTTATAATAATTGAAAAGCTGATACTGCCGAGCAGATAAGATATAACCATTGTCAGCGTCAACTGAAGCCAGCCGTTTGATAGTAGGGTTAAATATTCCTGCATATTATAATCATACTCCTTTTATACCTCTTATGCTCTTTATTCCTTTTCTCCTCTTTCTCTTATAACAAACCTTATCGGAGTTCCCTCTAAGCCGAAGGTTTCTCTTATTCTGTTTTCAAGGTATCGCTGATAAGAAAAATGGAACAGCTCCTGATTATTTACAAAGCACACAAATGTAGGCGGCTTTGTTGAAGCCTGAGTCATATAATATATCTTTAATCTCTTGCCCTTGTCAGACGGCGGCTGAACCCTGAGGGTAGCCTGCGACAAAAGCTCGTTTAGCTTTCCTGTGCGGATTCTCATAGCGTTTGCATTAGCCACCTGCTTGATAAGCTCAAAAAGCTTGTCAAGACGCTGACCTGTTTTTGCAGAAATAAAAATCATCGGCGCATATGACATAAACGAAAAATCAACGTCAAGCTTTTTCTTGTATTCGTTCATTGTCTTATCGTTCTTCTCAATAGCGTCCCACTTGTTTACCGCAATAACGCAAGCCTTGCCTGCCTCGTGCGCAAGCCCTGCAACCTTTGAGTCCTGCTCGGTAAAGCCGTCCTCAGCATTTATCATTATAACACAAACATCACAGCGTTCAACAGCCATTTTAGCTCTTATTACGCTGTACTGCTCTATTTTATCCTCAACCTTGTTTTTGCGGCGAAGCCCTGCTGTGTCAATAAAATTAAACTGCCCGTAATCGTTTAACACAAGAGTATCAATAGAATCTCTTGTAGTACCTGCAATGTTTGAAACAATGCATCTTTCCTCGCCCGAAATTTTGTTTATAAGCGATGACTTGCCTACATTCGGCTTGCCGATAACCGCAACGCTTATCAGCTCGCCGTCATCATCGTTATCGTTTTTTTCGGGAAGATACGAAAATGCCTGCTCAAGCAGGTCGCCTGTTCCGTGACCGTGTACGGAAGAAACCTGCACAGGGTCGCCAAGCCCCAAGTTGTAAAACTCGTAAAACTCAGGCTCAGGCTCACCGATTTTATCGCACTTGTTAACACACAGCACAATAGGTCTGCCGCTTTTCTGGAGCATTGCTGCAACGTCCATATCGGTTGCAACCACGCCCGAACGCAAATCGGTTACAAGTATAATAACGTCTGCCGAATCAATGGCAAGCTCAGCCTGACGGCGCATTTGCGAAAGAATAATATCGTCCGAATACGGCTCTATTCCGCCTGTGTCAATAAGAGTTGCCTTTCTGCCGCCCCATTCGACCTCGCCGAAGATTCTGTCCCTTGTAACGCCGGGAGTATCGTCTACTATTGAAATTCTCTTGCCGGTCAGCTTGTTAAAAAGCGTGGATTTGCCCACGTTTGGTCTGCCGACAATAGCAATAACAGGTTTTGCCATTTCGCATCATTCCTTTCTGTGTTTGAATATCAAGCCGTTTGAAATGTATGATTAACTTTTGCAATCAGCACTGCTTAGTGCTTTGCTATGAAGGCTTAATGTTCTTAAATTAAAGCTTCAAAGCAGCAACAATAATTATTCGTCATTCATTGCAGCAACGCCGCAAGCAGCCTTTGCCCGTCATTCGGCACGGCTTCAAGCTTTATATCAAGCTCTTTTTCAACATCATCTGTCGATGTGTCGTCCAAAAACAAATCCCCCTCACGGCGGAGCATAGAGCTTGAAATAATCAGCTTTTCACCCAAGGCTCTGCCCTTTAGCCTGCTTATAAGGTCGCCGCCGGTTACAAGACCGGTTACGTCAATCTCGCCGCCGAAGAATTTGTTTTCAATCCCCACAACCTCAACGGTTATGTTTGGAAACTTATCTTTAATTCCTGCAAAAAGCGACCTTAAAAAAGCTTCCGGTGCTTTGCCGCAGGCGAGAGTTATTTTTCTTTTTATGTCGGAGGGTTCAGCCTGCTCAAGCGCCCAATCAAACTCATCCTTTAAGCAACTCAGCATACCTACGCCGTCCTCAAGCTGCATAAATCCTTCGTAAAAGTCGGCGTTTTGAAGCGGTTTTTGCGCCCTTAAATAAAACTCGTCAGAGGCAAACACAATTCGCCTGCCGTACTTTTCAAGAAACTTATCTCCCCTGCTTTCAATCTGCAAAAGAGTGGTCAAGGCAGTTTCCCTTGTGTACGATTCAAGCGGATAAAGACCCTCTCTGTGCCCCGTAAGGCCAACGGGAACAACGGCTATGCTTTCAACCTGCGGAAAGAGCTTTTCAAGGTCGTCAAGAGTGCGGTCAAGCTCCTCCCCGTCATTGATTCCCGGGCAGGAAACAATCTGGCAGTTTATCATTATTCCGCCGTCTGCAAACCGCTTTAGTATAGACAGCGCCTTGCCCGCAAAGCGGTTGTTCAGCATTTTGCACCGAAGCTTTGGATTAGTTGTGTGCACAGAAACATTTATAGGACTAATGTGCATTTTTATTATTCTGTCAACCTCGTGCTCGGATATATTTGTAAGAGTTACGTAATTGCCGAACAGAAACGAAAGGCGGGAGTCGTCGTCTTTAAAGTAAAGGCTTTGACGCATACCCTTTGGAAGCTGGTCTATAAAACAGAATATGCACTTGTTGCGGCAGGAATGTTGTTTATCCATAAGGTAGGTTTCAAATTCAAGCCCCAGCTCCTCGTACTCGCCCTTTTTTATTTCTAACTTGCGCACCGTGCCGCAGTCAGAGCGTATTTCAAGCGTAAGATTTCTGTTGAGCTGATGAAAGCGGTAGTCAAGCACATCGGCTATTTCCTCGCCGTTGATTGTAAGCAAGCTCTCGCCCGGCAACACTCCGGCTTTGTCGCATCTTCCGCCTTTTGTAACTGATTTTATCACAACAGCCATTTTGTATACGCTCCTTTCTGTTCAGCGCTTTGAATTCAAGAAAAAAGCGGAGAGGATTTTGCCTTCCTCTCCGCCTTTGAGTCTTAAAAAAATTAAGCTTCCTTCTTAACTACTTCTCTGCCTTTGTAGAAGCCGCAGTTCGGGCAAACTCTGTGAGCAAGCTTGAACTCACCGCAGTTTGAGCATTTTGAAAGTGCAGGAGCAGAAAGCTTCCAAACGTTAGATCTTCTTGTATTCTTTCTCTGTTTTGATGTTTTATTCTTCGGTACTGCCATTTTTGGGCGCCTCCTTAATTATAGTTTGTATTAAGATAATAATTGCCTCAGAACCTCAAGCCGAGGGTCTGTTGCAGTCTTGCTGCATTTACATTCGCCGTTGTTCAGGTTTTGACCGCAGCTTTGGCATAAGCCCTTGCAGTCCTCCCTGCACAAATACTTCAGCGGAAGCTCCAGCGTTATGTCTGTTGCAACAAGCTCGTCTAAATCAATAGTATAATCCGGCACTTCAATGTAGTCGTCATTACTGTCGCCGCTTAGGGAAACAACAAGATTATGTTCAAATTCCAAAGACATATTCGTGTTGGTCAGCGAAAAGCAACGGTCACACGGTCTGGAGTATAAGAATTCAGCTTTAATAATAAGTCTTACAGTTCCTGCCGTATTAACCGCCTCAGCCGTCACAGCCACAGGCTCGGGCATGGGGTTAACTCCGTCCACCGCAACTGAGCTTAAGTCAAGCTTATAGTCTGCCAGGCGGTGTACTCCCTCGTTTAAAAATACGTTTTTTAAATCAAGAAGCATACGCACACCTCTTTGACACAAATTGCGGTGCATTAAAACACCGAATAATATTATACATTTTAGGCACTGCTTTGTCAATGATTTGTCGGTGATTTACAGGAATAATTCGGATGGAATTTTTGCCGTAATTTTTGTTTATTTTGTCGAGCAACGTGCAAAAACACACCACATTCGCAAGCGGCGGCAGAAGTGCTTTGTCAAACATTCATCAAAGCAAGCCGTGTATACTTAAATTCACCAACAAAAACGTCCCCTGCACCAACGGAAACAGAAGACGTTTAATTATAAAAAAGCAATTAGTCCTGCTCAGCTGTTCTTAACTATATCCGAAACAACCTTTGCAATATTTTCTTTTGAAAGGCCAAACAGCTTCAAAAGCTCCTTTGCAGGGCCTGAGTAGCCAAAGCGGTCCTGAATACCGATTTTTGTAACGGGAACAGGACATTTTCTTGCTGTAACGTCGCACACGCTGTCGCCAAGTCCGCCAACTACGTTATGCTCTTCAACTGTTACAATTCTGCCTGTTTCCTTTGCCGCCTTAACGATAATATCCTCGTCAATCGGCTTAATTGTGTGCATATTAATCAGCCTTGCGTGAATACCCTGTGCTTCAAGCTGCTCAGCCGCCTCTAAGGCGTCCTTAACAACAATGCCTGTTGCAATAATTGTAATATCGTCGCCTTCGTGCAGTGTTATGCCCTTGCCGAGAGTAAAGCTGTAATTGTCGGGGTCGTTAAAGCTGTCAACGGCGAGTCTGCCCAAACGCAGATAAACAGGTCCGTCATACTCAACAGCCGCCTTAACAGCCTCTGTCATCTCCCAGTGGTCGGCAGGGTTTAAGATAACCATGCCCGGCAGAGTTTTCATCAGCGCAATATCCTCACAGCACTGGTGTGTTGCGCCGTCCTCACCAACAGAGATACCTGCGTGAGAGCCTGCAATTTTTACGTTCAAGTGCGGGTAAGCCACCGAGTTTCTTATCTGCTCGTATGCTCTGCCTGTTGCAAACATTGCAAAAGAAGCGGCAAACGGAATTTTTCCGCAGGCGGCAAGACCTGCCGCTGTGCTTATCATATTTCCCTCTGCAATACCGCAGTTGAAAAATCTCTCCGGAAAAGCCTTCTGGAACATAGCGGTTTTTGTTGAGCCGGAAAGGTCGGCGTCCAATACAACAATGTCTTTATTTGTTTTTGCAATCTCGCACAGAGCCATACCAAAGCTCTCTCTTGTCGCCTTGTTTACTGTTTCTGCCATTGCTTACGCCTCCTCAATCTCTTTAAGCTGCTGCTCAAGCTCAGCCATAGCCTGCTTGTACTGCTCTTCGTTAGGTGCAACGCCGTGCCAGCCAACCTGATTTTCCATAAACGAAACGCCCTTGCCCTTTACGGTTTTTGCAATAATAGCAAACGGCTTGCCCTTGCACTCACGTGCGGCGTTCATAGCCTTTTCAATATCCTCAAAGCAGTGGCCGTCAATCTCAATAGCGCCAAAGCCGAAAGCTTCAAACTTCTCTTTCAGCATACAAAGTCCGGCAACGTCCTCAACCTTGCCGTCAATCTGCAAGCCGTTGTTGTCAACTATTACAACAAGGTTGTCCAGCTTATAGTGAGAAGCGAACATTGCAGCCTCCCAAACCTGACCCTCTTCGCACTCGCCGTCGCCTAAAACGGTGTAAACACGGTAGTTCCTGCCGTCAGCTTTAGCCGCAACAGCCATACCGCAAGCCGCCGAAACACCCTGACCAAGTGAGCCGCTGCTCATATCAATACCGGGTGTACCCTTCATATCCGGATGACCCTGAAGCATTGCGCCAACGTGGCGGAGCTTTTCAAGCTCCTCAAACGGGAAATATCCCTTAAGAGCAAGAGCTGCATAAAGACTTGGACAGCCGTGACCCTTTGAAAGAACAAAGCGGTCTCTTTCGGGGTTCTTCGGGTTTTCAGGGTCAACATTCATCTCTTTAAAATAAAGATAGGTGAAGATGTCTGCGGCTGACAAAGAGCCGCCCGGATGACCCGATTTTGCATTGTAGGTACCGATAATTGCGCCCATTCTTGCCTTACAGGCGAGCTTTTTAAGCTCAAGAATTTCTGCACTGTTCATAAGAATCTTTCCTTTCTTACTATGACTGTATGAAAACGCATATTTACATTATTAAACATTGTAAGCTGGCATTATGGCAAATTGCCTTCTTCACGTCTAACAATAATATCATAAATGCATTATGCTATTTTTCGGAAAAAGCAAAATAAATACCTTTTTCCACATATTTTGCAAATGCGGCAAGACCTGCCGCTGCGATAATGCAGTAATTTTAACTCAATTTTTAATTTTATTGCACAGCAAAAATAAACTTGCTATAATAAATAAAACGCATACAGGGGTTGGTATTATGAGTACGGTTAATTCAATTTTGGAAT
This sequence comes from Ruminococcus sp. zg-924, assembly GCF_024433635.1. Classification (GTDB taxonomy): domain Bacteria; phylum Bacillota; class Clostridia; order Oscillospirales; family Acutalibacteraceae; genus UBA7067. The sequence goes on along the minus strand of NZ_WNJZ01000003.1, from coordinate 3,667 downwards.
TTCTTCGCCGTGACGGATATATTTCCGGACAGGAAATATCGGATTCTCTCGGCATTTCACGCAACAGCATAAGCAAGCACATTAAAGCCCTGCGGCAAAAGGGTTATGTAATTGACAGCGTTACAAACAGGGGCTATAAGCTGTTAAGCGAGCCTGACGAGCTTTTACAGCAGGACATAAACAATAAAATCACCACGCTGTTCATAGGCAGACCTACCGTTATTTTAGACAGCGTTGACTCGACAAACGAGGAAATAAAACGCCGTGCAAAGCAGGGCGCCAAGCAGGGCTTAACGGTTGTGTCTGACGAGCAGTTCTCAGGCAAGGGCAGGCTTGGCAGAGTTTGGAAATCACCCAAGGGCACAAGCGTTTACGAGAGCATATTGCTTCGTCCGGAACTTGCGCCGTCACAAGTGCCGTGCATAACTCTTGCCGCAGGTCTTGCAATGTGCCGTACAATAAACAGTATTGCAGACTTCAACGCAAAAATAAAATGGCCAAATGATATAATCATCGGCAGAAAAAAGCTTTGCGGAATTCTGACTGAGATGGCAATTGAGGACAACACCGTATCGTTTGCCGTTGTCGGAATGGGCATTAATATAAACAATCGCTCCTTCCCTGAGGAAATCAGCAAAAAGGCAACCTCGCTATATCTTGAAAAGGAAAGGGAGTTCAGCCGCAGTGATATAATAATAAGGCTTGCGCAGAGCTTTGAGGACATATACAACGAGTTTATAATGGGCGGCTTTGAGTCAATCAAGGACGAATACATTTCGCTTTGCGCCACAATTGGCAGAAGCGTAAGCGCAAAGCGAAATGACGGCGAAATAAGCGGAACAGCGGTTGACATTGCCCCTGATGGCGGCTTGATTGTTGAAACCCAAAACGGCGAGAAGAAATATATCAGCACAGGTGAGGTAGCGGTACAAGGGATTTATTAAATATTTACCAATTTTTCTCCTCTATTTTCTTTCAACTTGACGATATTAAAAGGAGTGCAATAATAGTATAATTTAGTTGCACATTTGATGCGGAAAGTTTAAGAAAACGGAGGAGTTTTTATGAAAAGATTTTGTCTGACAAAAAAGCTGACGGCACTGTTTTTGTGCCTGCTTATGGCTGTTTTGCCGTTTACGGGCGCAGTTGCGCTTGAGGGCGATGAAGTAGCCTTGGGCGTTCCGTCTTATATACAGTCAAGCACTGACAAGGCTGTCTGGCTTGACGGCTGTTCAGCCGATGGTGTAAGCGAGATTGACGCCGTTAAATGGTTTTTGGACAAGGACGGCGTCTATTACTTCTTTATGCCGACCTCGGCAGATGTTCAGTCGGCTGTAATCTACCACAACTTTGACAGCGTAAGCATAAGCGGCAAGGCTGTTGCAAGCGGCGATACTCTGACAGATTTGCCGATAAACCAAAAATTTACGGTTACTGCCGACGGCAATGATTACACCGCTTTCATTATGAAGTCATCAGGAATTGCGTCAATGTTTCTGACAACAGAAAGCGGCAATATGGACGCTATAAACAACGACAAAACACACGAAACAGCGCAGGCAGGTCAGCTTTTGCTTGTTGACAGCGAGGGTGCTGTTTCCTATGACGGTGAGCTAAACTCTATCAAGGGCAGAGGCAACACAACCTGGCGGCTTGACAAAAAGCCGTACAACATAAAGCTCCCTAAAAAGGCAAGCCTGCTTGGAATGAAGTCGAGCAAAAAGTGGTGTCTGCTTGCAAACGCACAGGAACATTCAATGATACGCAACCGTGTTGCTTACGATTTGGCGCACGAGGTTGGCCTTGACTTCTCGCCGGAGTCGCACTTCCTTGACCTTTACGCAAACGGCGAGTACCTTGGCACATACCAGCTGACCGAAAAGGTTGAACTTGGCAAAAACAACCTTGTAAGCATTACAGATTTACAGGGCAACACCGAGGAGGCTCTTTTAGCCGCAGGTGAAAATGATGATATCGAGTCATACTCGCTTAAAACGGCACAAAACCGCCGCAGGCAGGGCTACTCTGTTCCCGTTAATCCGTCAGACATAACAGGCGGCTATCTGCTTGAATACGTTGTATCGCCGGAAGAGCCTTGCCACTTTATTACAACAAGAGGACAAGCGGTTGACCTTAAAACAGTAAACTCAATTGAGCAGGTGGGCTATATTGCCGACTTTGTGCAGGATATGGAGGACGCACTTTATTCCGAAACAGGCTACAACTCAAAGGGCAAGCACTACACAGACTATGTTGACATTGAGTCGGCGGCTCTTATGTATCTGCTTGACGAGCTTGCCGTGAATATAGACTCAGGCATTTCAAGCTGCTACTTCTACAAGGACTCTGATACAAATGGCGACGGCAAGCTTCACGCCGCACCTGTTTGGGATTATGACGTTGCGTTTGGCAATCTTGCCTCAAACAAGGACGGAGTCAACATGACCTCAACCAACCAAATTTTTGCAGGAATTGCAAAGCGCTACAACACAGATTATTATACCGTTATAGCTCAGTTTGCACAGCACAGCGATTTTATGGAAAAAGCAGGCGAGCTTTGGAAAACAAGATACGCTCCTGCCTTTGACATTTTAAACGGATACACAACAGCTCAGGGCAGGCTCAAGAGTTTTGACGAATACTCAAAACTTGTTTCAGACGCTTCAAAAATGAACTATACTCGCTGGGACGTTACAACCAACCTGCTTGTGCCGTCCGGCGGAACAACGCACACAGAACAGCTTAGGTACTATCTTGATTGGATTTCAAAGCGAGAAGGCTTTATGAGCAACTTTTTTACAGACCTGCAAACAGCTCAGAAAAACGCCCTTGCAAGCCTTGAAAGCTATAAAAATTCGTTTATCAAGTCCGATTATGAAGCCGAAGCTTGGGACAGCTTTTTGGCGGAATATCAAAAAGGAATTGATAATATAAATGCGGCGACAACCAACACCGAGGTAGGCACGGCACTTAATGAAGCAAAAACGGCAATGCGCACCGCACTTGGCAATTTTTACGTTTACTTTGACAACTCAAAAACTCAGTGGGACAAGGTTTACATCTACTGGTGGAGCGCACCCGAAGCGGGAACACTAAGCTGGCCGGGCGTTTTGATGACCGACTGCGGAAACGGCGTTTGGAAATATAAGCTTGACCAAAGCGTAGTGAATATACTCTTTGACAACGGCAACAATGGCGAACAGTCAAAGGACCTTACGTTTGGTGAAAAGCCAAATCAAATATGGGTTCCCGACATTAATAATGCGAACACAGACAATCCGTACAAAACCGTTTTCAGCGGCGAATGGAAGGACTATATTACTAAGGGCGATGTAAACGGTGACGGAAAAATAAATCTGTTTGACTCCATAACCGTACAAAAAGCGGCTCTTCAGATGTTAAACCTTGACGAACAAGCAACCGCTAAAGCCGACGTAAACGGCGACGGAAACATAACAGTGTATGACGCAATTGCTATTCAGAAGTTAGCGTTAGCATATATAGCATAACACAAACAGCTTAAAAAGCCCCCTGTGGTAGTGAACAAGTCCGTAAAAAATGGACAATAGAAAAAAGACCCCTCTTGATGTAGAATATACATCAGGAGGGATATTTTTATGCCAAGAAGTTATCGACATGTAAAGGAATATGAAACAGAAATAATAAG
>NZ_WNJZ01000038.1 GCF_024433635.1 Ruminococcus sp. zg-924 | reverse complement strand
AATCAAAACCACCCGTCTAACGGGTGGTTTGCACAAGGGCTATAAGCCCAAGCTACCGGCCAGCGCCTAAAGACGCTGGCTTTCACTTTAGTTCAAGCCTATTGCCTTTGCCTCTTTCGCCGCCCCTTAAAGGGCGTTTGTATTACCTGCCACCCTTAAAAGGGTCTTCATACTCTCTGACACTTAATTTGTCTAGTGCTATATCATGCTTTTCTTGATCTTCTATGTATTTTTTTATTGTTGCTTCATTAAGACCTACCGTACTCACATAATATCCTTCTGCCCAAAAATGTCTGTTGCCAAACTTGTATTTCAGATTTGCGTGTTTGTCAAACATCATCAATGCGCTTTTTCCTTTTAGGTATCCCATAAAACTTGACACACTTATCTTTGGTGGTATACTTAAAAGCAAATGAACGTGATCTAGCATCATATGCCCTTCAAGTATTTCTACTCCCTTATATTTACACAGTTGTCGGATTATATCTTGCAAGCTTTTTCTATATTGTGCGTATATCATCTTTCTTCTGTATTTCGGTACTATTACTATGTGGTATTTGCACATCCATTTTGTATGTGACAAACTGTTTGTTTGATTAGCCATTAAAATCACCTTTCTTTATTTACAATAGACTTGAACAATCTTATTGTATATCGATTGGTGATTTTTTTGTATAACTTTTTATGCACACCCGCATAGCGGGTGGTTGTTTGTTC
>NZ_WNJZ01000037.1 GCF_024433635.1 Ruminococcus sp. zg-924 | reverse complement strand
TGATATGCACCCCAAAAGTTAGACACTTTTGGAGGTGCATATTTTTATGGGTAAAACAGGAAGAAAAAACAAAGTATATAGTGCAGAATTCAAAATAGGTGTTATAATGGATATGCGAGAACACCATTTAGGGTATAGAGAAACTGCACGAAAGTATGAATTAAGACAAAGTGGTAGCGTAGTTGATATGCTTAAACGGTGGGAACGCATATATTTAGAAGAAGGAGCCGAAGGTCTGATGAAAGAAAGACGAGGCAGAGGCTCTGCCAATGGAAAAAGAAGAGGCAGACCACCGAAACTTGATAAAAAGGTAGAAGAGGATTTAATAGCAGAAAATCAGCGTTTACGAATGGAAATAGAATACTTAAAAAAACTGAGTGCCTTAGTTCTTGCGGAAGAGCAAAAGAGCGGGAAAAAGCGAAAATAGTCTCTGAATTAAGGCAAAGATATCCGCTGAATGATTTGCTTAAATTGTCAGGATTAAAAAGAAGTACATTCTATTACTACCTCAAACATCCAAATACAGATAAGTATGAAAAAGAAAAACAAGAGATAATCGAAATATTCAACGCTCACAAAGGTAGATATGGATACCGTAGAATCCTGATGATAATGCGTAGTAAAGGCTACACTATTAACCATAAAACCGTACAAAAGCTAATGAGAACGCTTGGCTTAAAGGGTAAACAGCGCAAAAACGAAAAATACCATTCTTACAAAGGCGAAGTTGGAAAAATAGCAGATAATCTTTTAAAAAGAGATTTCAAAGCTGAGAAGCCTTTTGAAAAACTGACAACAGATGTTACTCAATTCAAGGTAGGAGATGAAAAGGTCTACCTATCTCCTGTTATGGATTTGTTTAACAGAGAAATTGTTTCTTATTCTGTTTCACTAAGTCCTAACTTAGAACAGATTAGAGAAATGTTGAACGGCTTATTTGACAAGCTGCCTGCCGATGCGACACCTGTATTTCATTCAGACCAGGGATGGCAATACCAGCACGCTGAATATCAGCAATTACTCTCTGAGCACAACATTACACAGAGCATGTCACGAAAAGGAAACTGTATGGACAATGGTGCTATGGA
>NZ_WNJZ01000036.1 GCF_024433635.1 Ruminococcus sp. zg-924 | reverse complement strand
TGTATGTGTTAAAATGATATGAACCAATAAAAAGAGAAGTAACTTCAAAATATGGTATAATGGATTAGCTACAAAACATTAACCAAGAAAGAAGTACTTCTCATGAATATATTAACACAAGAAGCAAAGAAAAAGCAAGCGGCAGTAAAATTTGCAATCAGAAAAGGGAAAAGCGAGGCAAGCCGCAGATATGGAGTAAGCCTGTCAAGTATAAAACGCTGGTGTAAAAGATATGATGGAACGTGGCAATCGTTGGTAGAAAAATCTCACCGACCGCATAGTAACCCCAACAGACATACGAAAAAAGAAGAAAGGCAAATAAAAAATTCATTTAAGAAGAAATTTGCGAGATATGGATGGGATGGAGTGTATCAGGATTTGCTTCGGAAAGGATATACCCGAAGCTTCTCGGGAATGGTATACGCAGCAAAGCGGCTCGGACTAAAAGAAAATAAGAAGCCCAAAAAGAAAAGTCGAGAACAGCGAAGATATCCGGAGTTAAAAACTCCCGGAGAGAAAGTTCAGATAGATGTAAAAGAAGTGCCTTATAATTGCTTAAGAGGCGAGGTTTTAAGGGACGGGAAGCACCTGTATCAGTGGACAGCGATAGATGAATGTACGAGAAATCGCTTCGTGTATGCATTCGAGGAACACACACCTGAAAACAGCGTAAAATTCTTAAAGATGTTAGTGACGGTATTCCCATTCAAAATACAAACCATTCAAACAGACAATGGAACAGAATTCACTTACAAATACATTAGTGACACCGAGATATGCCCATTTGATAAAGAATTAAAAAAACTTCATATAAATCATAAGTTAATACCGCCGAGAACGCCGTGGCATAATGGCAAGGTAGAAAGAAGTCATAGAAATGATCAAAGATATTTTTATGACTGGGAAACTTTCAGAAATGTTGATGAGTTAAATCAAAAGTTAGAAAAGCATTTGGAATGGAGCAACAATAAACCAATGAGAACGCTCGGATATAAAAGTCCGGTACAACTCTTAGCTGAGAAGATGTCAGCCTGAACCGCTGTGTTTTTGCTTGCCTTTTCCGTTACGCTACGCTCCACTCCAAAGGCAAGCAAAAACACTATACCATATCGTTAGTTTATTTTTTTACCAAATTGGGTCACATCTATTTACAACGCAGA
>NZ_WNJZ01000035.1 GCF_024433635.1 Ruminococcus sp. zg-924 | reverse complement strand
TGAACAAGTCCGTAAAAAATGGACAATAGAAAAAAGACCCCTCTTGATGTAGAATATACATCAGGAGGGATATTTTTATGCCAAGAAGTTATCGACATGTAAAGGAATATGAAACAGAAATAATAAGTATGCGAGAAAAAGGATTGACATACAAAGCCATTGGCGATCAATTAGACATGAGTTACGATCAAATACGAGGATATTTCAAAAGACGGTACAAGCAGCAAAGAATGATTGATGCAGGACAAGCGATTCATAAAAAAGGCAGACCATGCAAAAATAATGATTGTGGCTTGCCGCCATCAATACAAAAATTAGATAAGCTTGCACAAATGAGATATGTAATGGCAAGCAAAGATAGATACATTAAAAGATTAGAAATGGAAAATGAGTTAATGAGGGATTTTCTCTCGCTCATAGAAAGGAAGTGAAGCCATCGATAAAGTATCAAGTAATTTTCAAGCACAAGGATAAATACAGCATCAGTCAAATGTGCAGATTTTTTAATGTATCTCGTAGTGGATATTATGCGTTTATGAAACGAATGGATATCCAAGATAGAGATTTGCCTTTAGCTAACAAGATAAGAGAATGTCAGCAAGAAAGCAATAATACTTACGGATATCGCAGAGTACATATATGGCTTGAAAGACAAGGAATATACCGTAATCCTAAAACTGTACTTCGTGTGATGCAAAAGTACAACTTGCTATCAGTAGTTCGTAGAAAGAAGTTTAAGTATGTATCAGAACATCTACATAAATATCCTAATCTACTGAACAGAGAATTCAATGCAGATAGACCAAATCAAAAGTGGGTTACAGACATATCATACATACCAACTAAAGAAGGAATGTGTTATCTATCAGTAATTAGAGATTTGTATGACAACAGTATTGTGTCCTACCATATGTCAAAAGATATGACAGTGAAGCTTGTACTTGATACAATCAAAAAAGCGATGAAAAATGAAAAGGTCACCGCAGAGCTGCAACTCCACAGTGACCAAGGCGCACAATATGTCTCGCATGAATATTTTACGCTAACACAATCATACGGCATTACACCATCAATGTCAAGACGAGGAAATCCATATGACAATGCTTTAGCTGAAAATTTCTTTTCAATTCTCAAAACAGAATGTATCCACAGAGTCAAACTCGCCACCTATGAGGAGGCTAGCCTCCTCATAGGTGAATACATCAACTTTTACAACAAATATCGTATTCAAACAAAAACAAAACTGACTCCGCTAGAAAAACGAAATCAGTTTGTTGCTTAAATTTTAATTTTAACTACATCAAGTAGGCTTTTTTGTACTGTCTGCATAACTTGGGGCAGTTCA
>NZ_WNJZ01000034.1 GCF_024433635.1 Ruminococcus sp. zg-924 | reverse complement strand
GGTATGTTGCAGGTGTTCAGGAGCTTTGCAACGGCGAGCACTGGGTACCGGGCGCAGAAGTTAACAAGATGACATACAACCCTGAGACAGGTCTTTATGAGATCACATTCTCACAGGTTGGCGAAGGTGCATCTGAGACTAACCCGTTCTCATTCGAATTTAAGGTAACATCAGCTACACTTCCTGACTGGTCAGACGGTGTATCATATCCGGCAGACGGTAACGTAAGTGGTGCAATCTGCGCACAGGATGACGTTAAGGTAACATTCAACGCTGCAACAGGCGAAGTTAAGTGGGAGAGTAACTCGGCATTTGAAATTACAAACCACATTTACAGAGTTGCAGGTAACGGAGACCTTTGCGGATCAAGCTGGAATGCAACAGATGACAACAACATCATGACCTATAACGAGGAAACAGCTCGTTATGAGAAGGTATACACAGGCGTTGCAGCAGAAGCAATCAACGGCTATGAATACAAGATCACAGTAGACGGCGCAAAGTGGATTCCTGACGGCATGGGCAACAACCCTGTTGTTTATGTTGAGGAAGACAACTCAACAGTTACAATCTGGTATGATGAAGTAACAGGCGAGTGGGGCGCAGACGTAGAGTCAACAATCGAGACAGAGACAGAAACTGAAACAGAAACAGAGACAGAAACTGAGACTGAGACAGAGACAGAGACTGAGACTGAGACTGAGACTGAGACTGAGACAACTCCGGTTGACACAGACTGGTATGTTGCAGGTGTTCAGGAGCTTTGCAACGGCGAGCACTGGGTACCGGGCGCAGAAGTTAACAAGATGACATACAACCCTGAGACAGGTCTTTATGAGATCACATTCTCACAGGTTGGCGAAGGCGCATCTGAGGCTGCTCCGTTCTCATTTGAATTCAAGGTAACATCAGCTACACTTCCTGACTGGTCAGACGGTGTATCATATCCTGCAGACGGTAACGTAAGTGGTGCAATCAGCGCACAGGATGACGTTAAGGTAACATTCAACGCTGCAACAGGCGAAGTTAAGTGGGAGAGTAACTCAGCATTTGAAATTACAAACCACATTTACAGAGTTGCAGGTAACGAAGACCTTTGCGGATCAAGCTGGAATGCAACAGATGACAACAACATCATGACTTACAACGAGGAAACAGCTCGTTATGAGAAGGTATACACAGGCGTTGCAGCAGAAGCAATCAACGGCTATGAATACAAGATCACAGTAGACGGCGCAAAGTGGATTCCTGACGGCATGGGCAACAACCCTGTTGTTTATGTTGACGAGGACAACTCAACAGTTACAATCTGGTATGATGAAGTAACAGGCGAGTGGGGCGCAGACGTAGAGGCAACAATCGAGACTGAGACAGAAACAGAAACTGAGACAGAAACAGAGACAGAGACAGAGACAGAAACAGAGACAGAGACTGAGACAGAAACTGAGACTGAAACTGAAACAGAAACAGAAACTGAGACTGAGACTGAGACTGAGACTGAGACTGAAACTGAGACAACTCCGGTTGACACAGACTGGTATGTTGCAGGTGTTCAGGAGCTTTGCAACGGCGAGCACTGGGTACCGGGCGCAGAAGTTAACAAGATGACATACAACCCTGAGACAGGTCTTTATG
>NZ_WNJZ01000033.1 GCF_024433635.1 Ruminococcus sp. zg-924 | reverse complement strand
TTATTATTTCTGTTTCATATTCCTTTACATGTCGATAACTTCTTGGCATAAAAATATCCCTCCTGATGTATATTCTACATCAAGAGGGGTCTTTTTTCTATTGTCCATTTTTTACGGACTTGTTCATGAAAACGCAGGCTTTCATTTTATGCATAAGTAACTTGATTGCTGTCAATAATAACCTTGCAACAATGAAACGGAGGAAAAATATATGGACAAAAAAGAACCGGAGAAGAAAACGAGCAAGAAGAAAAAATACGGAAAAAGCTTTTATGTTATTTTTGCGCTGTGTATGGTAGCAATGGGCGGAGCTGCATGGTCAGCCTATTCGTCTGTAAATGATTATATGCAGCCGAGCGTTATTGAAACAAAGCCTAAGAGTGACAGCACCAACCCGACTGACGCAACAGCGGATAATCCGTCAACACAGCCTACAACAGAAACAGCGCCGGAAGCTGCTAATGTTGCTAATCAAGCAGAAACAGCATTTCCAACAGATGCTTCAACACCGACCGAAGCGACAGCAGAAAAATCAGAGGACTACTTTTATCCGGTAGGAAAAGAGGTAGTCAAAAAATACAGCGGAGTTACTCCGGTTAAATCTGAAACCTTCGGTGATTACCGCACGCATAACGGAACAGATTTTAAAAGCGAGGAAGATGCGTCTGTTCATATGATAACAACAGGAACAATTCAGGCGATTAAGACGGATGAAATTATGGGCGGAATTATAGTCACAGAAAACAATGACGGAAGCGTTATAACCTATTGCGGAGTAGAGCCGAGTGAGGGCTTAAAAATAGGAGCACATCTAAGCGCAGGCGACGTTATTGGAAATCTCGGAAAAATTGCCGGTGAAGAAAAGGATGGGATACACCTTCATCTTGAAATAAGCGTAGACGGAAAACCTGTAAACCCTGAAGAATTCTTGAATAATAATAACGCTCATTGAGTATATTTGTATCAGCAAGCCCTCGAACCGTTTTAGGGGCAGAAAAGGAAGCCGACCATAAAAAAAGTCGGCTTCTTCTTTTATATTTGTGTTAGTAAAAAGTGTGGAGAAATTAATAGGCATCAGCAATCAATAAAGCTACATATCATATTAACTGCGGATTCACGGCTTATGGTAGATGTGTTCAAGCACAAATCATAGTTTTCAACAGAGCCCCATTTTTGATTAGAATAAAAGTTATAGTAATTTGCTCTTGTTTTGTCTGTTTTTTTAATAATAGACTCAGCCTTGTTTTCAGGCACATTATGAATTTCAACAGCGTTCTTTACACGGTCTTCAAGATTTGCGTATACAAAAATACGGAGAAGATTTTTGTTGTTTCTGAGAATATAATCTGCGCATCTGCCAACAATAACACAAGGCTCAGCGGCAAGCTCACGTATAATCTTGTGCTGTAAAAGATAAAGTTGATCATTAACAGGCATATCACGCATAGGCGCATATCCGTTGCCGAGATTGTAAATTCCCATTGAAAGGCTGTACAGCAGGCTGTTTGTAGCTCGCTCGTCAACGTTTTCAAAAATTTCAGGATTATATCCGCTTTCTTTAGCGGCAAGTGAGATAAGCTCCTTGTCGTAGTACTTTATTCCAAGTTTTTTTGCAAGAGCAATACCAAGCTCTCTGCCTCCACTACCAAATTGACGTCCAATTGTGATTACGTGTTTACAACTCATAATACCATTCGCTCCTAAACCATAAGATTATCTAATATTACAATTATATCACTTGGGTGAAAAAAATCCATATTCTATTTATATGAAAAAACGAAATAGTATTTGTTAATATTGACTATAAAAATAAAGTAAACAGAGAGGATTTGCACAAATTGGTAGAAAGAGGCGAAATTACAAGAAAAAAGGCTTGACAATTGAGATGAGGGTTGATATAATAGTGAAGCTGTCGCAAGAGAGGCGAGAGGAATTAGAAAAGCTTGAAAAAAGCTTAAAAAATTCCAAAATAAGTCTTGACAGAAGCGAATGAGAGTGATATAATTAATCTCAC
>NZ_WNJZ01000032.1 GCF_024433635.1 Ruminococcus sp. zg-924 | reverse complement strand
TATCGTATTCAAACAAAAACAAAACTGACTCCGCTAGAAAAACGAAATCAGTTTGTTGCTTAAATTTTAATTTTAACTACATCAAGTAGGCTTTTTTGTACTGTCTGCATAACTTGGGGCAGTTCAATAAAGCTCAATGGGATTTTTTTATTATCAGCAATCTTATTATTTTAATTGCAATCCGTCTTTAAAGGCATTTCCTACTCTTTCATTAACTTTATAATAACCGTGAGTATATGGATCAAAAGCAATGGCATTTACCAAGGAAATATCCACCTTGTCGCCATTCATAACACTTTCATCTGCAGTAACATTTACCACCTTTGCTACTACTCCACATCCATACTCACCACTTTGATATTCGATAAATTCGCATTCCATACAAAGTGGGAATTCAGTAATAATAGGAGCATCAATATTTTCTGATTTAACAGCTGTAAGCCCGCTGATTTCAAACTTATTTTTCGTATCATTCCCCGAAACAACTCCAAAATAATCAGCCTCAACAATATGCTTTGCATCTGCTATGCTTACGGTGAATGCCTTTCTCTCTTTAATGTTCTTAACGGTTTTATGAGTTTCTGTTAGATTTAAAGCAACGATATCTCTGCTTATCATTGTTCCCCATGCTGCATTCATTACATCGATAGTACCATCGTCATTATAGGTTGCCACCAATAATACAGGCATTGGAAATATTGCCTCTGTAGTTTTAATATTTTTTCTCATAAAAAGTTCCTCCTTTATAAAAATAAAATTTACTGATTATTTCGTTATTCTGCTATTATTAAATCATCTGATAAAATGTGTTGGAGTCCATTGCTCTTTTTCAGGCAGACCATATTGTTCTTTACCAAGAGCAATGCTCTTTATTAAGAAAGACATATTTCTTGCCAAAGCCCTCATAGTCTGCATACCTTCTTCATCAATTTCTGCCTGTCCCTTTTCTCTGCCGTGAATACTGTTCCAATACTGACTTGAAGCAATAGGCATATTGGCAATTGTAAAATACTTATTCAGTTCATCAAAGGTAGCAGAGCAACCGCCTCGCCTTGCACAAGCAACACTTGCTCCTACCTTCATTGTCTTGTCAAAATCAGTGCTGTAAAAAAGTCTGTCAAGGCAAGCGATTAGGGTTGCATTTGCAGATGCATAATATACAGGGCTTGCAATTACTAAACCGTCAGCCACCTGAAATTTTGGAGCCAGCTCATTGACAATATCGTCAAAAACACATTTACCCTTTTCAAAGCAAGTGCCACAAGCAATGCAACCTCTTATGTCCTTATTCCCTACCTGTACATTTTCTACAACTATACCATTTTCAGTAAATATCTTTTCCATTGCTTTAAGAACAATTGTTGTATTACCATTTATTCTCGGACTTCCGTTAAGCATTAATACCTTAAATTCTTTATTCAATTCAAACACCTCTTATACAAAAGCTCTCAAAACAATTATATAATTATAATATCACCATTTTAAGCTGTTGTCTATAATTATCTACCACCGGCACTGCCAAAAATTTCCTCTGTGTAGAGATATCTTCGCTTGTGGTCGTAAGTCATATATTCTTCTTCGCAGAGTTGATAGAAATCAGACATAATTGGAAAGTCGGACGGTTTCTTTGTGCTGTAATCGGTTGAGTCTGTAATGCCGAATCTTGCATATAACTTCATCAACAGGATTTCAATTGTATCAAGCTGAACATCGGTAAAGTCTTTGTAGGTTCTGAAAAAGTCCTTTAAGAATGCAATGTGCTGTGACAAAAAAAGCAACCGCTTTAATCAAAAAATTAAAACGATTGCCAAAAAAAGAGCCGAAATTATATTTCTATAAAATCGACTCTGTTATGAAATTTATTATATTTTAACTTTCCGTAGGTTCAAAACCATAAAATTGGCAAAATGATGATTTGACATCTATTGAAACCTATTGATAATTTTTGCTTATAAAACGCAAAAAAGCCCGATTTTATCAGGCTTTTCGGGGGTGACATCTTTCTTGTTACCCTCTTATGGTCGAGGTGACAGGACTTGAACCTGCGGCATCTTGGTCCCAAACCAAGCACTCTACCAAACTGAGTTACACCTCGAAATAAATTTATATTCTGAAACTAAACAGCTTTAATATTATAGCTCAAAAGAAGTGTTTTGTCAATTGTTTTTTACAATTATTTCTCGTTTTAATGTAGGATTACAATAGATGTGTTACAAAAAGCAAAAAAGTATAGCGAATAGAGACCCTCTGTGTTACAGTTAAGTTGCTAAACCAAAAAAGCAACAGGAGGAATCTATCCGCTATGAAAACTGTAACACAAACAATGAGGTA
>NZ_WNJZ01000031.1 GCF_024433635.1 Ruminococcus sp. zg-924 | reverse complement strand
GCTTCTTGTGTTAATATATTCATGAGAAGTACTTCTTTCTTGGTTAATGTTTTGTAGCTAATCCATTATACCATATTTTGAAGTTACTTCTCTTTTTATTGGTTCATATCATTTTAACACATACATCTTCTGTGAAATTTGATTTAGAATTTTGACTTTTTCGACAATAATTCTAAGGGAGACAACTTCCTTACGGAGTGTCTCCCTTCTGCGAGCCGTTGTTTTGTTGATATTAAATTTCTTATCAGCTATTAATCGCCAAGGCCTGTGTCAATAAGCTCAACAGCCTTTGCAAGTGCTTCATTCTCGTCCTCACCCGAGCACTCAACCACAACCTCAGTGCCGCACTTAATGCAGGCAGCAATGATGTTCATCAGGCTCTTGCCGTTTACTTTGTTTCCGTTTACGTTAAGATAAACGTCGCTCTTAAATTTGCCCATTGCATTTGCAAAAACACCTGCGGGACGCATATGAAAGCCTTCAGCGTTAACTACTTTTGTTGTCTTTGATACCATTGGAATCTCCTCCATTTTTTGCTGTTTAATTAATTATAACACGTTTTTCGTAAAAATCAATAAATTTTGTTAATCAAGACTTATTTTTCTTGAGCAGTCCGAGCAGAAGCATACCAACTACCGAACCAACAGCCAAAGCGAGAACATACATTGGCCAGTTGCCTACAACTGCAAATACAAACACGCCGCCGTGAGGAGCCATAAGTGTGCAGCCAAACAAGCCTGACAGTGCGCCTGCAATTGCAGAGCCTACTACGCATGACGGAATAACTCTTGCAGGGTCGGCTGCTGCGTATGGAATAGCACCCTCTGTGATGAAGCTAAGACCCATAATATAGTTTACAGGGCCGTTCTTTCTTTCCTCTGCTGTGAACTTCTTCTTAAAGAATGTTGTTGCAAGTGCGATTGCGATTGGCGGAACCATACCACCTATCATAACAGCAGCCATAATCATATAGCAAGCATTTGCATCTGTTGAACCTGCCGGGAACTCTGTTGCCTGAGTAAGCATAGCTGTACCGAAAACATAAGCTGCTTTGTTGAATGGGCCGCCCATGTCAACAGCCATCATACCGCCAACAATTGCACAAAGCGGAATGAGTGTGCTCGGATTTGAACCGAGAGCTGCAAGACCGCTGTTGAGCAGAGAGTTGAGCCAACCCATAATCGGGTTAATTGCGCACATAAATACGCCGATAAATGCAAGGCCTAATATAGGATAAATCAAAACAGGCTTGATGCCCTCAAGCGCCTTAGGCAGCTTGTCGCAGAGTCTTTCAATACCAAGCATTACATAACCGCCGACAAAGCCTGCAACCAACGCTCCAAGGAAGCCTGACGGAATATCACCGCCGGGTGCTGCAAAGGTGCTGCCAAGTGTAGCCATAAAACCGCCTACAAAGCCGACAAGCAATCCGGGACGGTCGGCAATACTCATTGCAATGTAGCCGCCGAGAATTGGAATCATAAAGTTGAAAGCATAACCGCCTATTGTCTTGAACCATGCGGCAACAGGTGTGTTTGTACCGAAGTTTCCGTCCTGCGGAGCGCCCATAATTGTATCAATAAGGAACGCAAGTGCGATTAGTATACCGCCGGCAACAACGAACGGGAGCATATGCGAAACGCCGTTCATAAGGTGCTTATAAAGCTGACGTCCGATGCCCTCCTTCTCGCCAAAGTCTGCGCTATCGTCTGTTTTGTCACTGTGGAATACAGGAACCTTGCCGTCTACTATCTTCTGAATTAGCTCCTCCGGCTTGTGAATACCCTGAGCTACCGGAACGCTCAATACAGGCTTGCCGTTGAAGCGTGCTGTTTCAACTGTTTTATCGGCTGCTATTATGATACCGTCGCAGTTTGCAATCTCCTCACGGGTAAGCACGTTCTTTGCGCCGCCTGAGCCGTTTGTTTCTGCCTTAACTGCAATGCCCATCTTCTCGCCCGCTTTTTCAAGAGCCTCGGCAGCCATATATGTGTGCGCAATACCTGTTGGGCAGGCTGTTACCGCAAGAACTCTGTAACCCGACTTTGTTGGTGCGGCAGGCTTAGCCTCCTCGCCGAACTTCTCGCTCTCCTTCTTATCGATAACTGACAAAAATTCTGATGCGCTCTTGGCTGCAAGAAGGTCTGCTCTGAATTGTTCGTCCATAAGAAGAACGGTAAGCCTTGAAAGCACCTCAAGGTGAAGGTTTCCGTCAAGCGGAGCCGCTATCATAAATATAATGTTCGACGGCTTGCCGTCCATTGACTCATAGTCAACGCCGTTTGGAACGGTTGCCGCTGCAAGACCCGGCTTTACAACTGCTTCGCTCTTAGCGTGTGGAATTGCAATTCCGTCACCGATAGCTGTTGTGCCGCCAGCCTCTCTTGCTAAAATTCCGTTCTTGTACTTTGTTGCGTCAGATATGTTTCCTACTGACTTGTGAATTGCAACAAGCTTGTCTATAACCTGCTGCTTTGATGAAAAGCTTGCGTTTAACAGTATTGCATCACTGCTCAATAAATCTGTAATACGCATAATTAATCCTCCTTTAATTTTATAAAATTATTATTTTCATGGGCCACATTACTACTCAAGCCCATTTAATACTGCTTCAATTTCTTCTTTTGTCGCTATTCCAACGGTGAACGTCGTAGCTCCGCCTGCCGCTGTTCCCATTTTCAGCGCATATTCATAGTCGCCTGTCTTTAAGAAGCCGCATATGAAGCCTGCAACCATAGAATCGCCTGCGCCAACAGTATTTACAACCTTGCCCTTTGCTATACCACGTTTGTAGCAGCCGTCAGCCGTTACAAGAATTGCACCCTTGCCGCCTCTTGAAACAAGAACATTCTCTGCCCCCATTTCTCTGAGCTTATGCGCATACTCAATTATTTCTTCATCTGTTTCAATCTTAACTCCGAAAATCTCGCCAAGCTCGTCATTATTCGGCTTTATCAAAAACGGTCTGTATTTCAGTACATTCACCAAAAGCTTGCCCGTTGCGTCAACAACTGATTTTACTCTCTTGTCCTCAAGCCTCTTAAGAATTTTCTCATAAATATCCTTCGGCAGTGTGTTAGGTATACTTCCTGCAAGCACAAGCACATCGCCCTGACTGAGTGTATCAAGCTTTTCATATAGCTTTTCTATATCCTCGTCCTCAATCTCAGGGCCCTGACCGTTTATATCGGTGTCCTCCTGCGCTCTGATTTTTACGTTGATTCTCGAAAATCCGTTTTTTAGATGAATGAAGTCGGTTTTTACTCCGTCTGCCTTTATTCCGCTTTCAATGGCTTCGCCGGTAAAGCCTGCGCAAAAGCCAAGTGCCGTGTTATCTACTCCAAGATTTTTCAGAACCGTCGAAACATTTATTCCCTTGCCGCCATTAACAATCTGCTCTGAGGTTGATCGGTTAATCTCGCCAATTTCAAGCTTATCAAGGCGAAGAACGTAGTCAATCGCCGGATTGAATGTTACTGTATAAATCATACTCCTACCTCCTTAATGACTGTGCTGTCCTTTAATCTTTTGTCAGTCAATTTATCGGTAATTATGCAAGCACGGTTCAATTCGAGAAATGTTATCGCTGAAACAAGCTTGAACTTTGTGTGGTCGGTAAGCACATATGATATATAGCTGCGGTTTGCAGCCTCCTTTTTCACAAGAGCCTCTTCAAGATCGGGTGTTGTACAGCCTGATTCAAAGGATACTCCGTTTGTTCCCAAAAAACACTTTGTAAAGTTATACTGTCTTAAGCTGTTTATCGCCTCTGCACCGATAACCGCCTGGGTTGAAAGTTTCATCTGCCCGCCGATAATATACGCCTTAAACCCTTTTTGAATAAGTTTCTTTGCGTTAACTATTCCGTTTGTAACGAACACCGTCTTAAGGCTTGTGTCAAGACAATCAATCAAAGTCTGCGTTGTTGTACCTGCGTCAATAAAAACAATGTCGTTATCATTAATTAAGGTTGCTGCATATTCTGCAATCATTTTTTTCTCTGCAATATTCTTATGCGTCTTGCTCTCGAAATCTTCGTCCACAGAACTAATTCTGCTTTCAAGCGCCATTGCCCCGCCGTGAACCTTATTAATCTTCCCAATTTCATCAAGGGTATTCAAATCTCGCCTTATTGTCGATTCCGAGGTGTTAAGCCAAGCTGCAAGCTCCGTTACCGTTGCTGCCTTTTTCTCATCAAGAAACTGAACTATTGCTGCGTATCTTTCTTCCGAAAGCATCAAACCAACCCCTTTCACGTTTATTTTTGAATAATTTTTGTGTATTTTCCTTCTGTGATTAAATAATATCATCATTTTCATTCATTGTCAATCATTTTCTATCAACTTTTTAAAAGATTTTTTCGTTTTCTTCCAATTTTCGTCATTAATGCTCAAAAGCCTTAAAATTCACGCCGAATACAGTTATGAAAGGACGTATGAAACTGTATCTTTGAATAAAAACATTAATTCTTCATTTTCTTTCTTCATTTTCCTCCTGCCGTATACGCATCCATACTTACGCCTGCGGCAAGCATACCTATAAGCCTATTATCCCCATTTTCCCCCACAAAATTGGTTACAAAATTTGTAGGTTTGTCAATGATGTGTTACAAAATTAGAAAACTTCGCCATTAGAAATAAAAGCGTTAATATAATCAGCAGGAGATTTCCAATTAAGAGGACGCATAGGAAATTTGTTGTATTTTCTACT
>NZ_WNJZ01000030.1 GCF_024433635.1 Ruminococcus sp. zg-924 | reverse complement strand
CGAGAGCAACACAAAAAGTTGTAAAAAACGGCTTGGGAATCGCAAAATCTTGTGTTCAGAACAGGACCTTGAAAATTAAACAACGCAATCAATTAACCCGTAATTAATTTGAGTTTACTCAAAATTACAGTGAAGACAACACAACAAATGTCAAAGATACGCAAGCGTATCAGAGAATGAGCTAAAGAGCTTTTTTAAAAGATTTTAACACTACGGTGTTATGATACAATTTTTTAGAGAGTTTGATCCTGGCTCAGGACGAACGCTGGCGGCGTGCCTAACACATGCAAGTCGAACGGAGCTATATTGAAAGAATACTTCGGTATGAAATTGATATAGCTTAGTGGCGGACGGGTGAGTAACGCGTGAGTAACCTGCCTTTCAGAGGGGGATAACAATCTGAAAAGATTGCTAATACCGCATGACATATAAGGGTCGCATGGCTCTAATATCAAAGGAGCAATCCGCTGAAAGATGGACTCGCGTCCGATTAGCTAGTTGGAGGGGTAACGGCCCACCAAGGCGACGATCGGTAGCCGGACTGAGAGGTTGAACGGCCACATTGGGACTGAGACACGGCCCAGACTCCTACGGGAGGCAGCAGTGGGGGATATTGCGCAATGGGGGAAACCCTGACGCAGCAACGCCGCGTGAAGGAAGACGGTTTTCGGATTGTAAACTTCTTTTGTTAAGGACGAATAAAGTGACGGTACTTAACGAATAAGCTCCGGCTAACTATGTGCCAGCAGCCGCGGTAATACATAGGGAGCAAGCGTTGTCCGGATTTACTGGGTGTAAAGGGTGCGTAGGCGGCAAGGCAAGTCAGATGTGAAATGTACGGGCTCAACCCGTAAGCTGCATTTGAAACTGTCTAGCTTGAGTGAAGTAGAGGCAGGCGGAATTCCCGGTGTAGCGGTGAAATGCGTAGAGATCGGGAGGAACACCAGTGGCGAAGGCGGCCTGCTGGGCTTTAACTGACGCTGAGGCACGAAAGCGTGGGTAGCAAACAGGATTAGATACCCTGGTAGTCCACGCTGTAAACGATGATTACTAGGTGTGGGGGGTCTGACCCCTTCCGTGCCGCAGTTAACACAATAAGTAATCCACCTGGGGAGTACGACCGCAAGGTTGAAACTCAAAGGAATTGACGGGGGCCCGCACAAGCAGTGGAGTATGTGGTTTAATTCGAAGCAACGCGAAGAACCTTACCAGGTCTTGACATCCGACTAACGAAGTAGAGATACATTAGGTGCCCTTCGGGGAAAGTCGAGACAGGTGGTGCATGGTTGTCGTCAGCTCGTGTCGTGAGATGTTGGGTTAAGTCCCGCAACGAGCGCAACCCTTGCTGTTAGTTGCTACGGAAGAGCACTCTAACAGGACTGCCGTTGACAAAACGGAGGAAGGTGGGGACGACGTCAAATCATCATGCCCCTTATGACCTGGGCTACACACGTACTACAATGGCCGTAAACAGAGGGAAGCAAAGCCGCGAGGCAGAGCAAACCCCCAAAAACGGTCCCAGTTCGGATTGTAGGCTGCAACCCGCCTACATGAAGTTGGAATTGCTAGTAATCGCAGATCAGAATGCTGCGGTGAATACGTTCCCGGGCCTTGTACACACCGCCCGTCACACCATGGGAGCCGGTAATACCCGAAGTCAGTAGTCTAACCGCAAGGAGGACGCTGCCGAAGGTAGGATTGGCGACTGGGGTGAAGTCGTAACAAGGTAGCCGTATCGGAAGGTGCGGCTGGATCACCTCCTTTCTATGGAGCAAGAACGCAAGTTCAAAATCCAAGGTCAGGATTACGGAGCAAAAGAGAGCGTTGTTTAATTTTCAGGGTCTTGAGGTAAAACCAAAAGACTTTGAAGCAGATATACGGGGGTATAGCTCAGCTGGGAGAGCACCTGCTTTGCAAGCAGGGGGTCAACGGTTCGATCCCGTTTATCTCCACCAACCCGAGAGGGTAAAAGAAGGCTGGAGTGAAAAGAACAGCCGGGAATATGGGCTTATAGCTCAGCCGGTTAGAGCGCACGCCTGATAAGCGTGAGGTCGGTGGTTCGAGTCCACTTAAGCCCACCAGTCTTGCAAAGGCAAGACGAAATGAAGCACTTTGAAAACTGAATAAAGAAGCAGAAAAGCAAGAAGGATGTAATTAGACAATAATTTTTGAAACTCAAAGATAAAGGTAAAATTACTACAATTGCGCTGAAGCAGAAAGCGAAAGCAAGAAGAACCAAAAGAGAACACATGGTCAAGCTACAAAGAGCACAAGGGGAATGCCTTGGCATCAGGAGCCGAAGAAGGACGCGACGAACTGCGAAAAGCCACGGGGAGCCGTAAGTGGGCGTTATATCCGTGGATGTCCGAATGGAGAAATCCGGCCAGAGTCATGTCTGGTCATCATATACTGAATAAATAGGTATATGAGGGGAACCGCCTGAACTGAAACATCTAAGTAGGGCGAGGAAAAGAAATCAACCGAGATTCCGCTAGTAGTGGCGAGCGAAAGCGGAAGAGGCCAAACCGAGAGTAGTAATACTTTCGGGGTTCGGACAGCAAGAAGCATGTTTAAGCCTAGCAGAAGGGCATGGGAAGGCCCACCAAAGAAAGTGAGAGTCTTGTATGCGAAAGGTGAGAACAGCCGGCTGTATCCAGAGTACCGCGGGACACGTGAAACCCCGTGGGAAGATGGGGGGACCATCCTCCAAGCCTAAATACTACCTGATGACCGATAGAGAACAGTACTGTGAAGGAAAGGTGAAAAGCACCCCGGGAGGGGAGTGAAAAAGAACCTGAAACCTTGTGCTTACAAGCACCGAGAGCCCGTCAAAGGGTGATCGGGTACCTTTTGTAGAATGGTCCGGCGAGTGAATGTATCTGGCAAGGTTAAGCACTTAAGGTGTGAAGCCGTAGCGAGAGCGAGTCTTAATAGGGCGTACGAAGTCAGATGTATTCGACCCGAAACCGGGTGACCTATCCATGGCCAGGCTGAAGTGGAGGTAAAACTCCATGGAGGGCCGAACCGACTCCCGTTGAAATGGTAGCGGATGAGCTGTGGATAGCGGAGAAATTCCAATCGAACCCGGAGATAGCTGGTTCTCTCCGAAATAGCTTTAGGGCTAGCCTCGAAATAGATTACTGGAGGTAAAGCACTGAATAGGCTAGGGGCCGAGAGGTTACTGAACCTTATCAAACTAAGAATGCCAGATAATTGTTTTTCGGGAGTCAGACAGTGGGAGATAAGTTTCATTGTCAAAAGGGAAACAGCCCAGACCCACAGCTAAGGTCCCAAAGTATAGTTAAGTGGAAAAGGATGTGGAGTTGCCCAGACAACCAGGATGTTGGCTTAGAAGCAGCCACTCATTAAAAGAGTGCGTAATAGCTCACTGGTCGAGTGACTCTGCGCCGAAAATTTAACGGGGCTAAACTATACACCGAAGCTTGGGATACCGTAAGGTATGGTAGGAGAGCGTTCTGTAAGGGGAGAAGTCGTAGCGAAAG
Organism: Ruminococcus sp. zg-924; assembly: GCF_024433635.1. GTDB lineage: Bacteria > Bacillota > Clostridia > Oscillospirales > Acutalibacteraceae > UBA7067. Next base: position 1,648 of record NZ_WNJZ01000030.1, on the reverse strand, counting down.
CGGCGGTGGACTTTACAGAAGTGAGAATGCCGGAATAAGTAGCGAGAAATATGTGAGAATCATATTGGCCGAAAGTCTAAGGTTTTTGGAGGAAGGTTCGTCCGCTCCAAGTAAGTCGGGAGCTAAGGCGAGGCCGAAAGGCGTAGTCGATGCACATACGGTAGATATTCCGTAACCACCGAAAGATTTAAGCAAAGGGACACCTAAGAAGGGCATATCCCGGGAGATGGTTTACCCGGGCGTAAGGGACTGAAATATAGTAGGGAAGTATGTTTAGATTAGGGCGAGAAAAGCTTTGTGGATATCTAAGGTGCCCGTACCGCAAACCGACACAGGTGGACAGGAAGAGAATTCTAAGGCCAACGGGAGAAAGGTAGTTAAGGAACTCGGCAAATTGACCCCGTAACTTAGGGAAAAGGGGTGCTCACGCAAGTGAGCCGCAGAGAATAGGCCCAGGCGACTGTTTAGCAAAAACACAGGTCTCTGCCAAATCGAAAGATGAAGTATAGGGGCTGACACCTGCCCGGTGCCGGAAGGTTAAGAGGAGGAGTGCAAGCTCTGAATTGAAGCCCCGGTAAACGGCGGCCGTAACTATAACGGTCCTAAGGTAGCGAAATTCCTTGTCGGGTAAGTTCCGACCCGCACGAATGGTGTAACGATCTGGGCACTGTCTCAACTACCTGCCCGGCGAAATTGTAGTACCGGTGAAGATGCCGGTTACCTGCGACAAGACGGAAAGACCCCATGGAGCTTTACTGCAGCTTAATATTGGGTTTCGGTAATCTATGTACAGGATAGGTGGGAGACAAGGAAGCATGCACGCCAGTGTATGTGGAGTCGACGTTGGGATACCACTCTTAGATTGCTGGAATTCTAACCTGCGGCCATGAATCTGGTCGGGGGACATTGTTAGGCGGGCAGTTTGACTGGGGCGGTCGCCTCCGAAAGAGTAACGGAGGCGCTCAAAGGTTGGCTCAGCACGGACGGAAACCGTGCTTTTGAGTGTAAACGCACAAGCCAACTTAACTGCGAGGGTGACGGCCCGAGCAGGTACGAAAGTAGGAGTTAGTGATCCGGCGGTATGTGAATGGAAATGCCGTCGCTCAACGGATAAAAGCTACCCTGGGGATAACAGGCTGATCTCCCCCAAGAGTCCACATCGACGGGGAGGTTTGGCACCTCGATGTCGGCTCATCACATCCTGGGGCTGTATTCGGTCCCAAGGGTTCGGCTGTTCGCCGATTAAAGTGGTACGCGAGCTGGGTTCAGAACGTCGTGAGACAGTTCGGTCCCTATCTGTCGTGGGCGCAGGATATTTGAGGAGCTCTGTCCTTAGTACGAGAGGACCGGGATGGACGCACCGCTGGTGCACCAGTTGTCACGCCAGTGGCACAGCTGGGCAGCTATGTGCGGAACGGATAAACGCTGAAAGCATCTAAGCGTGAAGCCGGCTCCAAGATAAGATATCCCATCGAGTTAATCGAGTAAGACCCCTTGAAGACTACGAGGTTGATAGGCTGCGTGTGTAAGTGCCGTGAGGCATTCAGCTTGGCAGTACTAATAGGTCGAGGGCTTGACCACAGTCCTTTTGGTTAACTCAGTGCAATGTTTCTTCTTTTCTAAATCTTTATTCAGTTTTCAGGGTGCT
>NZ_WNJZ01000002.1 GCF_024433635.1 Ruminococcus sp. zg-924 | reverse complement strand
TTGCTTCTTGTGTTAATATATTCATGAGAAGTACTTCTTTCTTGGTTAATGTTTTGTAGCTAATCCATTATACCATATTTTGAAGTTACTTCTCTTTTTATTGGTTCATATCATTTTAACACATACAACAATGTAAATTCGTGATGTGTACTTAAAAGGAAACAGGAAGAAATCTTGTTAAAGATTCCCTCCTGTTTAATTATACGTAAATCATATCCTTTTTTACGAGTTCTGTTGCTTTGCTTCGGATGTTATTCATTCGAGCAACCCATTCCATTTGATTGTTAGCTTTGAGTTGTTCGGTTACACCCTCACGCTCTGCTATCTGTTCTACAATACAAAGAAACATATCCTCAGCCTGCTTGTAGAGTTCAGCAAGGTAGCTGTTTAGTTTACCGCTTGTTAGAAGGTTAGTGTATAATACTTTTTTATGTCGCTTGATATAACATAAATGGCAATGTTCCCACAAACCGATAGGCTTGTCTTCTTGTTTGGAAAGTTCAAGATTGGGCAAATAATAATCGCCTTGTAATGTAAAGCTGATGCATGTTGCTCATTGTAAATACGCTTTTCCATAATCAAGCCTCCTTGTAAATTACTTTGAAATTCTTTTGTTTTGCGTTAAGGATTTTGAGTAACACTTCATCAATCACATTGGTGTATTTGCCGTCTACAATAAGTTTGTTTCGCTTTTCATTGAGGCAGTTGATAATTATTCCTCGCTCATAACCATCAAGAGCTATGTAATACTTCTTTGACATATTTTTTACTCCTTCAACAAATCCTTAAACGGTGCCTCAGTTGATACGAAAGTATCGTATGTAAAGTTGGCTCCCAATCGAAATCCCATAATAAAGCTGTCAAGACTCGATTCTCCGTTGATAATACTCCAAGCATTAACGAAATCAAGAAACTTCTTTTTATTTTCATCCGTGAGTGCTTCGGTTAGAAATTCCTCATTGAGCATCAGAACTTCCATCTGCTTTTGAACTGTTTTGTTCTGCTTTGTGCTTCGTGCTTTGGGATCGATGTTATCGTAATAGAATTCTTCCATAATTTTTGACATAATCTTGTTTCCTCGTTTCTGTAATTTTATTTTACGCAGAAACCTTGAAATACACAAATGTGTGGATGAAAAATATGTGTGTTTCTGCTGGATATTTCAATACTTTTTAATCAAGTCCGTTATGAACACCTGCACCACAAAAAGCTCGATTTTATTGGGCTTTTTTCATTTTTATTTGTTTAAATTCTTGGCAGACGCATAACCTTTGGGTTGAGTTTTCTTGTATATTTACTACAAATTTGCTTCTGATAAATTATGAAATTATCATAACTCCAAAATCATCAAGGTCGTGCGTCTGCCAATCATTTTTACCCTTGCAATTTGAGATTATGCTCCACACCACTTTCTCCGTAAATCTCATAATGTTTTGTGAATTTGGCTTTGAGATTAATTTCTATCCTCAGTTTTTTATCGTTCTCGTATATTTTGATTTCATCAACCAGCAACCGTAAATTTGCGTCGCTTATTGCTCCGTCTTTGATAATTTCTTCTATCAGGTCAACCGTTTTCTTCAACTCCGACTTACGCTTTTTAATCGTTGTATTGTAGTCCTTGATAGACTCAATTTCTTCGTTTATCTTTTGAATATCTCTTTCGCAGGCTTCAAGCATTTCGGTATAGATTTCAGCGTGTTCTTTGTCCCTAATGCGTTCAAGGAGAATCTCTTTTTGGTCGCTCCTGCGCTGTTCAAGTTTACCTTCCAGCTTTTTCAGCTTGTTATTGACCGTGTTTTTCTTCTTCATCCATTTCTTAACATCGGTTTCAATGGACTTGTAATTTTCAATTGCAGAGTCCTTAACCGCAAGAATTTCCTTGTATATCAGCTCATCAAGATTTCTTTCGTTCACCCTATGCGGACTGCAATTCTCCTTGCCATATCGGTGATAGCCGTTGCAGACATATTCAATCCTATCAGGATGTTCACGCCATTTCCTCGTCTTGCATACAAAGCACGAGCCGCAGTCGCCGCATTTGAGAAGTCCTGCATATCTGTGACAGGGTTTGTTACTTCCTGCTCTTATATTTCTTTTAACTTTATCTGAGATTAAAAATTGTACCTGCTTCCACTTATCATCATCGATAATGGCAGGTACAATATTTTCATGTCTGTATTGTTCCTCTTCGGGAATATCCTTTCTGATGTGATTGATTTTATTGTTGTAGGTCTTGTGATTAACCACAGTGCCTATGTAAAATTCATTTTCCAGAATTCTCTTGACACCTTTGTCATCCCACAGGTACCTTCTACCTATTTCGGGTTTGTTGTAGCCGAGATTTTTACCGAATAGCTTTTTCTGATAGTAAGCAGGGGATTTCACACCTTCATCGTTCAAAATTTTCGCTATAGCATTGAAGCCGTAACCGCTTAGATACATATCAAAAATTTTACGGACAATTTCTGCGTGTTCCTCAACTATAACTATTTCATTTGTATTCTTGTCCTTAAAATATCCCATCGGTGGTGTCAGGACAAGACCGTCCTTTAGTTTTTGATTCATTCCTGCTCGCACCTTTTTAGAAATATCTCGTGCATACATATCATTGAACAAGCCTTTGAAGCCGATTATCAAATCGTCCGATTCGTTTCCTGTGTCAAGATTTTCAGTGACGGAAACTACATTGATTCCGTTTTCCCTTAGGTAGTCTATAAATATTGCTGTCTGAGTTTTGTGCCTGCCGAGCCGTGACATATCCTTTACAAGTATAGTTTCAAAGCTTTTCTTCTCAACCTCTTCATAGATTTTATTAATGCCTTCACGATTGAAGTGCATACCCGAAACATTATCATCATAGGACTCGCCTACGATTTCGTGATTGTTCGCTTTCGCATATTCGATTAATATATTCCTCTGATTTGTCAATGAGTTAAGCTCGGTATCTTCATCTTTTGACAGTCTGTAATATAGCCACACTTTCATTTTGATTCTCCTCTCCGTTTTATTATCTGAATGTTGCGGTCACACCACCTCGGTGCAACCACAACATATCACAACTCGTTCCTAATATCCAGCTATCAAGCTGACTTTTTATCAATAATATTTTCATCATCGGGCAACAGATTATTTTCCGAAATATAATCTTTGATTACGCTTTTCAGAAATGTATTGAATTGTTCGTCTGTTCCTGTGTAGTTGTAAAAAACAGATTCGATTATTACAGGTTCTGATTTTCTGCTCATAGTCCTCCTTTCTCCGACTACATTTGAATAGTAGGAATGTTATCAAGTTCTTCATCATAATTATTGTCCTCTTTTGATATTGCTTCTGCAAACACACCTATAGCAAGTCCAAGCAAAGTACCAATATCACTACCGTTTTGCTCGGCTTCAATCCGCTTTCTGCGTTCTTCTTCATCTTCTATTATCCGAGAAAGTGATTCAGCAAGAGAGTTGATACTGCCGAGGACAGTATTGTTATTGCTATCCATTTTAAGGTTGTCAACAGAGTTGACCTTTTCACTTGTGACGCTATTGCTGATTCGAGTTCCTGACCTTTTTGCAAGGTATTGTTCAAAAATTCTTCTTGATTCTTCCCAGCCTGTTGGATTGATTCGGTCATCTGCGTTTGCACCGACCTGATTTCTTTCAAAGTCTGTTCCGAAACTTTCTTTAGCTCCGCCTGACAATTCTTTGAGATTAACTCCATATTGTCTTTGTTGATTTCCAGAATTCTCTCCAGATACTCCACCATCTGGTCGTCCGTTGAGATTTTTGAAATCAGGTTGTACAGCTCCGGCTGAAAGGTTATAGCCGTTCTCAACAGATTGAGTTCTTCCTCTCTGACCTGTGACGGAATCGAAATCACTTTCGTTTCTCCCGATAGTAGCTCTATCGCCGTCAGTGAATTGCTGTTCCTCTGCTTGAGGTTGTCTAAAATATTGCTTTTGCCTGTATCTGAATTCATTTTCCATACTTCCTTTCAAATATTTTTCGTTGTGCAGTTTAATATCTCTGCATTTCATTTTGTTCGGGCATTGATAGGTGATGTATTTCCTATCGTCCGTCCAGATTACCGAGTAACCCATAATTAACATTGCCTTTATAAAATCTTCCTTGCTGCCGCTTATGTTCATAGCTTTGTCTATGTCGTTCATCAGTTTGAATTTCCAGCTCTGACCTTTTACTGCCGTGCGGTATTCTCTTGTTGAGATTTTTATGCCATCTTTACTGTAGGGTTCAAGAGTTGAAAGATTATATTGTCTGCAAATCTCATCACTCAAGGCTCGTAACGATTTGAGCGTGTTTGGATTCTGACGAAGCTTTTTACCGTTTTCAAAGCCGACCGAGTTGATTACAAAGTGAGAATGAATATGCTGTGCATCACAATGAGTTGCGACCAGAACTTCATATCCTTGCCAAGCTTTTTCGGCAAACTCTAATGCAACCTCATGAGCTTGTTGCGGAGTAATATTTTCTTCGGGCGAGAAGGACTGAACATATTGATAGAAATTCATACCGTCAGTCTTTTTATATAATTTCTTTGTTGCAAGAAATTCTGAAAAAGCATTTTTACCGTCGCAGTTAACTCCGCTGACAAGCCTTAGATTTGAAGTTTCATCGTAGACTTTTTTATCCTGACAGCAGTAATCAATAACACCTTTCATCGCACTTATTGATTGCTTCGACTCACGAATATATGTCACGGTAGCCATTACTTATCCCCCGACAGTTTTATGATTGCATCATAGGTTTTTCTTTGCATAGCGATTACTTCTGCAAAATTATACGAGCAAAAAGCACCGCTGTTTATCTTTCTTGCTATCTGATTCAGATTGTTACCAATCCTTTTCATTTCAATAAGCAATGGTTGCAAATCAACAACCTTGATTTCGGTTTGTAATGAAGATTTCAAAATGTAATCGGTCAATGTTAATTTGGATTTTTGGGCTTTTGATAATAACGCCGTTTTTTCAGATTGAGTTAATCTGATACTCAATGTCTGATTTCGTTTACGCTTTTCTATGTTTTTATACACCTCCGTATTAAAAGTGGGTTCGGGCTTCTGCCCGATTTTAAGCGTTCGGCGGACAGCCGGGCGCTCTGCTTGCCCCGGACAAGTCCGGGAAATGTAGCCCAAACCTTCGCTTCTAAAAATAAATTTTTAATTCTGCCGAAAATTCGCCCAGATTTTGTTTTTTACTTGCAGCCGGGTACTTTCTCGCCCTCGGCAGAAAAATCGTACAAATCGGCTCACGTTGCTTGACACGGCTCTTCAGGGTCGCAAGTGACGAAAGGAACGCAAGTTTTGGCACTATTAATATTTCCGTCACTTACGGCACTTGAGTCACTATTAGGAATATAGTGAACATTTACAAACCTTTTGCCGTTACTTCTGTATGAGCTAAAGAAAATATCATTATCCTCCAATTCGTAACGCCATTTATTCATCATCTGCTTTAACGCTTTTGCAGAGATTTCATTACGGCAGAAAGAATTAAATTCTTCTGCGAATTCGGTATTCGTACCTTTGAAGATTTTTAACTTTTTCATAAACTCAATAAGCTGAATCATCTCATCCGGCAAAAGTATTTCAGGACTTTCGACACTGTCTGAAACTAATTCCCATATATGATTGTCTTTTGAAAAGTTCAGTTCCAACTCTCTGTATTCAATATCCCTGCCCGTGCAAATCATTGTTGCGTTGTTCTGACTGCGCTTGCTCTTATCAAGAATAAATGTAGTATCAACCGCACCGCTGATTCCTGTCGTTCCTGAGATTTTATTCAGAGGATCATTGTCACCCTGCTTGCGCAGATGATGTACAAGCAGAAGAGAAATTTTTAGCTTGTCTGCTAATTTTTTCAGCTCCTCAATTTCCTGATAATCATTTGCGTAAGTAGTATCCTTATTTTTACTTCGTATCATTTGAAAAGTGTCAATCACAACAAGAACCGTATCTTTATGCTCTGCGACAAAACTTTCAATCTGTTCTGCAAGTCCGTCCGACATCGGACACGATGATGTTGCAAAGAAAACATTACAAGATACTTCGTCTGTAATTTCATTCAGTCTTTGTTGAATTCTGCTCAGGTTATCCTCAAGACAAAGATACAAGGTAGTTCCTTTCGCAGTCTTAAAATTCCACACCTCCTCTCCTTTGGCTATGCGAACACACCAATCAAGCACTAACCACGACTTACCTATTTTCGGAGCCCCGCAGAGCAGAGATACACCCTGCGGAAGCAACGAGTCAATGCAAAAGCTTATTGGCTTGATTCGCATATCCATTAATGTTTCACCGTCAATGACAGTTAGTTTTTTGTTGTTACGCACTATAACAACTCCTTCCGTAAAATATTGAAAGCTTTTTGCTCCCAATATATAAATGTCAGAAATTTTTAAAAATCCGTAAAAGTCCGTGACAGTATAATTTGCTTTCCTATGTACTTGTGATTTTATTGGCAAAGTGATATAATATAAACGGAGTTGATACTATGGACTTAAAAGAAAATGTATTAAATAAGCTGAATACAAGTAATCTTTTCAATGTCACATATAGGGAAGATAAGTTTGCACTCAGCGAAAAAGAATATCCTATCGGTTACACAAGTTTTCTTGTAATGGACACTGACAGTAGATTTATTGATGAAAGTATTTTTGAAGATTTAAGAGATTTCACAGAAGAATTATTAAACAAGGATTTTATCAGAACTGAATTTTTAGATTATTATGCAAAAATAATTTCAGCTATTGATGTTTTGAGTAAATATGAAATCTTTAAAATATTTGATATCAAGAAATGTAAAGAGGAAATCAATAAGCTTTTCACAGAAGAAAAAATCAAGTTTTATGAAGAATATGACCGATTCACAAAGAATGAATATAGAATAAAGATTTCAAAAAAATTAGACGAGTTAATCAAAGCATCTATTGATTTGGAAACGGCTTTCTCAATCGGATTTTATATTTCATCGGCTGTAAAGGAAGTCAAGTATTACTCATCGGTCGTGTTTCAGATTACAAATAAAATAGTAAAAAACAACGCACGAACAAAAACTGAACTCGCAGAAGCTTTCAACACTTTTATTAACGATCCGTATATGAATTTTATATTTGAAGTTAACAGACACCCTTTCGGCACAAGAGCCACAATAATCCCAGTGATAGAATCTGCAAACGGCACAAGTAAGATTTTTCGAAAGGTTTATTATAATAATCTCAAAGACTTTCTGATGACGGATTTATTTGAAGGCTATATTCACGGTCACTATCTTTGGAGATGCGATATTTGCAACAGATATTTCTTTATGACCACAGCACGTAATCAACTTTATTGCAGTACGGTAAATAAGAAGTACGGTGTGCCTTGTTCGTACATTGCAAAGCACCCGGAAGTCACAAAAAGAAAAATGAAAAAGCAGAGAAAATCCAACAGTCCATATTATGTTCTATGGAAGAATCGTTACGATTCTATCCGCAAAAATAAAAGCCTCAGCAAATACAGTACGAATGTATCTGCCAAGGCAAAGAAGCTTATTGATTATTATTTTAATTTAGCTAATGTTGATTTTGACTATGCTGAAAATCAATATAAAAAAGATATGGAACTTTCAAAAATATATGAGGAGGCTATGAAAGATTAAGGAAAATAAAATGTATCAGCTTGATTATGTTCCAATCAGGCTTGATAACTTGAATGATTATTTTATACGCTACAGAGAAACAAAAGACGAAAAATACTTTATTGAACTTCTTTATTATTATGAGCCTGTACTCAACAGAAACGCTCAACTGTTTATAAAGAAATACGGTTTGGATAGTAATAGAATTGACGACTTGAAACAAATCTTTTCATCTCTGCTGTGGAGCGAACTGCAAAGCTATGATTCGGATATACCTTTACTGCAACTCATAAAATACAAATTACTCAAGGCGTGGCACGAATATGTCCGTACTGTCTGCGGTAATATACATATTGATAATGATAATCTGTATCAGAATTTACGGAAAGTAGCATTGCTGTACTCACAACAACCGAAAAGCAAACCACTTGAAAAAGTGATTGCAGATATTGCAAAGGAACTAAATATTTCAGAAAATACAGTGCAGAACTGCATCATTACTTCGACTCGGTTTAAGCAGAACAGCAATCTTGATATTCAAAATCAAGATAATGAAAACTATTTCAATTCTTCAATCACTGATGTTGAAATTGATACACTATCCCCCGAAGATATATATTTCAAAAACGAACAGCGAAAAAAATTAAAAACAGCTTTGAGTAAACTCAAGCCACAAGATTTAAGACTGATTGAATTAGTATTTGGTATCTGCCCCGACTGTCTGAAAAGCAAGGAAAAAATGACAATACGCGAAGCATCATTAAGAGTCGGTCTGACAACCGAGGGTGCAGAAAAGAAGATAAAGAAAATTCTAAAACAATTAAAGGAAGAATTGCAAAAATAACAAGGATATGGTCTGAGTTTAAAACCATATCATTGCTTCGCTGTCAATTGAATATATTCGGAATATATTTAACATTTTTATTCTCAAAATAATTGCTATATTATTGTTTTGGTGATAGAATTTAGATAATAAACTAAGGTGGTAATAATATGACATACAGTGAAGTGCAGGCAATTGCAAAGAACACAATAGAATATATAAAAACTGTAATCAAACCAAATATGAATTTGCAAGAAGTTCGTAAAATATGCGAGGATAAAATGTTTGAATTGGGTGCAGATTCATTTTGGTATTGGAATATAGGCGCGTTCGTATTTAGCGGTAACGAAACCACGGTTTCTGTTTCGGGCAGAGATTACGTTACCTCTGATAAGGTGATTGCGGAAAACGATATCATCACGATTGATTTAAGCCCGCAGAACAATAATATCTGGGGTGATTATGCACGAACCATCATTATTGAAGACGGCAAAGCAGTGAGCGGTAATGAAAGTATACAAAATACCGAGTGGCACAACGGTCTGCTTATGGAAGAAGCTCTCCACAGCGAGCTGAAAGCCTTTGCGACACCCGACACATCATTTGAGGAACTTTACTATCATATTAATGAATTAATCAAAACCAAAGGTTACATAAATTTAGATTTTCTCGGTAATTTAGGTCATTCAATCGTTAAAAACAAAAACGAAAGAATTTATATTGAAAAAGAAAACACTAAAAAATTAAGAGAAGTAAAGTATTTTACATTTGAGCCTCACATATGCACTGAAGGCTCGATATATGGATTTAAGAAAGAAAATATTTATTATTTTAAGGATAGTAAGTTGGTTGAATTATAAGTCTATGATTTAGAAAAATAGATTTTTGATTCAGTATTAAAATTATAATGAAGGGCAGAGTAAAAATGTGTCTCCAATACAGAAAAGCAACGCTTGATGAAGCCGAGATAGTATACTGTATTGTTCAGCATACAATAGCAGAAATTTATCCCGATTACTACACAACGGCGGTTATTGGCTTTTTCAGTAGACTCCACAGTATTGATAATATAATCAAAGATATTGAGCAAAGCAGAATCAGCGTTTTGGAAAAGGACGGCGAGATTATCGGCACAGGCAGTCATACAGGTAATCACCTCACAAGAATCTATGTCCTGCCCGAATTCCAAGGTCAGGGCTTTGGCAGTTATATTATGAATGAGCTTGAAAAAGAGATTATCTCCGAAAATGATTACTGTGAGCTTGACGCGTCCTTGCCTGCCTGCATATTTTATGAAAATCGAGGTTTCAGAACTGTAAAGCACGTTAAGTATGATATTGGCAACGGTACTTTTATGATTTATGAAATTATGCGGAAGTATAAGGGGTAATTCATTATGGATATTTTAACGCTTTGTAATGAAATAAATCTGCAACCCGAAATTAAAATCCGTGTGCTTAATTTCGCCGACAACTTCAACTTTGACACAGTTGATAAACAGTTAAAAGATTTTCTGACCTATGAAAAAATGAGTGAAGCTCTAATTGAACTGCAAACTATTCTCAATCCTGATGAGGATAATATCAAAATACTGGCTTGTATGCTGGAAGCTTCGGTTGACATTTATGATATTTACAATGAAAAAGGAATAGGCGACGAGATATATTTTGCCACTATGAAATGTTACACACGCTTTATTGATGAAACCTACAAAATGACAGGCAGAGTTTATTTTGACAGATATTGGTGGACAACTCGGCAAGCAAGTTGTCACCTGTTCAGAATCGGGGCGCTTGAATATGAAATGAAGCATACTGATGAAAAAGTAGTTATCGGACTTCATATTCCCTCTGACGCTGATTTTTCTCCGTCTGCTATAGATAAATCATTGACGAGCGCAAAGAAATTTTTTTCGGAGCATTATCCTGAGTTAGCAGATTGCGAATACCGCTGTCACTCTTGGCTTTTTGACAGTCAGCTTAAAGGTATGCTAAGTGAAAATTCTAATATCATAAGTTTCCAAAACAGATTTGAAATTTTCGATGAAGGAGAGGCCGATACTGGGTTTATTGAATGGCTATATAACACAAAATCAACCGATTACCACTCCTTGCCTGAAAACACATCTCTGCAAAGAAATATGAAAAATCATATCCTTTCAGGCGGAGCTATCCGAAACGCTTATGGCAGATTAAAACAATGACGAGGTAAAAATGGATTACACCATAAGAGAAATGAGAACAGATGAATATCACCTGCTTAATGATTTTTTGTATCAGGCAATTTATCAGCCTGACAAAACAAACTTAGCACCGAAATCAATTATCAATAAGCCTGAACTTCAGGTTTACATAAAGGACTTTGGAAAACAAAAGGACGATTATTGCTTTTGTGCTGAGGCTAACGGCAAGATTGTTGGTGCAGTATGGGTGCGTAATATCAACGGCTACGGCAGTATTGACAATGTTACAGTTGAATTTGCCATCTCGGTTTTTGACAAATATCAAAAAATGGGGATAGGCACTGCACTGATGAACAGAATGCTTGAACATTTGAAAGAACTGGATTATCCAAAAGCCTCTCTTGCCGTTCAAAAGAAAAACTATGCTGTCCGAATGTACCAAAAGGTCGGTTTTGATATCATTGACGAAAACCGGCAGGAGTATATTATGATACATAGGTTAGGTAATGAAAATGACAAATAAAGATATATTAGAAATCGCATTACAGCAGTCGGCATATGACTGCAACTGCGAAACAGAAGATTTTTTAGCTGAACACAACATTGTGTCGATATCCAGAGTAAACCCAAAAGCAAGGAAATACATACCTTTGCCTTTGGAGTGCGACCTCGTTTCATACGGCAATAATATAGTTGCTCAAACAAGCGAAAGAACGAAAGCTGTTGTTACAAAATATATTAACAAATACCTTGAGTACCGTTGCTTTGAAACACCGAATATCAATGTGCTGAATGAACTGCTTGCACCATTCGATTTAAAGGTCTGCTTTATGGCGGAGTATTTCCTGCCTGATGTCACCAAACTGAAAGAGCTTGATTGCGGATATGAGCTACGTGTTTTGAAGAAACAGGATTTTGCAGATTTGTATTTGGATCAGTGGAACAATTGTCTGACATTTGACGATAGAGAAAGAGATGTTCTGGCGGTTGGTGCATATGATGACAACAAACTTATAGGGCTTGTAGGCTGTTCCGCCGATTGCGAAACGATGTATCAAATTGGTGTTGATGTACTCCCCGAATACAGACGAAAAGGCGTTGCTTCTGCCTTGACAAGCAAATTACCCCTTGAAATCTTAAAGCTCGGCAAGGTGCCTTTCTATTGCGCCGCTTGGTCTAACATCAAATCGGTACGCAATGCAATCAAAAGCGGCTTTCGCCCTGCGTGGGTGGAATTAACTGCCAGAAATACGGAACTTGTTAATAAAATGATAAAATAAACAAACAAGGAACAATTATTATGATTACATATTTAAATTCATTGACAGTTGAAGAGTATCTTAATTTGCGAGATGTTGTAGGTTGGTGTAAGTTAAGTTTTGAGCAGTCAAAAAGAGGGCTTGAACATTCAAACTATATCACGGTTGCACGTGACAATGAGAAAGCAATTGGTATGGCGAGAGTATTATTTGACTTTGGTTATACAGCATATATTACAGATGTGATTGTTCACCCTGATTATCAAGGAAAAGGAATCGGAACTCAACTTGTAAATAACATTCTTGATTTTCTGAAAGAAAACTCAGATGAAAATGAATTTATGTCCTATGTTCTGATAGCCAACAAAGGAAAAGAAGATTTTTACAAAAAGTTTGGATTTGTTACCCGTCCTACAGATAGCTTAGGAGCAGGTATGACGTTGAGGTTAAACGGATAGGAGTAAATGTTATGCGATACGGCTCAATTTATTTAGTAGTTAAGGATTTTAATAAATCTCTTAATTTTTATGAAAAGCTCCTTGATATGAAGGTAAGTGCAAGAAACGGAGAACGCTTTGCAGTTTTCAATAACGACGGCTTGAATATTTGCCTTTTTAACGGCTATTATGATGCCGAACATCCCGAACAAAAGGAAACAAAGGGCGAATCATATCCGATATATGATGATTCGGTAGCTATCGTAAACAGCGAAAATAACAGAAAAGTATTTATCAATTTAGGTGTTCGTGATTTACAGAAAGAATATAATAGGATTGTTAGTTTAGGTATTGCGACCGAATTAACGCCTATAAGGTATCTCAATGTGTTTTCCCCTTATTGGTATTTTACGTTTATGGATCCCGATGGAAATCCTATTGAGATAACAGGAGGGTATGGAGAGGATTGATTGAATGGAAAATATAAAAGAAGTTTATGATTTTTACAATAACGGCGCAGAAATTGATCGTCTTGAACATGGCTTGGGTATAGTAGAGTTTTATCGTTCAAAGGAGATTATTTCAAAGTACATAACCGAGAAAAGTACAATTTACGATATAGGCGGAGGTATCGGTAAATACTCCGAGTGGCTCGCGGAACTTGGTCACGATGTTACACTAATCGAGCTTGCGCCTACGGCTGTTGCATACGCAAAGGATAATATGACAACGCCTTACATTGCAGAAGTCGGCGATGCAAGAGAAATAAACAAGCCTGCTGAAAGCGCAGATGTTGTTTTGCTTATGGGACCGCTGTATCATTTACAGAACAGAAATGACCGTGAAAAGGCACTGAATGAAGCATACCGTGTGCTGAAAAAAGGCGGTTTGCTGATTACGGCAGGCATATCAAAATTCAGCTCTACTACTTGGGCACTCTCTGTTTACGGCAACGGCTGTGACTTTATCGATGATGATATTTATATAAATATGCTTAAACACGAGCTTTCAACAGGTGAACACAACCGACCAAAGGAATATCCTTTTATTATCGCAAATGCTTATTTTCATACGATTGACGAATTAAGAAATGAAGTCAGAAAAAGCGGATTTGATGTTGTTGATAATCACGCCGTCGAAGGTTGCATATGGATAACACCAAAGCTCGATGAGAAATGGAAGGATACAGATAGTAGAAATAGACTGCTAGATATTATCCACACAACCGAACACGAAGAAACTCTAATGGGCTTAAGCCCGCATTTCTTGGTAATTGGAAGAAAATAGATGATTTTATAATAAGTATTTAAGGACGAGTGACTATAAAATGAGTAATCTGGGAATGTCAAAACATGATATAACAGCGTTCAATGAATCAGATGCTATTAATTTGCTTTCTAAAACCTTGGAATCAAATCATACTATAAAAACCTTCTTTAGCGCAAATGACAAAACTCCAAATCACGATGGTTTTTTTGAGCTTGTAGATGAAGAACATACACCAAAAAAGCAATTCATTGTTCAAATTAAAAAAGTTGAAAACCTAACTCCAAATAAGCAAGGCGAAAACAAAGGAAAGTATGTATATAATCTAAAAACAAACTTTTTATATTACGTCAAAGAGAAAGTAACGGAAAGTCCAGCTATTTATTTTGTTGTAGATATTTCTGCGAACAGAATTTTCTGGATTTATCTTTCAGACGAATTCCTTATGGATTTAAATTTTGAAGGACACGAAACTGTTTCATACCCTTTTGGGGACGAGAATATTTTAAATGATATAAATCAGTTCACAGCTGAATTAAACCGGATTTCAGCTAAAAGGAATGCGCTCTTTTGTTACAAAAGTCGAGAAGAAATAATTGAACTACAGGATGCTTTGGATTATATAAATCATTTATTTGACTATGATTTTTGCAACATAAAGAAATCTATGTTTCCTAAGTTATGGAGATTTGGAATAAAATCATCCGATTCACCAATCTCCATTGGGACAAAAGAAAAGATGGGCAATCCTGTGAATTCTTCAATACTTGCTTTGTATCCGCAGATAAAAGGTGTTGCAGATACTGGGATTCAAGAATATAGCCTTGATAATACAAATATATTTAATCACATTTCTCTTGGTGGCAAAATTAATCCAATGAAATATGCTAAGGAATCTGTTCACAAGGCATTAAAATGCTTTTTTGAAGAAGGAATACCTAATATGTACCTGCCGGATATTGTATTACAAGAGAAAATATGTCCTTTTATAGAAAGAACAAATAAATATTTTTTAGACGAGGTTATAGAAACAATTACAACTGAAGAGATTGATTTGAGGTATAAATTAATCTTAATGTATATTGACACCATTCTAACTTCTGAGAGTTTATCAAAGTCAGAACTTAAATTCAAATCAATCCTAATTAATCAATTCTTACACACAAGGCATTCCATTGACATATCATCCATTCTTTCTTATGGGGATATAAATACATTTAAGAAATTCTATCAAAGTGAAAAGAATAAGCCATTCTCAATACACAGGTTTATTTCAAAAATCTTAGATAAAAACAGTATCGAAACAATAGATTTAATAGACGAGATAAAAAAGCGCAATATAAAAGAAATTGCTCCTGTTTGGAAATACGAATGGTACACACTTCGCCAAATGGAAAAAGATCAATTCCTTTCTTGCATAAATAAGATCACATCAGAATGGTTAACTAATCTGCCTGACTTATATAGTGAAACTTACGAAAAGCTTATAGAAACTTCAAAATACAGATTTAATAATAAAATTGTATATAAACACTCTTGTCCGGATTTTGTATTTGGAATGAATAGATTTTCAACTCTCATTCACAAATATGATAATAAACCTTTTTCAATTCAATATGACGAAAAAATAAGAAATGAGTTTACTGTAGAATTAAAGCAAGATGGTTTATCTCATATTATTGATGGTTACACGTTAGATAGTTTTATTGATCATAAATTACTTTATTTTGAATCTTTGAACTGCTTAATATATAAAGGCATTTGTGAAAAGTTGGAGTTTGAACCAAAAGATCTTAACATAGGTTCAAAATCTCTTTCAAGCGGTCTAAGTTTGTTCTAAAGTTCAATATTATAAACAGTCTCTTTATAATGGATAATCGGGTGAAGGTGTTTTTATATCTTCACTAAGTATATTTATTATAGCTTATGGATTTGTAAAAAATATGGTATTATTATAGTAAAAAATAAGAACCAGTATTGCAGACTTTGTCTACAGTCTGAGCAGATGTACTATTTTCGGTGCATCTGCTTTGTTATTATATGAATGTAAAGATAAGCTTTACATTATTTCAAAAATTAATTAAAACAAAAAAGGAGAGTGAATTTATGGAAACAAGGGGTTTTCACATTGAACCAAAACCATACAAAATTTCGTCAATATTAAATGATGTACTTCAAAACAATGGAATCTATAATAATCCTAAAAAGTATCTGCCTATCAAATCGGGTTTTGATGAATTGGATAAAATCACAAAGGGATTTCACCGCTCAGATTTGATACTTTTGGGAGCGAGACCCGGTATGGGCAAGACAAGCTTTGCTTTGAATATTGCCGCAAATGTTGCGGCTGACAATAATACTGTTGTTTTCTTTTCACTTGAAAACACAAAAGAAACCATTGCATCCCACCTGCTCTCTTCTCAAACACTTATCCCAATGAGAAACTTCCGCGCAGGTAAATTCTCAGAAGAAGAACGCATGAAAATTCTTATTGCGAATAATACGCTTTCAGAATATAATCTCTATATTTATGATACTCCGAGTATGACAGTTTCGGAAATGGAAATGGTGTTGCGAAACATATATAATAATATTGACCTTATTGTTATTGACTATCTTCAGCTTATTCAACGTGATGAAACAATTGAAAACCGTTCACTGCAAACGACTGAAATTATAACAAATCTCAAATGTCTTGCCCAAGATTTAAATGTACCGATTATTCTTCTGTCACAGCTTCCAAGATCTGTCGAAAATCGAGAGAACCGCAGGCCACAGCTTCCCGACCTGGATAACATCGGTAGTGTAGGACAAGATTCTAATGTTGTGCTATTCCTTTACAGAGATGATTATTATTCGGAAAATCATTCTAATATAAGTCCATGTGAGTGTATTGTAGCGAAAAACCGTCACGGAGAAAGAGAAACAGCCAATTTGTATTGGCTGGCAAAGTATCAGAGGTTTACATCCCAATAATACAACAGACGCATTGATAGGTTGTTAAAACTTAAACAATGCGTCTGTTATTTTACACTCCCTCACTCGTGTACCGAAAAAAGCCCACGAGATTTGATATACTCATATTGCAAAGGAAATCTGATGATTTCAAATTTAATGCAAGGGAGAAATGAATATGTCAAAATTAATTACAATCATAGTGGGAGTGCTCGTGTTTATACTGGGACTGAATCTGGAAAACGAATTGATTATGATAATCGGCGCTTCTATCGTGTCAGCAGGCATTTTATTTGTGTTTAGTGCAATGGCAGGCTATGGAAAATCGCATAAAGAAAAGGAAGAAATCGAAAAGGAAATATTCGATCAGTTCTGCGAGGGTATGTCAAGACGTTCAAGATATGATATGAACAAGATTATAATGAACGACCAAATCAACAAGGATATTCAAAATGACATAGCTGAGGGTATCAACCGTTCAACAAGGAGAAAATAAAATATTTTGCTGTCAAATTTAATTATGTATTGTAAATTTTATATGTAAATGATAAAATTATTGCGAAGGTGATTATATGTATGCTGCACAGCCTAAAAAGCTCATAATTATGAATATACTCGATATTTTAAAGCGATATACCGACGAGGACCACAGGCTAAGCCAAAAGGAAATCGTTGAAATTCTTGATAAAGAATACAATATGAAAACAGACCGCAAGGCTGTTAAGCGCAATCTTATGAACCTTGTTGAGTTTGGATATGATATTGAGTACAGCGAATCCGTTAGAATGATTAAGGATAAAGAAGGTGAGCTTGTAGAAAGCTACACACTTTCTAACTTCTATCTCAATCGTGACTTTACAAGCGGAGAATTGAGGCTTCTTATCGACAGTCTGCTGTTTTCAAAGCATATCCCCTATTCTCAATGCAAGGAGCTTATTGAAAAGCTTGAGGGATTGTCGAATATCTACTTTACATCAAAGGTTAAGCACATACGCAATCTTCCCGAAAATCAGCCTTCAAACAGCCAGCTGTTTTACATAATTGAAACGCTCGACGAGGCAATCAGCAAAGGTTTGCAGGTGCAATTCACCTATAATAATTATGATATTGACAAAAAGCTCCACCCGCGCAAAAACAGCGAAGGCAAGGTGCGCGAATACATAATCAATCCATATCAGATTGTTGCAACGAACGGCAGATATTATCTTGTGTGCAACTACGATAAATATGACAATGCGGCGCATTACAGGATAGACAGAATTACAGATATTAAATTGCTCGACACGCCTGCAAAGCCAAAGTCAAAAGTCAAAGGACTTGAACACGGACTCGACTTACCAAAGCATATGGCAGAGCATATTTATATGTTTTCGGGCGAGAGCGTAACGGTTAAATTCATAGCAAAGCGTTACATAGTAAGTGAAATAATCGATTGGTTCGGCAAGGACGTAAAATTTTCCGACGCAACAGACGACGAGGTAACCGTTACAGTAAAAGTAAACGAAACTGCTATGCAGTTGTGGGCATTGCAGTACGCAAAGCATATCAAGGTCATCTCACCGCAAAGCCTTGTGGATAAGATAAAAAATGACATTGCTATTGCAATGAAAAGTTATGAGGAGTAGATTATGAACAAATTAAAATTTCCTAATGATTATCGTTGTATAGGTATATTTGAAAGGAATACTCAAAACATCATAACCAAGAACATAAATAAACAGCTAAAAGAAATGTACTCAAATTGGCATAATACAATAATAAATAAAGCAGATAAAAGAAATCTTACTTTTGATGAACATAACGGTATACATTATCTGACATGTTTTGATTCATATATAAACAGCAATGTCAAATTAATGATAATTGGTAAAGAAGCTAATGACAAAGATTATAAGCTAGAAAACTATATAGAAGACTTTGAAAATGATTATCAGCATGACATTAATTATTCTTATGAATATGCAATTTCACATCCAAAAGAAACCTATGCTAAAGACAGAAAAAACACTTGTTATTTAAAAACCAGAAAATTAGTTAGTAATTTTGATAATAATTTAAAATCTTGCAGTGAGGATTTAGAAAAAGCAATATTATCTGTTTTGGTTAATAATCTTAACAAAACATCTATAAACGGAAAACTTACTCCTTATAATGATAATGAATTTCTATATCAGGAATTCAAATACAACCAGCTTACACATTCTGTTTATGTCCACGAACTTAATATACTTAAACCAACTCACATTATTTTCTTAAGCGGCAAAGGTTATGATAAACATATAATACGAGATTTTGGAAAGGATTTTTATGAGGAATTAAGAGATAAGATTCAGTCTGTGAATACAAATAATAAACCAATATCAACAACCCTTAAATTAAATAATGATTCAATTGAAAAACTATTAGGCATAGAAAATTATTTTACTAATATTAATGATGAATTAAAAATCATATATGCAATACACCCCTCTGCTCATATGACAGTTCTTACTCGTAATAAATATGAGGAATCATTAAAAGAGTTCATAAAAGATCGGAACTAATAATAATATATTATTCCTTGTTGGAGATAAACTGATTGATAAAGATGTGTTTCAAAAGAATTAAAGCAACACAGAAAACATTTTCCAATCAATAGTTGATACACTTTCAAAATAAAAGAGCAAAAACGCAAAAAATATAAAGTGATAAATTATAATTTAGGAGTATTAAAATATGGAGCTTAATGAAAAAAATTGTGATGAATTAGATAATTTGGAAGAAAAATGGTATGTCTGTTTGCAGGAATTGGATGAACGAAACTTTGATTTTAACAAATTTAAACTGGTTGCTAAAGAGACTTACCACTGGTTAGAAAGATTTTTTTATGAGGACTCTTTACCAATAGAGATAGTTTCTTTGTTATTGTGCATCAATAGTTTTTCGCAAGGACCAATTTTCAGCAAAGAGAGCGAAGCAGCCTGCAGAGTAGCTGACACATTTTGTGATGTAAAGTATTATTGCGGCATCTCAGGTGTCGATTATGAAATTAACCCTTTTGGAGAAAGATATTTTAAAGTACCGGGCGCAAAAGACTATCATACTATTAACACAGACACATTTGATTTAACAGAATTGATGAATGATTTACCCCATAACCAATAATCGACAAACCTATTTTAAACACTGTAAATATTTTCAAAAGGTCAAAACAGCCACAGATTTCGGTCTGTGGCTGTTGCTTTATTTGTATAAACAATTATCAATATTCTTTATCACGCACTACTTACTTTGAGTGTCTGCAAAGCATATTATCTATCCTTTCGTCAATGATAATAGCACTTTTATTCTGCTACAAATTCTATGTTGTAACTCTTTGCGTATTCTTCAGCAAAAGAGCCTGATTTCCCGTGGATTATAGTATTTTGGGGAATCGCATATATTCCAATACTTGTTACGCTATCAGGGATTGTTATGCTTTTAAGTGAACCGCATCCCCAAAAAGCAGTATCTCCAATACTTGTCACGCTATCGGAGATGGTTATACTTTTTAATGATTTGCAAAACGAAAAAGCACCATCTGTAATACTTGTTACGCTATCTGGGATTGTTACATTACCAGAGCAATATTTTCCATCATTTAGTATATTATTTATTATAACAAGAGGATTTTCAAGTTGCTTGTTTTTTAACCATGGTGTATCAGAAAAAGCAGACTCACCAATATTTGTTACACTGTTGGGGATTGTTATGCTTTGTAATGATTTGCACTTTAAAAAAGCATAATTTCCAATACTTGTAATTGAATAAGCGAAGACAATTAAATAATTGATTTATGTTCTGAAAGAATCAATCCCAAAAAGGATTGGTTCTTTTTTGTTTTCAGCCAATTTTTCAAACACAGGAAACTAAAAAAATAAAAAACAATGAACAGGCAAACAGGCATTTAATTGAAATTTCTTTAAAGGAATGTATGAAAATGGACGAATATTATTTCTTACCAAAAGAATTACTCACTCCCGAATACTCAGGTTACTCGCTTCAAACAAAATTATTGTTTTCAATAATCATTACCGAAGCTGAAACTGTAAAATCAATCACGGATATATCAAAGCTTATCAACGATATTGGAATGAGAAAGCTCTCAGCAATTTATCAAAATGCCCATCGTGAACTTAGTGAAAGTGAGGGCGCATAATATGTTTGAATATTTCTCCTCAGTTGGTATTGAAAAATTTACATTTTATCGTCTGCCAAAGGCTCTTTTTACAAATTCTGTTTTTAAAGATTTGTCTTGTGAAAGCAAAATCCTCTACGGATTATTGCTTGACAGAGCAAGCGTATCAAAAAAGAATCGTTGGATAGACGAGAATAATCGTGTTTATGTCCATATGCAGCAGGTTGAAGTACAGGAGATGCTTTCAATTGGAAAAGGAAAAGCTGTAACAATTTTCAAAGAACTTGAGAGCATCGGTCTTATCATCCGTAAGAAGCTTGGGCAAGGAAATCCTACACGAATTTATGTGATGAATTTTTCAAGTGTTGTACCCGATGAAGTTGACCACGATTTGATTGACGATAATTTTGAGACTTCCACCCAAAATAGTGAAACGGAAGTCTTGACTTCCGAAAATCGGAAGTCTGAAACTTCTGACGATTTTGAGACTTCTCCTCAAAATGGTGAAATGGAAGTCTTGACTTCCGAAAATCGGAAGTCTGAAATTCCTGACAATTCTGAGACTTTCACTCAAAACAGTGAAACGGAAGTCTTGACTTCCAAAAATCGGAAGTCTGCACTTCCGAAAAGCGAAAGTCACGCTTCTTATTATAAGAGTAAGACTAATATGAGTAAGAATAATCTTTCATTCTATCCTTCTGCTGATGATACAAAACGGAAGTCTGACTTACGATTGCAGAAATCAGCTCAAAACGGAATGAAAGAAAGACAGGACGAGTACAACTCCAAGCTTCTTGAAAGCGAAGAAGCAATCAAAGAACAAATCAATTATGCCTATTTGCAGAAACGTGGAATCAGTGTAAACACGCTTGACCTAATAGTTGACATACTGGCAAATGCTTATATACGCACCGATGGTGATGTCACAATTAACGGAAACACTGTGCCCATCTCAATTATCAAGCGTGAATATAAAAAATTAACCCCGGAGCATATTGAGTACGTTCTCGACTGCATAGATGAGCAGTCAAAGTCTAACAGTATCAGAAATTTACGCTGCTATTTGCAGTCAACACTTTATAATGCTCCTCATAATATCGACTTGCATTATGATACTATGGTTAATTTTGATATTAACAACAAATAATGTACTTCTGCCCCACTGGGGCAAAAGTTTAAGTTAAGGAGGCAAAGTTGAATTGGTAATTATTACACAGGACAGGGATGTTATTAATTTTAACTCTCTGAAAAGAATAACGCCCTTTGAGGGTACTATTAACGGGTTGACTGTCTATGCCGTCTTAGGATTCGATACATTAGGCACTGACGACGAAAAGATTGACGATATTGACGGTATCAGCTCTGTTCAGCTCGGCATTTACAACACAGAAGATGAGTGTGTAGATGTGTTTGAAAAACTTGTAGCTGCTATTAGAGCGGACAACAAGGTATTTGTTATGCCTGAACCAAGCTATGAAGAAGGCTGATGTGTTATGGGCGATACAACAGCGAAAAAAACTTTAAGCTTCGTTGTCGAAGCGTCCAATATGACAACGGAGTTGCTGAAAAGCGTACTCAGAGCATATCTTGCAGGAGACACAAAATATAAGGGCAAAACAAGTTTTAGAAAGCTGTCTTCTCAAGGAAAATTAGATTCGATTGAAATTACTGAAAATAACATCAAAGATTTCTTATCAACTGCACGAAAGTATGATATTGACTATGCGCTTAAGCGTGATAAGTCAACTAACCCGCCTACATACTATGTGTTTTTTACTGCCGGCAGTTCTGATACTTTCAAGCAAGCGTTTAAAGAATATGCAGTCGCTGCAAGCAAAAAGTTTTCAGATAAATCTGTTTCTCAGGTTATTAACAGAGAGCAGATTAAGCAGAATGCGAAAACAATAAGCGCAAAACAAAATCTGAACGACAGGACGAAGCATCGTTCAAAGTCACATATTACTCGTTAGTGTTATGAATACAGACAAATTCAAAAAGGCGGTTAAAAATATCTCAAGGGATATTTTGATGAATTTCAAAGAACTCAAATCGAATTCAAAACAACTGATTTTGTTTTCCATTCCGCTGATTCTTCTTTTTTGGTTTGGCGATAAGCTGAGTTATTCGTTCAGGATAATTGATACGCCTGATATTTCGGAGAAAATAATACCGGGATTCTCTGTTTTTGCAAAAGAAATCGCAAATCCGATTCCAAGCTTTCATCCTACTGATTTGCTGTGGGGTTTGGTGCTTGCCGGAGTTGTTTCTCTGGTTATGCTATACAAGAAAAAAACTGCGAAAAAATTCCGTCACGGTCAGGAATACGGTCAAGCTCGTTGGGGTACTCGCAAGGATATTCTTCCATACCTTGACTCTGAGCATTTTGAAAATAACATTTTGTTATCCGAATCAGAGCGTCTCACCCTCGGAAAACCGAGTCACCCGAAATACGCACGAAACAAAAATGTACTCATCGAGGGCAGCTCCGGCAGTGGTAAGACACGGTTCTATGTAAAACCAAATCTTATGCAAATGCATAGCAGCTATGTTGTTACAGACCCAAAAGGCACTGTTCTTGTAGAGTGCGGTGCAATGCTTCAGCGAGGAAAACCCGTTGAAAGTGCCAACGGTCGAGTAAGCTATCAGCCGTACAAAATTCTTGTTTTCAACACAATCGACTTCAATAAATCAATGCATTATAACCCGTTTGCGTATATCCGTCCGGAAACCCGTGAGCAGGATATTCTCAAATTTGTTGAAGTGCTTATTCAAAACACTACATCACAGCAGCATCAAAGTGGAGATGATTTTTGGGTTAAGGCTGAAAAGCTTCTTTACACCTCCTACATAGCTTTGATTATATGTACTTGTCCTCCGGAAGAGTGGAATTTTGAAACACTTCTTGAATTTGTGAACGCATCAGAATGCCGTGAGGATGACGAAACATTCAAAAATGCTGTTGATTGGGCGTTTTTCTATCTTGAAAAATGGCTTGACGAAAACTGGGACGAGAATGAGGATTTCACGGAAGAGAATCTGAATTACAAAGACTTAAAATACTTTCAGCCTACAAAAGAGCAGATGAGCTTAGGGCGCTTCGCTATCAGACAATACAAGGCGTACAAGCTTGCTGCCGGAAAGACTGCAAAGTCAATACTCATTTCCTGCTCAACACGTCTCGGACCGTTTGCTATCGATAAGGTGTTGGAGCTTACAAGCTACGATGAACTGCACCTTGATACAATCGGTGATGAATTAACGGCATTGTTTGTCATCATCTCAGATACAGACACAACCTTTAATTTTCTTGTTGCGATTATGTATTCACAGCTTTTCAATCTGCTCTGCACAAAGGCAGATAATAATCCTGACGGTAGCGGTAAGCTCAAGCATCACGTTAGCTTGCTTTTAGATGAGTTTGCAAACATCGGGCAAATTCCGAATTTTGATAAGCTGATTGCTACAATTCGTTCCCGTGAAATTTCAGCTAACATAATTCTGCAAACAAAATCGCAACTCAAAGCTAATTACAAGGATAATGCCGAAACAATAGAGGGCAACTGTGATACAAAGATATTTCTTGGTGGAAGTGAAAAAACAACGCTTAAAGATATATCTGAATCGCTCGGTAAGGAAACTATTGATATGTTCACTGAGTCCCGTACTCGGGGTATGCAGGAATCTTACGGTCAGAATTATCAAAAGCTTGGTAAAGAGCTTAAATCGCAGGATGAGCTTCAGGTTATGGACAATTCACAGTGCATAGTGCAAATTAGAGGTTTGCGACCGTTTTTGTCTAAGAAATTTGACATAACAAAGCATAAGCAGTACCAACAACTGCTCGACTATGACAAAGAGAATTTTTTTGATATTGAAAAATATGTCTCAAGCAGAAAAAACCACAAGGCGGAAATTAAAGGAAACACCACAGTAGAAACATACAAATATTAAGAATTGAGGAGATAAAAATGATAACTAAGATTACAAAAACTAATCCCGATAAAAAGCAGCAGCATGCATCAACTGTTCGTGCTAAAAAGGTAATTGCTGTAGTTTTTTCGGCGTTGACAATGGTCGCAATGGGTATTACTTCTGTATTTGCCGCAGATATTGACCCGAGTGGATTTATTAAAACATCAATGACAGTACTTAAAGCCGTTATCTGTCTCATCGGCGCTGGATTGGGAGTTTGGGGCGTTGTCAATCTCATTGAGGGCTACGGCAGTGATAACGCGGGCGCAAAATCACAGGGAATGAAGCAAGCCTGTGCAGGAATCGGACTTATAGTTCTTGCATTTTTGATAATTCCTGTACTGGAAGGTATGTTTACCCAAGCAATCGCTTAAAAAATCTACTTAAATAAAGAAAAATCATTTTAATACCGGTGATTTTATTAAGAAAGAGGGTGTTTAAACGTGGGTATAATCGAAGACGCAGTAGCTGCTATTGAAAATTGGTTCAAAGGTATCTTAGCCGGTGGAATTGAGGGTTCTCTTAAAACGACTAACGATATGCTGTCAAATAGCCTTAACGGTTCAGACGGTTCGGGAATGAATCCCTTGTTCGGTCAGTTTCTTGAATCTCCGGAGAAGTTTACAGGCTCAGCAAACGGTTCAGGGACTCCTGTGTGGAACATAATACACACATTGTCGGATAATGTTATAGTGCCGATAGCCGGTTTTGTTCTCTGCGTGGTCGTGCTTTATGAATTGATACAGATGGTCATCAGCGGAAATAATTTTCGTGATTTTGACACCTCAATATTTTTCCGGTGGACTATTAAAACATTTTGTGGAATTCTGCTGATAGCAAATGTGTTTGATATAACAACTGCGATATTCAGTTTTGGAACAAGTGCCGTAACAAACGGCTTGAATTCATTGTTCCCATCTGGGTCAAAGTTCATTGATGATAATCTGCTTAACAGCAGTAGTTTTCACGATGTTTTAATGCAACAAGACATTGGCACACTAATTGTAACCCTGATTATATCTTTCGTTATCATTATCGTTACATTCATATTGCTTGGAGCGATAATAGTTGTTCTTGCCTCAAGAATTATAGAGGTATTTATGTATTTGTCAGTTGCACCGTTACCGTTTGCAACACTTATGAATAACGATATCGGGCAAATCGGTAAAAACTGGCTCAGAAATGTTCTTGCATTGGCATTTCAAGGCTTCTTTATTGTCGTTGCCTTAGCAATCTTTAAAGTTCTGTTTGCAAATGCATTAGCAACGATGATGAGTGGTAATGGCGGAGATGTGATTTTGACAATGGCTATACTTCTCGGCTTTATTGTTGCGTTTATTTTTACAATGTTCAGGACAAGTGCAATTTCAAAGTCTGTATTTGCTGCACATTAATTTTTAAAACTCACTTGTGTCCCACTGGGGCACAAGTGGCAATAAATGGGTGATAAAAATTGAATAACATACACTACGTTAAGATTCCGCAGGATATACGAGCAATAAAGCAAAAATTTATGTTTGGTCTTACCAAACGACAGCTTTTATGCTTTGGGTTAGGTATTCTGTTAGGTTTTCCTGTGTTCTTTCTGCTTAAGTTTACAATCGGAGACCTTGCAATATCAATCATTGGAATGGGTCTTGTTGCAATGCCGTTTATACTATGTGCATTCCCCTACAAGGGCGGTACTTTTGACGAGTATTTTAAAAATATGTTCCACTTTTTGCGAAGTCCTAAAAAAAGAATATATCAATCCGAGGATATGTTCTGTGCAATTGAACGCCAAATTGAATACAACAGGCTATATAAACTTGTAGACCCGGAAAATAATCGGAATCTTATTGATTGGCTAAATATAGTCAAAAATAATTTTGCAAATTTCAGAAAGAAGGTGAAACGAAATGGAAACAAGAAATAGCTCCTCTTCTTCAAAATCAGCAAAGGTAACAACTCCAAGTACGCTAAACAAAGAGGAACGAAACCAACTGCGCCGCAGGATGAAAGAGCTGCGAAAGCGTAATACAGATAATCGCTCTGCTACTCAGTCGGTAATACCGTATGTCAATATTTTTAAAGACGGCACTTGCCAATTACCCGATAACCGTTTTTCTCAAACTATTGAATTTTACGATTGCAATTACAGGCTTGCGAATTTTGATGATAAAAACAGCATTTTTACTGCGTGGTGCAATCTTCATAATTATTTTGACGATTCCCTATCATTTCAGTTTACATATGAAAACCAGAATACAGATAAGAGGGCATTGATTGCTGAGCTGAAAATTCCCGAAAAAAAAGATAAGGTCAACGATGTAAGAAAAGAATATTCCGATATGCTCTGTCAAAGATTGACTGAATCAACAGGCGGAAAAAGCGTAAAGAAATATCTTACATTTACAACCGATGCCTCAAATTTGAAAATGGCACGAATAAAACTGAATGCCGTTGCTGATGAAATTATCAAGCTCTTTTCTGATTTTCGTGTCTTTTCAGTAAAGCTTGACGGAAAAGAACGCCTTGAGACCCTTTACCGTTCATTAAATCCATTTGACCCTGATCCTTTTATTTTTGACTGGTCAGGAACAAAATACGGACTAACCACAAAAGATTTTATTGCACCTGCGTCAATGGCTTTTACAAAAAATGATTTTAACATCAATAATGCGTATGGAAGCGTTGCAACGCTTAATCTGCTTGCAGGCGAGATGAGCGATAAAATTGTTTCAGAGTTTTTTGAGCAAAAAAATGACAGCAGTAGCGACAATCTTGTATCAATGAACATAAGTGTTGAGCCATATGACCAAATTAAGGCACTCAAGCTCATTCGCTCAAAGCTGACAGACGTTGACAAGATGAAGATTGATGAGCAGAAGAAAGCCAGTATATCAGGTTATGACCCTGATATACTGCCTCCGCAGATTAAGACTTATCTTGAAGAGCTTAACGAGCTGCTGACCGACCTGAACAGCAAAAATGAGCGACTTTTCAAAGTTGCGATTACGATAAGAACATATTCTAAAAGCAAAAAGTCTCTCAAATTGCAACTTGAAAAGCTTAAGAGAATCAGTCAGAAAAACAACTGTAAGTTGATGTCGCTTGATTATCAGCAAGAAGAGGCATTTGCCTCAAGCTTGCCGTTGGGAATTAACAAGCTGAATATTGTCCGTGAGCTGCCAACATCCGCACTCGCCGTCTTTGTACCTTTTGAAACACAAGAGTTGTTTATGCCGAAAGGTTGTTATTACGGTGTAAACGCTGTAACAAACAATATGCTTATGGGCGACCGTACAAAGCTTAAGAACCCAAACGGCTTATATCTCGGCGTTCCCGGCGGCGGTAAGTCTTTTGCGGTTAAGCGTGAAATTTTGGATGTTTATCTCCGTCTGCTTGATTACATCATTATAACTGACCCAGAGGGCGAATATTATCCGCTTATTGAGCATCTCGGCGGTCAGGTTGTCAAAATTTCTAACAGCAGCCGTCAGTATATTAACCCGATGGATATATCCCTTATTGACAACGACGAGGACGACAACCGTATATCAACTAAGTCAGACTTCCTTATTTCTCTGTGTGAGATTATCGTTGGCGGCAAGTATGGGTTATCATCGGAAGAAAGGTCGTGCATTGACCGTGCGACGCGAAATGTGTATAACAGATTTTTTGCCAATAACCCGAATGCAGCAAATATGCCGATTTTACAAGACTTGCTCACTGAGATGCGCAAGCCAGAGCTTACAGAAATACTAATGAGAGTTGCAAACTCTCTTGAAATGTATGTGAGCGGTTCGCAGAACCTTTTTAACCACAGAACGAATATTGATGTCGATAACAGGCTTCTGTGCTATGACATTAAGAATTTAGGCTCTCAGCTCAAGAAGGTTGCAATGCTTATCATACAAGACCAAGTATGGAACAGAGTCTCTCAAAACAGAGACGATGACTTCAAGACGAGATACTATATTGATGAATTTCATCTGCTTCTGCGTGATGAGCAAACAGCAAAATACTCAGTGGAAATTTGGAAACGTTTCCGTAAATGGGGTGGTATTCCAACGGGAATCACACAGAATGTCAAAGACCTGCTTTCTTCTCCTGAAATTGAGAATATTCTTGATAACTCAGATTTCATTTATATGCTAAGTCAGGCTTCCGGCGACAGAGAGATTCTTGCCGAAAAGCTCAATCTTTCCGATGCTCAGAGCGAGTATGTAAAGAATGTTCCGGCAGGCAACGGATTAATCATTTTCGGCAATACAATATTGCCGTTTAAAGATGAGTTCCCGGAGAACACTCTGACCTTCCAGCTCCTCAATACTGACCCCGACAAGAAGAAAAAGAAAGAAAAAGCCGAAGAGAAGCTTAATGCCGGTTAGGAAGTGTGTAAGCTATGAGCATTGAATACAAGGACAGAGGAGCGCTTCACAAGCTCTTCAGTTCCGCAAAGCTTAAAAAACACAGTTCAAAACCCTTGTTCAAAATAGCCGCTAAACCGTTTTTAGCACTTGAAACAACAGCTTTGTTTTCAAAAGACCTGATAACCAACCATTTTGTCGGCAAAGAAACACACGTAAAGTTTGAACGCAAGAAAAGCTCATCAGGCAAATTTCACACAACGGTCAAGTTTGTCAGATCGGACAAGCCTGTTTACCGTGAACCCGGACTGCTTCACCGTGCAAGAGATTTCCGGAGAAGATTTGAAGGTGCTCCATCCTTTTCGATTGAAAAAAAGCTGAGTAATATGCAACCGAAAACCGTAAAGGGAAAGGTAATTCATTCGGCTTCAAAATTTACTGTTCGTTCAGCGAAAATGCCGCTAAAGTTCGCAGGAAAAGCCTTGCTCTCAGCTGAAACAGCCGCATATACGGCTTCATCGGCAGGCTTGCGCAAGCTCACGAATAATACAAGAGCTGAGTTTAATCAGGCGGATACCGGTAAGGCTGTCTTATCTGCTGCTACTGCTGTCAGGACATTCAGTAGAGCGAGAAAAGCAATTGTCAGAAAGCGACTGAGAAAAGTTTCTCAGAAAATCAAAAAACAAACTTATGCGGCAGAAAAGGCTAAAACAAAAAAGGAAAAAACTACTTTTAAAAAAGAAAAACAGCTTGTTAAAGCAGAAAAGAAGAAAAACAAGGCTAAAATTAAGACGATTAAGCAAAAGAAAAACTTCAATGTCAACCGTGTTGCAGTACTTCAAGGCAGGACTGCTTTTGAAAAAGAGAAGCTTAAGCTCGAAAAAAAGAAATATAAAAATCAAAAAGCTTTTAAACGGCACGCACTAAAGCAAAAGCATCTTGATATGGCTGTTCCGTTGTCATTAACTGCGACTGCGTTTCTTGGAGGTCAGCTACTTGGTAAATTCAGTCAATATGTCGTTTCTGCTGACCCTGACAATGACTTTGTTAAGGCTATTGATAAAAGTGCAAGGGCAATTAACAGCACCCGTAGGCAAGCTTCTAATGTTTCAAAACGGGCACGTCATAAAAACGCAGAAAAACGCCAAAGCAAACTAAACAAAAAGCATAACAAGCTTCAGAATAAGAGCAGCAAGCTTCAGAAGAATAAGAGAAAGAAGGTTAAGCGTAAACAAAAGATATCAAAGGCTAAAAATAAGTCTACTAAGGCAGTTTCAAATGCACTAATGAAATTTGGCAAATTTGCGGTTAAACTGGTTTTTTCAATGCTTGCGCCAATTCTGTTTGTTCTTATGCTTTTTTCACTTGCTATGATGCTATTTGGTGGAGGCAGCTCTAACAGCACATATATCTTAGGCACATATAACTGCCGTGATTATGACATTGCTTGTGCTGTAGAGCATTACACCTCGCTTGCCAACAATATGAATAATAATGTCATTAAGACACAAAATTCCTCAAAGTGGAAAACGGGACTAAGAGGTCTTGGTGTGAGTCAATCTACATTAAACACATACGAAGACACGCCTGACGATTTTATTTTCGGGCAATCTGATGTTTTTCCAAGTGTACCTGTATATGATTTTGAAGCGGATAAATTAATAGCCTTTATGTGTGCGTATACCTATCCGTTCACTGATGACAATGCAGGTGCAGGTTCAACCGATAACGGTGACATTGTTCCTTGGACATATAACAGTTCAGAGCACGATGGTATTATAAATGAGCTTTTTGAGCTTGAATACGAGTTCAAGCACAGATATATCAACACATCACATTGGGTTAATTTACCAAACTTTGAAAGCTCGGGTTATCTTTATGCGGACTCAACAGGGATTACAACAGCTTCAAATGGCGTAAAATATGGGTTTGTTACCTTTACTGATTTAGTACCGGCAGAGTTAAAAAGCTTTGCTGTTGGAAATACAGTATATTTTGAGCTGCAATATGGCGAGGTCATAAATCGTAATAGGAGCTTTGGAAAAACAGGCTACTATATGCAAAATCTAAATTATGAGTATACAGCTCCAAACGGAAGTGTTCTTAATAGCTTCTATTCAATATTTCACGACCCGAATACAGGTGAAAATTTCTTTGGATATATGGGACCAAACAATGTACCTCAACGAAAAACACAACTTTATATCGGAAGCTATGAGTTTAATTACGCAATTGCTCCGAGAGATACAAAAATTTGGACAGGCGACCAGACTACCGGAAATAAGCAACTTGTCAGGTACTATCGTGCTGAGGAATATATCAAGGAATGTAAACTCTACACTACCGTACGCAGAAAAAGGACTATTGACCAAGCGATAGAGTATATGCTCAGGCACAAGGACGGTGACAATCGGGCAGCCGTTAGCAGTAGAATACAGTTTTATAACACGTTGATGGCATTAGATAAAGAACCTGATGAAAGAACCTATGGCAACCATATGATGTTTTTATCTCCGCTTACAACTGATTTTGCACAACTACAAAGCCAAGGAAAGGTTTTTAACAGTCACGGCTATGATGTGCAAGGATGGGCACTGAAACATTGTGGTATTAACGGTATTCACAACGGTATAGATTTTGAGGCGGCATCCGGTTCAGAGGTCAAGGCAATTATTTCCGGCAAGGTTGAAAGCATAGACACTTCTAAGCATTTGCTTGTATTGCAATCAACAAGCGACCTTGATTATTGGTACGAGGATAAAAGCCACGCAACAAAAGTTTATTACGAAAATATAAATCCATCTGTATCAGTCGGAGACGAGGTGAAAGCCGGAGATATAATCGGTGTTGTTGACAGTTATAAGCATTGTTTTGACAACCAAGATAACACTGCTGCAAGCAAAAACTATTTACACGTTGGCGTAGAAATACAGTATGACTGGTGGGTATGGGAAACCGTTGACCCACAATTTCTGTTCTATCGAAGTGATGCGGATGTGGTTGCCAAATCAGAGTAAAAAGGAAGGAGCGAATATGGCTGCAAATAATAATGCTAAAATTGATAGCTTAAAACGAAAAATTAAAGCAATTGACGAGAAGATGAAATCGTTGTTGGTACAAAAAAAAGATTGTGAACGACAGCTTAAGGAGATTGAACAGGAAGAATTTATGTCAATTATAAACGAAAACGGATACACAATCTCTACACTGAGGGACGATTTAAAGCTCGCAAAGCTACTTAAAGAAAATGACATTACTCAAGATGATGTTCTTGAGCTTGTAGGAGGCATAAAAAATGAGTCAAATAATCAACCGTAAATCTATTATTTCTGTAATTATATTTTTACTGATTATTCTTACGTCAGTATTTTCAATTTCTTTTTCCGCTTCGGCAGTTGAAGAAGCAACACAAAAGTCCACCACAGTGACAACTTCTTCCGGTAGCTCTGACGAGAGTGATAAAACCGATAAAACCGATGAGGAATCCTCGGAGAATACCGAAAGCAATCCTGACTATTCATTCTCAAAAAACACACTCGGCAACTCTGAGCTAATTGCAAATGAAGAAGTGCTGCTTGAAAACGGATATTATCAATTTATTGCTGTAACTACACGTGATAAAGATGTATTTTATGTCATTATTGATAAGACTAAGACCGAGGATAATGTGTATTTTCTTAACGAGGTGGATACATACGATATAAACAAGCTGCTCAGCGATGATAACGGTAACAGTAATAGCGAAAAAGAAACTGAAACAGCTCCGACCGAGCCTGCAACAAAGCAGGAGTCAACTCAACAGAGTGACTCTCAGTTTATGCTTATTGTCATTGTCGGCGTAGCTGCTCTCGGCGTTATTGTATTTGTACTTTTTAAGATTAAAAAGAAAAAAGTACCGAATAATACTCAGGACGATGATTATGACGATGATTTTGAGGACGAGGAAATAAACGAGGATGAAGAAATCGAGAGTGAGGAAAAACAATGAAACTTGTGATTGCTGAAAAGCCATCAGTTGCTAATACTATTGCTACTGTACTCGGATTAAAGAACGAGGAAGATAGGTATATCATATGTAACAATGGTTATATTGTATCGTGGTGCATAGGACACCTTGTTGGCTTGGCTATGCCTGAAGCTTACGGCAGTCAATACGCCGAAAAGCCTTGGACATTTGACAATCTGCCGATTATTCCTGATGTTTGGAAGCTTGTCGCAAACAGCTCTACAAAAGCGCAGTTTATCAAGCTGAAAGAGCTGATGAACAGAGTTGATGTTTCAGAAATAATCTGTGCAACAGATGCAGGACGAGAAGGTGAGTGTATCTTCCGCTATGTTTACAACTTGATTGGATGCTCAAAGCCGGTAAAACGGCTTTGGACATCCTCTCTTGAGGAAAGTGCAATAAAACGTGGTTTTAACGAATTGAAAGCGGACCGAGAGTTTGACAATCTGTTTGCAGCAGGCTTTGCAAGAGCAAGGGCGGATTGGCTTGTTGGAATGAACGCAACAAGACTTTTCTCGGTAAGATACAGTACACCCCTATCAATAGGCAGAGTGCAAACACCAACTTTGTCAATGATTGTTGACAGAAATAATAAGGTTACAAATTTCATAAAAGAGAAATATTACACGGTAGAGCTTGATTGCGGAAACGGACTGATTGTGTCTTCTGTGGAGAAATTTGAACTTGAGCGTAAATCTCTTGCCGAAATGCTTAAAGATATCACAAATGGACAGCAGGCATTAATAACCTTAGTAGAACGAAAGGCAAAAACTGTTAATCCTCCGAAGCTTTATGACTTGACCACCTTGCAGCGAGATGCAAACCGTATATACGGATTTACAGCTCAGCAGACGTTAGACTATACTCAGGCTTTATATGAAAAAAAGCTTTGCACATATCCACGAACCGACAGTCAATATATAACTGATGATATGTATTCAACTGCTGAAAGAATGGTTGATGCTGTTTTCCGTGTATTTCAAGAGTTTGCCGTGGATACGTTATCACCGAACGTGCAACGCTGCGTGAACAACTCAAAAGTATCAGACCATCACGCATTACTTACAACGGCAGAAATTGAGAACTACAATTTAAGCACCTTGCCTGATTCAGAACTGAAAATACTACGCTTAATAGCTTTAAGGTTGATTTGCGCAACTTCTGCTCCTCACATATACGAATCAACAGTTGTTGAGTTGAATTCAACAGTAGAAAAATGTAAATCGTTTGCGTTTCAGGCAACAGGCAAACGGATTATTGATAATGGATGGAAAAAGTTTGAAGCGTGTATAAAATCTAAAAACAGCGACAAAGAATCCGAATCTAAGGAGCTTCCGCAAGTGACCGAGGGGCAGATTATAAATAATGTCGTATCCTCTATCTCTGAACATTTCACCTCTCCTCCAAAGCAATATACTGATGATACATTACTATCTGCTATGGAAACAGCCGGAAACGGTGAGTACGATGAAAACAGCGATGTTGAAAAAAAGGGATTGGGCACACCTGCAACACGTGCGGCAATACTTGAAAACCTTGTGACCCGTGGGTATATTGTCCGTGAAAATAAAAAGCTAATACCTACGAATAAAGGAATAAAACTCATATCGTGTGTTCCTTATGAGGTTAAATCTCCTAAAATGACGGCTGATTGGGAAATGCAGCTTCAAAACATTGAAAAAGGAATTGGGACTGACTCTGATTTTATCAATGCTATTATTTCCTTCATCGGTGAGCTTATGCAAAAATACGCTTTTGCGGATAATAGTAAAACCTTTGCACGTGAATGGACAAGCGTTGGTATTTGTCCTAAATGCGGAAAAAGAGTCTTGGATTATCCAATATCTTATTCTTGTGAAAGCGGTAAAAACGGCTGTGGTTTTGTAATTTGGAAAACTATATCCGGCAAGAGCATTTCGGCAGTGCAAGCTAAAAAGCTTCTTGAAAACAGTAGAACAGACATTCTCAGAGGCTTTAAGTCCAAAAACGGAAAGAGCTTTGATGCTGCACTGAAGCTTACCGATTCATATTCACTTGAGTTTGTTTTCCCTAAGCGGCGATAATTATGCAAAGGGAAAGAGTTATAGAAAACCCTGATAATGCCGATGACGAGTTGAATGGTCTTTTGCCCGAAATAGCGAAACTGCTCAATGTATCGGTATCAATTCTTGAGCGTTATCCGTCCGACCTGCGCCGGCTAATTTGTCAGATATACATCGACAGCTACGATTCTGACGATGACAGCAAGCGTTCTGCACTCTGTCAGGTTATTTCACTAAATGTCGAGCAGTTGAACGCTCAGACTATGCGTATGCAGCAGGATAATGTTAATCAAGTCGCACAACAGCAGAATGACCAAACCTTAGAGAGGAAATATATCCTTACCCGAAGAACAATAATGAACAACGCAAAGATTATTTCCTCGGGACGGAGAAATTGTCAGGAGCAGGAACAAGGTCAGGATATTATAAAAGAAACGAGCAACTAATTGACTGGAGGAATTATAATGAATGAGTTACTTAAAAAACTTGGAGACTATTTTATCGAAAACCAAAGAGTAGCCGACACTGCTGAAATTCAGGAAGTCTTTGGAATTCAAAGCCGAGGAACTGTCTTGCAGGCTATAAAACAGCTCCACACGGTCGGATTGTTAGACGATAAGAATAATGTTGTACTTGATAGCGTAGAGTTTGCAGGAGCAATGGCTGAACATAACAAGAATTTTCCTGACATCACAATAAGCCGTGAGCTTATAAACGAGGAAAATGATAAGGCAGTTAAAACAAGAGTACCGGGAACATATGGCGAAAAAGTTCGCTATATGTGGTTGTCTAAGGATAATATCACTGAGATAAATGACGGTAAAACACTTCTCTCCTTTGTCGACCTTAACAGAGATTACAAGCTCTACGGCACACAAAACGAGGTAGTGCAAACAATTAGCGGTAGCGAATTATATAGCCATTACAGCGAAGTTAGCGATAAGGTTCGCAGTCGTTTGAATACTCAGAATAAACAAAACGGTTTTGTTTTAGGTGAGCTGGGTGATAATAAATCATTTAACACAAACAGAGATGTATCGCCAATGGCTAAAGCTGTTGTTTTTGAATTAACAGATACGCTTGCAAAGCTTGAGGATGAGCATTCTGTACCGCAGGAAGAACGCCTTACAGATTGGTTTGCAGACTATAGTATGAACATTCCAAGGGGCGGTATCAATTCTGAAACGGTAAATAAACTTCAAAATAGAATTGCAGAGCTTTCTTCACGAGAAAAGCTTCAGGAAACATTGCAGCAAGAAAACGTCGTTAATAAAAAGACAGCTGAATCGCCGCTTCGGAATGAAACTCTGCAACCGGAGCAACGCCCGGAAACTGTTGATTTACCCGTAAAAACTGCCGTCCTTGCCGGACTATATGACCGTGCCACAAGCAATCTCATTTCGTTGCAGGACAAAAACACAAAGCTTGCAATGAAAAACGATGCTGCGGCAGAAAAACTCAACCGCACACGCAGCTTTATTAAAAGATGCGACAGCCTTATTTCAAGTTCTGTTCTTCCTGCTCCGGTAAACGCATTTCTGAAAATCATCAGCGAGCAACAGCACGAAAAAGCGGCATCTCTTGAAAATAAAATTTCTTCTCGTAATCTGAAAATGCAGAAAAATGACCTTAAGATACAAAAATACGAGCAAAAAATTGATACCTACAAAAAGCTTGACACTTTTTTGCAGAATATGAAGTCACCGGACGGCAGACGAGAAAACTTTATCCTCGGATTAAGCGAATTTAAGGATATTTCCATTAAACGCACAACCGAGAAGATTGTTACTGTCAATGAGAAGATTGCCACTGCGCAGGACACTCTGAACACGACAAGATTTATTCAGGAGAAAATGAAACTTCAGAATAAGCTTGCCGCATTGAATATCAAAAAGGAAAAGTTTGAAGCAAAGCTTGATAAGCTCAACCAATTTGATGAGAAGCTTAACTACGTAAAGAGCGCATCAGAGCAGACTGCCGAAAATATCGTATCTAAAAGCTATGACGGCATCGTTAATTCCATTGCCGAAAACCCTGCTGAATTTGCGAAAAATCCCGAAGATAAGGTTGTTGATGTGTGCGGAGAAACTATTGACAGTTCTATTGCTGAACAGAATCACAAACAGGAAAAGCTAACTCCACAGCATTCGCATCAGCCACAAAGAAATAATAACGAGGTAAAAAAAGAAAAGGCTGCATTTCCAATGAGCCGCAATCAGCTTAAAAAGAACGCACAGACTATCGCACATAACAAGCCCGAACAGCAGCAAAACAAGAACCGCTCTCACGGACAGGAGCTTTAAAGGAGGTTATACAATGAACGAAAAATCAGCTGGAATTCGTGTTCTTATTGAAAACGCAAACAAGAGACTTAGTGCTTGGTTTGATTTTCCAATAACACCTCAGGAATTAAACGATAAAATTGGTGTACCTGTGGAGAAATTTAACGATTGTCATCCCTCGTATAAGGTAAATGCTGTTGAATTACCGGATAACATCACTTTTGATGAGTTAAATAAGCTTGTTAAAGGTTCGTCTTCTCTAGCGGTTGAAATTGTTAATAGCGTAACTGATAAAAAGGATATGCAATATGTCCCTGTTGATGTTAAGAAGTTAGCAGAACATACCGGCTATGCTCCAAATCTAGGCTGCTATAAGATTAACAAGGCATTTATCACTATTGATACAATTGATGAAATGAACCGGGCGTTTGCACCGGAAGACACAACAAAAGCCAAATCAGACATCCGTGTACAAATCAAAAATTGGTGTCTTGAAGAGGAAACCGGGCAAGAACACAGCGATTGGTTTACTTTCCCTATATCACCTCAAGAATTAAATAAAAAAATAGGGGTGCCATTGGAAGAGTTTGAAAACTATTATCCTATGTATGAAGTAGTCGGTGTTGAGCTTCCTGATAATATAACTATTAAACAGTTAAATCAGCTCGTAAAAGCTCAAAATGCTTTAAGTGTAGAAATAACAAACACAACCAACGGCAAAAAACATTCATTTGCTGTTCCAGTTGATATTGATGCTCTGAAATGGGAGATTGGAAATGCTCCTATTGATGGTTACAAGATAACGAGTGCTCAAATTTTAATTGATAGTATAAAAGAGATGAATCAAGCGTTCTCACCAGCTAAGGTAGTTAAAGTAAATGAGGTAAGTAATAAAAGCGGTAATCAGTATCAGAAGCTGAAAAAAGGATTTGTTTTATCACGCAAGGATATTAAAAAGAACGCACAGACTATCGCACATAACAAGCCCGAACAGCAGCAAAACAAGAACCGTTCTAAAAACAATCAGGTACTATAAGGAGAGAATATAAGTTAAAGAATTAAAGAACGTTATAAAACTATATTTGGCAGAGGTGATACATATGTTTTTTTGCGAATGTAAAGGCTGCAAAAATGAGAAAACGTGTCCGTATAAAAACAAATACGAGCGACTACCTCAAGAATATTTTCCAAAAGCCAAAAGCCTGTGCCTGTTACTCAGAACTGAATTAAAAGGCAGCGTTCAAAATAAATGAAATCATAATCAACTTCTGCCCCATTGGGGCAAATAAAAATTTCCGGATGAAAGGTAGTTTTGAAAACGGCTATAAAGTTACCGGAACAAGTGATAAGAAGTACAAGGAGAGTCCAAATGCGTTGCAAAAAAATAAATATCCGTAAAAAAATAAAGTATCTTGACCATTATCTTATACCGCAAAAAGGTAACTACTTTAAGAGTGATTCACCTATGTTTTCAGAAATAAAACATCAAGTTTTTAATATCCGCTGTTTCACTGATTATGAGTTGGATGAGATTAAATCCCCTCTCGCTGATTTGGTTCCATTGGGTGTTGAAGCCGCCCGCCTATCCATACTGGAGCTTATAGAAACAACAGATATAAGTTCTGCTGACAGTGAAGCTGCATATCTTTTTGATAAAAATACAAAGAAACGGTATTTTGTTGCAAACGGTGGAACAGCCATTGAGCAATTTACATATAAGTCATATAAAAGAAATTTTAAGACGTTTGCAAACAGCTTCTATTTTATAACAGCTTTAGCAATAAATAGTTCCTACAGAATTTCAGACTTTGCAAGGTATAAAGGTGACAAGAGTAAAGCGATTTTCTTACATTCTCCACTTGATTGGACGGTTGCTTTATATAATTCATTATGCTATCATAAAAAGTGTTTCGTGAGAAATTATCACAGGGATTTCGAGGGTTGGGATAAATTTCTTCTCTTATGTTGCTGTGTTAGTGAAATACTCGAAAAAATGATAGAGGAGATTGAAACGTATGAACTTTAATATGTACGAGCTGCTAACGGCAAAGGATAGAAAAAGGAGACTTGATAATGTGCTTAAATATTTAAGCAATTCAGTCCTGCCAAGTGAGAATAATCGAATCAAGTATAATACTATTTTCTACTTCGTGAAGCTTTATGCGAATAAAATCAACTTTCATCTCAATGAAGATACGATAAATGATAAGTTTAAAGACGGTGCAGAACCTAACCCACTCGGAGATTTTTATAGTGATTTTAAAATTAAAGCTGACGTCAAAGAGAAATTCAAGGTTTCTCTTGCTTGTGATCCCGTCATTGCAGATGTTTGGAATAAAGATAGACTTGTTGAAAGTCTGGATGAGATTGGTTCGCCGGAAGCTCCTTGGGTTCAGCACAAAACTAACCATATGTTCCGACTGTTTTTACCTATGGGAATAACAGAAGTTTTTAACGGAAATCATTCGGCTAATAGTGGTATTATCAAAGGCGATGGCGAGATTGTTTTCGATACAAGAGAGGAACAGAGCGCATTAAATGGCGAAATATATGATATGTCACATCTGTATAAGGATTATTACTATGACAGCTATTACTTCCGCTCAAAAGCTGACAAAAACTTTCGGATGAAAGGTAGTTTTGAAAGCGGCTGTATATTTGAAATTGGCCGCCTTATACATAAAAACAACATTTCTTTTATTAGTCTATTGAAGTTTCGTGATGAAGCCGTAGAAAATTATTACCAATTATGACGTAATTGTGTCGGTATTATTAACATATTGTAAAATAACACTATAATTTTATAAGTGACTTGATACTTGTTTTATAATAGTCTAATATAATAATAGAACGATGTGAGTGCATCGGGACGGGAATAAAAAACATAATATAAAGGAGTGTCAGGCTATGAAAAAAACATTAGTAATCATTTGTGCAGCATTAATCCTCTCGACGGCTACGGCTATGCTTTCCGGGTGCGGTGGTGGTACATCAAGCACCAAGCAGGTTGAGCAGACAACCGAAGAAGCTGCGGCTTCAGACCTTAAGGTTGATAAGGATGGCAACGTAACGGACAAGAACGGCAAGAAGCTCACAGTTAAGGACGGCAAGGTAACTGTTGAGGTTGACGGCAAGAAAGTCACCGTCGGCAAAGAAACAATCAAGAAAGTACAAGAGATTGCAAAGAACACCTCAAAGCAGGAAACGACCTCTAAGCCAAGCACCAACGGTGGTAACACATCAAGCGAACCCACAACCTCTAAGCCAAGCACAAACAACACATCAAAGCCGAGCAACAACAACACATCAAGCGAACCCACAAACTCAAAACCAAGTACCAATAACAATACATCAAGTCAGCCGACAACTCCAAAGCCGACAAAACCGGAAAAGGTATGGCACGAGGCGGAGTATGAATATATCAACCATCCGGCAGAAACAAAACAGGTATGGGTCGTCGATAAAGAGGCTTACACATATGAAGAGCCTGTGTATGAATCAAAAGCAAGAGCGATTTGTAATGACTGCGGAGCGGATGTTACAGATGATCTTAGTCACTGTGGGGAGGAATTACTTAATGGAGGAAAAGGTAGTTACAGTGTAAGATATATTCAAATTCAAACTGGCACTAAAACAGTAACTGTTCCCGAAGAAGGTCATTACGAAACTAAGGTGGTCAAGGAAGCTTGGACAGAAAAGAAGCTTGTTAGAAAAGCAGGATATTATTGATAAGTAAAAACTAAATAAGTAAATCAAGACAGAGTTTAAACGCTCTGTCTTTTTTTATGCCCAAATTACAAAACCACAGCAAAATGCACAAAAAGCACAATGAAAGTTTGTAAAAAAATTCTGTGAAAAAAGGTTACGTTTTTGCGATTTTTACGGGTTATAAGTAGAGGGATATTTTTCAAAGAAAGAAATGATGAGAATGTTCAATAACTTCAACTATTATCACAGCCGAGAGCCGCCGTATCTTATTTGTCTGCAAATCTAAACTTCACTAAACTTCAAGGAAAGGAGAAAATTAATGAATAAAGCAAAGAAAATTTTTAAGCAGAGCGTGGCTATACTCCTTGTTATTATTCTTCTGTTGGTCGGCTTGCCTGTTGCCGC
Organism: Ruminococcus sp. zg-924; assembly: GCF_024433635.1. Classification (GTDB taxonomy): domain Bacteria; phylum Bacillota; class Clostridia; order Oscillospirales; family Acutalibacteraceae; genus UBA7067. Next base: position 128,292 of record NZ_WNJZ01000002.1, on the reverse strand, counting down.
TTATGCGGCAGCAAAATCCGATGTACCTGCTTATATGTTAAAGAACAATGCTTTAGATTGCTTGGCGTATACGGGCTTTGATGTTCAAGCATTAATAAATGATGGAACAATTTACAACATATATCCAAGCAGTGTTCCCAAGAAATATTTGTCAGGTATCGGATATGACCATTACGGCAGACTTACAGGAAAAGAAACAATAAGTAAATCAGGTACAGCAACAGGTAAAGCACCTGATATTGCAAAATTTAGGTCAAATGGATTGGTTTGTGCTTCTTTTGTAGCATATTATTGGCTGAACTATTTACCTAATATCAAGGGTGTAGATACAAGCTTGATTGCAAACGCTATAAAAGAACGAGGTACAAATCCTCAAGCTGTGTCGACTTGGCGTGAAAGCTTAGAGAAACTCGCAAAAGAGGGTAAAGTTGAAAAAGTTGGAACGAGCAAAAATAATGTTGAATTATCAAAGTTAGTTCCCGGTGATATTGTCACATTTAAGGATGATGGCATACCGTATGCTCACATTGCTATCTACGCAGGTACATACAAGAATAAGCTCGGTGACCAACAATTCCTGATTCACGTTGGCGGTAGTAGAGGACCGGAAATTACTTCTGTTGAATTTATATACAACTATTGCGGTGATGGTACGAAGTCAGGCTCATATCCTAACGGTTATTACCACATTCCAGTTGAACAGATTAAGCTTGAGCTTAACAAGGTTTCAGCAAAGCCAAGTCTGACTGATGGCAACAGCAATTACAGCCTTGAAGGTGCTGAATACGGCATATATACCGATAAAGCTTGTACTAAGAAAATCGGCTCTATCACAACAACAGCATCTGGTTGGGGCAGATATAACAATGGTGCTAAGGTTGATAAAAAGCAGTATTATGCAAAAGAGATAAAACCAAGTCAAGGATATAAGCTTGACCCAACGGTTTATGAATTCCGTGACACGGGAAATAAAGCCACAGGTGATAAGGTTACTCCGATATATAAGCTTTACGATCCGAATACAAAGAAGTTCCAAGTTAAGGAAGAACCGCAGGAAATTCTACTGCGAATCGGTAAGGTGTCTGCAAATCCTGATTTAACTGATGGCAATGGCTGCTATGACCTGATGGGTGCGGTTTATGGTGTTTACACTGATGCCAAAGGTGAAAAACCTCTTGTTATTAACGGGGAAAATGTCACGATTACGATTAATCGCAAAGATTCGACGGGAGTGTATCTTGGTGAATACTATCCTGCTCCGTTGGGGACGTATTACTGTAAGGAATTAGTAGAGCCAAAGGGTTATACAAGAGACGAAAACATATATCCGCTCGAGGCAACTGGAAATGTGTATCTTGGCTATCCGATATACCGTTCACATGTACGTGAGAATTTTGGGGACGGCAGGAATGAGTGGCAGATTTATGAAGTCCCCGACAATGATCCGGTGTTTATAGCTTTGCAAAAAATAAGCTCACGCTCAGGCGAAACCGGACAACGGCTCGCAGGAGCAGAGTATGCAATAGAGTATTATGCTGGATTCTACACTGGGGAAGAACTTGCCAATAAGCAGTGGACAAGACGGTGGTTAATTGCTACAGACACAAAAGGATTTGCGAACTTAGATGAAGATCATTTAGTTCAAGGAGTTGAGCAGAGTGAATTCTACAAAGAAGAAGATGTAATAACTCTCCCTCTAGGAACAATAAAAATCTACGAAACAAAGGCTCCTAAAGGATTTTTGATTAATCCGACACCTTATGTTACGCAGATAACCGGCGAAGGCGGTCAAGGCACATCTCAATTCAATTACCCTGAATTTGAAGAGCCTGAACCGTATCTTGATACAACGGCATTAGGAAACAGCACGAAATCCCACAATGAGCTTGTGAGCAAATCAAGTGTCATAACAGATACAGTGCTGTACAGTGGTCTTTATGTGGATGAGGAATATACCATTGAGGGTCAGCTCGTTAGCAAGTCCTCAGGCAAGGTTATAACCACAGCGAGCAAAACATTTAAGGCAGGCTCCGGCGGAGAGGGAAGTATAACTCTAACATACACATTTGACAGCACAGCTTATGCAAACAAGAGCGTTGTTGCTTTTGCTTTTCTGAAAGACAGCACAGGGAAGTTATTGTATAGTCACAATGATTTAAACGATGCAGATCAAACTGTGAGCTACAAAGACAACGCTAATATCAATCTCATCACAAAAGCAGAGGATGTGTATTTCGACTCGAATAACTGCTTTGTTGATATTAGCGACCCTGATGGTTCGTTGGCGGCAATAAAAGATGCTGTAACTTATTCAGGGCTTACGCCGGGCGGCAAATACGAACTCCATACGCAGGTAATGTATGTAAAAGACGGACAAGCGACTGCTGTTGAGGTTCGTTTCTTTGATAGTAATCCTCCAACAACTGAGTTTACAACAAAATTCACAGCTGCCTCCAGCGGTTCGGAAACAGTAACAACAAATACTTGTTATTTCAATATTCCGTATGATGAAACCGTGAGTGAGTACAAGTACGTTGTTTTTCAGCGTGTAACGAAGGAAAATAATGTACCAATAACAGATGGTGACGGCAAGGTTGTTGAAGGCTCAATACATCAGAATATTAATGATGTTAATCAGACAATAACATACCGTGTTGCTACAACAGATACAAATGCATACGTTTACGGTACAACCGATAAACGTAAAAAAGCATATATTACCGAAACACTAATTGCAGATGACATTACTTTTACTGGTCTTGTCCCCGGCAGAGAATATACAGTTTATCCTGATGTTGTAGAGAAAACATCAAAAACAGCATTAACAAATATTATTGTTTCAAGATACAGTGCAGCTGGTGGTCTTGAAAAGCTGACTGACGGCACAATCACATTTACAGCTACCTCAGCCACGCAAAAATTAACGTTAGTGTTTGACCTCAGTGCTTATGCTGACACATTAGGTGGAAAGGATATTGTTATTTGTGAGGAGGTTGAAGCAGCAGATATTAACAAAGATTTTTTTGTTATTTCAAGTCATTATGACTTAAACGATTTAGATCAAACTGTGAGCTTTATTGAGCCTTCTGTTAAAACAACTGCAAAAGCTTTGTCAACAAATAGTCAGTATGCTTATGCTGTAAAGGATTTACAGATTGACGATACTGTTAATATTACAGGTTTATTCAAAGGCGAAACATACAAGCTGATAGGATATGTTGTTGATAAGGAAACAGGCAAGAATATTTCACAAACAGTTACAAAAGTATTTACAGCGAGTGCTGAAGCTCAGAGCATTGACGTATCATTTAACTTCGATGCAACAAAATATGTGGGTAAGGACGTTGTAGTTTATGAAAGCTTGCTGTATAAAGGCAATCAGCTTGTTAAACACGCTGACTTAAGTGATGCAGCTCAGACTGTAACATTACTTGCTCCAACAGTAAAAACAACTGCAAGTGGAGATAAAACTCCAACAAACGATGCAACAATTAAAGATACAGTAAGCCTGACGGGATTGATTGTAGGAAAAACCTACACGGTTGATGGACAGCTTGTTGAAAAAACAACAAGCCGTGCAATTGAGTTTGTAAGTGCAACGTCAGCCGGAGCAGATAAGGTTGTGCTTTCGGATGATTTAAAGTCGGTAAGTGTGACATTTACTGCGACAGCGCAGAGTCAGACAATCGTTATCAGCTATAAATTCAACAGCAGACCTTATGCAGGCAAAGAAGTTGTAGTGTTTGAAACGCTCAGATATGGCAGTGATGTTATCGCTGAGCATAATGATTTGAACGATACTGCTCAGACGATTAAGTATAAGGATGAGGGTGAGCTTTTCCTCCGAAAATACGATACTTATACTGACAAGAATTTGCAGAGAGCAGTATTTAACTTATACAAGGTTGACCGCAACGGTGCCGAAACGTTGATGGAAAACTGCTTTACGGCACCTAACAATTCCCGGTGCGGCGATTACTATTATTCAACATCTGGCGGTGTAACAGACCTTACAACGTATTATTACATTCCGGGTATATCACTGTCAGCTGAATTGTTAGGTACTCTTTCTATTAAACAGCTTCCAAGTGGCTCATATGTTCTCAAGGAAAAAACAGCTCCGTCGGGTTATATCATTACGGAAAGCAGTATAAGCGTTGAGATTAAATCAGGTGAAGTTACAAAACTTGAAGTTGGCAACACTCCTGCACTTATACCTCTATCGCTTGTTAAAACGGGTGAAAAGTCACAATTCCTTGCTAATGCAGGATTTACGCTGTATACGGATCTAAATTGCACAACGAAGGCAAAGGACTTTTACGGAGCCACAATTGACGAGGTTATAACTGATGGCTCAGGTGTGATTGAGTTTGAACGTATAAAGTACAACCTCACAAAAGAGACGAGTTATTATCTAAAAGAAACAACAACACCTGAAAACTTTGCTCCGCTTGACTACATCATCAGAGTTAACATAGATACTAATGGTAATGTTACTTATTTCAAAGTAACCGACGATACTGAGCTTCCTTTGACAGATACGATTATGCGCCCTGTTGCCGACGGCGGAATTGAAATGCCGAGAGTTATAAATAAAGCTCTTGGAAGTATCACAATCTACAAGAAGTCGGTAACTAATAAAACACCGCTTAAGGGAGTTGTAATGAAATTATCGGATTCTGACGGCAATACTTTACGTTTCAGCAAGAACACAAACGGTGAATATGTGCTTGATGAAAACGGTCAGGCAGATATTGTCACCGACAAAACCGGCAAAGCAGTTATGAGCGGCTTGCTCTACGGAACATATTATGTGTCCGAAATAAAGACCTTAAGCAACTACTATCTGCTTGCAGAAGATGTTGGGATAAAGCTTGATAGAGAATCAGTCAGTCAGGAAATATATAACACTCCAAAGGCGAACTTTCCGAACGCAGGCGGCTTTAAAAAAATGTTATGGCTTCTCATCGGCGGCGCAGTAGCCGTTTTGGGCTCAGTTTTACTTATTATAACAATAAAAAAAGAAACGAAAGGACGCATCTAAAATGGCAAAAATAAAAAAATACTCTAAAAACTTCTTATCACTTTTTATTGTAATACTTACGCTTATCTCAATGTGCTGCATCGGCGGCTTTAGTGCAGGTGCAGTAAATCCATATCATATTGATACCACAAAAACAGGTTCCATTGAATTTTGGAAATACGAAATGGAGGATGATGCTATCAATAACGCCACCACACCGGGTGACGGCGAAATCAAAGGATTGCCTTCAGGTGCAACACCGCTTGAGGGCGTTGAGTTTACTATTTATCAGATTTACACGAAAGCACAGCTCGCCGACTTCTTCAAGGAGGACGGCAAGGAGCTTCCAAAGCCGACAGAAGCAGAAGCTATGGTTGCAAGTGTTCCTGCAAACAGAGTTCAGAAAAACACAACTGACAGCAACGGATATATTAAGTTTGAAAATCTTGAGCTTGGTATCTACTATGTCAAAGAAACCTTCTCACCGTCACAGGTAAGACAGCAGACTGCTCCGTTTGTTATTGCTGTTCCGAGTACAAATGCCGCAGGAACAGACTGGCTCTACGATTTGACAGTACAGCCTAAGAACCAGACTAAGTACACAACCATTACACTTCACAAGACAGCAATTTCAACCGACACATCAAAGAACGGCACAGACCTTGCAGGCTTTACATTCTCTCTTGAGGAGAAAATCACGACAATCAACAGCGAAACAGGCGTTACAACAGACACTTGGACACCCGTTGCTACAACAGGAAGCGTTGGCACAACAGGCGGCACAGCTCCGACAGGTGCTACTTGGACAACAGGTGCAAACGGCAAATTCACAATCGACCATCTCGCAACAAAGAGAACATATCGTTTCAAGGAAGTATCGGCAACAGACAAGCAGTATATCGTTGACAGCACAGTTTACTATGAATTCACAGTAAACGCTGACGGTACTGTTACATACAATTCCGAAAACTTCAAGAATACCGAGCCTGCGGCTGATAACACGCTTGAGGTTACAAACGAAACGCCGGAAGTACATAAGTCCGTATCTACAGACAAAGTAAACTGGATGCAGGATGTAACACAGGATATCAACAAAACAGTCTATTGGAAGGTATCAGCTGACATTCCCGAAATCGTATCAAAGCTCAAGACTTATAAGATTATAGACACACTCAGCAAGGGTCTTACATACAACGACCTTGAGGTTTATGTTGAAGCTGACGGCGAGGCAATCTCAAAGAATGATTACACTGTAACAGTTAATCGTGAACCGGCAGGCGAAACAGTAATTACTGTAGATGTTACAAACAAGACCACTCTTGCAGGACACAAGGTTTGCGATGTTATCCTGACAACAACTCTCAACGAAGATGCAGTTATCGGCGGCGACAACCCGAATGAAGCGAAATTAGTATACACAAACGATGTTGACACCGACAGCACATTTGATAAGGACACTGAAACACCTGAGGCTCACACAGGCGGTTACACTTGGTACAAGAAAAGCTCAGATATGAACGCTCCGCTTGCAAATGCAAAATTCAAGGTTTATCGTTCTGAAGCTGATGCTATTAGCAACACAAATGCAATTGAGTTTTTGAAGGGTACAGACGGCAAATATTATATGACCAAAGACGGTGAAGGAGATGCTGTTGTAGTCTCAAATGAGGACGGTTATGTAACAGTGCAGGGTCTGATGTACGGTACAAATGGCGATAAGTCATCGGAAGGCTCAACAGATTATTGGGTTGTAGAAACCGAAGCACCGGTAGGCTACAATCTGCTGCAAGCTCCGTTCAAAATCACTGTAACTGCAACATCACATAACTATGCTCAGAACGCAAATGTAGATGTTATTAATACACCTAAGGCGAGCTTCCCGTTAACAGGTTCACAGGCTGCTATGCTCTTTGGCGTTGGCGGAGCTGCTGTAATAGGCATTGGTGCAATCGTGTTCTTAAAGAGAAGAAAGAGCGATAGCAAATGCGAAGAAAAATAATCGGTGCTGCAATCGTTGCAGTCGGATTATTGATTTGCTGTGTTCCCCTCCTGCTGAGTAACTGCACTCAGCAGGAATTCAGCACAGTTATATCAAGCTATGATAATGATGTGTCCAACAGAACGGACACATCATTAAAAGAAGATATTGATGCAGCCGAAAAGTATAATAAAAAGCTTGTTAATGGTGTAGATGAAGCTGATGAAAACGGCAGTAATTATTACGACTTGCTTTCCTATGGCTCTGACGGAGCTATCGGATATATCAGTGTCCCAAAAGTCGGCATCAATCTGCCGATATATCACGGTACATCTGATGCCGTGCTTGCAATTGGAGCAGGTCATATGGAAAACACCTCGCTACCCATCGGTGGCAAAAGTACACACAGTGTAATTGTCGGGCATACGGGGTTATCGTATGCGATGTTTGATGGTTTGCATAATCTTATCGCCGGCGATGAATTTTACATCACTGTACAGAATAAAAAACTTACATATCGTGTTATTGATACTCGTAAGGTATTGCCGAATGATACAGACTATACCGAGATTGTACCCGGTAAGGATTTGGTAACCCTTGTTACCTGTTATCCAAACGGAGTGAATTCACACAGGCTGCTTGTACAAGGAGAACGAGTAAATTAAGCAAAATAATAGGGCAATCCATATTTAGTGGCTTGCCCTTTTTTGAAATGAGGTGAAAAGGAATGCTTGATAAGAAAGACAATTATTTAGAAAATGCAGAGATGTCTGTTGAGGACAATTACAACTGCATTGACGGAATCATAAACAATACAACTCCGAAAGATGAATATTCGGAAAAAATCAGTAAATATCTTGAGTCTATAAAAAAAGACGAGGAAAAGAAGAAAGAGCTATCCAAATATCCTCTGTCGGCAAAAACAATCAAGAATAACGCAGTTATTATTTCAAATTCATCATCAAGACAACCAAATCGTAGTGAACAGGAAAAATCATTATAGCAGTCGAATATAAGGAGGATTTTTGAATGATTAAATATTATGGCAATCAAATTTGGAACAACTGCACCCGCAATAGCGAAAAGCTAATAATTTATATAGCAGCTTCGCAACTTTCTGAAATCACATCTAATCTTGATTCAGCAGGCTTGAATTACTACGCATATAAACGTGATGAGGATACCACTGCAAAGCTCGCAATAAACAAAGATGATTTAGAACACTATATAAAGCTTGACAGTCAAGAACGATATACAGAGGCTCCTCGTTTTGATAGAGAGATTAAAACTATTATCGGAAACACAGCCTATCGCAATATAAAGCGTAAAAAGTACGTGAGTTATAAGACCGATTTTGCACTTAAACTTGCTGAAAAATTCACTTTAAATAATATACCGTTTTCCGGTAGGATTGCACGTAACCGTGAAAAAGAATCTACAACAACTCTAACATTCGAACAGAATTATGCTGCTCAGGCAGAACGCTGTGTAGAAGAACTCAAAAAGCAACGTGAAGTCCTTAATTCATTGGAGTCTACCTCTGAAAGCATTGAAAACAACATTCTTAACGCCGTCGCACAAAAACTCAATTATATTTTATCTGACGCATCTTTAAAAAGTCCCGAACAGCTCAAAGCTATTGAGCCTGCCGTGGAAATATTTATGCAAAAATATGATGATGATACTTTTGTGGAAGTATTCGCAAATATATTTGCTGATACAGCGTCATTGACTATGCCTCAACTCAACGAAATTGCTCTCAAATTTGCTGAAGAATATAAAGATGTCAGTGGGTTAGAATTGCTTTTTGTTACATCTGTGATTCCAGGTATGAAAGACAAGTTTGCTAAAGAAGCAAAGCTTCTTGAGCTTACCGATAATCAAGGTTACAGTCAAGAGCAGATTTTTGAAATCAAAAAAATGATTGACAACAATATCAGTGAAAGCATAATTAATCTGATTGATTACACATTCACTCCTGAACAAATCAGCAAAATTGGTGCTGCAAAGAATTATTCAGATATTATATCTGTTGTTGCCGAAGCAAAACATACATCTGCACGTAATATCAGCAACTATATCAGATACGGTACATATATTAGAGAAACGCCGACTGAGAACACTATTACTACACTAAATAAGTTGCAAAACCTTGTTACTGTACACAAAAACAAATTAATGAATATAACAAATGAGAGAAATACTATTGTTATAAATGCTTTTGCGGGTCCCGGTGCAGGAAAAACAACATCCTGTCTTGAAATAGCTGAAAAGCTAAAAAAACAAGGATATGTAACTGAATATGTTCAGGAATATGCTAAAGAGCTTGTCTGGGATAATCAACTTGAATTGCTTGATGGCAGCATAGAAAGACAGTTTGATATACTTCAGGAACAGCTTAACCGTGTTGACAGATTATACGGAAAAGTTGATTTTATCGTAACCGACTCACCTGTGCTGCTAAACGCAACGTATTTACAGGAACACAATTCTGAGTACATTCGTGCAGTACAAGAAATTTACAGTCACTTTGACAATTTCAATTATTTTGTAGAACGTGATGTCACTACTTTTGAGAATGAAGGTAGAATACATAATCTTGAACAGAGCTTGCAAATTGACCAAGAATTGAAAGACACGCTAAGCTCTCTTAACCTTGGATACAGTATTTACAATCACTCTACAATTGATAATATCGTAAATGATGTTATCGAATATAAAACAGGAAAGTCGGATAATTCTATTGAAATCAAAGAAAAACCTTTTGTTGAAGAAGTTGCTGAAGAGCAGCCTGCAATGGTTGATGACAATGCTTATAAAAACGAACAGCTTTACGAGGAATCAGCTTCAAAAAACACCGTTGAAGCTTCTCTATCAGAGAAGTATGATGGTGTTGCTATAACCGTTGCTGATTATCTGAATCAGCGAGAATTAAAAGAAACGGTTAGGCCGACCATCACTCAAGATGATATTGATGAACAGAAAATTCTTAATGACTTCAAAGCACAAAACCCAATTATCACATTTTATGAAAGCTTAACTGAACAAAACTTATCCGATGCAAACGAAAACTCAAATACAGCCTTACAAACCGAGCAGAAAGCTGACGATATCGCTTTTTCTGACAAAACCTTTGCAGAAAAAGCCTTGCAAGAAAATGAAATCGAATCTGCACCCAGTTCTATAAGCAATCTGTTTCAGCTGGCGGAGCAAAGTCCGGATAAGCCGCAGGAGAAAATTTCAAGCATTGATGAATATACACCTAACAGCTATAACGATGATACAAATTTTGTTATTACAGACGACAATACGGTATCGGGTGCAAAAACCAAATTCCGTAATAACATTAATGCTATAAAAACTCTTAAGGCTTTGGAGATGAACGGTAAAGCCGCCACAAACGCAGATAAAAAAGCATTATCGCTATACACCGGGTGGGGCGGTCTTGCACCGGCATTCAGTGAAAATCACACTTGGAAAAATGAAGCGCAGGAGCTTAGAGATTTGCTCAATGCCGATGAATATGTGTCCGCCAGAGCCTCTTCTCTTGATGCGTTTTATACCGACAATACAATCATAGACGGCATCTATCAGGCGCTGAGAAAATTTGGCTTTACCGGCGGCGATGTTCTTGAGCCTGCAATGGGTATCGGAAATTTCTTTGGACGGCTGCCTGCTGATATTTCTCGTTCATCTAATCTGTACGGTGTTGAAAAGGATAGTCTTTCGGGAAGAATTGCAAGTAAGCTTTATCCTGATGCGAACATTACTATTGACGGATTTGAAAACACACAGTTTCAGAATGGCAGCTTTGATATTGCAGTCGGCAATATTCCTTTTGGTGATTTTTCTATAAATGATAAGGAGTACAATTCACAGCACCTAAAAATTCACGATTACTTCTTCTTGAAAACTCTTGATAAAGTCAGACCCGGCGGTATTGTGGCGTTTGTGACCTCAAAAGGTACATTGGACAAGAAGGACACTTCTTTCAGAAAATCACTCGCTGAAAGAGCTGACCTTCTCGGTGCTGTCCGATTGCCGAACAATGCGTTTAAGTCTGCCGGAACGGAAGTTACATCAGATATTATATTCCTGCAAAAACGGACTGTACCGCCGGAGAAGTTACCTGAATGGGTGCAGCTCAGCGAAACATCAGACGGACTTTCCGTGAATCAATATTTTGCATCTCACCCTGATATGGTGTTGGGCAAGATAGTGCAAGGAAACAAAATGTACGGCAGAAACGATGATACTATGTGTATTCCGTTTGATGATGCTGATTTGTCAAGGCTGCTCCCAGAGGCAATTAATAAAATCAGCGGCAGATATACACCTGATTTTGACAAGCCTTCACCGCTTCAAGATGTAAAAAATCAAGATGTTGTTTTGCCTGAGAATATACGTCAGGAAAGCTATTTCCTACATAACGGCGAGTTGTACTTTTGGGGAGTTGCCGGACGTGACATTGAGATAACTCACGTCAGAGAGCTGTGGGCGAATTATTCCACTAAAAATGCGTATAAGAAATACAACAATAAAAATATTGAACGAACAAAGACTTTTGTTGAACTGCGAGAGATTGTTCGTGAACTTCTTGAGGTTCAAAAGCTTCCCGAAGATTATAGTCAGAAAATATCAGAGTTGCAAAAAGCCTTGAACGAAAAGTACGATGCTTTCTACTCTAAATTTGGTTTACTGCACGGTCAGCAAAATCGGCTACTTTTATCAAGGGACAGTGCATATCCGTTACTTCTTTCGCTTGAAGCAGAGGTTGACAAAGGCAAGCTTGTGCGAAAATCAGATATTTTCACCGAGCGTACAATTTCTCCTCCGGTGGCAATAGAACACGTCGATACCGCTCTTGAGGCGCTTAATGTATCGATTGTCAATCTTGGAGAGATTGACCTTGATTATATGTCTGAGCTGTGTGATATTCCTAAAAGAGTTATCGTTGAGCAGCTCAGAGGTCAAATTTATCCTGTCCCAGAGCTGTCAACCGATGACAATATCGTGTATCAGACTGCATCGGAATATCTGTCCGGTGATATATATAAAAAGCTTGATGCCGCAAAAGCCGCAGCTGAAGCAAATCCGTTGTTTGAAGACAATATTCCTGCTCTTAAAGATGCCATTCCAACAACGCTAAAATCAGGAGATATTGATGTTAACATCGGCGCTACCTGGATTGAGCCAAAATACTATCAGCAATTCATCTATGAGATGTTCGAAACACCGGATGAATACCGAGCAGATATAAAGCCTCGTTTTCGTTGGCAAAGAGCCGGTAAAAAGATTGAAGTTGAGTATTCCAAATACAGTAACAAATGGCAGATTACAAATAAATCACTTGACAAATCTGTTACTGTGACAAAGCAGCTTGGTACACAATTTAAATCTGCGTACTCAATATTTGAGAGTGTTCTTAATCTAAATGACCCTCGTGTGTATAAGGACGCAGTTGATAAAAACGGCAAGATTATTTTTGATAAAAGCGGAAATCCGGTACGGGTTCTTGATGTTGAGAGAACTAAGCTGCTTCAGCAGAAAGCGAATATCATTAAGCGAAAGTTTAAGGATTGGATATTCAAAGACCCCCAGAGGCGTTCTGAATTAGTTGCAAAATACAACAGAGAGTTCAACTGCATTAAGCCGAGAGAATTTGACGGCTCACATCTGACATTCCCGGGAATGAACTCATCAATAGAGCTGCGCTCACATCAGAAGAACGCCATTGCTCACGCAATATTCGGCGGTAATACGCTGTTTGCTCACAGTGTTGGCGCAGGAAAGACCTTTGAGATGATAGCAACTGCGATGGAGTGTAAGCGTTTAGGCTTCTGTCATAAATCGCTGTTTGCCGTTCCAAATCATCTCACCGAGCAAATCGGCGCAGACTTTTTAAAATTATATCCCGGTGCTAATATACTGGTTGCTACAGCTAAGGATTTTACAAAGGCTAACAGAAAGCAATTAATGTCAAAAATTGCAACGGGCAATTACGATGCAGTCATTATCGGTCATTCTCAGCTTAAGAATCTTCCGTTATCTCCTGAAATACAAAAGAAAATCTATCAAGAGCAGATTGACGATATTATTGCCGGAATAGCTGAACTGAAAGAGAGTAACGGCAGTAGCTTTCAGGTCAAGGCGATGGAAAGGACAAGGAAATCTCTTCAAAGCAAGCTTGACAGCCTTGATACACAGAACCGTGACAATACGGTTTACTTTGATGAATTGGGTATAGACAAGCTGTTCGTTGATGAGGCTCACGAGTTTAAAAATCTCTTTTCTGCTACAAAGCTTCAAAACATCTCAGGTATTTCCTCCAGAGCTTCACAACGAGCTACTGACCTTTTCGCAAAATGCCGTTATCTTGACGAGAAAACCGGCGGTAAAGGCGTGGTATTTGCCACAGGCACTCCGGTATCGAACAGCATTACCGAAATGCATACTATGATGAGATATTTGCAATATGATTTTCTTGCTTCACATAACAATATGCAAAACTTTGATAATTGGGTTTCTACCTTCGGAAAAATCAAGGTTGATTATGAGCTGGCTCCTGCCGGCAATAAATTTAAGGAACGCTCCCGTGTAGCTGAATACTCTAATATGCCTGAGCTTATGTCAATATTCAAGCAGATTGCCGACATAAGACCGGCTGACACCTTGCATTTGGCTGTGCCGGAGTGCAGCTTACACATTGTCAATACCAAGCCGACAGAATTACAGCAATCGCTTGTCGCCGAGCTGTCTGCTCGTGCTGATGATATCAACGCAGGAAAGGTTGACCCAAGCGTTGACAATATGCTCAAAATCACCGGCGATGGCAGGAAGGTAGGATTGGATCCTCGTCTTATCAACCCTGACTTTGAGGACAATCCCGAAACAAAGCTTAATAGATGCGTAGCAAATGTATTGGATATTTACAATGAAACAGCTCCGAGTAAGCTTACTCAGCTTATCTTTTGTGATTTAGGCGTTCCGAAGAAGGATAAATTTCTTTCTGATTCGGATTCTGCTGATGATACTCTGAGCGTTTCAGAAATTGATTCTCTTGAGGAGTCAGGTGCTTTTTCTGTGTATCAGGATATTAAGGATAAGCTAATCGCTTCGGGCGTTCCGGAAAAAGAAATTGCCTTTATCCACGATGCACACACGGAGGCTCAGAAAGCCGAGCTGTTTTACAAGGTGCGAAACGGCGATGTGAGAATACTTTTAGGCTCAACCGCTAAAATGGGAACAGGAACAAATGTCCAAAACAGACTTGTTGCTCTACACGATTTGGATGTTCCGTGGCGGCCGTCAGACCTTGAGCAGCGCAGAGGACGAATGGTCAGACAGGGCAATATCAACAAGCACGTTGACCTTTACCGTTATGTTACGGAAGGAACCTTTGACGCATATTCGTATCAGCTTCTTGAAAAAAAGCAGAGATTCATCGGTCAGATTATGACATCTAAGACACCGGCACGAAGATGCACGGACATAGACCAAGAGGCGTTGACTTATTCTGAAATTAAGGCGCTGTGTACCGGTGATGAGAGAATAAAGGAAAAACTGACTCTTGAAAACAGAGTTAAGGAGCTTGAGGTATATCGAAAGGATTATATCAATAACAAGTATGAGCTTGAGGATAAGGTAGCTGCGTATCCGGCTGAAAGTAAAAAGATAAAAACTAAGATTGAGCATATCTGTCGGGATATAGAAATGCTCAAAAATGTTCCCCGTGATAAAGACAATTCAATTATTTTCAGCATTAAGATAGGCGATAAAACTTATACCGAGCGTACCGATGCAGCTAAGGCGTTGGCAGTTGCCTGTAAATGTGTTAAAGGTGACAGCAACCGAGGCAAGACGTTCAGAATTGGCGAAATGTACGGCTTTCCGATTGAGCTTAAGCTTTATAAGTTTTTTGATTCAATTTCAGCGACCTTAGTTGGTAACGAACGCTATACAGTGACATTCTCCGACACGATGCTCGGTAATCTGAGAAAGCTTGAAAACGGTTTAGCACACCTGCCAAAGCTTCTTGAAGAGGAAAAATTTGAGCTTAACAAGCTTAATTTTGATTTTAAATCTGCGCAGGAGCTGCTCAAAAAGCCTTTTGAGTTTGAAGAAGAATATCAGGAAAAAACGCTCCACCTTGAGCGTGTTACCGAGGAACTAAATACCGAGGCAAGAGAGCTTATAAAAAGCGGCGTTCCAAAGGAACGGACAAAACTGTTTGGAAAAAAGTCAATCTTATCTCAAAGCAAGTCCGCTTCAAAGGACACTCAGAATAAGTGCTTAAATAATTCAAAAAAAAGAAGGTTATAGCCTCTGATTAAGCTCTGCAAGCGGCGTGAAGCGCATTTTGTAGTTGGACGAAAAGTTACTCGTCATTAATTAAAAATGCGTTTCTGCCGCAATCTGAGCAAAATTTGAGGCAAAAGGGCGAAACATATGATAAGTGTAAAAAGAAACAAAGACATAGTATTAAATTGAAAAGGAGTATTTCGATGAAATACAGATATATTTATGATTATTTATTTATTCCAAGTGAAGAAATCACAGTCGGTGATAAGGTAATAACGGACTTGATGATATATGTTAAGTTCAAAGTGTATCACAACGGTGAAGAAGTTTTCTTTGTTAATGACAAGGGTATGTCCCTTGTAATTGACGGTCATAGTGACAGAGAACATCGAAAAATCAGTATAGAACATATTATTCGCTGTGTATATAACAGGGAGTCTATGTTTGAATTTCTACCAACTTCTACTTTGAGGTATGCCGAGAGCAATGGTTACAAAATTTCGTATGAAATTGATAGCTACGGCTGGAGAGTTAAGGTTAATGATTGTGTTTCAGACTGCGAGGATATTTCAAAGGAGCAGTTTGAAGAGATATTCAGAAAACATATTGATTTGTTTGACAACTCCAATAACTACCCTGCGCAATTCACTAGTTATGGTACTGAGGAGGTGAAGTAAATATGGATTCTATGTTTCATAACAACAGGACTATTGACGACAGATATGAAGATTTAGAACATTGTCTTGATGTTGTACATAAAAAAGACATCGAGGCAATTTCAGAAATGTACGGTCTTAGCGAAAAGGAAATGAGAGATAAGTATATTCTTTATCTTGATTTCGAGTATTTATATCCGTTTTATTGTGATTTAGTTTCGGCAGAGCTGACATTAACATTAAATGACGGCAGCAAGTACACTTTACCGGCATATAAAGTGCGCCGACCTTTTCCTAATAAAAATTGGAATATTTTAAGTATGAGAAATAAAAGGAAAATTTCAAGCAGAGCTATTCCTCTTGTTTTCGACAGCTTTGATGAGCTGAACAGAATATCCCATATCAGTTGCGTGTGGAATTTTTCTGCACGGGGGTTATTTGAGTTTGCTTCCATTATTTCTTATGACACTGTATTTCTTCCCAAAACTAAGGAGTCGGATAATATTTATTGCATCGTAAGTTACGATATACCTGTTCTTTACAGATTGCGTGAGACTGATGGCAATAACGCAGATGATGAAAAAGCCACTCTGATGTGTAACTATGACACGGTAGCGTGTATAACTAACGCAGGTGAAGTACAAACTTCATCAGCTGATGTATCTGATTTATTGCGGATATGCACAAGACTTCTTCAGCTATCGGAAACATCAGAGGCTATTGCCGAATTAACTCAAAATAACATTTGCGCTTACGATTTTTGCGATGCGAAAATTGATGTCAAACCTGTTTCGGAATCGTGGCTGTTGAGAATTTATTATAACTAATAAAGCACCAAATTAAAATCACATTAAAAGCCTTTCAGAGCAGTTCTGAGAGGCTTTTACCTCGTGCCAATACAGAGTTATGCTATTCAATACAACGCTCTTTTATGCTGTATTTAAAGCAATTTTGCTTGACAGATAAATTTTCGGCGTTATGGTTGACATAATTTGCACTCGTTTGTATAATATAAATAGAGATAAGCTTAGTCTTATCATATAGGAGCTTTCGCTTCTGTAAAAAGCGGTGTACCCTACCATTAAGTGGGAACTAAAAAAGTTGGGGGTTGGGCTATTCTCAACCCCCTTGTTGTATAAGGCAAATTCTGGTAAAGGAGGACGACTTAATGCAATCGAAAACAAGTAGCGAGTATATTTCAAACAGAGCTTGGCTTAGAGATATTATCGGCGGCGAAAACCTGATTTTGCGTGGTGTGTCCGCCTTAGAGTATTTGGAGATGTTTGTCGGCTATGTAGGCGAAAAGGATATCGAAGTTTATGCGCTGAAAAAAGGCACATATGACAATATAGATTATTGCATTGTAGATTCCTTTGAAAGTATAGATTTTATAAGATATGGTAACACAATGTGCACTTCGTTGAATCAAACAATCAATGATATGCTTAAGAACTATGAGGATACTGATGAGTTAGCACTTACTGAAGCCTTGAGTAATTATTATTATGCTAATGATGAGAGCTTTGACGGATTAGTAATAACTTCTGAAAATGAAGAACACTTTGAAGCGTTAAAATTGTCAGCTGTTGGATATTACTGTGGAGGATAAAAATGACGGAACACGAAAAACTAATGTATACTATTTTAGGACAACTTTCCAAAATAGATATTCCTATTGTTTTTAAGGGTGGCTTAATTACAAGCTTAATATTAGAGGAACAAGGATTTACGGATATTCAAAGAGCAACAAAAGATATAGATGCAAACTGGATATCCACTCCGCCATCAATGTCAGCTTTGGTCGATACAATTAATAATGCATTAGGAGAATTACGGGAATATTATATTGCTGAATCAAGCAGAGAATATGGTGATGGCAAATCTGCAGGAATAAGCATAAGGGAAAAGGACAGTGGCGATAAAATAATCACTATGGATATAGATATAAAGCCATTAATCGGAAGCAAAATATACTATTTAGGCGAAACAAGCATAAAAGGGGTTTTACCTAGCGAAATTCTTGCAGATAAAATATGTGCTATTTCAACTGATGCAGTATTCAAACATAGAGCAAAAGATATTATTGATATTTATTCCCTCTCTCATTGCACTAAAGTTAGCACCAAAGAAATATATGAAATATGCGATAAAGCCAATCGCAAGATAAAATCCTTTGATGCTTTTTTTAGCAGAAAAGCTGATATTGAACACGCATACAATAAGCTTCGTGGAATTGGCGGAAAACCTCCATTTTCAGATGTTTACGCATATCTGAGTGTTTTTGTAGAGCCTTTTGTAAGTAAAGACACTTCAGATAGGCTTTGGGATGTGTCAAGTTCATCTTGGGAAAAACAATCTTGCAGTTTTTTATCCCGAAATATGATAAAAGATAACGCTAAGAAGATCAGCGAGAAGTCGGCAGCTTCGCAGCCGCCGCAGCATAAGAAAAAAGAACACGATTTATAAAACATCGCCCACGGAATTAAAATCCCGTGGGTGTTTAATAATAGGTTAGTGTTTTATTATTATTCTTACTTTGCACTTTTTTCTTGAATCATTCACAGCTTTCTCAGCTTCTTTTTGCCTTTCATCTATTACTTCCGAAATATACTTAATTTTAAGGTTATAGTAAAAACGTTTCGTGTTTTTAATAGATATATCGGATTCTTTGTGAAAATATGTATATAATACTACTATAATAAATACAATCGTACATAATGTTGCAATATTTATCAACATATCCAGTCCGTATTCGACAGATAATACATCAGCAGAAATTAATGTTGAGATAGTTGAAAAAAATAATGCAATTAATGAAAGAAATATACTAAGCACTTTACTTGATGCTTCGTAAATTAAACTTTGTTCTTTTAATCTTTCAATTTTATATTTTAGATATAATAGTTCATTGTCTAATGCTTCCGATGAATAAGCTCTGTACTTTTCTAACAGCTTTTTCTTTAGTCTAACATATGTTTCTTCTTCAAGGTTGTCTGTAATATCACCACCAATGACTTTAATTAGTTTTCTATCCAGTTTATACACTATATAAAACCTCATTTCTTCTTTTTTAATATGAATGTCGGAACAGCAAAACAGATTACGACAACTGCAACAGCGATAACGCACAGCACAATGAGTGAAACATTATTTGCAAATTACAGTCGGTTTACTGTCATCAAATTCAATGACCGCACCGCAGCTTTTACATTTTAATTCAAGCAAAGGCATAATTATCGCACCTTTCTACAAATTCCAATTCCATTTTAATATATATAAATAATATTGTCAAACAATATTTACAGTTATTAAAGTGGCGCTTATTCTCATAATATAAAAACCTGCGTACTCTGTTTTTCAGTGATACGCAGGTTTATTCTTTATGTAGCAATTTTTTCTATGCGTTTAGCAATAATATTCAAATACTCGTCAAGCTCAATTGCGGAGTCAGTCTGATTGACTATTGCTTGTAAGCAGTCTTTATAACCACATTTATCGCCGAGGCGCATCGTAATATACTCCGCCTTGCTTAGCTTTGCCTTGAATGTGCGTGAATAGTTTTTTGCGTTTTTTATAAAGCTGACATGTTCATTTCATTCCCTCGTTTCATTGATTTTCTAAATTAATAGCCGGAATTGTGAGTCTTTGCTTGAATGAGATTTCTCAAAACACTAAAATAAAAACAGTGATAAGCATTCAAAAGCAATACCTAATACAAAGCATACAAAGAAATAAATTCTATAGCACCTAGCTGCCCTTCTGCAATTATAAATACCAATGGCATCACCAATCTCATCTGCAGCATAATACATTTCCATCCAATTAAGTAATTTATGTAATAACCAAAGCGATAACGCAAAGAATATAAGACTAATAATTCCGAATAATATTCTCATATCCCATTTCTCCTCTTTTCGTTTGATGGGGTGTCCCGGCAAGCTGTGCATTTGGCATTGCCGTTATGCTCAAGATTAGGGCATTCACAACAAATCCTGTTATCGCAGTCGCCGTGCAAGCTGCGGTAATAATCACAGCTCGTTTGTAACTCTTCGCCAAAGAGTGTGCATATAGAGTTTTCACAACCGTCCAACGCATTAAATTGACAGTTCTCGCAGTAGTCGCCGTCTGGGATATTAACGGTTATTTGTATTTTCATTTCTGCTCACACTCCTAAAACAAGCTGACAAGCTGATAATGATAAATTGTTTTCGTATCTCCTTCTTTGCTATAAAGCTGTTGTCCTTTTTCTGCTTTTTCTGCGTTCTTTTTTGTGACATAATTAATAGCTTCTTCTTCAGTGTCGCATACAGCGATATATACCGGTTCAACAGTTGTAACTGACCGCAACTCGCAGACATCAAAATCATATTCAGAAGATATTATGACATTCTGCAGCTGGCACTCCGTGAAGAAAATCAAGTATTTCCCATCAAAGTCCTTAAAGTTAATTCTGTAAACACTTATGTTGTTTAATTCCTTTATCATTTTGATTCGCCCCCATTAAATAAAATAACAGCCATAAAAATTCTCTCTTCACCGTCATATAATCGATTTTCAGTCACCCGGCATAAAACTCCCGTCAACACCGTACTCGGTATATTCTATGGCTTGTCTGCCTTCTGTTTTAATAATTTTCTTTTCTTGTTCTCTTATGTAATTGAGCATATTTCCGTCTAAAACATCTAGATTTGTATTTGATATTCCGTCTTTAAAAGTTCTTATAAATGAAAGCCGATAGCTTTCGTCCATAAGCTTATTCATTACTATGTCGCTTTTTATTATTACACACGGCATCCTGAGTACCGGACAACGGATGGGAAATTTGTGATGTAATTTCAGTTTTGTCGATACACAGCCGATACATTTATTTGTGTGTTTTTGCATTTGAACTACCTCTTTATTCACACATAAAGCATTACCGGGAAGATTTCCTCCTGTGCGGCACTCTGCAAACCGGCAAGGAGCTTTCTGTATTTTATTTGGTCATTGTTTTTGATTGTGAGCTGAACATCATTGTTTTTTTCTGCCCAAAGAGCAGTCTGAGCATCAACAGCCGTATTTGCTTTACGGAGAAGAGTGCGAACATTCTTATATAATGTTCCTGAATTGAGCATATCTTGCAGCAAATCTGTTCGGTTGCGCATCAGATGATTAACATATAAGCTCTCATCAGATGTAAATGTTCTCATCGAAAATGCCCCTGTTCTTTCGTTGAAGTGAAAATAGTGGTACATTTTCTCGGAATCATTGAGGACTTCAACAACAGCATATCTCGGAATATTTATATTATTATTTGAATCGTAAATCATCTCGTAGCTAGTGACATTTGAATGATTTGTAATACATTCTAAAACCTGAAGCGTTGTCATTTTATATTCTTCCTTTCTTGTCTTTTTATTACAACAATTGCTATAACTCCGGCGACTATAAGCAATCCTACGATTAACAGTATTACTGTCTGTGTTATGTTGTCGCCGTTATTCTCTTGAATTGTTAATTGTGTTTCTTCCGGTAATGTTTCAGTCGGATTTGAATAATTTCCGCTTGTATTGCTTGTGATACTCGCCGATGAACTGCTGGTTGACGGAGCGCTGACATTTTTATCGTTTTCCGGGAAGTAGCGGTCGTACATTTTTTCAATCTTTCCGTTATCGTCTTTACAGATATACACCTTACGTGTTTCGTCATAGGTGTATTTGAGTTTTTCGTCTGGATTATCCGTATTGTATTCAACATAGCCGTCCTCAGTTGGTTCTATTCTGATTTCGCTGTATTTCTGCTTTCCGTATTCATCAAAATCACTCATAACATCGCTTATGCTTGTATCATTATTTAAAGGCTCATAGTCCTTAAGGTAATCTACAAGCTCACTGCGAACGATTGACATCATAAGAGGGTCGCCACGATTAGCAAAGGTTGACCAGTAGTATTCGTACCACACCTCGTTAAATATTTCTTCGTCTGACATATATGCAACCTTGTCAGAGGAGTAATATCCATAATGCCCAGCTTCAACAGCCGTAACCGACATAGCTGACAATGTCACAATCGCACACATTATATTTGCCGATATAATCAATCTGAACCTTTTCATTTTTAGTCCTCACTTTCATTTTGTTGTCTGAAGTACATCTGTAACGCCGTTTCGATAATGTCCGATATTTCCTCCGCAGACTTCTGTGTGAAATACCGTTCAAAGGTATCTGTATTAATTTTTATACTCTTTTCTGAGCTTTTCTTCTTTTCTTTGCCCTTAAGTATATTCACAATTATTTGTCTTGTGTTGGGATGATTCGGCTCAGCTCCTTCAAGAGCCGCTCTTAATTGCTTTGCCTGTGCTTCGCTGATTTTGTAAATTATTTCGCAAGTATCAGGTGCAGGATTAAATGTGTTGAGCTTATATAGGGTTTCTTGTACTCCCTCGTCAAGATAAGAAATCTCAACTGCCGCTCTGATTGAGACAGCCTTTTTATCCACCAAATCCTGTAGTGGCTTCACAAGCTTGCTTATCCTTATCAGACGAGCAACTGTATTACGGCTGAGTCCGTATTCCTCACCGAGTTGTTCCCTTGAGTTTGACTTTTGCCCCTGTGGTGCAGAAGTGTCCTTTTCACCTGATAATACACGAAGCTCGTTGATTATATCGTTTCTTTTGCCCTGTGAAAACATTTCGCTGTAGCGAATTGCTATAACTTTAGCTTGTTCGGAAATTTTTAAATCATTGAAGCCACGCTGAATCAGATTGCTCTCTGTTACATATATCTCAGCTTCTTCATTAGTGAGATTTTCTTTAATGATTGCCGGAATATATTCAAGTCCTGCAATTTTTGAGCAGTTCCAACGATTATGACCGATAAGTATTTCGTATTTATCTCCAAACGGTCTGCACATTATCGGAGTGATCACACCGTTCTGCTTAATGCTCTCTACCATATCATCTCTGCGCTCGCCGTCATAGAGTGTAAATTGATGATTTTGGTAAGGGACAAGCATATCCAATGGGATTTGTTTTACCTGATTTTCCTGCGATAGCATTGCCCAAAAGTTGAATTCTGACATTTCTGCTCACTCCTCTTATTTTATATGTAAGATTGTATAAGCTCGTTTGCCAACGCCTTGTATTCATCGCCGAGCTTGCTCTTACTGAACAAGCATAGGCTTTTGTGTTTGTTGGTGCTTTCAACTGCCTGTGTAGCACGGTGGATGACAGTTGTAAAGAGCTTATTGCCGTATTCTTTTTTGAGGTCTTCTATGACACGCTTGCTGACATTGGTATTATCGACCATTGTTGCAAGGACACCGATTGTTTCAAGCTCTGAATTGATTGTTGACTGTATTTGCGCAATTATGTTTGTAAGAGCTGTCAGTCCGTCAAAGGCAAAGTCCTGAGTCTGAACCGGGATTATTACGCCATCACTCGCAGTCAGAGCGTTCATCAGCAGTACTCCGAGAGACGGATTACAGTCAATAATCACATAATCGTAGCTTTTGATAGTGTCATTATTGAGAATACGCTTAAGCAGAGTTTCACGGGATAACACTCCGGCGAGGTATAAATCTGCATTTGCAAGATTGATATCAGACGGTATGTATTCAATATTGTTTATATGGCTGTATCTGATGCAGCCCTCAATATTTATACGCTCACCCATACCTATCTGTCCCTTAATCAAGTCGCTCATTGTCGGGAGCATTTTCTCGGTATCCCATATTCCTGCGTACTCTGTGAGATTTGCCTGTGGGTCAAGGTCGATTAGTAAAACTGATTTTCCCTGTAATTTAAGAGCAACGCCTAAGTTAAGCGCTGTAGTTGTTTTACCAACACCGCCCTTTTGGTTAGCTATTGATATTATTTTGCACATTTCTTTTCCTCCTCATATTATCTGCTCTTATCGTTGTCGCGTTCGGGTTTACGGTCGGTACGCTGTTTGTCTGCGACAATTTTTGCGTTTACTTTAATGCTACTTCGTGAGATTATTCCTCGCCTTTCAAAACGCTTTTCCTTAGTAATCTGATATTCAGGAGCCTTTTCGTTGAGTATTGGCTCAGTTGTTTTTTCAAATATGTACATAAGGTCGTGTTGTTCTCCTATATCGGTAACATCGAACCTATTTACACACTCTTTCAGCCAAGGAAAAGCGTTAATTAATCTTTCTACAAGCTTGTTTATTAGAAGATTCGACATTGCTGTTTTAGATACATATCCTGACCACTGCCTGTGTTCAAAGCCGTTTACCTCTAAAAACTTACATATATCACGGTATCCATCTCTATAATTTTTGCCGGGATATACCTCTTTTAACATTTGTGTGTCTAAGTCAAAATTAAATGCTTACTTGTATTTTTTAGCCATATTCAAATTTCCTTAACCTCAAATTCATCAAGCTCTTTGAATATTTCCTCTTCATAAAATTCTTCGTTTTTGTTTTCTCTTTCGTACCAAAGAAATTTTTCGGCATACCGTCTGAACCAGTCGGAATTATATAAGTCCATAACAGCAGCACCTAAACCTCCTAAATCCTTTTTCCCACCTTTGTCGGTGAAAATGAAATGATTAGACTTATCCGTCTTAATCTCTGGCAGATCAAAGCGTTTGAACATTTTTCTGATGCAGTCATACATTTCCTGTGGTTCGTATTTATCATCCTTGATAACCTTTTCTTCATCAATAAGAATTTCAACCTTGAATCTATACATTAACAATCACTCCTTTATTTGAATGCTCCTTTATCAGAATGGAAGGTCGTCATCCGGCGGATTTTCCGTAATATCACGGTTCATCTGGTCAGCGATAAGCCTCCATTCATCCATTGAATAGTTCTCCGGGTTAAGCTTGTTTTTATCGGTTTGGTCAAGCTTTGGATTGGATTCTGCAAAAACAATGCGATTTGCAATAATCTCAATCTTGCGGCGCAGGTCGCCGTCTTTATTTACCCACGAATGAGTGCCGAGCTTGCCCAATACAACAATTTTGTCGCCTTTATGCATATACGTTGTCAATGCTTCGGCATTCTTTCCCCACGCAATAACATCGAAAAAGTTCACCTTTTCATTTTCATTGACAGCGAGAGTAAAGGTGCATACAAACTTCGGCTCAGCTCCGTTTGTCTTTCTGAGTTCCGGGTCAGCAGTCAGGCGACCCATTTCAACTACAACATTAATCATTTTAGATTCCTCCATAAATTTTGATTTTTAAATTTTACTTCTGCCCCAATGGGGCAAAAGTTTTAACCGATTTTTAATTTGTTGCATTATCTCACCAATATTATAATCCACAATAATATTATTGTCAACTATAAACTGTATTATTTTTTTGTTTTCTTTGTTAATATTTTCGTAACATTATTGTTATTGACATAAAAAACACCTCGAATTATAATTGAAATGCAACACAATAATATTATTGAAAACTATAAAGGTGTGGTTTTTATAAAAAAGTTCACTTGTCAAATGTGCGGAAACGAGTTTGAATCGCCTGCGAACAGGGCAAGTTATTGTCCTGAATGTCGCAAGCAAAGACAACGTGACAGCACAAAAAGATATATTGACCGTCTTAAAAACAATGATGTCCGCCGTATTGGCGAACCTCAGATATGCATTGAATGTGGTAAACCGTACATTTTATTAAGCGGCAGCCAAAAGGTTTGCGATGCTTGCAGGAAGAAGCACGAAAATAAAATGAAAATCAAAGCAAACTCTGAACATAGAGCTAAAACATATGATTCCTGCATCGTCTATGTAAAAAAAGGCGGGGAAAAGCAACGCTTGATTGAATATGCCAAAGCCAAAAATATCAGCCTGAATGAACTTTTTGTAACCGCTGTTAATGAGTACATTACAAAACATCCGATTTAGAGTTCGTGACCATTTTTTCGGCTTCCGTCAATTCCTTTGACATATTCTCGAATTGACTGCTGTGCATATTCAATTTCTTTCAGTTCATTGACAATCTTTCTATATTCTTCATTCATTGCTTTGACATCAGCTATAAGCTCTGAGCGTTCCCGTTCAAGGCGTTCAAGGTTTGGCAGTACATTATTTGGGTAATACATTTTAAGCTCGGCGACAATGCTGCGGTACTTTTCGAGTTCTGCGGCATTGTCTTTTTCATACCTTTTTTTATAATCTGATTTCTTGTATGAATCATAATACGGTTTATATTTCCTGTATGTTCTGAGTATCTTTATCTCATCGTTAAGCTGCTGAATTTTGTTCTGCATCTTATTAAGATTTTCGACTAAAACCATTCGTTTATTGTAGGTTTCGGTTGCTGTATTATTAAGCTCTGTTTCGCTTTGCAAATTATGTGTTGTGAGAAAGTTGATAAGCCGTGAAGTCTCTTTCATATTTTCAATTTCAGCCCAATGCAAAAGTCCCTTTTCGGTCTGAAATACTTCTGTATTTGTGTTGATAATTTTTGTTCTTGTTGTTCTTCCGCTTACTCCGGTTTTTATAAACTGATACTGCTCAATTCGCTTTCTGATTTGCGGCTCGTCATAATACCAGCCTAATGTTTTTCCTCGGGAAAACCTTTCCTGACCCGGCATTCTGAATTTTATTTTGATTACATTGTCCGAGCGATAGACGCACTCAATATTTTTAGTCTTAATATTTCTTAAAAAATCTTCAAAGGATGAGGATTCCATTATAGTCTGGTCTATCGCATATCTGAGCTTTGACTTCCAACTCTTCCCCAAACAATCCTGCTGCCATTCGTAATAACATTTTCCTTTTCCCATTTGCGGATTTTCAATCAAGGTTAAGCCGTTTTCCTTGCATATTTCATCGCTGATTTTCCGCAGATTATCATACGATTTTTTTCCTCGGTTTTCGTTGTATTCAAAGCTTTTATAATTATCAAAACTAACATTGTTAAAGATGATATGATTGTGTATATTATTTGTGTTGACGTGAGTTGCAATAACATATTGATACTTTCCTTTAAGCAGCTTGTCTGCAAGCTCAATCCCAAGTTTTAACGCTTGCTCCGGCGTAACTTCATAGCCGTTAAAGCTCTGCCTGATGTGCTGAGCCAAAATATTTCCTCTGCCTGTTCCACGCTTTCGGACAGAAAGAAATTCTTCCGCCGCCTGCGCTGCATCAAGGGCGCAGCAATATGAATCAGTATAAAGACCGTCTTTTGTTTTTTCAGGGTCAAGAATATAGTTTATTGACAGATTGAGTGTAGACTTGACTGAATTGATTCGAGTTGTTGCCATATATCCTTCATCACCTTTTTAAGATATTTGAAATCCTCGTCATAGACACGGTTTGTTGAATTTACTCTCATTGCAATCTGATTAACATTCGTCTGAATGCCTCGCATACCTTTCATCAGATTAAGCAAGCCTTGGTTTTCGTAATTCACGATAATACCTTTTACAGCTATTCTACGGAGATAAGAACTAATGCTTTTTACTCCGGCTTTTTTTGCTTTAATTTCAATTATTTTCTTTTCGTTTTCTGTAACACGAAAAGTTATTTTTATGTATTTTTTATCCATTGTAATTCTCCTATTATTTGATTTTTTCGGGGTCTTAGGGGTATCCCCTAACAAGCAGCTTCATAAAATGAACATTTTATGAAGTTTTGCGAATTGTCCGACAATTCGCAGTGCTTGCTACTTTTGAAAGGCGGATTAAAAACCCCTCTATATATATCCCGTAAAAAAAGCAAAAATGTAAGTATTTTTCGACAACTTTTTTGAAAAAAATAAATTTTTTATTGCCGACAGATAAAAGGTATGATAATATATAAGTAATCAATTAAATAGTTTGCCTGTTCATTCTTGGCAAGGAGTGCATAAGAATGAACGGCAGCAAGAAGCTTCTCTGTAATCCTGACAGCAACGAGCCTTTAATTTTAAGAGCGTACAAACAAAAAGTAGCGCGTTCTGAGCGGTACTACTTTTACGAAAAGGATAAGGGTCGCCTTATACATTTGAACGAGAATTATTATGCCGATGAATCGGCAGATGTTGTTCAAACAATCAAAAAACAGCATCTGCAAAGAGCGTTGAGATTGGCACTCAGCGAGCTTGATGATTTGGAAAAACAAATAATTGACGAATGTTTTTTTGACGAAAACTGCGAAAAAGTTACTTTTACTGAACTTGCAAAGCATCACGGTATATCACGACCCGGATATCTATACAAACTCCGCCGTATTCTCGAAAAATTAAAGAAATCAGTTGAAATGTTGTACGAAGAATTTTGATTAAATTTGTGCAATGTTACAAAAATCAACGATATTCAAAATTTTTTCTTAAAAAAGGGTTACGAAATGTCCGATTTTACGGACTATAAGTAGAGGGGGTTTTATTTTCTCCTCAAATTACTTGTTTCAGGATTTGAACTGTGGTATTATGGTTATCCTTTCAATTATGCCTGTTTGCTGACTAAGGAGGTATTGAGAATAAATGGCAACAGGGCAAGCGGATAAAATAACATCATTATATTGCAGACTGTCAGCTGATGATGAGCTAAAGGGTGAATCAAACAGCATCAGCAATCAGAAGCAAATCCTCAAAACATTTGCCTTTAAAAAAGGGTTCACGAATATCAGATACTATGTTGATGACGGAATAAGCGGAACAACATTTAACCGTCCCGACTTTCTCCGATTAATGGATGACATTGAAAAGGATTTAGTATCTACGGTTATCGTTAAAGACCTTTCCCGTTTTGGCAGAAACTATCTTATGGTCGGCTATTACACCGAAGTAGTTTTTCCCGAGAAAAATATCAGATTTATTTCTGTTTCCGACAACATAGATTCGTCCGATGATGAGTTCGGAATGAATGAATTTGTTCCGATTAAAAATCTGATGAATGACTGGTATGCTAAAGATATCAGCCGTAAACAAAGAGCTGTAATTAATCTCAAGGGCAACGCTGGCAAACGCTTAACTACCCGAGCGATATACGGGTATAAGAAAGACGAAAACAAAGAATGGATAATTGATGAACCTGCCGCTGAAGTTGTGCGAAAAATTTTTCAGCTTTGTATTGATGGCTACGGAATACAAATGATTGCAAATTATCTTTTCGCAAAGCAAATTAAAAATCCATCTGCTCACTCCGGCAAGCTCAGTGCTGACCGCAATCCTTATGTGTGGTCAGTTCAAACGGTAGCCGGAATTCTATCTCGCCAAGAGTATTGCGGCGATACTGTGAATTTCAAATCTCACCGATTGAGCTGTATGAGTAAACAGATTGTCAAGTATGACCCGGACGAATATAAAATCTTTCCGAATACACACGAAGCTATCATCAGCCGAGATGTTTTTGAAAAGGTTCAACAGATTCGCAGTCAACGAAAGAGAATTACTCCGATAGAAGAAAAACCGATT
The DNA here is from genome assembly GCF_024433635.1 of Ruminococcus sp. zg-924. Taxonomy (GTDB): domain Bacteria; phylum Bacillota; class Clostridia; order Oscillospirales; family Acutalibacteraceae; genus UBA7067. The sequence continues at coordinate 98,983 of NZ_WNJZ01000002.1, read as the reverse complement.
TTTGCTGACAAGGTTTTTTGTTCTTCCTGCGGAAGCAAAATGTACATTATGCGCTCCCGTAATTGGAAGAGAACAAAACCTGATTGTTATGTTTGTTCAAAGTCAAGAAAGCATCCCTCAGAGTGTACATCTCATTACATAAATGAGAGCAACCTGATTAAGTATGTTATTAACCAAATTAATAGGTTAGTATTGTATGATAGGGATAGCGTAATTGAAAAAATAAACAACGGCATCAACAAGCGAACCACAAGAATTAAAAATGAAAATAAAAAAAGCCTTACCAATGCAAAGGTAAGACTCAACGAGCTTGATAATATTATTAGAACTTTATATGAAGATAAGGTAAAAGGTGATATTTCGCTTGAGTTATTTCATACGCTTGTGTCGGGTTATCAGCAGGAGCAAGCTCAACTCAATGACTTTATTATCAGCAACAAGAAAATTATTTTTGAAGCCGATAATGATAAAAATGCAATCCGAGAATTTCTATCAGTATTGGATAAGTACGATAATGTAATCTCGGAACTCACTCCGGAAATAGTTGATGATTTTATTGATAAAATCGTTATATACGATTCGGAAAAGGTCAATGGCAACCAGCAGCAACAAATTGATATTCATTTCAAAGGGATTGGACTTTTGGAGTATGAACTATAATCGAAAATGTCTTCCTAAAATCAATTACAAGTACTTGTCACACTGTCAGGGATTGTTATGCTTTTTAATGATTTGCAAAACCTAAAAGCTCTCTTTCCAATACTTGTCACACTATTAGGAACTGAGATGCTTTCTAATAAATCACAACCCACAAAGGCATCCCCACCAATACTTGTTACGCTATTAGGAATTGTTACATTACCTGAGCAGTTTGTTCCATCAACCAATATATTATTTATTATAACAAGAGGATTTTCAAGTTGCTTATTTTTTAGCCATGGTGTATTCAAAAAGGCAGAACTCCCAATGTTCGTTACACTGTCAGGGATTACTATGCTTTTTAATGAACTGCACTTATAAAAAGTACAAATTCCAATACTTGTGACACTGTCTGGGATTGTTATGCTTTCAAGTGAACTACATTCCCAAAAAGCATAGCTTCCAATGTTTGTCACGCTATCGGGGATTGTTATATTACCAGAGCAGTTCGTTCCATCAACCAATATATTATTTATTATAACAAGAGGATTATTAAGTTGTTTGTTTTTTAACCATGGTGTATCAGAAAAAGCAGAAGCACCAATGTTCGTTACACTGTCAGGGATTACTATGCTTTTTAATGAACTGCACTTATAAAAAGTACAAATTCCAATACTTGTGACACTGTCTGGGATTGTTATGCTTTCAAGTGAACTGCATTTTTCAAAAGCAGAGCGTCCAATGCTTGTCACACTATTTGGGATTGTTATTCTCTTAAGTGAACTGCAATTTGCAAAAGCTTCTCCTCCAATACCTGTTACACCATCAGGAATTACTACATTTTCTGATTCACCCTTGTATTTTACAAGCACGCCGTCTTTAATTTCAAAATCATTATCAATCTTATGTTCACTTTTCATTTCAAATTTCATAAAAGTATCCTCCTAATCTTTTATAAGTCTATTATATAACAAAGCATGTGACAAATAAAGTCCATATATTTTAATTTGCCCTTCATTATCAAAAAACATCTTATAACATCACCCCATACGCTAATTCTAACAAAGATTATGGGTTATTTTTAGTACATAAAATTTATATAATTAATACACCGAAGTGTTGTAATCATCAGGTCCATGTGAAAGCAATTTCATGCAGGTTCAAGTCCTGTTATCCGCACCAAAAGCCTTTTGCAGGTTAGCATAACCTACGAAAGGCTTAATTTATATTATAAACAAGAAGGAGGAATTTCAATGAGTACATTAACAACAGACAGACTGATTTTACACCCTTTTAGAGAAGGTGACGCTGAAATGATGTATCGCAACTGGACAAGTGATGAAGATGTTGCAAAATACTGTCATTGGCACAAACACGAAAATTTAGATACCACAGCTTGGCTTTTGAATATGTATCTTAACGAAGCCGCATCCGGTTTTGAATATCGCTGGGCAATAACCGAAAAGAATAATGACGAACCGATAGGCGCAATTGATGTTGTAGCTATTACCGACGATAACAAAACTGCTGAAATCGGTTATGTACTTTCAAAACAGCATTGGAATAAAGGTTATATTACTGAAGCATTCAAAGCTGTGATTGATGAGTTGTTTAGTAATGGATTTACAAAAATTACTGCGGCACACCACGTTGATAACCCTGCTTCCGGCAGAGTTATGGAGAAATGCGGACTACGATTTGTCGGTTATGATAAATCAATCGCAAAATGGGGTTCTGATGAACTTTGTGATGTAAAACTTTATGAACTGGTAAAATAAACGTGGCAGACGAACTAAATTTAGGTTATGATTTTGAGAGGAGTGCAGGTTTAATTCCTGTCACCCGCACCACTAAAAACTCGATTTTATCGGGCTTTTTTTCATTCTAATTTTCTTATGCTCTGAAGTATGAGATTATGTATACTTCCATTTGTGCAGGGGATTGCAAAGTGCTTAGTAAAATCAGCTTTGAGGTTTATCTCTATTCTTAACTTCTTATTATATTCACTTAATAATTCGCATATTACCTTTAAAATTGATTTTTCGTGATTATTCTCCGGTTGCTTTAAATCTATTGATTTCTAAAGGTATTATATATTTCATTTAAAGTCATAATATTTTGATTATAGTATTTTACACCAAATTTGTGTAATCACCTGTTTATTCTAATTCAATTGTCGTATTCATACTCGCAGAACCCGCACTATAATACGTTTCTGGCTCATAACCAAAACCTTTAAGTTGTACAATTTCACCTTTTTGTATTTCAGAGTTTAGCGTTACAGATTTAACATATTCTCCCGGTTTAATAGCACCTGTTGCTCCGATAGTATTATTACTATTATCTTACACCTGCAGTTTGACCCAAACAGAATTATTAAAATCGGAAGTAAAATATACATCTACATTATCATCTTTTAGTTTTAATATCCCAAGCACATATATATTATACTTAATTGATATAGCTTGATGATATCATCTTCTAAGCACAGTTTCATAGTAGATATTTTCTGATAACCGCTTATTCATCTTGTTAGTTCTTGGAATTTGCTTTTTCTTCATTCTTTGTAGTGCATTGTTATAGTATTGCATTGAAATTTACTGTTGTTGTGCGTTCTTATATGATTTCTAAAAAACAAAAGATCGCAAGCTCTATACTTGCGACCTTTTGCCATTTTGTTAAGAATAATAACCGCTTATTCTCTATTCATCTTTACCCGCCTATGTAGAATTATCACCAATGTCATAACAAGTAAAAAAATCGGCACCATTATATAGGAGATTCTTTCAATTAAAATAGTACTTTCTGAACTTTTGTATTTTTCCGAATTATCACTCTCTTCTGTCGCATACAGATTTTCCTCTTGCTGAATTTTCTCATTCTCTTTATTATCAGCAGTTGACTCTGTTTGCAGCTTTGAATTATTATCATAACTTACTCTGCTGCAAAAAACAGCGTATCTATAGGTACTCGCCCAATACGGGTGACAAGTTATAAGTGTAACCATATCCTTATTCTTTTGAATTAAAATTTCATCTATATCATCCGGCTGTATTATTTTAATATCGCATACTTCATATGAAAGCGTAGTCCAGAGATTGTCAATATACACCATATCCCCTATCTGCATTTGTTCGATATCCAGAAAGTATCTTGCTCCGTTCCAGCCCCTGTGACCTGCGATAACGCAGTTTGTGTTATTGCCTCCTATCGGCATTGAGGTTTCTCCAAGCTGAGCTGCTCCCTTTGACATATTATTTCCTGAAGCTCCCAGATAAATCGGCATATTTAAATCGTTCATTCTCGGCACTCTCAAAACGCCAACTGCACTGTCATATAACCCAAACTCAGACAGGTCAACGCTTGCTTGCTCGTATGACCAAGCATCACACAATCCTTTCTGTCCGTTCTTATAAATATCGTAATTATACTCCTGCATCTCCTTATACAGTTCATTGTACTTCTCGCTATCGGTTGTATCAACAGCAGTATTACTTTTTCTCTCTTCTTCAGACAATTCTGTGTTGCCGGAATTGTTGTCATCTGCCTGCGCATCACTCTGTACGGATTTCCTTATATTTTCAAAATTTTCTATTACTATTGCAGAATTTTTCTCCGATATATACCCCGAAATGATCGGATATAAATATATAATCAATCCGAACATAAAAACTAACGCTACAAGAACATATGAACAAATTTTAATTATATTTTTATTCATTATTTTTTCTCTTTCTGCATATGCGTAAAACAATCTTTATTAAAACGTAAATGAATAATATTCCTGTCATTACTAAACCGCCGATAATAATGGCCGACATATATTCCTCGTTGTATGTGCTCTTTTCCACCCGTGAAGGCTGAGCCTCTTTTTTAGATTCAACATACGGTATACGAGTACCTCTTACCAGCAAGCGGTGAGTATTAAGTCCGTAAGGTGTACAGGTAACAAGGGTTACATAATCATTTTCGTCATCAATTTTTAAATCAGATGTATCAGACGGTTCAACAACTTTAATTTGATCAATGCTGTAAGCAAGGGTCTGATTCATAACATATATATAAAACACATCTTCCTCTTCAAGCTTATCAATATCAGTAAATAGCTTTGCATTTGAAAGTCCCGTATGTCCCGTTAAAACAGTATGAGTACCCTTTCCGCCTATCGGCAAAGATGTATTTCTCATATGACCGATACCTTTATTTAAAACATCATCACTTGTACCATGATAAATTGGATATTTGATTTTCAGTGCAGGAATTTCAATACAAGCCATAACAGAAGTCCCGTCAATATTCAGTAAATCATAATATTCATCGTCAGTTTCAATCTCTTTACCAAACGGGTCGCCTATATTATAATTCCCCTTAAGACTGTCATTATATTCTTGTGCAAGAGCAAGCTGTTTGTCATATTCCTCAGAGTCTAAATTTGATGCAGCACTTAAATATGTCTGTACTTCGCTGTCCGAATTCATACTCATTAAAAAGTTACTCGCCAGAGGATAACCGATAATACCGATTCCTATCGCCATCAAAACAATAAAGATAATAACTGTTATAACTTTTTTCATATTATCTGCCTCTCATAAACCCTTATAATCACCCTTAATCTTCTTTATGTTTTCTGCGTTTGGAAAGTAATTGCTTAATAATGATAAAAATTATAATAATTAATACAAGCGCCACAGCTCCTGCAATAAGTGCTTTTTTATATTCAAGCATCCATGTACTTTCTACAGGGGCTGTATTTTCAACAATAGTCTTAGCTTCTTCATAGGGTATTCTTGTACCTCTTACCAACAGTCTGTGGGAATTTACGCCGTAGGGAGTACAGGTTATGAGAGTTACATAATCCTCCTCGGAATTTATTTTCAAATCATTTGTATCCGTGGGTTCAACCACCTTGACTTGGTCAATTTTGTAGGCAAGAGTTCTGTTAAGCACATAAATATAAAACACATCACCCTTTTCCAACTTATTTAAGTCAGTAAACAGTCTTGCAGAAGACAGTCCTGTATGTCCTGTAAGAACAGAATGAGTACCCTCTCCACCGATTGGAAGTGATGTTTTTTGCAGATGACCTACGCCATTTAAAAGCGTATCCTGGCTTGTACCGTGATAAATCGGAAGCTTAACATTAATTCGCGGTATCTCAATACTTGCCATAATTGAATCATTATTTAAATTGAGCAGACCTTCATACTCAACATTTCTCTCCTGCTGAAATCCCGGATCAAACGGGTCAGTAAGCACAACATTCCCCAATAAACCTTTATTGTATTTTTCCGCCCGTGCAAATGCTTCATCCAAAGTGTTGTCGTCAGCTCTTTCCACTGCAGCCTCCTGCTCTGCAATTTCACTGTTATGGTTCTGACTCATAAGATAATTGCTTATAAAAGGATAGCAAATCAAGGTTAATCCGGCAAGCAGTACAATAGCCCCGACTATACCGATTAATATTTTTCTCATTTTGCATCCCCTTTCAGCCACGCAATACGGAAATACACAATAAAAGTTTATTTATAGATATGAACCTGGGAGAACAGATTTCTCTGTTCTCCCAAATCACTGAAAATTATAAAATTAAAAATGAAAACACAATAATTTCAATTACTTATCAGTTGCTTTCTTCTTGCGAAGCTGTGAAAATATAATGATAGCAACTGCCATCACAATGCCACCGCCGATTGTGAACAGGAGAAGACCTGTACCACCTGTGAGCGGAAGATCAAACTGCTTTGATACGTTGTTTACTGTAAAGAGGAATTTACCAAGGTTAGTCTCTGAAACATTGAGTGTTGTATCTCCTACAGTTGCAATTACTTTACCTGTGATTTTGCCGTCAGTTTTCTCTTCTGATACAACAATTGTAACATCACTTGCAAGCTTGCTGAAGCCTTCAATGCTGTTTTCCTCGACAAGTGTGTATGTGCCAACATCAAGACCATCAACAGCAAGAGAACCTGTCTTTGTAGGATTAAGTGCCTGAGTAATTGTATATTTAACCCCGTCAATTGTAACTTTTGTACCTTCAGCAGGCTCGGTTGATTCATCATCAGCAGTTGCAGGATTATCTGTCATCTTTGCATCGTAAGCAATATACTTGCCTGACTCGCTTGTAATGAACCAGAGCTTTTCGCCACCGTTTGAAAGGCTGAATTCAACTCCGCTTGCGTCAATATCTGTGCCGTCAGCAGCTGCGCCGTTGAATGTCTTTGTAAGATCCATACCGTATGTGTAAACAGTTGTTTCATCAGGCTCTGTATCAACATCATCAGACTCAACCTGAGGGTCGTTATCATATGTAATTTTAACGCTGTTCTTGTTGCCGTTAGGACCTACAACAGCATCCTCGTTAACAGTTGCAGAATATGTAAATTTGATCTTCTTACCCTGATACTGGTTAATATTTGCCCACTTAAAATCAACTGTTATTACTGTATTATCTGAAGCATCAGTTGTTGTTGTAAGTGTGTAATCAGTATCTTTTGTAAGTGTTACGGGTGTACCACCATTGTCAATTACAACTGCAAGGTCATTATTAAATGTAAGTCCCTTTGACATTGTATCGGTAAGGGCATATTTTATGCCTGCTACAGTTGTATCAAACTTCTCTTGAGTTGGATATAAAACTGTTGCCTCTGTCCATGATGTCGGAAGTGAATCGCCGTAGAATGGAAGATTAGCAGTTACCTGATAAGGAACATTGTCGCCGATTGCTACTGTATCCTCATCAAGAAGTGTAGGATTAGTTTCTCCTTCAGCAGTAGGACCTACAATAGCCTTGTCAGGACTTACAGGAGCATCCTTAGGGCTTGCAGTAATATCGTAGTTCCATGTTTTGGTTGTTTCGTCCCATTCAGGAATAGAAACCAAGAAGCTCTGTGAAACAACTGTGTATCCCTTTGGTACTTTTGTTTCTGCAACAAGATAAACACCGATTGGCATATCGCCGAATGTGTATGTACCAGCTGGATTTTCTGTTGAAGTAAGGCCTGTCTGCGGAGCAGTTTCATTCTGAGCAACAGCCTGCAAAGCAGGAATCATCTTTTCAAAAATGTCTGTGCTTGTAAAAGTAAGACCGCCTGTTGTTTTGTCTGTTGAGTAGTCGTCCTGCTGCATAAGCTTGTCAAGAGTCCATGCTGTTTCGCCTACTGTTACACTAACGTCTTTGTAAGCGTCAAGAGCCTTAAAAGTACCGTCAGATGTAAGCTGTGCAACCTGATATGCAGTAAACTCTGCACCTGTTACAGCCTTACTCTTGTCGCTATCAGACTCATACTTTGTGAGGGTTAGCGTACCTGTTGTTTTCGTTGGGTCAAGCACTGATGCTGCTGAAGCTACTGTGCTGAACATCATAGCCCCAACTAATAGCATGCTAATAAAAATTGCTGCAAATTTTTTCATAAAATTATTCCTCCTTATTTTTTTATTTTATGATTTAACGGGCATTTGCAAGCCCCATTAAACAAAATTAACTACAGCAGAATTATGCTGAATGTTTAGGGGATTTTTTCTTCTTTTTTGATACAAAGAAGAAAATTCCCACTCCTGCTAATACCAATACAACACCTGCAATAATCAGCCAATTAAATTCGTTTACACCTGTAAGCGGAAGCAAATCATTTAGATTTGTAGTATTAGTGATTGTAAATGTTATATCTCGATAGTAGTTATAACCGTTTTCCGTATAGGATGGCTCTGATGGCGTAGATATAATGCTGTTGTTATCAACACCTACTGCAAGCTTGTAGGGCAACTCAACCTCAATAGAGCTTGCCAGCAAATTGTAACCCTCAACAGTGCTTATCTCAGTAATACGGTATTTACCCTCAGGAAGATTAGGCAATACTATTATTCCGTCAGACTTTGAACCGTCCGGCATTGTGCCACCTGTTGTAAATGAACTCATACCCTCTCCCTCTTCAGAAGAGTCCTTGATTATATATCCGTTTTCATCATAGCTTACGAGAATCCATTTACCTGTATCAGTATCAAAATGCTCAAGCTTGAATATAACTCCGTTAAGCGGGTTGCCGTCCTCACCAAGCTTGTTCAAGGTGATTGAACACTTGCTGGCACTGTCTATAATACCGAAATTCAAATAGCTCTTAGCATACTTGAAGCCATCACATACAGCGTTAATTTTGTTTGTATAGCTTCCACGGTAAATTTCTGCTGCACTTGGCATAATAGTGCTGACATTATATGATGTAATATTTTCTTTATCATCTTTATCAGCAGACGCCAGATTTCGTGAGCCTACAACCGTTTCGGTTCTTGCCTCAAGCAATTTTTTTGTTGGCTCATAGTCTTCAAACCGTTTGTCGTTTATTTTTTCATTCTTTTCCTTTAGAATTACAACCTTATAGGTACCCGAAGACAGCTTGTCAAAGCTGTAATAGCCGCTATCATCGGTAATTGTTGTTAAGCCCGTATCAGCATAATTATCCGTGCCTTCTTCAAGAAGATAAAGTGACATTGTAACATTCTTTAAACGCTCCTCAGCTTCATCAACAAAACCGTCAATATCCTTATCAAGCCATACATAACCGTTAAGACTTCTTCCGACAATTGTCGTAGTTACAGGCTTTGAATAACCGTTCATACCTATATTCTGGTCAGTATCTCTTGCATAGAAGAAAGTGTTGTTAACATAAACATCGTTCGCCTTACCATTATATTCAAGCGTAACTGAAACTGTAATGCTTTCAGCCACAGCAAGCTGTACGCCCGATACGCTTATTGCAGTAACATTATTTGCATTTGTAGGAGTATATGTACCTCCGCCACCGACATCTGCTCTGATTATATTTTTCCAGGAAGAACCGGTCGGATTAATCAATCCCTCTCCGTCAACATTCAGATTTTCCGCTGCGTTAGTCGCCGCCCCTGAACTGCCGGTAAGATAATTTCTCACATTTTTGTCCTGCGAGTAATACACTCCTCTAATAGTAGCAGCACCGCTTTGAGTGATTTTTAAAGATTTAAGATTAAAGCTTACATCACTGCCTGTTGTTCCCGAAACAGACTCATCACCATATCCTATACGAGTATCTCCAAGATACGGAAGAACATCAAGAATTGCAAAGGTAACAGGAGATGAAAAATCGGAGTTTGTATAAGTAACATTATAGGTCAGAGTATTACCGTCGCCTGCATCATCATAAACTACATCAACCTTCTTTGTAATACCCGGCTGCAATACATTTATAGTTACTAGCTTACTGTCTGATAAATATCTGCCGTCGGATAAAGCCCAATAAAATACAACATTGTATAAACCCCTGTCATCGGCAGTAAATTTCGTCTGACCTGTCCATTTTTGATAGTTTATGTACTCGGCTGAATTTTCGTTTGCAGAAGCACTCATATTTATTTTTGAATTAACGCCTTCGTCATTTACCCTGTATATTTTTACAATTGTCTGTCCGTATTGCCTGTTTTCTGCATCAGGATTTGTATCAGAATTATAGTCATATGAGCTTCCGATTACAGATTGTTTTACAAGTGAATCTGCAATTAATCCCATATTTTCTGAAGCGGTATCAACATAAGAAGAACATTCGGTAAATGCCGATGTCATAGCATAGTATGTGCCATATGTACGCTCATCAGTAGTATCCTGTTCTCTTTCAAACGTGTTATTAAACTTTTTGATACCATAATTGCCCGATGTTCTTCCCTGATTTATGTAGTTATCATAAATGCCAAGTCCGATTTTATCGGTTATTGCATATCCGGCTGTAAAAGCAAAATTATAATATGAAAAGCCGTTATCCTTAATATTGGTAAAATTAACATCAGGTGAAGAATTTTCGTCATACCTTACGATATTCTTTGAATTTGCCTCAGCTTCACTGCCGCTGTTCTCATAAACAGACACCTCGGCATCATTGCCTGCTTCAAGATAAACAGTAGGAATCAAGCGCAGGTTACGAGAACCGACCACACTCTGATCCGTTACTGTCGGTGATACACCCGGATCGCTTACAGGGGACTCAATAATCTGGTAATATGCAAGTATGTCGCCATAGTCGTTCACAAGATCATTATAGTAGCTTACCTTTTCAGGGTCACCACTGTCCCTTAAATACTTCATATACGCTATAAGCGTTGACTGATCATTTATAGAAGCACCGTTAAATGTACTGCCGCTGAGAACCTTGTAGTAAATTTCAGCTGATTCCTCAAATTTCTCTAAATTATCAAGATAAGCCATATAAGCCAAATAGTTTGACTTCCAGTCATTATATTGCTGACTGTAGCCGTAGCCCAAGGCTGAAATTGATAGCCACTGCTTGCCCGGCATAAAGCTGTCAACATAATAATGCGCAATGTTATCATCCGGTCTTGCACCTATATATTCATCTTTAAGAACATCAACCAACAAATCTACAACCGGCGTATTAAATGTTCCGGTAGAATTATTGCCGTCAACCGTGTAATCAAGACTAAAGCCCGTACCGTTTCCAAGTTTGCTGTAAAACTCACTGATACTGTTGCGTTCAGAATTTATCTGCCATGTAACTCCACGCTCACCGCTGTTCTTACCCGAGGTGAATTCAAAACCCGAAGTAATGTCACGAACTGTATCATAAACAGTAGTAGGTGCTTTAAAGCTGTCAAAGGATACCAGCTGATAATCGCCTACGACATACCAAGTAAACTTGCTGTCGTCAATATCTGTAAGGTTACAATCCGCAGGAGATGTTTCAACAGTAATCTTACCTGTACTCGGATCAAAATTTATAGTAACATCACACACGCTGACATTAGACATATCTCCGTTTAAAAGAAGGTAATAGTTATCGCCAGTTCCGTCACCGTAGGAAATGCCTGAATCCCAGTTTCCGTTTGCTGCTATCTTAAATGGATAGCTTAATGTCTCACCGTTCCTGCCAACCTTAATGTCAGTGTACACCTTGGTATATGTTCCGTCCGGATTTTGGGTCATTGCGCCCGCCTCAGAAGCCGCAATCTCATCGGCTTTTTCACCGGGCTTACCATTGTCCAAAAGTCCCAGCCAATTGTAGCCTGTAAGCCCCTTATCACCCAAAACAGAGTAAGAAGTTATTTGTACTTCCTTTATAACACTATCCGAAACGTCCGTGCCATCTTCTGTGTCGAGTGCGTAAAACAAGGTAATATCATTTTTAGGATTATAGGTAAACCTTATATCATACTCACTTTTATCGCCGCCGAGATAAAATGAAATGTTATCTCCGCTGTCGTTGCCATATTCAATAACCTTAAAAGCGTAATTATCGCCTGATTTTACACCCCTCTTTATATATTCATATACACCGTCCTCCTCGTTATAGGTCATAACGGCATTTTCAGTATTCCAGGTTTCACCCATAAGATTTTCCGTACCCGTAACAACATATACCTTTGTGTCGAGAGATTCGGCAGGGTCGGTAGAAACAGAAATCATACCCTTCGCCTGGTTAAATGTAATTGTTACATCAGCACTATCCTTAAGCTCGAATTTATAATTTTCGGTACTGTCATTTTCGCCCCAGCTTAAATCAAGCGAGCCGTCAGCAGCAACCTTAAATTCATATGTACCCGCAGGAATATTTTGAAAGGTTTTGCGGTAAAGCGATGTACCCGGAACAACGTCCATTCTTCCGTTTCTGATTGCTGAAAGACGATACTGCTCTTTTGACTCTTCGGATTGGTCTTTAGGGTGATCCTGATCGCCAAGCCAATGATAGCCTGTTAGAGTCTCAGAGCCTAAAACAGTATAATAAGTAGCCTGAAGAGACTGCATAGCAAACTCTTCATCCGGCAAATCGGCTGTTTTAGCACTGACTGTAGTTTCACCCGTCATAGAATTATAAGTAAAGGTTACACTGCACACTGCATTTTCGTTTTCAGTATGAGGATTAATATAAAAATAGCTGTTTGAGCCCTCATCAACTGCATCTTTAATGACCTTGTAAGCATAGTTTTGGTTCATTTTGACATTATCAAATGTAACCTTATATATGCCCGAACCTGTAGCGGTTTCGGTCATTCTGCCTTTTTCTGCAGCAGCTAACTCGCTTCCCGCCTGAAGCCAGTTATATCCTGTCAAGGACTGCTGACCGATTACAGAATATCCTTTAAAATCAAATGAAACTTTTTCTTCGGTCGAAATATCAGTAATACAATCAGGATTATCAGCCGTTACTGTGGTTATATGCGTTTTGCTGTTAAACTTAAAGGTAACGCTGCAAGGCTTTGTAAGCGTAAATCCCATATTATCAGATTTTCCGCTTACACCATAGCTTTCGTCCCATTTATGGTCTTTTGCAATTTTAAACTGATATGTTGTAGGAACAAAATTGCCGTCGGAATCCTTGTCAGGCTCAATATAATGGGTATGCGTGTAAACATCAGACTCACCGCTTAATTGCATATCCCAATCGGTATTAGTAACATTCCAACCGTTGTATGGAAAACTTCCGGCAATTGTCCAGACCTCCGAAACAACTTGAGTTTCTGTTCCGCCAAGTAAAATTAACTTTTCAGTATCAGTAGTATTGCCGTTCTCATCAATCCAGTTACCTTCGGAATTTTTCATTACAGCGTAAATTTGATAATCATTTGAACGAAGTCCATTGTACTTAAATTTAATTGTTACATCACAGTCTTCGGAAGGAACATTAAGTACACAGTTTTTACCGTCAAACTTATCAGCACCGTAATTATATGCCATTGAGTTGTTTGCCTGAATTTTAAACTCATACTCACCTGCGGCAAGGCTATTATATGTGGTTTCAAAATAACCTGTTGCTTCATTATAGGTAAGCTTATTATCCTCAACTGCACAAGCCCAGTCATTATCGGTTGAAAGTCCACCACTGGCAGTGTTCATTCGGTAGTCCCAGTGATTAAGCAAAACAGTCGCTGTGGAGGCCTGGGAATAACGATATGCAGTTATAATCTCACTTTTGCTGTCAAAACCTGCAACCTCATGCGATTCGGAACCGTCAGTTGTGCTTTCGGTTTCGGGTATGTAAAACGGAGAGGTACTAAGAGGAATTGCCTTGTTGTCAAGGGTCGCAAGGTTTCCGCTGCCATCCAAATCAAACAACATAAATATCTTTAACTGAGGATAATAATCTGTTACATAATTCCACACAGCGCTGTTTGAACCGTCTTTATCCATAGCATAACCGTTAGGACCGCTTGGAAAGTCGGTAAGGCCGTCCATCCTTTTTATTTCTGAGGCTTCGGTATAAATACCTGTTATCCCTGTTAGCGAGAAAGTATCTTTATTCTCAACATTTTTATCTTTGAACGCCTTAACATTGCGCATACCCACAGCCATTTCGTGCATTGCTGTGGTCTGCATATCATAGAAACAGTTTTCAAAATATCCGAAGTTATAATTTTTTATTTCCTCCGGCAAAACAGAAGCATATGTAATATCTTTATAAATATTTACGCCGTTGAATTGCAGCATATTGCCGTATGTTTTTTCGTACCAATACACATCGGGACTTATTACCCCAATAAAACCGCCTGTCGGATAATAATCAAGTATATCGTCGCTGGTGTCTCTTCCCTCATCATTGCTCAGATAAGATGTTTCCAAAGTTTCAGCTCTATCCTTATTAGTAACAGTAAGAATGTTGCCTACCTCACCTGCAGCGTAACAATTTATATAGAAAGAACCGTTAGCAGTTACATTTTCACCGTTTATATTTACGGTTGTACCTAATGTATAGTTTTCATCCAAACCAATAAATCCGCCAATATATTTACCTGCATAGTCCATACCTACCATAGCTGTTGAATAGCAGTTTTTATAGACTGTTGAGCCTGCCTCGGTACTGTTATGAATACTTCTTGTACTACCTTCAGTACTTCCGTATTTAAACCACGTCAATGAATTTGCACTGTAAACCTTTGTTGGATCAGCATAAATATTTTGTAATGCTCTGTATGTATTATCAAGTCCGGTAAAGCCTCCCATTGCACTTTTACCCTCAACAATACCGGTACTATAACAATTTTCAAAGTAGTTGCCTATACTCCGCTGTCCTGCGTCATCATACATTTTTGCAGGTCGAGAATCTCCAGGATAGGCACATCGTCCTATAAAACCGCCCGTATTATATCCGGCGTAAATCGTATTGTTAGTAAAGCAGTTACGAACAATCAATGACTGACCGCAAGAAATAAAAGACCCTGAGTCAGAACCTGTTGAAAACAACTCGCAGTCAACAGAATAAGAATTTTCAATAACAACAGGATAAACAGGAGTTGTTGTTTCAGGCTGATAAACAAATGCCTCAGGGGTTGACGGCATCTCTGCATTATACTTTACCGACGGAAATACAGATGACGCATCTGCAAGCTGTGTATATGCCGCAATTCCGGCAATATGATCTAATCCGTATATATAATAATTTTGGGTTGAACAGTTTTCTATGAACATATTGCCGGCAGCAGAATTTTCACCGACAAGTCCTCCTATTTTTCCGTTATCACTTTGCATATATGCACTATCGGAATGAACATTGTAAATATATGTCATTCCATGATTTCTGTTTGGAGAGGCATAACCAAAATAACCATAAATTAATCCGCAGTTACCTTTTCCCAAAACCATGGACGAACGAAATCCCATATTTTTAACAATAAGTCTTTTGTTCAAGTTGCCAAACAAACCGACTGCACCTGAAGCAGAATAAATTTTTAAATTATAAAGAGTGTGTCCGTTTCCTTCAATATATATTGAGTTAGTCGCACTATTGCCACCACTCCTATTAAGAGGGGTCCATTGTTTATTACCCTGGCCGTTAAAATCAAGGTCATTTTTAATATTTATTTTTATATTGGTTGTATTATCAGTTGTAGATACACACTGCTCCATAGCCCAGCGAAACTGCTGTGGTGTGCTTACATCATATACTTTATATGTTACTGAGGATTCCTGATTTTTTTTAACCCCCTCAGCAGAAGTAGAATAATCAGTATATACATCTTTGTAGTTGTAAACTTGGTTATATGATGATGTTACAGCTGTACTGTTTCCGTTCCACTTGGTTAAATTAGTCGAAGTCCAATTAAAAAAATTATTATTGTCTAAAACATTTTGATTAACCAAATTGGCTGCTGTTTCTTCCAAAGATGTAACACCAAAAACCTTGTTTTCAATTTCTGCCCATCTTGCTTTCTGAAATTCAGAAATATTTTCATACGCAGTCTGACTGTTATTTGAAGCCGCATTTATATTTATGGGTGGAAGTAATGTGAAAATCATAATAATTACGAAAATGGAAGCAATTACTCTTTTCCCTGCATTAGAAAACTTGTTATGCATTTTACTTTGTAAATATTTATAATTGACTTTTTTAATATTTACAAATATTTCTCTGGGAGTCTTCATTATCGTTTTCACATCCTTTAAGAAAATTTATCCCTATTATATTAAACCATTAATTTAATTTTATTATAGCAAAACATCATTTAATAAATAACTGTGTGAATTATCTGTTTTACAGCTCTAATAATTTTATAATTTTTAAAAGTTCCATATGATTTCTTATTTAACATTCTAAAAATGGTAAACAAAAAAACTAATAAAATGCCAGAAACTATTAGTTTTCTTGGATAACCCGCTGTAGATATATTCTGTAGTTTTATTTTTAAAAGTCCTGTTTTCACTTACAAAAATTGTTAGTCAGCACATATTTGTCGTCAGTACGACATATTTTTATTGGTTGTCGTTTTTATCATTGAAAAATAATAGCTTTATCATCATTGAGCGTCTGTTAACTCCAAATTTACTAAAGATATTTTGTATATGATAATTAACCGTACTTTTTGAAATATACAGTTGCTCTGCTATTTCTGCATTAGACCTTCCTTCGGCAACCAAGTTCGCAATCTCTTTTTCTCGGTCTGTCAAGCCTTCCATCAATTCGGGCTCTTTTAGTGAAGATTTAAGTGATACAAGGTTCTCGCTGTATTTCATTTTTAATTTGAGAATGTTGTTATATACATCTTGTTCATTTTCTTTCAAATATTTTTCACTGGCTTCGCCAAGAAGCTCGAAATATTCCACAAAAGGCATTAATAAATCGTCATGTTTTGCTATTTCAATTGCTTTTTTCAAATAATCAATACATTTATCCTCCATATAAAGTTTGTTATAACAAACCGCCATAAGTATATATAAATAAAGGAAACTGTAGTACGAAACATAATGCTGCCCACTTGCAGCCTCTATAAGAACATCAGCAAAGGCTATTGCTCTTGCGTATTCCTTCCTTTTCACTAAATAGCTAAGATGAACAAAAAGAGCATTGTACCTGGAGGTTACAGTAAGCCTGCTGTCATTAAAATCTGCTCGCTTCAGCCATTCAGGTATACGTTCAGTAAAATCACAGATCAAAAAAAGCTCAGACTTTGCAATTTCAACCGATGCCTTTGTTACTTCGCTATCAATATGAATTTTATTAATCATTTCTATTGCACGCTTCCAGCCCTCAGCATCTCCTTTATAAATTGCGTTATGTGCAAGTATATGGGCAATACCAAGCTTAACATCTGGCGCACTGTCCTGTGTAAACATGGCCTTATAAACTAACAGCTCAGATTCTGTATTATTGCCCTGATGAAAAGCAAGCTCAGCCATAAACAATAAATCCAAACCACTCTTATATCCTGTTATAAATTCAAAAAGCGGCAGCTTTTCGGAAATTATTTTACTGATTTCATTAGCATCACCGGGTGTTCGCAAAAATATTCCAAGTGTAAAATGACCACCCATACTTAAAGAAATTTCAGGAATTTTTAAGTCAGTTCCATTCAAATATTCTTTAGCTTTCTCCCAGTAGACCGCCATTTTATCAATTTGAGGAAAATATTTATATGATTCAACCGCAGAGTAATAGGCTTTAATGATTGGAGATTTACATAAATTATTCTTACTGAAGAAGTTATTAAATTTATTATAATCTTCTGACACAAAAGCATTATATGCATCAACAATTTCTTCTTTAGTAATACTACAATTTGACTTTCTGTCTGACTTTGGCTTTGCAGTTTCCGGAATCATCCAAACATTTGAAATTTTTTCAGCTCCTTCAATTTTACCTGAGGCACACATTCTCTGAACTGTTCTTAATCCGATTTCCCACTCTCTGCTTGCTTCTTCTGCTGTAATGAACTTCATATATGATACCTCCAAACATCCAAATATAAATTATATTATTATCGTTCATTTATTTTCATATTAGTTATTACGAAAAATTCATTTACTTAAATAATTATTTATTATATGGCATGCTAAATAATATCAAACATATAATTGCTAACTGAAATAATTTTTTATTTCTCTAAACAAAACATAATCCAAATTTTTGTATGCAGTACTGATTTCTTAATCAAGTTTTCGATTTTAAAACTATTGTGCTGTAAAATGTTTTTAATAAAAAAACTCATTGTATTACTGTATTGCAAAGGAGAACAAAGAATGTTTGATTTCGGTCTGCGTATCAGAGAACTTAGGGAAAATCATAAACTTTCTCAGGATGAATTAGGGAGAAAAGTTGGAAGAAGTAAGTCTGTAATAAGCAGCTATGAGAATAATCTGAAAATTCCTCCTTTAGAAATTTTTACAAATATTGCAGTTGTATTTAATGTTTCACTTGATTACCTTGTAGGTATTGATAAAGAAGAAATGGTATCGGTAGAGGGCCTTTCAGAAGATGAAAAAAGAATTATAAACATTATCCTTTTAGAATTTAATAAAAAATCCGCTTGTTCTAATGGTCTGTCCGACAGACAGCAATTAATTTTATCCCTTCTTATGAAAAAATTTTTACAAGCCAAGTAATTACTTCTTTATTATGTAAGTATTAAACTGACTAAATACTTTTTATAAACTTGAGAATTTAACTATTTCTTTATACATCGGTTATAACATTTTCTTATGTAATTAAAAAAAACTTATTAATACTCCAAATTCCTGCATTTATATTATATCAAATTTTATATTTTTAACACCTATTCATATTACCAGTCTTTTGACATTCTATTTTATCACACTTACGCAAATAAAAATGCACCATATTTTTATAAACATCATTATTATATATACTCATTTTGCTAAAACACTTGGAAAAAATGATTAAAACCTATTGCCATTTTTTAAATTATTCCAATTCAAAAATTGCTTCTTAATTTTTAGCTATCTTCAATAAAAGAATAAATTGTCGTTTTAGTGACATTTAATTTAGTTTTCCACGACGCGACACATATTCGATGTTGGCAGGCGACAGCTTTATGTCGTCTGCTATTGTTTTAATGGGTTTAACCAGTTCAACGCCGTGCGTTGAACAAACAACCACCCACTATGCGGGTGTGCATAAAAAGTTATACAAAAAAATCACCAATCGATATACAATAAGATTGTTCAAGTCTATTGTAAATAAAGAAAGGTGATTTTATTGGCTAATCAAACAAACAGTTTGTCACATACAAAATGGATGTGCAAATACCACATAGTAATAGTACCGAAATACAGAAGAAAGATGATATACGCACAATTAGAAAAAGCTTGCAAGATATAATCCGACAACTGTGTAAATATAAGGGAGTAGAAATACTTGAAGGGCATATGATGCTATATCACGTTCATTTGCTTTTATGTATACCACCAAAGATAAGTGTTTCAAGTTTTATGGGATACCTAAAAGGAAAAAGCGCATTAATGATGTTCGACAAACACGTAAATCTGAAATACAAGTTTGGCAACAGACATTTTGTGGCAGAAGGATATTTTGTGGATACAGTAGACAAGAACAAAACTGCAATTGCAAAATACATACGAAATCAACTTGAAGATGATTACACAAGCGACCAACTGCACTTTAAAGAATTTACAGACCCGTTTACGGGTAGCAAGAATAAGTAAGCAAAAAAAGGCAGCTGCTTGAAGCGGCTGCCCGTAATAGTGATGCGTTTCTAAACCTTCAGTACCCCTTACAGGGGTATGCCGGCATTAAACCCTTCTAGGGATTGTGCAAACCACCAGTTTACTCGTGGTTATGATTCTAATTTTCTTATGCTCTGAAGTATGAGATTATGTATACTTCCATTTGCGCCGTAGATTTCAAAATACTTTGTAAAATCAGCTTTGAGGTTTTTTCAACTCTTAACTTCTTATTATATTCTTATATTCATATATTTTAATCTCATCAATCAGCAATCTTAAGTTAGCATCACTGATAGCACTGTCTTTAATAACATTGTCAATCAGGTCAACTGTTTTCTTGAGTTCCGATTTGCGTTTTTTGATTGTAGTGTTATAGTCTTTGATGGATTCAATTTTTTCAATTATCTTTTGAATATCATTTTCACAGGCTTCAAGCATTTCCGTATAAACATCTGCGTGTTCCCTATCCTTGGGTTGATAGATTATTTTTACAATAATTATGCATATTGACATCTGTTATGCTGGTACCCGTCTGGAAGTAACCATCGGCATTAAGAAACCTATGGGTTACCGGGTCATAATAACGGCTCATCAGGTAATACATACCTGTTTCGTTATCCATATAATACCCACGATAACGGAATGGGTTGAGGTTGCCGACGTGGTTCGGGTCTGTTATAGCGTTGCCGTTGCCGTAACAAGGCAAACAAATTATAAATCTTCAACCTGAATTGAAGCTATCACATCGTTATCATCAAAGATTATTTTTACAACGAACCCATCACTCGTATAATGCCTTGAATGTTTCGGCACATCGGGAAACAAATTATCTATATATATATAATCTCCGTTCGGATCAAACGCTTTAACATCATCTAACGTTTGCCCCACTGAAAAAAATTGAAAATCTAAACTTGTCCTATTATCTCGAAAGAAAAGTGGGGACTCATTTTTACGTAATTTATGAATCATTTTGACATCTATTTCTGTGTAACCGCTATTCAGCATAAATTCATCTACATTTTTTACGCTGTCATCAAAACTCAAACGGCGCAACAATACATATGTTTCAAGTCGAAAATATGCAGTATTTGCCGAATATTGAGGGTCTATCTGATCATCTGTAAGCACGTTATCAAGAAGTTCAACAGAATCAGATAAATATACATCTGTGATATACCCTAAACATTTGTTTCTAACATTTTTCTTTATTATATCATCCCGCAACTGCTTTTACCCCCTCACATAACGAACCGAACAGTATTGGTATTGCCGTATCATCCATTATTCCTATTACTGTAACATCATCCACAGCAATTAAAACTATGCCAACACTTGAAGCAATAATTAATGTTGCTCCTAAAATCACATTTCTTATTGAATAAGACTCAGGACTATCCAACTCATATTTCCTAATATGACAATTTGGATCATAATTTATTATAGGATTATTATTACAATATGCAAATACATTACTTCCTAATATACCAGTACTACCGTCTATCCTATCGTCCGCATTTACGAACCTATGCGTTACAGGGTCATAATAGCGGCTCATCAGGTAATACATACCTGTTTCTGTATCCATATAATAACCACGATAGCGGAACGGGTTGAGGTTGCCGACGTGGTTCGGGTCTGTTATAGCGTTGCCGTTGCCGTCCTTTATTGATGTAACATTGCCCCAACTGTCATAGGTGTATTTCGCTTTTAGGTCGCCGTTGCCATTGTATATGCCGACTATGTCGCCTCGCCAGTTGTGAGTGTAGTAATATACATATTCCGTGCCGTTCGGGGTCAGGCGGTAGTTCACCGCACAGAGAGTTCCGTTTGAGTCATAATAATAATGGAAGTATTTTTCGCCTCTTGTTTCATAGAGCAACATTCCGTTTTGCCACCAAAAGGTGATGCTTGATGGTATAATTCGCAAATATCAGCTGTCTGCTTTCAGCATTCTCAAATTGCTTTCCCAAACATCATCGTCTAACGCTTGTGCATATTTTAAACAAATTGTATATGAATGCTGAAATAATTGTTCATTCACCATTCCTTTAAGCCTGTTAAGTATGCAAAATGCTCCTGGCCAATTCATATCCTGCAACCATTCCATTAATTCGATCAAATATGGAGATAATTCTTCATTCGACCTTGCAGATAGAATTTTTGCACAATTGTCCCAAACATTTTTTCCATAATAACGGTTGCCAGGTTGTAGAAAAACATTAATGCATTTTACATTTTTGGCCAACTTAACGCCTTGCTCTTGCTTTTCTATGCTGTTATTCCAATCAAGCAAATCCATTATATAATCAATATTAACCATTCAACTAACACCATCCCATTTTATTGTAACTAATTTTACTGCTTGCGTCCAAATTGAACTTGAGCCAGCGCTGACCCAATCTGACATGGTTCCATCAACTGGATATACACTAACATGTGTTGCTCCGTCTCGAACAGCATAAACAATACCCGTAGCATTTTAAGCTTCGATTGTTGTCATTGAACAACCAGGCGCTGGAACAGTTGAAAAGGACAATCCCCTGCCATCTCTTAAATCTTTTGCCTTCGGGGTCAGATTTCCAGGGTTAGTACCGCCATACCTATAAATAACAGTAGGTAAGGGCTGTGAAACTGTAGTATCCTTTTCTTTTTCTTCAACTTTTGGAATAGATATTGAAGAAGATTGTGTTGCTTGATAAATTCCGTATACAACAGCGCCAACTGTTAGTAATGCTGCTCCAGCAGCTCCGATTATATCCCCAATCGGGAGAGGACCGTCAGCTACCGCAGCACCTCCACAGCCAGCATAAGCAGGCGATAATACTCCTATTGCTTTTCCAATTTCATTTACAGCCGTCTTGGCGAATTCCCAAATTGCACTCCAGAAATGTCCCGTAGGATCAACCCGATTTATAGGATTATTCCCACAATATGCATTCATGTTAGTATCCAGAACACCCAAACCCGTCTGGAAGTAACCGTCCGCATTTACGAACCTATGCGTTACCGGGTCATAATAGCGGCTCATCAGGTAATACATACCTGTTTCTGTGTCCATATAATACCCACGATAGTGGAATGGGTTGAGGTTGCCGACGTGGTTCGGGTCTGTTATAGCATTGCCGTTGCCGTCGGTAATAGACGTAACATTGCCCCAGCTGTCATATGTGTATTTCGCTTTGAGGTCGCCGTTGCCGTTGTATATGCCGACTATATCTCCTCGCCAGTTGTGAGTGTAGTAATATACATATTCCGTGCCGTTCGGGGTCAGGCGGTAGTTCACCGCACAGAGAGTGCCGTTTGAACATATGCTGAAACGTATACAGTTTACTAAATTTATGTTTTCACATGAGTAGAGCAATCAATTTTTCTAAAACACACATGACATTTTTTTGTGGGATAGATGTTTCAATTAAGAATGAAAGATTTGTTGGAACAAACAATGCTTTCGCTGTTTCTGATAGTATTACTTTATCAATATTTTCGTATTTGGCTTTGCGATACAGAGGGGCAGATACTTTGCTGTTTAAGACAAAATACGAAAAAAGATAATTCCGATTAAGAGCAACAGGGTCATCTAAATCTATAAGCTGATTTTTAGTAAAAAAAGTAATAGACGAAAGAAATTCCATCTCACTAACAGAATTCTTCAGTGAGCCTATGCTCTGAATTGCAGTCTTTAGACATTCAGAAAAATCAGAATTATTAACACTGAACGAAACCGAAAGTCTGTTAAAACCGCAAAACGAAAACAGTTCAGTATATACTTCATCAGTAAAAGCTGATTTTTCACGAAGCTCAATTCCCAGCTTACTTCCACAACCTTCACCAAGAACTGAGGACAAAACTCTTACTGCTTCATAATCCAATATTGGAGGCACGTCAAAAAACAGGGTTATATCGCTTTCTTCTTCATCACACGATATTACTTTGCAGTCACGTTTTAGACTCCTGTGTGCAAAATTCTTAGGAAAACATATAACAGGTTCACAGACAACTCCAACTTTGGGGAGGCTTTCAAGCTTGCTTTTTGCGTAGTATAACATATCATTGTCAGCACATCCTGTTATTACAACGCAAGAATTCGCAGGGGTAAGATATGTTTTCTGCCATTTGAGGACATCTTGAATATTTATTCTTTCTAAAGTTTCAACATCACCCATAATAGACTGAGAATAAGCAGTATCATCAAAATAATTTTCGTCAAGCCACTCATTGTAGCTTTGGCTTTTGTTCTCTATTTGCTTGATAACCACGCTTAGCTCTTTATTAAACTCCTCACTTGTCCAACTTGTCTCCAAAAAGTGCCTTAACATTAAATCAAATGCTTGAGTGAAATATTCACTAACCACCGTAATTTCAAAGCTCAAGAGGTCATGATATGTTTTTCCGAGGATCTCGGCACCCAATACCTGCATCTTAAAATAAAGCTCGTTTTGGCTTAAGTCGTATAAGTGCCTGAAATGCAGATGCTCTAAAAGGTGTGTAATGCCTCTGTTGTTATCGTTTTCATACAGAGAGCCTATTCTGAACCCCACACCTATTGTTACACTGTGCAAATGACATAATTGATGAGTAATCAGTGTTATCCCATTATCAATCTTTTTAATACTATACATACATCATAATCTCCTCACACTAAACAAGCTAATTTATTTAGTTAAAGATACGAGTTATATCATCCCAAATTTTTTCGTATATAGGCTTATCTCCTGTATTAATTACATATTTATACATATTTTCAAATGTATTTTCATTCTTAAATAGTGGTAAATCATACAATATGTCCTGTCTTAATTGATTATTGGCAAAATATTCGGAAATTGGCACAGCAGTATCAGAGGGAAGTGTTATTTGTTCGTTTCTTTTTATTTTAGTTCCTTTCGCTTTTCTGCTATGTTCTTCCCCATTTATATGTCCTTGGTTACGTTCTCTAAGTCCTAACGGCTGCCTATTTTCACTCCCTTTTTTCTTGTCCTTACGTTGGACCTTTTCTTTCGTTCTCATAACCGCATTACTATTATTACAAACGTGATCTCCACGCACTCTTTGATGTAAACAAATGCAATCTGTACCATTTGGATCAAAGCAATTCACCGGATTATTCCCACAATACGCATTCATGTTAGCATCCAGAATACCTGTACCCGTCTGGAAATAGCCGTCCGCATTAAGGAACATATGCGTTACGGGGTCGTAATAGCGGCTCATCAGGTAATACATACCTGTTTCCGTATCCATATAATAACCACGATAGCGGAATGGGTTGAGGTTGCCGTTATAAGCTCTATTGCCAGTTAATTTGCATTTCTTTACCATTTACCATCAAGCAATAGGGTTCGTTTGGAAAATTCTGTGCATAGGAGTAAAAACTATATTCAAATGTATCAGGATCACCTGCACAATTATTTATCGCAACATAAGGCTGCGAACCAAAATTGTCAGACAGTATAATATTGCTACTATCAGAAAGACCTACTCCGGTAATATAGTAATCATTTGTTCCGTTTACATTATACACTTTAAGTGAAGTAACATTATCTTTGTCTTTAGCAAACCCATTACTATATACTGAAGTAGTAAATAAATTTGGAATTTTATATCCGCCAGTTGATTTTGGAATAAGATGAATCTCTTCATCTTCTCCGATTAAGGATACAGCACAACACGATTCATTACCGTTAATCACCTTAACCACTTCACCCTGACTATAATAATCTAATAAAGCCTCCGGAGAATCAAAAGTGATAAACATATTTTCTATTGGTTGAGATATAGTAACGATTGCTATTAAAAAAAGCGCTGCAATACATATCTTAAATGGTTTTTTCTTCTTTTTAAACACTCTCAAAAGCAATACAGCACATATAATTATTAATAAAATATATACTGAATATCTAATCATATAATAGGCAGACATTACCTACTCCTCCATATACATTATGCATAGCACGGCTGTGATGTTGGCGACGATATTGGAAAACTATTAATCCCGTAATAAGTCATAACAATACCAACAACCGATAATCCGCTAATGCTAATTTTATCATAATTTATTACAGCTTTATTTTTATCCCATTCAATTGTATGACCTAACTCAACGCAAAAAGATAGCGATGACGGATCAAAATATATAGATAATGCATCTATACAATCCGATTGCTCATTCGAAAACTTTAACCCTATTTCATCTCCACCAATGTTTGCACCAACTGAAAAATCAACAATATTTAATGAGCAATTAGCAGATGAAAGCAAGTAATTATCAGTTCTTCCTGTTGCAGAAAATGTTATTGGTTTTTTCGAATCATTTCCTATTGGATTTGAACTATATTCATTATACACACCAGACTCAACCGTGCCTACAATAATATTAGTGGATGACTTAATTTTTTTAGACTTATTCGTTGCTTTTGCTGACGCACCACTAACAGGATTATCAGGAATAACTATGGCGCTTATTAACGAAGCTACAAAGATCGCAGCAAAAGAAACTAAAGCAACTATGCCCCAAAACTCACCATTTGGATCTGCACAATTCACTGGATTATTCTTGCAATACGCATTCATATTGCTATCCAGAACACCCAATCCCGTCTGGAAATAACCATCGGCATTAAGGAACCTATGCGTTACAGGGTCGTAATAGCGGCTCATCAGGTAATACATACCTGTTTCAGTATCCATATAGTACCCACGATAACGGAACGGGTTGAGGTTGCCGACGTGGTTCGGGTCTGTTATAGCGTTGCCGTTGCCGTCCTTTATAGACGTAACGTTGCCCCAGCTGTCATAGGTGTATTTCGCTTTGAGGTCGCCGTTGCCGTTGTATATACCTACTATATCACCTCGCCAATTGTGAGTGTAATAATAGACTTTTTCACTTATTGTAATATTTTTTTGCTTGTTTGTCATAGGTCAAAAGAAATTTCCAATTGCATGTCCAATAGCCTTTTTTCCTTAATGTATTTACGGACCTATAATTCCACAAAGTAAAAATTGATAAAGGTATTTCAACTAAGCACTCCTTCAGAAAAAGATATGGCCGAAATAACTGAACAAAATCATTTGTAAACAAGGAGGCAAAACAAATAACAACCAATAAAAGTAACCAAAAATACGCAATATAATTACAAGCAATAAAAAATTTTTGATAGCCAAGACAAACCTTTGTATTTTCAAGATACCCTTTTTTTAATAATCTGTCAATGAATGAAAATGACTTTATTAATTTTTTATAATTGCTTTTGCTCCGCCCTGCTTTTAATACCGCTTTAGGGGCTGGTATAATGAAAAACCAAACTACAAATGTTATGCCAGCGAAACCTACCAATCCATCATATATCTTTCTAAACAGTTCTTCTATAATTTTTACCACCTCTTGTTCCGGGAAATTAACAATTATAATAATGCAAGGTGCATTTCTCTACGTTTATAGTTTTGCTCACTCTTATACCGTCTGAATCATAGCTATATTGTATATTATTTGTGCCTTTTTGTAAAGAGGCAAGTTGACGTCCGTTAACTCTTCTTCATGCTGAACATATACGTTGAGCGTCACCTTGCCGTCGCCGGCTGCGGTGTTTACTTCTTTGATCTTATCAATTGCTTCATCGGCGCCGCTTGTTTTGCTTTCAAGTATTATTTCAGCTACAAGCCTGCCGACATTAATTTCATCAGCCATATGTTTTACCTCCGTTTAAATTATTACAATATAAAAAAGCACCTACAACGTAGATGCTTTTTTATATTAAGTCTTACCGATTCTATGTTGATGTAATCATAATGCCCATTCCTTCGGATAGGTTGCAGGCATATATTTTCCAGTTCTCTATTTCATATGTTTTGTAATCCAATCCCCATTCTGTAAAATTCTCGTTTGGTTTAGCTCCAATAATAAGATTTTCTGTGTCGTTGTTATCCCACGAAAAAACAATATTAGGCATTATCGCAGTTAGTATATTTTTTGTTTCATCTATATTTATCAGATTTTGAAGAAGAAAAAAATCATCTTCTCCGTCTAAGAATTCACTTGATAATTCGTCTTCACGGAAGAACAGAACATCGTGAACTTTTGCATATGGTTCCAATCCAATATGCGCTTTAGGAAACTCGTCTTTAATATTTTCTAATATTTTTGTTAAAGTTAACTCAGGCGCTTTACTGCACCCCGCAAAACAACACCCAACCACCAGAACCGCACACAGAATAGCCGAAATAACTTTTATTGATACTTTTGTCATAACAATCCCTCCTGAGTACATAATAGCAGATTGTTCACAAAAATACAATATTTTCCTCTAATATTTTGTTGAGGGTATGCGGTATCGTGATTGTTGTTCACAATACCGCACTTTTCTTTAATCCAGCTCGTCGGCGTAGACTTCCTCGTCGCCACCATGCT
Organism: Ruminococcus sp. zg-924; assembly: GCF_024433635.1. Classification (GTDB taxonomy): domain Bacteria; phylum Bacillota; class Clostridia; order Oscillospirales; family Acutalibacteraceae; genus UBA7067. The sequence goes on along the minus strand of NZ_WNJZ01000002.1, from coordinate 70,991 downwards.
TATCTTTGTCGAGCGAGTGCATATCGTTGTATGCATCCATCATGGTGATAAACTCATCATAATAGTAACTGTTAAGCAGCTCGCTCTTCGGTAGGTTTATGCTTTGGGCAATGGCGAGCCACCGTTGGAGCCAGTATTCTCCGCCCGATTCGTCTGTGCGGTCAGCATCAACAGCTTCCGCACGTTCCCGAAAAAATCGTTGTAGTTGTTAACCTCAACAAACTTAACGACGATCTCCATCAGCTCATTAAGGGCAAGGGGATTGTAATTTTATAATCATATTCTTTGAATTTGTCACCCTCCCTAAATTAATGAACGGTGTAATTGTATTCAAAGAGTGTTTTCATCAGCAAAATGTACAGAATTATATATACTTCAACAAATTTTCCTTTCAAATAATATGTGTGGCATATGTGGATTTAACACAAATTTTAAAAATATTATACTAAAATGTACCTATTTTGTAAGATTATATGTTATAATATACAGTGAAATGTGTTACATTGGAGGCACGTGATGCGTAATTCAATATCGTTTAAAATACTTGTAATAATTGCATTAGTTCTCATTTTAACAGACGTATGCTTGCTTATACTTGGTTTTCATTCGGTTTATACAAGCGTACATAATAACTACATTTCATACGCAAAATCATCTGCTACCCTTGCCTCCGATATTCTTGAAGGTGCAGATATGCAAAGGCTTCTAACAGATGAAGCTTATGCTAAACCTTATTCCAACACTCTAAGTGACTTGTGCGAAGCGAATGACCTCGAATATCTTTATGTTTATATTCCGGATACTGAAAAGAATACTATTACTTATGTTATATTAATATGCAATGATTATAGCAGTTCCTTGGCAACTACCGAACGCTCAGCCGGAACTACTATTGAACACAGTCTGAATCCTGCTGAGCTTTCTGCACTTAACGGCGACACAAGCAATAACATAACTGAAACTAATAATAGATATGGAAGTGTAATTACTTATAGCAGCGCTGTGTGCGACCTAAACGGTAACGTTACAGCGCTCGTTGGAGCTGATGTATCAGCAGACAAAACATTAAATGTTTTTATTGAGCGATACAGCATATTGTTTATTGTAATTTTAATTTCTTTTGTTTTCGTTATCATCATAATTGCGGTTATACTAAAAACCAAATTATTAAAACCGGCTGAAATAATAAGCAACAGAATGAAATGTTATGTAACTGACAGGCAGTCAGGATTTAAAAAGCTTGAAGTCAAGGGTAAAGATGAATTTGCAAATATGGCTGACTCATTTAATTATATGGCTGATGAAATTGACAATTACATAAAAAATATCAATGCTCTTACAGAAGAAAAGCACCTAAGAGATGCAGAAATGAGTATAGCCAAGGATATTCAATGCGGGCTTCTTCCTGATAATAGTTACAAAAATAAAAACATAACTATTTCAGCTGTAATGATACCGGCAAAAGAAGTAGGTGGGGATTTTTATGACTACTTCAACCTTAAAGAAGACAAAATCTGTACTGTAATCGCAGATGTTTCCGGCAAAGGAATCAGTGCCGCTATATTTATGTCCAGAGCAATTACCGTAATCAGACAATACGCACAAATGGGTTATTCTCCGTCAGAAATTCTATTTCGTACAAACAACTGTCTTTCACTAAATAATCCTGAACAGATGTTTATAACTGCTTTTGTAGGTGTTTATGACGCAAAAACTCAAATTTTCACTTATGCCAATGCCGGTCATACTATTCCGTACCTAATTTCCAATACTATTAAAACACTGGATAATCCGGACGGAATGGCGGCAGGAATTTTTGAAAACGAAAAATATGAAGAGTCCTCAATAAGACTTAAGACCGGTGATACGGTGTTTATGTTCACCGACGGAATCAGCGAGGCTGTTAATAAAGATAAAGAATTTTTCGGTACAAAACGTATAGAAAACATATTAAAAAATTATACAACGAAGAAAAACAACAGCTGTATTGATCTTGTATTAGGCGAAGTTAAAGCCTATGCAACAGGTACCGCACAAAGCGATGATATAACAATGCTCTCTTTTTCTCCGTGCAAAACTTCAGAAATAATACTGAAAGCGGAAACTGAAAACCTTCTGGATATTCGCAGCCTGATTATGGACACACAAGATATTCCGAATTATTTAAAAAACAAACTTTATCTTGCTGCAGAAGAAATCTTTGTCAACATATGCTCTTATGCGAATGACAATAACAGTGGCTCAGTAAAATTTTCACTTGAAGTATCAGATAAAATCATTATGAGTTTTTATGATGATGGAAAAAAATTTAATCCTATTCATAACAATGCAGATATTAACAGCTATGACATTGATTCACAAATTGGAGGACTCGGCATATATCTTGCATTAAGCATTGCCGATGAAGCCAACTATGAATATAAAAACAATAAAAACATTCTCACACTAATAAAATATTTTCAGGAGGAGTAAGTATGAAAATCACAAAAAAAGCAGAAAATAACACAACAATACTTTTTATTGAGGGCTGGCTCGACACACAGTCTTCGCCTGAACTTCACGCTGAAATTGATTCTCTTGAAGAAATCAATAACCTGGTTCTTGATTTTGAAAAACTTGAATACATATCGTCATCCGGCTTGAGAGAGGTTGTTTCCGCCTACAAAAAAGCAACAAATGCAGGAGGAAAGTTTTCTATTATAAATGTCAGTGAAGAAGTTATGGATGTATTCAGACTTACTAACTTTGACAAAAAACTGGAAATATCCGCAAAATAGATTTTTATATAAATGAGGTGCATTATGGATAGCATAAATACTGATTTTACATATTACAGAAATATTATAACTAACTCTGAACTTGATTCTTCCCCACTTGCAGATTCCAACACAAGCGGATTTGAAGAAGCAGATTATTCTCACTCCATAGCAAAGGATATTATCCCGAATATAACCGCATTTTGCTGCAAAAACGATATTGATATTATTGATTTTTTAAAGGCGGCACTTTTGATTCTGTTTGCAAAATATACTAACAATACATCTACGTTATGTGCAGTATCTGTTGACGGCAACCCCGTTCCTGTATTTTGCGACATTGTAAAAACGCCATCGCCCTTACAATACATTCTCTCGCTCACATCACAGCTTGAAGAAAGCAAAAATCATACTCATATTAGTTTTGCTGAGTTATCATCGGAATTTGAGCTTTGTTCCCTCCCGTTCATTACAAGTGAAGAGAAATTTTACAACTCGTTTTCGCTTTCAGATTACAAGGATATTGAAGCAAAAATCTGTGTATTTTTCTCTGCCGACCACAATAATTTTACTGCAAAAGTAAAATACAACAAAGCTATTTACAGTATAGACACTATCGAAAGATTTTTTATATCCTATGACGAGGTGCTAACGAAAATTTCATCCGGAGTTACAAGCATATCAGATATCTCTCTGCTGTCAGAAAAACTAACAGAAGAGCTTGACTCATTTAACAATACCGAAACACCTTATGATGACACTGTTTCTGTTGTTGATATGATAAATGCGGCTGTAAACCAACATAAAGACAGAGTAGCAGTTGTATATAATGACAAAAAAATCACATACAAACAGTTTGGTAAAATTACTGACAAAATTGCAAATTATATTAAATCTTTGGGCATTGGCAAAGAAGATATAGTATCTATACTTATACCAAGATGCGAATATATGCCAATAGCCGCTACCGGAGTTATAAAGTCAGGCGCTGCATATCAGCCGCTTGATCCAAGCTATCCTGCTGACAGATTAAAATTTATGATGGAAGATGCTGATGCAAAGCTTTTGATATCAGATTCTGCTCTGCTTTCTCTTGTACCTGATTATAATGGGAAAGTACTTACGCTTGACGAAATTCCAAATCTTCCTGACTGTACTGAAAAACTTGAGTGTCCCGATAAAAATGATTTATTCATACTTCTTTATACATCGGGTTCAACCGGAACGCCAAAGGGCGTTATGCTTGAGCATAAAAACCTTGTTGCTTTTTGCAACTGGTATAAAACGTACTATAACTTAAATGAAGAAAGCCGTGTGGCAGCATACGCCTCATTTGGATTTGACGCTAATATGATGGATACCTACCCTGCCCTGGTAAGTGGTGCGCAAATCCATATTATTGACGAAAGTATAAGGCTTGAGCTTTTAACTCTTAAGGATTATTTTGAAAACAACAAAATTACTCATAGCTTTATTACAACTCAAGTTGGCAGACAATATGCCGATATGTTCCCCGACAGCAAATATCCCGAACACCTTTCAGTAGGCGGCGAAGCGCTTGTTCCAATTAATCCGCCGGAATATAATTTTTATAATGGCTACGGTCCAACCGAGTGTACAATTTTTACAACAATTTTCCTTGTTGACAGGCTGTATAAAATCGTACCCATTGGCAAGCCTCTTTCTAACATAAAGCTTTATATTACAGATAAATTCGGCAATCGTGTTCCCGTAGGTGTTCCCGGTGAGCTTTGCGTATCAGGTCCACAGGTTTCAAGAGGTTATTTAAACCGTCCGGAACAAACAGAAAAGGTTTTTATAAAAAACAATTTTTGCAATAACGAAAAATACAGCCGCATTTACCGCACGGGAGATATTGTACGTTATCTGCCTGACGGATGTGTGGAATTTATTGGCAGACGTGATTCACAGGTAAAAATCAGAGGCTTTAGAATTGAACTTACTGAAGTTGAGAGTATAATCAGAGAATTTGACGGAGTTCGGGATGCAACTGTTGCAGCATTTGACGAGCCGAGCGGAGGAAAATACATAGCCGCTTATGTTGTGTCAGATAAAGAAATAGATATTAATAAGCTAAATGAGTTTATTCTCAAAAACAAGCCGCCTTATATGGTGCCTGCTGCTACGATGCAAATTGACAAAATTCCTCTGAATCAAAATCAGAAAGTCAATAAACGTGCCTTACCCAAACCGGAAAGAAAAACGGATGATATTATACCTGCGCAAAATGAAATACAACAAAAAATTTGTGACTGTCTTGCAAGCGTTGTTGGACATAATGAATTTGGCATTACAACAGAATTTTACAACACAGGGCTTACATCTGTCGGTTCAATCAAATTTATCGTACTGCTTTCAAAGGAGTTAAGTGTAACTGTAAGTACAAAAAATCTTTCTGAATTTAATACTCCTCAAAAGCTCGAAGAATTTATTTCTAATGCTGATACAGGTTTTCAAACAGAAAAACGTGATAAGTATCCCCTTACACAAACTCAAATGGGAATTTATATTGAATGTATGATGAATCCTGACTCAGTATTCTACAATCTCCCCGGCGTATTCGCATTTAATAAAACTATAAATATTGCAAAACTTTGTGACAGCATTAAAAAAGTTTTAAACGCTCATTCCTCGGTAAAATGCTGCATTAAACCCGACAGCGACGGAAATATATATATGTATCCTAACGACGAACGGGAAGTTAATATTGATATTCTCAGCGGCTCTGAGGAAGAATATCAGGTATTCTTTAAAAACTTTGCCAAGCCTTTTGATTTGCAAAACGGACCGCTTTTCAGAATTTCAGTATTCACTACCGATGAGCATATCTACTTAGTTACTGATTTTCACCATATTATAAGCGACGGCACATCGATAGCTGTTTTTGCCGATGAGCTTAACAGAGTGATGAATGATGAAGAACCCATTGGAGAAATCTTCACGCAGTTTGATCTTGCAATAAGCGAACAGAATGCAATTAACAGCGATGAGCACGAAAAAGCCAAGCAATACTATGATTCAGTTTTTTCTACGGTGTCAGAGTGTACTGTTCCCGACAGAGATACGTTTGGCGAAACCGAAAAATGTGGCTTTTACAAGCAATATAATAAAAAACTATCTCGTGAAAGAATAGAAAACTTCTGCATTAAAAATAAGATTACTCCAAATGTATTCTTTACATCTGTAATGGGTTTTGTACTTGGAAAGTATGCAAATTCCGATGAAGTCTGCTTTACAACCATATATAACGGCAGAAATGATGCTCATACCGCAAATATGATGGGTATGCTGGTAAAGACTTTGCCTGTATTCTGCGCACTTGATGATAAAACCGCAGTTCCCACCTATCTTTCAACCATGCAGGAACAACTGATTTCTTCAATGGCAAATGATATATATTCTTTTGCAGAAATAAGAAGAACGTACAACATAAAGCCTGACATTATGTTTGTATATCAAGGCGATGATTTTGTAAACTTTGAAATCGGAGGCCAGAAGACAGTATTTGAAGAAGGTCTTTCCGACAAAGCAAAGGCAGCAATTTCGATCAATATTTTTCTTGAAAACGGTGTTTACAGATACGAATTTGAATACCGTAGAGATATGTTCACCGAAAAATTCATTGAAAGAATGTATGATATTATAACTGAAGCAGCCAACAGCTTTATTACAGCAAAAAACCTTGCAGATATAAATATAACATCTGCTAAACAGGCAGCTCTTATAGAAAGCTTTAACAATACCGACTACCCGGTAGAACTTGTCAGTGTAAACAGGCTTTTAGAAAATATGGTACTCAAGAATCCTGAAATGACAGCTGTAATATCAAACGGAAAAAAGATAACATATGACAAGCTTAACAGACTTGCAAACCGACTTGCACATTCTCTGATAAACCTCGGCGTAAAAACAAACTCTATCATCGGACTTGTACTTGAAAGAGACGAATATGTCTATATAACCCGTCAAGGTATCATTAAAGCCGGCGGAGCTTTTCTGCCAATGGTGCCTGAATACCCTGATGACCGAATAGACTTCTGCCTTACTGACGCAGAATGTCCGTTTGTAATTACTACGGAAAAAATCAAAAACAAAAGAGAATCATTATGGGAAGGCAAGCCGTACAAGGTTTTGACTGTTCAAGAGCTTCTTGAATGTGAGAATGAGGATAATCCTGAACTCGACATTCCTGTTTCCTCTCTTGCCTACTGTCTGTACACCTCAGGTTCGACCGGAAAACCAAAGGGTGTTTTGATTGAACATAGAAATCTTTGCAATTTTGTAAATTCAAACCCAATTAACACTGAAATCACCAACTATACTGATAACGGTATTGTATCGCTTGCGCTGGCCGCAATTACATTTGACGTGTCTGTTATGGAGGAGTTTATTCCTCTGTGCAACGGTATGACTATCTGTATGGCGAATGAAGAGGAAATTCACAATCCGCTTGCCTTATCAGAGCTGCTTATAAAAAACAAGGTTGACATTATGAAATGCACTCCTTCATATATGACAAATATTATTGAAGTACCGCAGATGCATCCTGCTCTTGCACAGATTAAAGCTTTTGACATTGGCGCAGAAGCATTCCCATCAACACTTTACGGTAAAATGCGCAAGGTAAATAAAACCGCAAAAATTGTGAACAGCTACGGTCCAACAGAATGTACCGTAAGCTGTACAACAAAAGTTCTTAAGGACGGTGACAAAATCACCATTGGTGATCCGCTTACAAATATGAAGCTCTATGTTGTAAACCGTAAAAACAAAGTGCTTCCTGTTGGCATAAGCGGTGAGCTTATTATATGCGGAAACGGCGTTGGCAGAGGATATGTAAATCTTCCGGAGAAGAACAAGGAAGCGTTCTTCAAGTATAAGGGCTTGAACGCTTATCACAGCGGCGACCTTGTAAGATGGACTGAAAACGGCGAAATTGACTTTCTCGGCAGACTCGACAATCAGGTTAAGCTCAGAGGACTTAGAGTAGAGCTTGACGAAATTGAAAATGCAATAAATACTTTTGATGGCGTAAAAACAAGCAAGGTTGTTGTAAAAAACAACGGCAGTGAAGAGTATCTTGCCGGATATTTCACAGCAGAAAAAGAAATCAACATTGAACAGCTCACATCTCATCTTAAATCAAAGCTTACATATTATATGGTTCCGGGCGCACTTATGCAGCTTGATAAAATGCCCCTTACCGTAAACGGAAAAATTGATAAAAAACAGCTTCCTGAAATAGGATATTCTTCTGCAAAACGTGAATATGTTGCCCCGACAACCCCATTGGAAGAGGAACTTTGTAACAAATTTTCAGAAATATTGAATATTGAAAAAGTTGGAACAACCGACAATTTCTTTGAAATTGGTGGTACATCTCTCAGTGCAACAAAAATTGCAATGTATGCAATTACAAAGGGCTATCCAATTGTATATAAAGATGTTTTTGCGAATCCAACTCCTTCACAGCTTGCAAGTTTCATAATGAACAGCAGTGAAAATGCTGATGATAAATCTAACATAAAGGATTACGATTACTCTGCCATTAACCTGCTGCTTTCAAAAAACTGTATTGAAAATATTGAATACACTCAAAAGGGTGAACTTGGAAACATTCTCCTTACAGGCACCACAGGTTTCTTAGGTATTCACGTTCTCAAAGAATTTTTAATAAGCTGTACCGGCAAAGCTTATTGCCTTGTAAGAAAAGGAAGATATTCTTCCTGTGAAAAGCGTCTTATGAATATGATGATGTATTATTTTGACAGACCTTTTTCGGACGCATTTGAAAATAGAATTGTGTGTATTGACGGCGATATAACCGACAAGGAAATGATGATGAAGCTTGCTTCTCTTGATTGTTCGGTCGTTATAAACTGCGCTGCCTGTGTAAAGCACTTTGTAAATGACGATACACTTGACAAAATCAATGTTGAGGGTGTAAAGAACATAATTGAAATGTGCAAAAATTCCGGTAAACGACTTGTGCAAATTTCAACCACATCGGTTGCAGGAGAAGGAAACGAGCTTACAGTCCCCTATACAAAGCTAATGAATGAAAACGAGCTGTATTTCGGACAAATTATCGAAAATGATTATATACGTACAAAATTTCTCGCAGAGCGTTCTATACTTGAAGCCTGTGCAGCCAATGAGTTGGATGCAAAAATTATCAGGGTAGGAAATCTTATGAGCAGGAAGTCCGACGGCGAATTCCAAATAAATTTTGTAACCAACGGCTTTATGCGTGCGTTAAACGGCTATAAAACTCTTGGCAAATTTCCAATATCTGCAATGCATTCGCCTGCTGAGTTTTCCCCTATTGATTCAACCGCTGCTGCTGTTATCGCTCTTGCTTCAAGCAAAAACGATTTTACGGTTTTCCACGCATACAACAGCCACAAAATCTATATGTCTGACGTTATTTATGCAATGAAGTCCTATGGCTTTAACATTGAAATTGTATCTGATAAGGAATTTGACAGTGCCTTGCGCTCTGCCGCAAAACAGGAGGATTTAAGCCAAGCTGTTCTTGGTCTTATAGCATATGCAACTGATGACGAAAACAGACGCTATGAAATTATGGCAGATAACAGATTCACGTCTGAGGTGCTTTACCGTCTTGATTATAAGTGGCCGATAACAGATGACGCATATCTTGAAAATGCAATTAAGGCTCTTGATACACTCGAATTTTTTGGTTAATCCTATATCAAACAACATAAAAAGGAATCATTCTATATGCTGCAAAGAAATGAAAAACTAATTAAAACAAAGCTTTGGCAATATCTTTTTCCAAGCATTATGCTAACCGCCGCATTGCAAATTGGCAACATTGTTGATACAATGCTTGTCGGTAATATTCTGGGAACAGACGCTATGTCAGCAGTTAAAATCGGAATGACGATTGACAATATAATGGAAATTCCAGGATATGTGCTTGGAGTTGGCGGCAGCGTGGCCGCAGGCATACTATTAGGAAAGCGTGAAAGAGAAAAAGCAAACAAAGTTTTTTCAGTAACTCTTATAATAAGTTTGATTTGCGGATTCATTTTTGCTCTTTCATCTCCGCTTTCTCCATTGCTTGCTTCAATACTTACCGGAGGGAATTCACTTACAAACGATGCCGGCTCATTTATATTTGTTACACTTTTGGGAGCACCGGTATTAAGTTTGGCATTGCAATTTATAAATTATGTTGCCGTTGATAATAACCCTACTGTCGCTTCAGCCTATGTTATCACAGCAAACGTTATAAATCTTCTGTGCGACTATTTAATATTAAAATTCACGCCGATTGGTACAGCCGGAGCCGCATTGTCAACAGTTCTTGGATATGGACTTGCAATGCTTGTGCTTATTATATATCTACGTTCATCTAAGCGAATGTTGAAATTTACAAATCCGTTTAAGGAAACAAAAAGTGCAATAAAGTTAGCTGTATCAACAGGAATTCCCACACTGCTGTATATGATTTTTCTTACAATCAAAGATTTGGGATTAAACACTATGATTGTGCAGGTAATCGGCAATGACGCTATGGCTGTGTATACGGTTTGCACCAATGTAATATTGCTTGTTGAACTTCTTGTAGGCGGAATTATAGGCACAATTGCTTCTATAGGTGGAGTAATCTATGGAGAAAAAGATTATTTTGGGATAAGGAGTCTTTCTAAAAATGTAATACTTTACTGCTATTCGGTTCTAACTGTATTGCTTTTAGTCCTTTATATTTTTACAAAATATATTGTAGCAATGTTTGGAATTACAAGCGGAGAGCTACTTGATATTTCAATAGCATCATTGAGAATCTTTGTTCTGTGCTTGCCGTTTTATCTGCTTAACAAATTTATGACCACCTATTATCAGAGCACTGAAAAAACTAAGCTTTCGGGAATCATAACATCCCTGCAAACCTGCGTTGCAATACTTCCGATAGCCTTTGTGCTTGTATTTTCTGCAAAGGCTGTTGGTTTAAATATGCTTAACGCACTTATGGTTTCATTCATCGCAAGCGAAATTATTACAATTTTCATTGCATTTATCTATCGAAAAATTAAATATAAAAATCAAGGCTTTCTGCTTTTACCTGACGATGAAAATAAAAACTGCCTTGATATTTCAATTAGCAAAAGCATAGACGAGGCTGAAAAAGTCCCGCATGAAATTGTTGACTTTTGTAAAAACAGATGTGTTGACAGTAATAAAACAAATCTTATTGCTGTTGCCGCAGAAGAAATGGTTATAAACATAATCAAATACGGAGGAAAAAAAGCTGATTCCATTGATGTAAATTTGCGCATAACAGATGATTCATTGATTTTATGCACTCGTGATAACGGTACTCCCTTTGATCCTACTGACTACACGGTAGACTCTGATGAGTTTGAGATTCACGGTATAGAAGTAATTAAAAGTATCACGGATATAATTCATTATATGCGTGTTCTTGATTTAAACAATACGGTAATTGAGGTTAAGCTGTAACCCCCTTATTCCTCACATATTATCACAAAGAAATACAAGCTTATCTTCACTCCGACAATGTTGTGGTTATCACTGTTGAAAACGCCTTTGATGGTATAATAAGGGAAAAAACGGAGTTTTTCAATCTTCTAAACGTCGAGATGATGGCGTAGGGATTCAATCTATCCGCCGCATAGCAGAAAAAACGGTGGGTATTGCCGTTTTACCCTCACAGACGGCGTGTTCTGCGCTAACGTTATGCTAAGATGAGAAAACAACAGTAAAATTGACAAACAGAAAATTAATCAAGATTTAAATCAATACTCCGTTGCAGTGGTCAATTTCGTGTTGTATAATTTGTGCTGTCCAGCCTGTAAAGGTCTTTTGGCAGGGCTTAAAGGAAAAGTCTTTATAACTCACTGTTATAGTCTTAAAACGTTTTGTGCTTCGTATTCCCGTAAGTGAAAGACACCCTTCCTCGGTTTCATATTCAGAAAACTTACTTATGATTTCAGGGTTGAACATTGTCATAAAAAAACCATCGTTATCAAAAACGATAATCCGCTTTTTCACACCTATCATATTAGCTGCCATTCCTACACAAGCATCTTTGTTTGCAATCAAGGTATCAACTAAATCTTTGGCAACCGACAAGTCTGCCTTTGTTGCCACATCGGATTTTTGCGCAAGAAAAAAAGGATCGTGGACAATTTCTTTTACCATACTCTAATCAACCTTTACAATTTAATTATAAAAATATGTGGATTTACCATATATGTTCTCCTTCATAAATTACTTTTGATTCACCGCCCATCATTCCCGACACAAAGTGTTGTAACAAACGGTGATGAATCTTTAGCACACTACTGCTCTTTTCTGCTTAGCATAATGTATTCCAAGATCTCCATATTATCATCTCTAATCAAAAGGATTTTCAAGTATTGTCAAGGTCTTATTATCAACATTTAGCTCCGCCATAATTCCATAAGGCAGAATACATCTTGGCGAGCAATGGCCAAAATTAAGATTATACATAACAGGAAGATTTCTGCCTTCAAATACCTCTTTATACACAAGTTTATATTCATCATAGTAAACTTCATCAATAGGTTTTCCTACTATCAAGCCGTTAACTTGATTAAAAATGCCTTGTTTCAAAAAGAATTCGAGCATTATCTTTAGGTCGTCTGGTGAAGGCTGTTCTTCGCTTGTTTCCAAAAACAGAATTTTCCCTTTCCAATCTTCAAGCGATGGCAATATATCATATTTATTTAATACATCAAATTCATCTTTATATCGACTGCCGCAATAAGCTTCATATATGCTTTCAACGCATCCGCCAAGCAACTGCCCTGTTACAATACCTCTTCCATTCAAAACCTCGTAACCGTGATTTTCTTTTTTATATTTTCGTGGCGTTCCGATTTCCTCTTTGCCGTAGCTTTCTCTTTCAAAGTAAACCGTATCTGAGGATTTTATTTCAAAAGCACCGGTACAATTAAAGAAAAGCTCAAAATATTCCTTTGTGTACGGAAGCATATCATTATCAAGCTCCGCAAGGTCACATAAAATATTCGGTCCGTAAAATGTGTTCATACCTATTTTTTGAAACATCAGGTGATTGATTGTAGTATCTGAAAACCCTGTAAATATCTTTGGATGATTTCTTACATTTTCAATAAATTTAATGTCACTCATAAGGAACGGCACAAGTCGGTAAGTATCATCGCCGCCTATTGCACAAATTATAGCTTTTATGTCATCATCAGCAAATGCGGATTTCAAATCTTCTGCTCGCTTTTCGGGATGACTTTGTAAATATTCAATTCCCTTTAAAGCACTGGGCATTATAGTGGGAATCAGCCCAAAGCCTTTTAATCTGTTAATTGCTAAATCTAATTCATGCTTGCAAAAATTTTCTCCCAAAACACCGCTTGATAAGGAAACTATTGCAACTTTATCACCTTTATATAATTTTTGCGGTTTTCTCATAATCTGTCATCCTACCCTCTTTTTTTAATTCTTGTCTAAATTCTAACACGAAAGCAGTAATATAGCAATTATAAGCCTGTAAATACTATAAAAAACATAGAAATTGATTTTTAAGGATAAATTACGCATACAGCTAAACCAATATTGGCACAAAAAAGTTCTTGTGAAAAAAACGACCTCCAAAAGTTAGTTTTTGGTCTAACTTTCGGGGGTCGGGTCAAACGTCTGTCGGTATCATTATATTTATAATGTATTTTATGATTTCATAGTTTTTTCACCACATTAATTTCATTCTTTAGCATTTTATGTTTATTAAATATACCGTTGTAGGCTCTTACAAGAAAGCATATGGGAATCAGAAACTTGTGCCTGTAAAAAAAGGGATAGAATTCCTTGTAAAATTCCATTGGCGGAAACATTCGTGATATAACATACTTTACTTTAACTTTAGTGCTAACTTCGCCGTTATCACCGAACTCCTTTACTCTATTATTTATTAGTTTTTCATATTTTCCGTAGGTTCCAGATAAAATTGAACATTTAATGAAGGACTCTTCTGATTCAGTAAGGATATCAAGCTGCATATCATTCAGTTTTTTGCAAAGCTGACGTTGAGCTAATTCAAAATCAGAAATTTTGAGCTTCTCAGTTTGAGAATCAATATATTTAAAATTTAGTTCTTCTCCAAATTTTTTCAGATAAACACAGCAATCAAGAATGGAACGAAGACCCGTTCCGGCAGCGGAATGGTGCTTGTATTGATGTGCTATCATATATGTATAAAAATCATCAATACCAAGATGATATCCGTTTTCTGAAGCGTCATCCTTTATCAACAGTTTGTCTAAACACACATAATAGCTGTAAAAAGGCTCTTTGATTTTGCTGAAAAGTGTTCTATGAAATTCAAAGTTATATACCGGTGCTTTATTATAGCAATCATGGTTCCCTCGTCCAAAGGATACCACAGTATACCCAAGCTTTATCATAAAATCTTTTATTTCATTAGCAAATGTTTTGTCATACCAAATATCATTGTCTGCCATCTGGCGCATACCAATCTTTGGGTAAAGCTCCTTTAGGTATACACCCTTAAGCGGCATATGCTTTATTCCGTTTTCATTCATAAACGATGTTATCTTACTTCGTTCTGCATCAAGAAGGAGATTTTTTCTTATAGCCTTCCCCTTTGCTTGAAGCCATTTTTGTTCAGATATTCCAACTTTTTCAAGAGCATAACATACAAGCGCTGAAAGGCTGTTTGACTGACACAATGTAAAGAGCGAATCAAGATTTATTTTTTCAACATACTCTCTGCTCGGCGTAATATTATTCAAAGCGCAAAGCGAAAGATAGAGCATATCATAGCAAATTTCAGTCATTTTTAATTTCTCTTTCCTTTAGATTTTATACAAGAACCCATTTCATTACACAAATGAAACATAACAAGGAAACAGTACTGTCACAATCATCAGCTAATTGCGACAGCCTACTTGCTTTCATATTATTTTGTTCCGAAAATTCTATCTCCTGCATCACCCAAGCCCGGAACGATATATGCGTTTTCATTAAGATGATCGTCAAGATATCCAACGTATATATCAATGTCGGGGTGAGCCTTCGTTAATGCTTCAAGACCCTCAGGAGCCGCAATTACACACATAAATTTTATGTTCTTGCAGCCTTTTGCCTTAATGAAGTCAACTGCTTGTATAGCTGAACCACCTGTGGCAAGCATTGGATCGGGCAGAATAACTAAACGCTCGTCAATATTTTCCGGAAGCTTACAGTAATATTCATGCGGTTCATGAGTGTCCTCGTCACGGTACATACCTATATGACCCACCTTAGCAGAAGGTACAAGCGCAAGTATTCCATTTACCATTCCCAATCCCGCTCTTAGGATAGGAACAATTGCGAGTTTTCTTCCTGCAAGTTTCGGAACCTTTGCCGTAGCAATTGGCGTTTTTACTTCTACAAGCTCTGTCGGCAAATCTCTTAATGCTTCATATCCCATAAGCATTGCAATTTCTTCAACAAGAACTCTAAAATCTTTTGTTCCGGTTTTTTCATCTCTCAACAGAGAAATCTTATGTTTAATAAGTGGATGGTCTGCAACTACTACTTTTCCCATTATAAATCCTCATTCTGTATTATTTTGTTATTCTCAGTATCTGCTCTGGGCATACCAACTATATTTCCAAGCAAGCCTAAAACAAGAACAACAACGAACAATCACAAAATATTGATAACTTGCGAACTGGCTGAAAGCATCACAGCGATTGTAATTCTGTTATTCTTTTAGCCTTATTAATTTAAGAAATAACATAAATCACTCTTTTATTCATACACACTAATTGTACCTTACTTCAGTTTACTTTTCAATATTTTATGTATAATATTGATAATATCATAAAAATTTGCAATTGCTTAATCAATTATGGTATAAACAAGATTCTCCCATTTCAGATTTGTGCTTATATCAATATCTTCCGGCAACAACGCTCTGGCTATTATCATTTCTTCATTATCTAATATATCTGTCCTTATTAGATAAGCATAATCGCCGTCAATTCTGTTTACCCTGTAATAATATGGGCCCATAGTATCACTCCTTATTTATAAGTTTGTTATTAATCACATTTTATTAACGACAAATGCAAATTAAAACAAAATAAAAAACACCCAAAAGGCGATATCAAAGCCATTTTTCGGGTGTTTTATTTGGCGCGCCAAAAGGGACTCGAACCCCTGACCTACTGCTTAGAAGGCAGTTGCTCTATCCAGCTGAGCTATTGGCGCATATGGAGCGGATGATGGGAATCGAACCCACACGATCAGCTTGGAAGGCTGAAGTTCTACCACTAAACTACATCCGCAGTTATATATTACCTAAGCAACGATAGATATTATATCACAGTGATCATGGAAAAGTCAATACCTAAAAGGAAAAAAGTGGGCAAATATTTCAATAAGAAATTAAAGCCTATTGTAATAAGGTTTATAACAAATAAAGCCGCAGAAACAGAAAATTAATCACATCAAACAATTAATGCTCTCCCCTGTTACTACGGCAATAATTTTATATTAAAACCATACTCTCATTTTGAAATCCTGCTTACATCTCGGACACGAAACAGTATGCTTGCCCTTTTTTCTCGGAAGGCGAAGTCTTGCCTTGCAGTGAGGACAGGTGTGAAAGCAATACGTTTTACTCTGCATTATTCTTGTTCTGATTGAAGTGAAGAAATATTTAATGTGATTAAATATTTTGTCAAAAACACGAGCTTCCTTTTGTCTTTGCACTATGTTACGTGAGAGCGTTCTGTAAACTGCAAAAGCCGCAATAAGCAAGGCAATGATTGTTACAATTACTGACCTTGTAAAAATATTTACCATACACAGCAAACAGTAAAGAATAAGTAAAAAGTAGCAGAATTTATCAATTCCGTAGCGTCCTTGAAAAAACTGAGCGATTCGATACATAAAGTTCATTGTGTTACACCTCTTTGAATCTAATTATATCGAATTATATTCAAAAATAAAGTTGAATTTTGAAAGTTAATACAAAATTTTCAAAAATTTAATACTCGTTGCGATTAAGCTAATAAATTATTGACGGATAATCGGTTTATGATATAATATAAAATCAAAGAAGCAAAATGAAAGAGGAGATTTTATGTTTCGTGAAATGAGAAGAAAAAAGCAGGAGCTTTCTTATGACGAAAATATACATATATTGAATAAAGCTACCTCCGGCGTGTTAGCGCTTGCCGGTGACGATGACTATCCATATGCTGTTCCGCTGAGCTATGTTTACAGCGACGGAAAGCTATTCTTCCACTGTGCAAAAAGCGGATACAAGCTCGACTCTATCAACCGAAACAATAAAGCGTCTTTCTGCGTTATTGCACAGGATATATTCGTACCTGAAGAATACGCAACCCTTTACCGCAGCGTAATCGTATTTGGAACAATTCGTATTATAGATGACGATAAGCAAAAGCGTGAAGCTATTGAAAAGCTTGCTATAAAATATGCTCCGCAGCACGATTTTCAAACACGTGATGCAGCAATAAAAAAAGATTGGGATCCGTTATGTATGCTTGAGATGACAATAGAGCATATCTCCGGCAAAGAGGCGCTTGGACTTGCAAAAGCAAGGCAGGATACAAAGTAAAACTCTGCCACTATTTGTTATACTGAGAAAGTTGAAAGAATGAGAAAATAATTTACTTTTGATTGCTTGAATTTACAGCAGTATGGATAACTGTCGCTTACTGTTTTATAATGTTGCCAAAAGTGGATTATGCTCTATTAACCTCTCTATTTTTGTGCGCAACATTATATTGTCAGCGATGATTATATGTCATCCCTCCGATTTTACGAGGTTATAGTATGTAATGGAACTGTTTGGCAACAAGCTGTTCCATTTTTTTACAAATTCCGTGTCAGATTAGTGAAAACCAAATGTATTTATCCGCCTTTGAATTTATTAAGAAAATCAAGGTAGGGTGCGAAGAATGGCGTGTGATATTTGTACCTTTAATACACTATTTTAATTAACTTTGACGTTTAAATAGACAATAAATTTAGTTTATGTTATTATATGAATAATTTGGAACTAAAAAACAGGAGTGAATTATAAGTATGGAAATAGTCTTTCAAATTTTTCTGCTCATAGTCGGCTTTGCTATGCTGATTAAGGGTGCAGACTGGTTCGTTGACGGTGCATCGGGAATTGCAGATAAGCTCGGAATCCCACAGATTGTAATTGGACTTACTATCGTTGCTATGGGAACAAGCGCACCAGAAGCGGCAATCAGTATATCGGCAGCCGTTAAGGGCAGTGCCGATATTGCCGTTGGCAATGTTCTCGGAAGTAACATACTAAATGTGCTTTTAATTCTGGGTATCACCGCAGTTATAACCCCAATAGCCGTCCAGAAGTCTACAATAAAATATGAAATTCCTTTTGTAATACTGATAAGTATTCTTTTCGGGATTTTAGGTCTTACCGATAACTTTATAGGTCGAATTGATGGAATTATTTTGCTGGCGCTATTTATTGCATATCTTGCATACCTTTTCTTTATGGCAAAAAAGGGAAAGCATGAGTCTGAGCAGGAAAAGCCTAAGGAAAGTACATTAAAATTGATAATCTTTGCATTAATTGGCGTAGCACTTATTATTTTCGGAAGCAACATTACTGTTGATGCGGCAACCTCACTTGCAAAGATTTTTGGAATGAGCGAGCGTCTAATAGGACTCACAATTGTAGCGTTCGGCACCTCACTGCCTGAGCTTGTCACAAGCGTTACAGCCGGGATTAAGAAGAAAGCCGATATTGCAGTAGGCAACATTGTAGGAAGTAATATTTTCAACATCCTGTTTGTTATAGGAATATCATCATTGATTACACCTGTTGCGTATCAATCAAACTTCTTGATTGACAGCATAGTTTGTGTTGCAACGTCAGCACTTCTTCTTGTTTGTGTTCTTAACAAAAGTAAGAAACTCAAACGCTGGGGCGGAATTATTATGCTTGCCGCCTACGCAGGATATTTTGTTTATCTTTTGTGCGTATAAATTTCAGGGCCTCCGATTTGCCTGTCTTTAACAGACAGAGTAACATCGGGGTCCTTATTTTTTAGCGGATCATACGGAAACAGAGCTAAGGCTGAATGTTAGTCTTAGCTCTGTATGATTTGCCCGGAATGGGCAGTAAATAGGGGGTGAGAGGTCGGCTACTCAATTAATGGGTAGCCTCCTACTCGAATTAGATTAATTATCTACTTTATTGTTTTGTTGGTTATAATATTTCATAAAGCCGTCAAAAATTGCTTTTGCAAGCTTGCTTTGGTATTCATCATTTTTAAGCAGTTCAAGCTCGTTACTGTTCGACAAGAAGCCACACTCAACAATAACAGCAGGATTTGTTGCGTTATATAATAGATATATATTTTTGTCGGCACTTTTACACTCCCTCGTATTATCAGGCTGAAGCTCAGACACAACAGCACTTTTAATGCACTGTGCAAGGTCGAAGCTCAAGAGATTGTTTTTAGAATAAAATATCTGCGTGCCGCTGTATTTACTCTGCGTAAATTTATTTTGATGAATACTTATTATGACATTATCAGGTGAGGAGTTAAAAATTTCAAGTCGATTTTTCATGTCGGATTTTTTACGCTGTTTTAAAGTGTCAAGTCCCTCATCACAAATTGATATGTCCTCGTCTCTTGTTGTAACAACCTTAATTCCATTTTTTTCAAAAAGTTTTTTGAGCTTTAAGGCTATTGACAGATTAATGTCCTTCTCAAGCGTTCCGTCAGGTGCAACAGCTCCCCCGTCTTCACCGCCGTGACCACTATCTATTACAACGGTAACAATGCCATCAGCCTGGGTATCAGCCATTTCTGACAAAGTATTAAACGCCGAAAAGGTCGAGATAAAAAACGCTACTGCACACACAAGCAGCAGAAACACACAAAGTAGCTTTTTAAAGCTTATTACCATAATACCACCGCCAGAATTTGAGTGGTAAAGTATATGATTTTAATCGTGTAATTATACTATCCATTTGCTTTGTCGGAAATAATAATACTCTCCATTGCCTTAACAGCGGCAATTATTGCAGGCTGTGTATCGGGGGATTCCTCATCGGTATAGCCGTTGTTTGCCCGTTCTTGATTCCATATGACCTTTAAAACAGCACCTGCTCTGATTTTACGGATTGAAGATACAACAAACAGAGTTGAACATTCCATTTCAGACGCTAAAACTCCGCATACCTTCCAAGCGTCCCATTTATTAAGAAGCTCACCGGATATAGCTGTGCTCTCCGGAGTGTGCTGACCGTAAAATGAATCCTTCGACTGAACCACTCCAACCTTATATTTATATCCTCTTATTTTGCAGGCTTCAGAGAGTGCTGAAGTAACGCTGTAATCTGCCGCAGCAGGGAATTCTATTGGTGCATATTCCTTTGTTGTTCCGTCCATTCTCACTGCGCTTGAAGCGACAACAAGCTCACCCGGAGCAATATCAAGCTGTATTCCGCCGCAGGTACCAACTCTTATTATAGTATCGACACCGATATGATTCAGTTCCTCAATTGCGATAGCCGCTGACGGACCACCTATACCTGTTGAGGTTACAAGCACTCTCTCACCCGACAAAGTGCCGCAGAATGTTTTAAATTCACGGTTTTGTGCTACAAAGCAAGGATTATTCATATGTGCCGCTATTGCTTCAACACGCTCAGGAGCACCGCAAATTATTGCATATTTTGAACTGTTTTCTTTTGTTAAGGCGATGTGATACTGCCTTTCTTTGTTCATAATATCATCTCCGATATGAAATATTATAGCATAATTTTTAAAATGTTGGCAACATTATTTACGAGGTGATTGAATTGACAAATTTAGAAAGCTTGGACAGCTCGGCAAGAGAATACTTCTATTCGCTGCCGCAGCTTATTCAGGAGCAGATTATTGAAAGCGGAGTGACTTTTTCATCAAAGCAAGAGCTTGAAAGCTACTATAACTCTGTTACAGAAAAAAAGAATATGAACAATTAATGATTCAGCTTTGTGTCAGCAATTTCTTCTGAGCATATGATGATAAAGAATATCAAAGAATAGAGATGATGATATTGGACAAAGAAGTCAGATTGCTCAGTTCTTTAAAAAAAGGGGAAAAATGCACTGTAAAGGAATTAAGAATGGACGGAAGGGAAAGGCGCAGGATGCTCGACCTGGGTCTGATCAATGATACACAGGTTGAAGCGGTTCTTGTAAGTCCCGCCGGAGGTCTGACCGCATATTATATCAGAGGAGCGCTGCTCGCAATAAGAAATGAAGATGCATCAAAGGTAGTAGTATCAATAAAATAAAATATTGCATTGCCCACAGTGTGTTCGCTGTGGGCTTTTTTGTAACATTTCAATAGTCAGGTGAATACTCTATTATAAGAGATTTCAGAAAATAACGGAGGTGTTTCCTTGACCAATAATCAATACACCGTTGCCTTCGCAGGTAACCCAAATGTCGGCAAAAGCACGGTTTTTAACAATTTAACGGGGCTTAATCAACACACCGGTAATTGGACGGGCAAGACAGTGTCAAATGCTTTTGGATGTATGCGATACAAGAACATTACCTACACATTGGTTGACTTGCCCGGTACCTACTCGCTGCTGTCAAGCTCTAAGGAAGAAACCGTTGCTCGTGATTATATTTGCTTTGAGCATCCTCAGCTTGTTGTGGTGGTGATTGATGCAACCTGCATTGAGAGAAATTTAAATCTTGTTATGCAAATTCTTGAAATAACCGACCGTGTTATAGTTTGTGTAAATTTAATGGACGAGGCAAGAAAAAAATCCATCTCTGTCAACATAAAGGAACTCTCAAGTTTATTAGGCGTTCCTGTGGTAGAGTCCAGCGCTCGAAGCGGCAAGGGCATGAGTGAGCTTAAGGAAATGATATATAAAATGACGGTGAACGAGAAGAAAACCTATGTTGAAAACATTAAATACAACAAAAAGATTGAAAATGAAGCTGAAAAAAACTACAAAAAAATAAGAAGTCACTGCATTAGTAACCGTGAGGCGAGATTTTACTCATTGAGACTACTTGAAAATGACGAAGAATTCAATTTATGTCTTGAACGACAATTAGGAATGAAGCTTTACGATAATGCTGTACATAGAGCAAGTTACAGGGACGAAATAGCACAGACAATTGTAAAAAAAGCAGAAGAAATATTCCTTAAAACTGTTACATTTAATAGGAATGACTATAACAAAAGCGACAGACGACTTGATAAGCTATTCACCTCAAAGCTTACAGGCATACCAATTATGCTTTTGATGCTTGGAATAATATTCTGGATTACAATAGTGGGAGCAAATTACCCGTCGCAATGGTTGTCTTCTTTATTCGGCAATATAAATGAGTGGCTCAGAAGCGGCTTAAACTATATAAACTCACCCGCATTTTTAACATCACTAATTTGTGATGGAATATTCAAAACCACATCTTGGGTTGTATCGGTTATGCTTCCGCCGATGGCAATATTCTTTCCTCTATTTACTATACTTGAGGACTTCGGCTACTTGCCGAGGGTTGCTTTTAACCTTGATAAATACTTCAAAAAATCAGGTGCACACGGCAAGCAGTCGCTTAGTATGTGTATGGGATTTGGTTGCAATGCCTGCGGTGTTACCGGATGCAGGATAATTGACTCGCCAAGAGAAAGATTGATTGCAATACTTACTAATGCGTTTGTTCCATGTAACGGGCGGTTTCCTGCACTGATTGCACTTATTACGATTTTTCTTACAGCTCCGATTATTATGCCGTTTCAGTCTGTATTCTCTGCTATAATTCTGTTAGGGTTTATCGTCTTGTCGGTTCTGATGACTATGGCAATGTCAAAGCTTTTATCTGTAACATTGCTTAAGGGCGAAAGCTCATCATTTGTTTTGGAGCTTCCTCCCTACCGTGTTCCTCAAGTCGGCAAGGTTATAGTTCGCTCGGTTATGGACAGAATATTGTTTGTTCTGTGGAGAGCTGTTGTAGTTGCGGTGCCGGCGGGAATGATAATATGGCTGCTTGCGAATATAAGCGTTGGCGGCAATTCGCTGCTAAACCATTTCACAAGCTCACTTGACGGGTTTGCACATATATTCGGATTGGACGGAGTAATACTTGCCGCATTCATTCTCGGATTTCCGGCAAACGAGATTGTGATACCGATAATGATAATGGCTTACACCGCAAATTCATCATTAACTGAGTACGAAAGTCTGTTAGAACTACACAGCCTGTTTACTGCTAACGGATGGACAGTAGTTACGGCAATATGCGTTATAGTGTTTCTGCTGTTTCATTTCCCGTGTTCAACAACCTGCATAACAATTTTCAAGGAAACCAAGAGTTTAAAGTGGACGGCATTGGCGTTTTTACTGCCAACATCAATCGGTCTGTTGCTGTGTATGATAATATCATCACTCGCAAGAATAATTATGTATGCGGTGTAGCTATGAATTGCTCTTTATTTATATAGTTTAAATCGTTTTTTAGGGTAAAAAATTAAAACAATAAACGGCATACAGACTTGTTCACTATCTGTATGCCGTTTTTATATTCTATATTAGTTATTTACTACCGAAGTATTCTTTTCCCTTAGGTATGTAGACTCCAAATCTGCAAGATGGAGCTTTACGGCAAGCGGATACTTCTGATACGCTAAGCCTATTGTAAAGCCGCCGTTATCCTCAAAACCGCCCATATGCCAACGGATAGCCATAGCTTCTTCAATACGCAGCTTCATAAAGCGTTCAATAAGGAACACTGACTTTTCGCCGTGTCCGTAAGGGAAATAATCGTCAACCGCATAAAATGGTACCTTTTCCCAGTTGCCTGTTTCCTCGTTTTTTACATTACGGGTTGAAACCTTGTAGTATTGAGCCTTACATAAATCATGCAATAAAGCGCAAATCGTGAAGCTTTCAAGACTATCGGTTTCCTCATCAAAATGCTTTTCAACAAGCACATCGTACACGCTTAAGCTATGCATTACAAGTCCTTTCGGGCAGGCGCAATGAAATTTTGTACTTGCCGGAGCGGTAAAAAAATCTGTTTTGCAAAGCCACTCTAAAAGTTCTTTTGCTCCATGCCGCTTGACATTCTCGGAAAAGATACGGCAAAATTCTTCTTTATAGTCTAAATTTTTATCCATCACAATAAATCCTCGTCATACTTTGCTCTTACTCCACCAATAAACGGCGGTCTTGTTCTTGCACAAACAAGATGTGCGTGTCCTATTTTATTTATTGAAATTCTTACAGGCACAGCTGTTCTCTTAAGGTGCATACCAATTAGTACATCTCCGATGTCAATTCCGGCGGAAGCCTTAATCTCCTGCACAGCAACAGGATGCCCAAAGCGTTCATATGCTCTTGTAGAGAAAGATCCGCCTGCCTTCGGCTGAGGTATAACATTCACCTTCTCATAGCCGTATAGCTTTGCACATTCATTTTCAATTATCAGCGCTCTGTTTAGATGCTCACAACACTGTGTTGCAAGAAAAAGCCCATTTTCCTTTACTATCTCATATATTGCGTCAAACACAACGCTTGCAACCTCAATGCTTGAATTTGTGCCGAGCTTGCTGCCGATAATCTCACTGCTTGAGCAGCCTACTACAACAATATCGTTTTTTTCAAGCTTTGCAACCTCTAAAAGCTCTGTTACAGCCTGTTTTGCCTGCTGTGCTATTTCATTTAATTCACTCATATTAACACCAACCTCGCATAGTTCTTCTGCTTTATTATAGACCTTTTTCTCCGCTATATCAACCTAAAATTAATACTCAAACCAAAATGTAATTCTCCCGTTGCTGTACGCTGCGCCGTTTTTAAATTTATGCAGCTTAAAAATGCTCTTTACAATTGCAAGACCAAGTCCGTGACCCGGAGTTGCGCTATGCCGAGCTTGTCTGTGGTACGGCTGCCAAAGGTTATTAATTTCTGATTTACTCATCTCATCGGAAGGGTTGCTGACAGAAAAGCGTTTGTCAGTAATTTTGATTTTTATATCATTTTTATCGTTGGTGTATTTTACAGCGTTATCGACAAGGTTTTCTATTGCTGATTTTATCATTCGTTTATCGGCATTAATATATACTTCTTTTCCATATTCAAGGCTTATACTGCTGTCCTCATAGCTTTTTACAACATCATTAGTCAAAGCGTTAAGGTTTATTTTCTCTATATTCAAAGTATCATAACCGCTATCAATTCTTGAATAGTCGAGCATTTGTTCGACAAGTCCATTTACAGCTGAAGATTTTTCTGATATCACACTTGCATAATGAGATTGCTTTTTTGTATTAATATTTTCAACCAGATTTTCTGCATAGCCGCCGATGATGAAAAGCGGAGTTTTAAGTTCATGTGCCATTGCGTTTGTAGTAAGTCTGAGCTTTTCCTCCTGTTCAATCTGTTTTTTAATAGTATGCCAGATTATAGCGGCAAGAATTATTCCTACTATAACAAAGATAGCAAATATGTATATTAATATAAAGACTATGCGTTCATAGCAGTTATCAAGCACATTGAAGCGCTTTGCATAGTAAACCGTATATATATTTTCTTCATTGTTTTCCGTTTTCAGACTAAAAGAGCTTGTATTACAGTATATGCTGCTAAAAGCGTTATCGTCGTAAAGTATACCCCCATAACCAAAATTGGACGAATCAAAAGTTTCAATTTTTATATAGGCATTCTTGCCACTATCAATGTCATCTATGTTAAAAGAATAATAATATGTTTTGTCTGCTTCAGTAGAATTTGTTTTAAGCGTAAGAACGTGGGAAAGAAGATTTTCCCTTCTGTAATTTCCGAACACAAATTCCTTATCAATAACATTCCTTTGCATATCGCTGTTCCTATATAGAGTTAAACCGTCCCTGACAAATGGGTTAAGCTCAAATCGCTCCACTACCTTATCCTGAACATACCATACGTTTTCTTCAGTAGTTTCAACAATTTCTACGCTTTTCGGTATTATATCACCCTTACTAAAATAATAGTCAATGCAAAGAAGCTCATAGTATTTACCGTCATCTGTCTTATCTTGTGATAGATATGATGTAATTTTTTTATACTGCTCGTCCGTCATAGAGTGTTTAAAGTTTTCAAAAACAATACAGCCTAAGCCTTTCTCAAGATGATAAGGATAACTTGAAAAGTCAACAGGCAGGGCATTTTTTGTTTCAACAACCGTTTCTCCGTTTTGGTTAATAACAATCACCTGTTCATCGCCTGAATAACGCTTGTTTACGTAATACTCTGCATAATAATTATCGTCTTTGAATGAGTCCTGCAAAAGCAGGAGTGTGTCGGAGTAATCGGAATATGCGCTTGAATATAAAAGATGTTTTTCAGTATTATAAGTTACGATAGCGAAAATTACCGAAACTGCAAAGCTAAGTATAAAAAGTGATAACGAAACAGCAATATATAATCTTTGTTTTTGTTTTTTGATTTTCTTTTTATATATGTTCATTCTATTTTATATCCTCTTTTAATCACTGTCATTATTATCCTTGAATTGTCCTTAAGAGCTTTTCTTAAATTTTTAATATGAGTGTCAAGCACACGTTCATCTATAATTTCATCATATCCCCAAGCGTGGTTTATAAGCCCTTGCCTTGACACAATCTTTCCCCTGTTTTCAAGCAGGGTTTTAAGTATTGCATATTCCTTAGCTGTCAGACTTATTTCTTCACCGTCTGATATAACTGAGCCATTATTAGGATTTAACGATAGTGTTCCTGCTGTAAGAACAGAAAAGCGAACAAGCCCCTTTGAACGCTTTATAAGAGCGTTGACCTTTTGATAAAACACAGGCAACGAAAACGGCTTTACTATATAATCATCACAGCCTAAGGCAAAGCCCGTCAGCATATCCTCCTGACTGCCTCTTGCAGTAATAAACATAATCGGCACATCGCTTTGACGTCGCACCTCTCGGCATATTTCAAATCCATCAAGGCTCGGAAGCATAATATCAAGCAAAAGCAAATCATAGGCATTTTCATATGCCTTTTCAACACCTGTTTGACCATCATATGCAACATCAATTTTTATTGTGTCCTTGCTTTTTTGGGTAAAGTAATCGCACAGCATTTCACAAATGTTTTTATCATCCTCGACAAGCAGTACATTATACATACACATAATCACCCCTTGTTATATTATCATATCCGTCTGTGCTTTATCTGAAGTTTCATATTAAACATTTTATATCACTTATTCGCGGTTTTCAATAAAAACACAGATAAAATACAGATGGAAGATTTATGATAAATTTAAGAGGTGAAGATAATGAAAAGACTTATTAGTAAAATTCTTGCACTGTGCCTTATGGTAACTTCAGTTTCCATTACAGCCGCCTGCAATGATGGAAGCATTGAAAGCGATAAGCTAAGGTATTATCAAGCAGATGGCGAATGGACACAGTTAGATGAAGATATTATTAAGCGATATAATATTTACTGCCAAAACAATTATGATGAATCGTATCAGATTGATGTTGTAAAGTTTGAGGACAAAAACGATATGTATACAAAAATGTCAGCCGAGCTTATGGCAGGTAAAGGGCCGGATATTTTTTCACTTGGGCAAACATTGCCATTTGAAAAGCTGATTAAATCAGGCGCGTTTGCAGATATTAACGAGCTGATAAAAAATGATTCATCAAATGAAAAGCTTGATTTATCGGAATATAACCAAGCCTTGATGAAAGCAGGACAGTACGAGGGAAAGCAATATATTATCCCGGCATTTTACTCTTTAAATGCGCTTATCTCAACTGACAAAACATTATCTGAATACAATTTGCCTGTACAAAACGGAATGTCTCTCACATATTCCGATATACCAAATTTCTCTGACGATTACTTTAAAAAGGCAAACAAAAAAAGCTTTATGTATAGCTACGCTTTTAGCTTTTTAAATTCGCAAAGACAGCTTTTTGACAGGTTTATTTACAATTACGTGGATTTTGAAAATAATGAAGTCAATTTTGATAATGATGATTTCATCAGCGGTATTGATTCAATAATTCAACTTATGGATTGTTTTGCCGAGGAAGATGAATACACTAATGATAACTATCTTTTTGATTTTTACACCGGCGGCTCTTTTAAGACTCTTGCACGTTCAAATTACAGAGAAGAGCTTAAAGGAAATAAAAAGGTATTTTATAACGGATTTAATAAAAACAAAAATGACGTAACTGCTATTATTCAACTTGGGGTTGCCGTTAATGCAAACTCAAAGCATCAGGATAAAGCGCTTGCTTTTATAAAATATCTTTTAAGCGAGGATTTTCAATTGTATTACTGCGGTGACAAGAAAGGGTCGGATTACGCTGGGTCAAACGTGATTTCTCACCCTGTAAATAATAAAGCATTTGAACACTCTGTTGATGCAGCTTCATCGTTTACATTTTTTAGAGAATATGAAAAAGACGGCGTCATGGAATATGAAGAATACGAAGTAAACGGACTTAATAATGAGTATATGCAAAACTACATTAAGTTCACAAAGAAAATTAACAACTGCATACCATACTTTGAGATTTCGAACAGCTACTTTTCAACGAAAGTAGTAGGAGATATTGTTGATGATTATCTCAACGGCAAGATTAATAAAAACAAATTTATTTCAGAGCTTACATCTGCAGTCAAAATATTTATGACGGAATAGGAGGATTTATGATTAAAAAAATTCTTTGTATATTTATATCAGCATTTTTGTTACTGTCCGGTTTTTGGGGCTGTGTAAATTCTGACAGCAACGAAAAAATAGACAATATAACATACTACACTGTACAAAACTACTCGTCATTAGGCGGCGGTTGGATTTATGAATATAACAAGCAGTGTGAAAATGAAGAGGACAAAATTGAAATTGTTGAATTTGAAAACAATGAAGCATTAAAAAACAAGCTGACAACCGAACTCATGACAGGAGACGGTCCGGATTTAATAGACGAAAAGACTATCCAAAACGCAGACTTATCCATTGAAAAGCTGATAGAAATGGGCGCTTTTATGGACTTAAACGAGCTTATTGGTTCTGACACAGACGAAGATAAAATAGACTTTTCAGACTATAACCAAAAGGCTCTTGAAAGTGGTTTTATAAACGGAAAACGGTTCTGTATTCCGTTATATTACACTCCAAATCTTTTGCTGACAACGCAGCAGAAATATTCAAAATATATTAACAGGAATACTCCTGCATTATCCTATAATGATATGCTGAATTTATGTGACGAAATAAGCAACAATCAGGAAATATGGTTGTTCAGTTTTTGGGACACTTATTATTTACAAGGGCTTTTATTGGACTATATAGACGACAATTTAGATTTACTTAACAAAACATCAAACTTTGATACTTCCGAGTTTGATGAAATGATATCAAGGTTTGATAAGCTTATTATGCAGGAAGGCAAAGATAAGAAAGGCAGCGAAGAAAGCGAGCAATATATAAACCTTACGGAAGAGGTTGACCCAAGCAGCTACATATTTGAATACGGCATATCATTTAGCCCTTACGATATGTATTCAAGCATTGTTTTCTCCGAACAAAGAGGAGAAACTCCGCTTCTCTTAGGCTGTGTAACAAATGACACAAGCATACTTTCGGCTAATATATCGAAATCAATTTTTGTAAACAGTAATTCTAAAAAGAATGAAAAATTGCTCAAGGCTATAAAATATGCACTTTCAGAGGAGTGTCAAAATAATCAGGTTGGAGCTGAGATTGAAAAATATAACCCAATGTTTGCAGCATATACAGGGTCGCTGTTTCCTGTTAATCTTAATTCGTTTAATAAGCTTATGAATAATGCTGACAGCTTTAAATATAATTCAAAGGATTCATATTATGTTGGTGATGATGACGGTATACCTGATAACGACAAGGAACAAGCAGAAGTGTCCGAAGAGAGCCAAAAAATGGTACATAACGCATTAAGCAATATATCGAAATACGAGCTTGACACCTATTGGTATTACAACACTTCTGTCATAGGTGATCTTATAGAAAGCTATATGAACAGTGAAATAAGAGTTGACAAGTTTGTCAGCGGATTAAAGTCAAAAACGAAACTTTATCTTGAAGAATAGACGGTGTTCAGATGATTAGAAAACGTAAAAGCTATTTAATTGCATTTCTTTTTATACTGCCCTCTCTTTTAGGAATTGCTGTATTTTATATTGTGCCATACATAATCTGCATTATTAAAAGTATGTATATTGGAAACAGCTTTGTCGGTCTTGCAAATTACGCTGAGCTGTTTCGCAGTAATACATTTTTGTTGGCGCTTAAGAACACAGGAATATTTACACTAATTGCAATACCTCTGCTTATGCTGATTTCATTTGTTCTTGCGCTGTTTCTCAATTCATTTAAAAAAATATCGTCATTTTTCAGAAGCTCTTTTTTGATTCCCGTTGTTGTACCTATTGCATCATTAATCTGCGTTTGGCAGGTAATATTTGACGATTACGGTGCTATAAACGCTGTATTAAATTCTTTAGGATTTGACGCAGTTAGCTTTTTCAATTCCGGATTTTCCATGGTAATGATTATTCTTATTTACATATGGAAATACTGCGGTTTTTGCGTAATTTTATTTACAGCAGGACTTGCAAACATACCAACCTCGTTGTATGAAAGCGCAAAACTTGACGGAGCAAGCTCGTTTCAGATTGTTAGAAAAATTACAATACCGATGATAACACCTACCACGTTTTTTGTGTTTCTAATGGAGATAATCTACTCATTCAAAATCTTTCGGGAGGTTTTTGCGCTGTTTGGAGATTACCCTAATGAAAATATATATTTTCTCCAAAACTTCATAAACAACAATTATTACAACCTCAATTATTCACGCCTTTCCTCTGCGTCTGTAATTTTGTCTGTGTTTATCATAATTGTTCTGCTCGTTTTCTTCCTGTTCGAGAGAAAACGTAATTTTTCGGAATAGGTGATCCTGTGAAAAAAATTAAGCTCACTTTTAAATATACGCTCTTGGTATTTATAGCACTTGTGTTTTTATTTCCCGTGATTTATATGCTTGCGTGTTCTTTTATGTCAAGCGGTGAAGTAAACAGAATGCTTGATTTTACAAACGGTAAATATAGGTCACTCAGCCTTATCCCTCAGATGTTCTCACTTGAACAGTATTATCAGGTGTTTTTCAGAAGACCTGAGTATCTGCTGAAATTCTGGAATTCAGTTATAATCACCTTTCCTACTGTTTTGGGACAGGTAGTTGTATCATCTCTTGCAGCGTTTGCATTTGGCAAGCTTCACTTTCCGTTCAGGGACAAGCTCTTTTTTGTTTACATAATTTTATTGATTCTTCCGCTTCAAGTAACGCTTGTGCCAAATTACATTGTTCTTGATAACCTTAATCTGCTCAATAATTTTCTTGCCGTTATTCTTCCCGGCACATTCTCAGCCTTCGGTGTGTGCTTATTAAGACAAAGCATAAAGTACATTTTCGATTCAAGTATTGAGGCGGCTTTGATTGACGGAGCGTCATATTTTAAGATATTTACAAAAATTATTCTTCCTCAGATTAAGGGTGGATTGATAACGCTTACACTGCTTTGCTTTATCGACAACTGGAATGTTGTTGAACAGCCGCTGATTTATTTTAAGGACAGCGGTATGTACCCGCTATCAATAGGACTTTCTGATATAAGCAATTCGGACTACGGTATTATTTTTGCTTGCGGCGTTATGTTTATGATTCCGCCGATGCTTATCTATTTTTACGGACAAAGTGATATAGATTTCCCCTTTGTTCAAATTGACAAGTGAGGTGCATTATGAAGAAAAACAGATTAAAGAAGTATTCAATAAGAGCAGGAATTGCATTTTTAATTATAGTTGCTGTACTCACCTATTTATCAAGCACTATTGACAATATGCTTCTTCCAAAGGTTAAATCTACCGATATTATTGTCGGAACTCTCAGCGGAGAAAATGACGGCAATATGAAAACAAAATATCTTCTTCCGCTTTCATCTGTTACCGAGTTTGACGAGTCGGGCAGTGTTTTCGTGTTGAATACAGATGACAATGGTAAAACAAAGGTAAATGAAATATCCGTAACGATTACCGCTTCTGATGATTTGTACTATGAGGTTACATCAGGTAGTCTTTTCTCTGATATGCAAGTTATATATGAAACCTCAAAGAGCATATCGGACGGCGACAGGGTTTATGTTGAGGAGGGATAGCGTTTTGATTAAAAGAATTTTTTGCGCTGCTGTGCTATTGTTCTTAACACTCCTTATTCTATCCCCCGGCTTTTACTTTGCCGACAACGCACAGACACAGCTTACAAATGTTACACAGCTTAATTTCAATCAAAATGCTGATGCTTTGCCGCTTAACATAGGTAATTTTGAGAGCTTATCCAAGAGAATAAATATGGATTACATAAGCTTTTGCTCTGAGCAGAACGAAATCAGCGTAAAAGGACAAATGGTAACACCTGTGCTTACGAACGAAAGCTATTTTATGATTTACAGTTACGGCGTTACAGGAAAAGGCATTACTCGGAAAAATATCACCACAAAAGAAAAAACTGCCGTAATTGGCAGCAATCTTGCGCTTAAGCTATTCTTAACAACTTACGCAGTGGGCAAGATAATCAACCTAAACGGTGAGGAATACAGAATTTGTGGTGTAATCAACGAGAATGACACTTTGATAAACCGTATATCAAGTGACGGTAAGCAAAGGGTGTATATCCCATACACCTGCTATAAAGGTTACGAAAAAATGAGTATTAACAGCATTGCTTATGAAAACGGCGCATTATCCGCACCTATGATTGAGCAGATGAACCTAAGCCAATATTACCCGACAAATTTTTCCGAATGCTCAAGGGTGATTGAGAGCTTTAAGCACCTAATTTTTCTGCTGTTGTTTACAGTGCTTTGTGTAATTACAATGAAAGTATGGTTTGCGGTGTGTAAATATCTGATTAAAGAGGTTCGGAACGATTTGAAAGAAAATTACATTCTAAGCTCTATTAAATCAATTCCGCTTAAATATATCCTGATGATTACCACTGCGTTGGGAATACCTACTATTCTGCTTACTGTATTTTTTGTTGCGGATTTCAGCATTTTTATTCCGTCAAAATACATTCCGTATGACAACATATTCGACTTTTCATACTATATTGAAAGAATTATAGAAAACTGTAACACACAAAATTCTCTTTCACTTACCGGCGATACTTTATTATTGAAGCTTTATGCAAACACATTTTCAGTATTATTGCCCTTGTTGATTATTTCATACATTTTTGTAATATCTATTACACACCTACTTATTCTAAAAATAAAAAATCACCGACGAACATAATTTTAAATTAGCATCAACATTACAAATTCTTTGTGATAACCAAAAACAAACCGAATACAATAAAGGCATTGACACATTCATTCCGAAAATTTCAATATTGCCTGATGTAGGCTTGAGAAGTAAGTGAATTAAGAAACATCTTTAATATGACTTTCGTCACGTTTGAATAATAATGCAATAAACAAGAAACATATTCATATACGAGCTAACGGAGGATTTATAATTGGATAGATATGACGCAATAATTGTCGGTGCAGGTCTGGCAGGATTATCCTGCGCTTATCATCTTTCAGAAAAAGGAAAAAAGGTACTTGTTCTTGAAGCACACTCATACCCCGGCGGCAGAACATCGTCATTTATCGACAACGGTATGCAGGTTGAATCGGGACTTCACAGGCATATAGGATATTATTCGGCATTGCCTAAGCTGCTCAAGAAATGCGGAGTCAATCTTAAAGACATAGTTTTCTGGGAAGAAAAAGCAGATATACTGATAAAGGACGAAAACAAAAAATTGGTGCTTGGACTTGCGCCGCTTTTAGGATTTACTAAAACACTGCGAGGCATTTTGGGAAACAATGATGTTCTGTCAGTAAAAGACAAGCTTTCATTATTACCGTTTTTTATATGTGGATTTACAAGCTATATTTTTTCAACACGTCTTGACAATTACAGCGTTACGCAATATGCAAACCGACACCGTGTAACGGATAAAAGCAAGCGACTAATTTTAGAGCCGCTTAGCAGCGGAATTTTCTTTATGCCACCGGAAAACTATTCGGCATATGCCTTCTTTGGGTTGTTTGCTCCCGGAATACCTAAGTTTTATAAAATGAGAATCGGTGCTTATCTTGGCGGTATGACGGACGTTGTTTGTATGCCCATTGTAAATAAAATAAAATCGCTTGGGAGTGATTTCCGCTTTAACGAGGAGGTAGAAAATGTACTTGTAAAAAATGGCTCAGTATGCGGAGTGAAAACAAAAAATGATAATGAATACTATGCTCCGCAAACAGTTATTGCTACGACAATTTCCTCGGCAAAGCATATTCTCTCTGCTTTTAAAAATGATGGAAGATTACAAAAACTTTTTCTTCTGCCCTCTATGTCTTCATGTACAATTCAGCTTGAGCTTGACAGTCCCGCACTAAAAAAGGACATTACTACTTTTGCACCGGGAACAGATATGGTAAGCTTTGCGGAGCAATCAAGGTCAACCTTCAGGCAGTGTAACGGCAGGTTGTCGATTATACTTGGAAACGCAAAGAGCTATGCAAATAAATCAAGCGAGGAAATTCTTACAGTTGTGCTTGAACAAATGAATCGCCTGGGAATTCATCTTGACGGACATATTCTTAATTATCGGAAGATATCGGAGGAGAACGAATTCTATTCGCTTGATTGCAACAATCAAAGTTTAAGACCTCATCAAAAAACAGAGATTGACGGACTAACCCTTGCCGGCGACTACACTTTGACGTCCTCCTTTGCAACAATGGAGGGAGCTGTAAAATCCGGTAAGAAGGCGGCAAAGGAGTGTCTGAGAGAATTATGAAACGCCGATACTCAATATGAATATCGGCGTTTCATAATTATTTTTAAGTTAATGCATTATCTAAGCTTTTTTATTTTATCAGATATTTCCTTAAGTTCTTCTTTAGAAAGCTCCGGAAGTCTTTCAAGCTTATCAACAAACAAAGAAACACTGTCGTCATGTTGGGACTGAACCACTTGATTGTAAAAACTAACAACAACTCCCGTTGCTATTGCTATTACAAACAGAGAATACACCGTGAGCAAAACAGAGATAATTTTTGAAATAAATGTAGTTACAATTATATCGCCAAAGCCTATGGTTGAAATTACTGTGTAGCAGTACCACAGCGCATCAAAATAAGATGTAATATTTGGTTCTGATAACATAATAAATAATGCAGAAACAAGCACAAATACAATCATTCCAAGCAGAACCTTGTCTGCCTTTGTTCGCCGCAAAATAACCAATAATATTCTGAGTTTTCTCACATATATCACCCCAACCATTTTATTTTAATATAACATAAAATGATGATAAAGACAAGAAAAACAAGTTGTGCTTAATCTATATTTCAATGAAAAGTTACTTGTTCGACTTTTTGATGAATTCGCTTTATTATGATAGAATTTAAGAAAAATCACAAGTTTTCTCTGCTATGAGCTGAAATATGCAGTAATCACAAGCGTATTTATTTTGACATCAACTGCCTTAAAAGGTGCCAAAGTCCCCTCTCAATCGGCGAAATATCGAACATATCCACACTTGTTCTCTGTATGGTGTTCACTCTTATCCGAGAAAGAATTGCCGCAATTATTGCAAACAAGAAGCAGCAAAAAACGCTCAACAGAGTTACAGGCGTTGTTCCGGTACTAACAAAAAACCGACCGACGAGAACGCCCCGTCGGTCATAAAAAATGCAATTATTAATCAAAGTTAAATAATCATTGGTCTCACTCTCTGTTTCATTCACATTGTTTATATCTGTAATATATTAGAAACTATTAAGTTTATGTAACCAATCTCTGCAATAAAAATGCGTTCGGCTGAGAATTGTATCACGCACAGCCATCAGTACGCTTTCAGGCGCCTTTAACGCTTTACTCAAATTCAAGCCGAATGCTTGAAAAAAGTGTATTTTCTGCCGTCTGAGCATCAACACATTTTGAGCTTTTAAAGCTTTGAAGTTCTTTATCATATTTTCGTTTATCCGAACATATGATAGATTAATAATCAAAATATTCAATTGTAATCAAATCACTCGGCTTTTCTTTAAATATTCCGAACCGTTTACGGTATAATTTAAAATGATGAACATTAAAGTTAAAAAAACAAAGCAATAATATTTTCATTTTTTTAATTGAATGTTACTTGATATTTCGTGTAATAATATTCTCAAGTCAGCCTTGTGAGCAAGAGCCCGCTGTTTCAACGAAGCTCAATGAATTTTCCGGTGTCAGTTCGCCCATAGGACTCAGCCCCTTTCCTTAATTTCAATTATATTATAACACAATTTTTTACATTGTCAATACTTTTTTTTAACTTTTTTTATTTTTTTAGTATGTTTTTTCTCTAAAAATTTTAAGATTTCTCTTGACTTAAAACGAATTAAAGGTTAAAATACATATATGAAATAGCGAAAGGGAATGATATTATGGATAATGAGTTTGAAGCAGATTTGCTTACCTTGATTGACGAGGACGGCAAGGAGCAACAGTTTGAGATTCTCGATATTATCGAGCAGGACGATAAAAGCTATTTTGCTCTCTACCCTGTTTTCGAATCACCTGAGGATGAGCTTGAATCTGACGGTGTATATTATATTTTTGAAACAGTTGAAGAGGACGGCGATGAGCTTTTAGTTGAGGTTGAGGATGAAGAACTCAGCCAGAGTCTTGCTGAAATATTTGAGGATCATTTTGAAAATATGTATGCTGACGAAGAAGCAGAAAGCGACGAGGTTTAATTTGCTCATTGCCTGCCTGATTCGTGAATTGTGCCAATATAACCCTACAACTTATTCTTCGGGAGTCCTCCTCCCTTGACGGATTGCAGACCTCCCATTTCGGTGGATGAAGGGAGCGTGAAAGCAAGGGGAGACACCCACCTGTCTTTTAGTAGGCAGGTTATAATTGCACGATACGGTCAGGCGGGTTTTTTCAAACGAACGGTCATTGCGTTTAGCAATGGCCCTTTTTATTGCATTAAAACATATTTAACGGTAACAATAATGTCGGTGATAGTATGAAGAAATGCAAAAAAAATAAATTGCTGACGGCAGTCGGAGGGCTTGCAACCGGTTTTTTTAACGGTTTGCTTGGTGCAGGCGGCGGAATGATAGCCGTACCCTTTTTATCACGCACCCTTGAAGCGAAAAAAGCACACGCAACCTGTGTTGCAATTATTCTGCCAATTTGCGTAGCAAGCGCTGTGGGATATTTAATAAGAGGAGCAGTTGCTATAAGCGATGTTATGCCATATGTGTTGTGGGGCTTGCTCGGTGCTGTTATAGGCACATTTCTTTTAAAGAAGCTTAATAACAACATAATAAGAAAGATATTCGCCGTGTTTATGCTATGGGCAGGGATAAGACTGATATGGAGATAGTCTGGGGTGGTGCTGCCGCCTTTATGGCAGGGATATTCAGCTCAATGGGAATGGGTGGCGGAGGAATAATGATAATTTATTTTGGATTATTCACAGCCATCCCGCAGCTTACCGCACAGGGAATCAACGTGCTGTTCTTCATTCCGATAGCTGCATTATCCGTAATAATCTATCATATTAAGGGTCTTATTGCTTGGCGCACTGCCCTCCCCTTTGCCGTACTTGGTGTTATTACGTCACTTGCAGGCAGCTATTTAGCAACTGTGATAGATGGAGGATTGCTTTCAAAAACATTTGGTATTCTCCTTTTAATCATGGGAGTCAGACAGCTTTTCAGCAAATCGAAAAAAATTGAACACAAAAAATCTAAAGATAAGTAATTTTTATATAGTATTCTATTCATATTCGTGGTATAATTTTAGTATAAAATTTTCGGACGGTGATAGTGTGAATATATCCGTATTGGGATGCGGCCGTTGGGGGTCTTGCATTGCTTGGTATCTTGACAAAATAGGCAACAATGTTTATTCATGGGGACTTACTGAAGCTCCTGATTTTCAACAGCTGAAAAAGGAGCATAAAAACGAATATCTGTCATACTCCCCGCAAATGACAGTAACAGACGACCTTGAAGCCGCCATAGCTCACGGTGAGATAATCGTTATTTCTATCAGCTCGCAAAATTTGCGTAGCTTTTTGCAGAGGGTAAATAAATTTTCTCTTGATGGTAAGATTTTTGTGCTGTGTATGAAGGGCATTGAGCAAACAACAGGCAAACGTCTTACAGAAGTTTTTGAAGAATACATAGACACAGACAAAACTCCGGTTGCTGTTTGGGTTGGACCCGGACATCCGCAGGATTATGTCAAGGGTATTCCAAACTGTATGGTTATCGACAGCAAAAATGTTGCAGTTAAAAAGATGCTTGTTGACCGTTTTAACAGTGAGCTTATCAGATTCTATATTGGCAACGACTTAATCGGAACCGAGGTTGGAGCTGCTGCAAAAAATGTTGTCGGTCTTGCCGCAGGTATGCTTGACGGACTGCACTATACTTCCTTAAAGGGCGCATTAATGGCAAGGGGTACAAGAGAGATTTCCCGATTAATCGGCGCTATGGGCGGAAACGAGATGTCGGCATACGGTCTTTGCCACTTAGGCGATTACGAGGCTACTCTATTCTCTCAGTGGAGTCATAACAGGCGCTATGGTGAAATGTGCGTACAAGGTGAGCGTTTTGAAAAGCTTGCCGAGGGTGTTTACACAACAACGGCTCTTCTGAAGCTTGGAGAAAAATACAACGTTGATTTACCAATAGCCAAGGCAGTTTATGAAGTCCTCCACAGCGACAAAAAGCCAATAGATATATTATCAAGCCTCTTCCTAAGAAGTATTAAGACTGAATTTGAAAATTGATTATCATAGCTATGCTCCACCTGAGTTCTTCTCAGGTGGAATTTTTTTAATATGAACCTTTTATATATTTGAGTTGTATATATAGTGAAAGCTTTCAGTTAGGGGGATAAAATTGAACGGTAATTTTGACGAGTACATAAGGCTATACAGTGCTGACCTCACAAGGCTTTGTGTGTCACTTTGCAGAAATACCTCAGAGGCAGAAGACCTGTTTCAGGAAACATGGTGCAAGGCGATTAATAATTACTCCAAATACAATAGCTCCCTGCCGTTTGATAAGTGGCTGTATTCAATATGTGTTAACACATATAAGAACACAAGCAGATTGTTTTACAACAGGTTTAAGGTCAGCTTTAGAAGCGAAGAGGAGCAAATAGCATTTTTCAATTCTATCCCCGACATCAGCTATGAAAATTCAGATGAGTATTTTGAATTGCACAAGATTATTTCCGCATTGCCTAAAAAGCAGAGGGTTGTGATTATACTGAAATATTTCAAAGATTACAGCACTAAGGACATTGCGCAGATTCTTGATATTCCCGAAGGAACGGTAAAATCACGATTATATTCTGCTAAGGCTTATATCAGAAGGAGGCTTGAAAATGAGAAATAAAAAAATGATTTCAGAAGATCGTCTTGATAAAATGCTGAAAAACTATTGCAACCGTCAACCGGAATATTGTTTTAATTTTAAAACGGAGGAAAAAGCAATGAAAAGAAAACCTAATTTCAGATATGCAGCCGCCTGCCTTTGCGTTGCAACTATGCTTTGCGGAGGATTTATAGCACTTCAGCATACTGTTTTCAGTGAGAACAGTGATAGTTCTAAAGCAGACCTTGGCTTTATTGTTACAGCATATGCGGCTGAACCCAACAGTTCAAACGGTACCAAGCTTAACAGCGTTGATGCTAAAATATCGCCGTTCATCCCAACGATTAATAAAGAACTCAGCAGCAGAGAATATGACTCGCAGGGAAAGCAAATTAGCGAAGACAATCCGCTGAGTGAAGGCGAAACGCCGACCGTTCTTAATGATGTCTGCGGATTAGGATTTGATAATATCAGCCTTGAAATTTCAGGTGAAGATATTGAAAGCTTTGATATAACATCAGACAATGGATATTTTAACTATGTTAATATGGATGCATATAGAGAGTATCACAATAATGAGGGAACAAACATTGACAAATATTTTAAAAAAGGAAATTCAATAATCGATATTCCGTTTGATAGCGAGAATCCTAATAATTCAATCGTCAATTGGTATCCATCCTCCGAAAAGCTCAACAACGAAATAGAAGAAACACTTGGTCTTAATGTTGAGGACTACTATAATGATTACGAAACCGCAAAAGCAGTATCCCCTGAAATAGATATACGCCTTCAGTCAGCTGAGGATTTCACGAATTATTTTGGAGCAACAATCAAGATAACAGTTCATCACAAGGACGGTACTCTTGAAAACGGAAGAGTATGCATTACCTTTGACGAAAAAGGTTATGCCGGCGCTTCTATCACAAAAGCATAACATTTATTCGGACGCAACAAAACCGCAGCTTAAGCTGCGGTTTTGTTGCGAAAAAATTATGGAAATAAAAACATATGAAAAGGTTTAATGAAAATCAAAATTAGTTTTCTTCGGGTATCAACAGACCATATTTGCCGTCTGCTCTTTTATACACAACATTTATCTGCGATGTTTCCGCATTTGTAAACATAAAGAATTGGTGGTTAACCATATTCATTCTGAGTATAGCCTCATCAACAAGCATTGGCTTAGTCGGAATTGTCTTTACACGGTAAACATCATAGCTTTCTGCCTCTTCCCCGTCAACATCAGCATCTTCCGGCTCAGCTGCGATAAACTCATCAATAGAGCCGGCTTTAAGACGTTTTTCAAGCTTGGTCTTATTCTTCCTTATCTGTCTGCCAAGAATAGCAACACATTTATCAACAGCCTCGTTCATTTCCGCTGAGGTGTTTTCTGACCTGTATATCATTCCGTTGTCATTGATTGTAATTTCAACGGTCTGTCTGTTTTTTTCAACGGCTACCTTTACGGTTGCGCTTGCACTGTCGCTAAAAAGTCTGTCAAACTTTGACAGTTTCTTATCAACCATATTTTTAAAATTGTCCTTAAGATTCACT
Source organism: Ruminococcus sp. zg-924 (assembly GCF_024433635.1). GTDB lineage: Bacteria > Bacillota > Clostridia > Oscillospirales > Acutalibacteraceae > UBA7067. The sequence goes on along the minus strand of NZ_WNJZ01000002.1, from coordinate 30,070 downwards.
TTCTTAGCTATGTAGGTAATTAACATAAATATAACCTCCTGCATTTTATTTGCAAAAATCTTTTGCTGAGTATATTATATCATATAATCCACAAGAAATAAATAGGTAAATTGAAAAATTTGTATATTTTTTTGTTTTTTTGGCAAAAAATGAAGCTGCCTCAAGAAAAAATTGAAGCAGCTTTGTTTAAAGATTATAGTTTTACATATTTGCTGCTTTCTGAGCAGTTATCGCATCAGACAAATTAACTTTGCCGGACTTATCGTAATCGGCAGCAAAAAGCTGAATATCAGAAAAAGAATATGCCGCTAAAGCGTGTTTTTGAATTATTATAGCGTCAAGCAGACTTACCTTTCCGTCAAGCGTTACATCACCGTTTTTCACATTATATATATACGAGCCTTTCTCTACTCCACTCATAATTTTACGATAATCAGGGTCCAGATAATCTCCCGAAAACGATGTATCAGTGTAATAATAATAGCTCTTTCCGTATTTAACAGTGTTATCTGTAAAGGTGGTTTTGGTACCGCTGTAAAGCTTAAGAGCGTTTACGGTGTCTATTTTCCCACTTGAGCTGACATTCGCTCTGTAAAGGTTGTAGCTTGCACCGTTGACGCTGTTCCATTTTACAGTAGCCTTACTAACTCCTTGCGTTGCCTGTGAGGCAGTGGTTTTAGTATTTTTGAAAAGTTCGGTCTGGGTACTGAGCATATAAATTAGATTGACATCAACACCGCCTACATCGCCTGCACCCGGAACCGTTCCGTCTGACGCATACTGCCATACCTCAGGAACTATGTCTGTTTTTCCTATTGTTTCAGGTTCCTTAAACTGTGGTGTGTACGGCCACATTGCATACCATAAATCAACATCATTAGCCTTAAGCGTATCGAGATTCATATTATTGAACGACGCTGTGTTGCCGTATATCATAGTATCATAGCCGGCTGCCTTTATCTTATTGCAAAAAGCTAAAACAATATTAGTAAGCTCTGTGCTGTCCATTGTGTATATAAATTCTTCTTCAACGTCATATACAATAGGCAGACTTAGCTTGTTATGGCTGTCCGGGCAATAATCATTAAGTATCCTTAGCAAATAATCAGCCTCTAAAACAGCCTCATCGGTGTTCGTGGCATACGAATAGAAATACAAACCAAATGGAATGTCATATTTAATACAACCATTTATATTGTTTACAAGCTGACTATCTACTTGATACGGATAATCCTCCCATCCATATCCGGCACGGATAAATGCAAAATCAATACCTTGTTGCTTAACACTCTTCCAGTTAACAGGGCCGGTATAAATTCCGCTTTGAGAATATTCACCGTTCCAGCTTGACACGTCTATCCCCTTATAGAAGCCGCAACTTATCTCAGTTGTTGCTGAATACGAACCGCTTTTCGCTGTAACCGTTGCTTTTCCCATGGATATACCCTTAACCTCGCCAAGCCGGTTTACTGTTACAACAGAAGTGTCGGACGAACTCCAAGTGATATTTGTGCCTATTGCATCTATTTTTACAGTTGAACCAATCTGGACGCTGTAATGAGCCTTAGAGATTGAAACACCGGCACTGCTTGCAGACGCACTTGTAACAGAAATTGAAAAAACAAAAGTTAGCAGTGCTACAATCAAGACAATGAATTTGTATCTCTTTCTTAACATATTTTACACACCCAATAGAATTTTTGCGAATTACCGGTTTATTCGCTTACTTTTGTAAAGGTTACCGATTCATTTAATACAAGCTTATCTCCGTCAAAGGAGTATGTGGCTGTATCCTCTCTGAGAGTGTCAGCGTAATATTTGATTTTAATATTACCGTTTTCAGCAGAATAGCAGCCGTAAATATTCATACCGTTACCACTCATTACAAGGCTGTAATCATCATTAAAGATATATCTAAGTCCGTAGCCTTCTGTGTCCTCCCAGTTACCTACAAGCTTTGAATCAAGCTGAGCATTTTCTATTGGCTCAACAGTTGTTTCAACGTACGTTGCCGGAGCAAATATCAGAGAATTGCCTCTATCATCTGACATAATCAGCTTCATACCTGTTAGCTTATTGCCTTCAATCTTGTAGTTGTAAGTTACATTAACATAATTTGCAGGAATAGAGAGATTAATCTTGCTTTCATTATCCTCATTTGTAATCTGGTAAGTGCCTTCAAGCTCAATTGAGCCTGAACGCTGTGTAAGCTTCCCATCATCACCCAGAATAAAGTATGTCTGAATCTCAGCGGTATCACCTTCAGTTTCGATTACATATGTGCCTGCAACCGACGTATTAAAGAACAGTAAAAATACGACACCCACAACAATGGCTACAAGAAGAGTACAAGCCGAAATTATAATACACGGCATAACCAGTCGTTTTTTCTTTACCTTAACTGTTGCGGTACTTTCATCCGGAGCCGAAACACCTGTTATTTCTCCAAACTGAGAAACATATCCTGTGCTATTCTCCTCAGTCTGTGCATTTTCTTCCGGCGAAGCTGCGTTTGCATCAGTTTCAGCAGCTTGCGCCTCTTCCTGTGGCTGTGGTGCTTCCACTGCGTCGTTTTCTAAATTAATATTATTGTTTTCTTCCAATTTTAATTCCTCCTGTGCTTGAATTTATGCTATTAAAACAATATATATTTTATTTTACTATAAAATTTGGTGCTACACAAGTACAAAAAGCAAAATAAAAGAAAATTAACAAATTAAGAATATAAAAAAACACAAAAGAATTTATATCTAATGAATATACAAGTGCTTATTTATATGCACTAATACATTCAGAACTTGTGAATTTCCAGCACTTTTTACATCAAGAACCAATAACCGTTACAAAATTTCGGTAATTTGTAATTTGTAATTTTATTGCGTTTGTGATATAATTTGAAATAAATGGAAAACCATTTGTTTAAACAGAAAAACATACAAATAATATATATAATCTTGTCAGAGGTGGATTTTATGAATACAAATGAGCTTTACACATTATGGAAAAACAAGGCAACAGAAGATAAAGACCTTATTGATGAATTAGTTTCAATTGAAGGCAATGAGGAAGAAATATATGACCGCTTTTACCGTGCGCTTGAATTCGGCACAGCAGGTCTCAGAGGCGTTATCGGCGCTGGTACAAACAGAATGAACATTTATAGTGTTCGTCTTGCAACACAAGGTCTTGCAAATTACCTTAACAACAAATATTCACAATCAGCAGTTGCAATCTCGTATGATTCAAGAATTAAGGCTGACCTTTTCGCAAAAGAAGCTGCAAGAGTTCTTGCCGGCAATGGCATCAAGGTATTTATCTCAACAGAGCTTCAGCCGACCCCTGTTCTCTCTTTCCTCGTTAGAGAACTTAAGTGCAGCAGTGGCATTATGATAACAGCAAGCCACAACCCTGCAAAATACAACGGCTACAAGTGCTACGGCAGTGACGGCTGCCAGATGACAGATGACGGTGCAAATGCAGTTTATTCTGAAATACAGAAGCTTGACTGCTTTGAGGACATTAAGCTTGCAGACTTTGATAAGGCTTTGGCTGACGGCACTATCGAGTATGTAGCTGACAGCGTTTACGAAACCTATCTTGATAATGTTCAGGCACAGCAGATTCACAAGGACATCTGCAAGGACTCAGATTTGAAAGTTGTTTATACTCCGCTAAACGGAGCAGGCAACAAGCTTGTTCGCAAGATTCTTGACAGAATCGGCGTAAAGGACGTTCAGGTTGTTAAGGAACAGGAGATGCCGGACGGCAACTTTACTACGTGTCCATATCCAAACCCCGAATTTAAAGAGGCTTTGAAGCTCGGTCTTGATATGTGCAACGAGGTTAAGCCTGACCTTCTTCTTGCTACCGACCCGGACAGCGACCGTGTTGGTATTGCAGCTAAAGACGGCGACTCTTACCGCCTTATTACAGGTAACGAAACAGGAATTATGCTTACCGACTATGTTCTTTCACAAAGAAAGGCTCTCGGCACTCTGCCTGAGAACCCAATTGTTGTTAAGACCATTGTTACCAGCATTATGATAAATAAGCTTTGCAGCGAATACGGCGCTGAGCTTAGAAATGTACTCACAGGCTTTAAATATATAGGCGAGCAGATTCTCGGTCTTGAGCAGAAGGGCGAAGAGCGTAGATATGTATTTGGCTTTGAGGAAAGCTACGGCTATCTTGCAGGCTCATATGTTCGTGACAAGGATGCTGTTGTTGCATCAATGCTTATTTGCGAAATGGCAGCTTTCTATAAAAAGCAGGGCAAGACCCTTTCACAGGTTATTGACGAGATGTACGAAAAGCACGGCTACTATATGAACAATACGCTCAACTTCGCTTTTGAAGGTGCTGAGGGTATGAAGAAGATGTCTGAGATTATGACAGGACTCAGAGAAAATGCTCCGTCTGATATTGCCGGCTTTAAGATTATCAAGGTTGACGATTATCTTAACAGTGTAAGTGAAGATATACTCACAAGAGAAAAGACAGAAATTAAACTGCCGAAGTCAAATGTAATCGCATATTCCCTTGAAGGTGAGAACGCTGTTATTGTTCGCCCGAGTGGCACAGAGCCGAAGATTAAGCTTTATGTAACTGCAGTCGGCAAGACCTCAGAGAACGCAAAGGAGCTTTTGAATAAGCTTGCAAAAGCAGGCGAAGCTCTTATGGGAGTTTGATTGCAAATTTATAAAATTATAGCGGCACAGCAACAAACTGTGCCGCTTTTTCAGAATTTCCACTTATGTGATTTAAAGGTGAATGGAGAATAATTATGGTTGAAACACTGCTGGCTCGCTGTGAGCTTTTTGCACGAAATCTTGAGATGATGAAGCAAAGCTTCAAATGGGAGTCATCTCAGCTTTATCCACTTTGCGCAAATATATACACACAAAACGGCATTGAGCTTGAACCTAAGAGAATCAAAACCTCGAAGGACATAATTAAAGAGAATACAAACTTTTTCTCAAATTTCAGAAGCACTACAACAACAATACTGCTTGCAACGCTTTTGTCAATTGAGAACAATCCTCAGGAGGTTTTCACTGAGGTATATAACACATATGAAATGCTTAAGGAGGTTTTTTCCTCCTCCTCTTACCTTACACTTGCTGCCTATATGATTGTTAAGCTTTCCTCCCCTGAATATTACGAGAGCGTTACAAATCAAACCAGAGAAATATTTGATATGATAAAAAAGGAGCATTTCTTCCTTACATCATCGGAGGATTGCCTTATTGCTGTACTGTTTGCGCTAAATAGTAAAATTCACAACGATACTATATCAACATCACAAATACTGTTTGAAATGTTAAAGCCGGTAATAAGCCACGGCAACACAGTTCAGGCTATTTCCAATATTCTTGCATTAAGCGATAAAGACACAAAGCTACTCGCAGACAAGACAACGGCTATTATTTATGTGCTTCGCACTCACGGCTATAAGCTTACAAGCGGAGTTGACATGGCCGTATTTGGTGCTTTAGCTATATCGGATATCAGTGTTGAACAGATTGTCAAAGATATACTTGAAGTAAACGCATATCTTCTTACTGTTAAAGGATTTGGAAATGTGCTGACAGAATCAAAGATAATGGACCCTAAGCTTTTGCCGAAACGCAGACTTATTCACAGTGCAATTATTGTACTTAACGAATACGCAAAAAAAGCACGTGATAACAGCGATTCCAATACAGCAAGCGAACTTAATAGCGCAGAGCTGATGGCAACACTTTACTCTATTATTTCGTTTAGTCCGTCAAATGTATAAAGATAAACAACGCAATTAATCAAGGCTGTAAGAACGTTAATTTTCATCGTTCTTACAGCCTTTGTTATTTCACCGTATAAACGGCTCTTTAATTTCACCATTTAACAAATCAGAATAAGCATTCACTTTACGGAAGGTATTACCCAACATTTCAAGCTTTCGATAGTCACGAAGCTCTGCTAAATCAAAATCAGCATAAAATAAGCCTTCTGTTATTTCATCAGCGATAAGAAGTGTATTATCTACACATAAACCGTTTCTATCCCAACAGATTGGTGAGTATGCGCAAGAACACCCTGAATTTTTTCCGGTTGGATTTGCCATAGCAACTCCAACCATATTTTCATAGGCACGGGTAGAAAGCGCTTGCACTCTGGGTAACATTGAGGAGCAGTCGTTAGGAACTAAAATAATTTCTGCTCCCTTAAGCATTAATATTCTTGCGCTTTCAGGATATTACCTATCGTAGCAAATCATTACTCCAAGCTTAACGCCGTGAAAATCACATACTTTAAATTCATCTCCGTTCTCCAAGCAGGATTCATCGGCAAAATCACAAGTATGAACCTTTGAATATTTCATTAATATATTCCCAAGCTTATCTATTATATAAGCAGAGTTTTGAGGGTTGTTTCTCCCTTTTGTGAAAGCCGTTGCCACGACCCCTACTCCATACTTTTTTGCAGCACAACAAATCAGATTTATATATTCATTATCATCAGACAATGCTTGTCTGTTATTTATCGGCATTTTATAGCCGGTAATAAAGCATTCCGGCAGCAGCAATATGTCTGCTCTGTTATTTGCAGCCTCATTAAGCTTATTGATTACAATTGACGTGTTATCTTCTATATTCATTGGTTTTGAGCGCATTTGTAAAACTGCTACTTTGAAACTCATAATTTATCACCATAAAACATATTGAATTAAAAAACAAAACAAAACAGCACCAAATATGAGTGAACAAATTTGGCGCTGAAAAATTAAAATTTGTAAGTTTTATTTGAAAACTATGTTTCTCTTAGTCCTCGTCATGGTTATGACCGCAGTCCTCACAGCCGCAATCACACTCGTCCATTATATCAGAGAAGTCGAACTCCAAAGCTTCGCCGCATTTTGGGCAGCTTGTTTCGCCGCAGAGAAGCACATCCTCCTGAAGATTGATAACCTCGCCGCATGTTGGGCATGTTACTTCGTAGTAAACATCTTCGTCATCGTCAAAGCAATCACAGTCATCATACTCGTCATAATCATCGCAGTCACAATCACCGTAAAGCTCGTCCTCAACATCAGCAAGAGCCTCATCAATCTCGTCAACCTCATCGGTAAGCTCGCCTACGGCATCGTCAATATCCTCAACAGTCATAGCCATATCGCTGAGCAAATCGAGAATAGCCTTCATAACCTTTGTTTCGTCCTTGCTCTCGTCAAGCTTAAGGCCGTCAATCAAGCCCTTGATATATGCTGCCTTTTCAGTTAATGTCATAATTTTTCTCCTTAATTATGCACGGGACATATATTCGCCTGTGCGTGTGTCAATTTCAATCTTGTCACCCTCATTGATGAAGATAGGAACCTTAATTTCTGCTCCGGTTTCAACAATGGCCGGCTTTGTTACGTTAGTTGCAGTATCGCCCTTAACACCCGGCTCAGTCTCTGTAACCTCAAGAGTAACAAAGTTTGGCGGCTCTACGCCGAAAACATTGCCCTTGTATGAGAGAACCTTGCAAACCATATTCTCTTTAACAAACTTGAAGTTGTCACCGAGAACAGTGCTGCCGATCGGGGTCTGCTCGTAGGTTTCGTTATCCATGAAATAGTAAAGATCTCCATCATTGTAGAGATACTCCATATCCTTTCTCTCAATGAAAGCGGTCGGGTACTTATCGTTAGGGTTGAAGGTTTTTTCAACCACAGCACCTGTGATTACGTTTCTGATTTTTGTACGAACGAAGGCAGCACCCTTGCCCGGCTTAACGTGCTGGAACTCGATGATTGAAACAACCTGTCCATCCATTTCAAAAGTTACGCCGTTTCTGAAATCGCCTGCTGAAATCATATTAATATCCTCCTTTGTGTTCTTGGTAATTAACTAATCATACCAGTATCAAATTGATTATACTAAATTTTCACGAAAAAATCAACCATTTACACCCAATATCTTACAAAATAATAAGCTCTTTGGTTACATTTGTGAAGTTTTTCATTCCGTCTTGTGTTAATAAAACCATATCCTCTATTCTCACACCAAATTTTTCGGGCAGATATATTCCCGGCTCACAGGTAATAACCATTCCTTCACTTAATATCTGGCTATTATTCACGGAGACAGCAGGAAACTCGTGAATATCAAGACCTACGCCGTGACCTGTTGAGTGACCAAAGCATTCGCCGTAGCCCTCAGCTATAATTACATCTCTTGCAGCTGCGTCAACAGACGCACAGCTAACTCCCGGCTTAATTTGCGCCAGAGCCGTGGTCTGAGCATTTAAGACTATATTATATATCTTCTCCTGCTCATCGCTTACAGAGCCGACAGCGACCGTTCGTGTCATATCGCTGTGGTAGCCATCAAACAGTACGCCTATATCCATAGTAAAGAAGTCGCCGCTGTTGATAACAGTATTACCCGGCACTCCGTGCGGCTTTGAGGTGTTCGTCCCTGTAATAGTAATTAAATCAAAGGCTACACCGTCTGCACCCTTTTTTCTCATAAGATACTCAAGTTCAAGTGCAATGTCACGTTCAGTAACACCGGGTTTAATGTAATTAAGAATTTCAAGGTAGGCATCCTCAGTTATGCGCTGGGCCTCTTCGAGCTTTTCTATTTCGTCCTGTGTTTTTATTATTCGCAAATTATTAATAATTTTATCAAGATAATTTGTAAAGGAGCACTTTACCTCACAGGCTTTGAGCATACTTTTGTATAGCTCTGCCTGCGCAAGAGTTATGCCTTCGTTTTCAAAATATGTCTTCTTAATGCAATGCTTTTTACAGAGCTTTTCAAGAGTGTCGGAAAGCTTGGTGTATACGATAACATCAATATGCTTTATATTCTGTTTCGCAGCCTCGCCGTATCGAAAATCAACAATAAAATATGCGCTTGACCTGGTAATCAGCACAAGACCGGCTGAGGATTTGAAGCCTGTCAGATAGAGTCTGTTTTGATTTGAAAGTATTATAGCCGCTTCGCCGGGCTGAGTTAGACCGAAACGGATTCTTTTTATTCTCTTTTCAAGATAATCTATCTGTTCCATATATTACCTCACATCATTAGAAGAGCATCAATGGCAAGAAAATAAGTATACTTGCCGAAACCTGAAATTTGGCCAACGCACTCGGGCGCAATAACCGACTTATGCCTGAATTCATCTCTTGCATGAATGTTCGACATATGAGCCTCAATAAACGGAACGGACTTTACACAGTTTATTGCATCACGCAGTGCATAGCTGTAATGGGTGTACGCTCCGGCATTGATTACTACGCCGTCATATACTCCGAGCACAGAATGGATTTTGTCGATAAGAGCACCCTCGCAGTTGCTTTGGAAAACGTCAAGCTCCACTCCCTTTTTTTCGGCGTACGCCTTTACGTCAATATTAATGCTCTCGGCGGTTTCTACGCCGTAAATTCCCTTTTCACGAATACCTACCATATTGAGGTTCGGACCTAAAATTAAAAGAATTTTTTTCATTATATTATTCCTCCTAAAACGGATTAATATTATTGAGAATTTTTTTCTCAAACGATTTAAACATTTTTCTCCTCACTGTGACAGAAGAAGGCTCGTTGTTGCTGTCAATCGGAGAAACAAGCATTGTTTTAAACAGCATAAGCTTGCCTGCTAAAATATCGTTAAACACCTGATCGCCTACAACCATAATTTCGCTGTGGCAAGCCTTTGAGCGTATCCACGCACGCAGCATTCCTAACGGCGACGGCTTGAGCGAAAAATCAATCAAATCACAATGCAGTGCATCAGCAAACGGCTTTATTGCTTTTTTGAAGTTATTTGTGCACAGGAGAATAGTAATCCCTTCCGACTTCAATTTTGAAATAAAGGCTTTTGTTTTATCATCGGGCAATGCAGAATTGTATTTCCTTATTGTATTATCAACGTCTAAAATCAGGCATTTAACCCCAATTTTACTTAAAATTTCGGGTGTAAGCTCATACACGCTTGAAAGATGATATGTTTTCATAATATCCTCATATTCAAAAAAGCAGGCGGAAAGCCTGCTTTTTGATAGTAAGTATTAGCAACTAAAGGAAGCATTATTTGAATTTACGCTTACGAGCTGCCTCAGACTTCTTCTTACGCTTTACAGAAGGTTTTTCATAAGCTTCTCTTTTGCGAACTTCAGCTATAACACCGGCTCTTGCGCACTGCTTCTTAAATCTTCTAAGAGCACTTTCCAGAGATTCGTTGTCTTTAATTCTGATTTCTGCCATTTATCTTCCCTCCCATCCGCCATCCGGCAGGGGTTAATCGCATAATTGCAAAATAAATTATACAATATTTATCCTGCAAATGTCAAGCTATTTATTCACAAATCGACCGAAATTTACAGATTTTTATTTTGCCACAATGTTTACAAGCTTTCCCTGCACATAAATCTCCTTAATTATGTTTTTACCATCAATTAAAGGAGCTACCTTGCTGTCAGATTTTGCCTGTAACAAAACATCGTTCTTATCTGCGTCAACGGCAATTGTGAGCCTTGTTTTTATTTTTCCGTTAACCTGTACGGCTATTTCAACAGTATCGTCTTTACACTTACTCTCGTCATATTCAGGCCATGACTGCTGAGCTACCATTCCCTCGCCAAGCTTGCATACACTCCAGATTTCCTCTGTAATATGAGGTGCAAATGGGTTTAAAAGTATAGTAAATGTTGAAAGCTCTTTCTTATTAATTTTGCCCTGTGCAGCAATCTCATTCATAAGAGCCATCAGCGCTGCAATAGCTGTGTTGAACTTGATATTTTCAATATCGTCCGAAACCTTCTTAATTGTCTTATGGAAAGCGCTTTCAAGCTCACTGCTGTACTCATTGCCGTCAACAAGAATATCCTGTAAGGAGAAGAATCTCTCCAGGAAGCGGCGGCAACCTCTAATGCTTGCCGGATTCCACGGAGCAGCCTTTTCAAAATCGCCTATAAACATTTCATAAAGGCGCATTGTGTCGGCGCCGAATTCATTTACAATATCGTCCGGATTTACAACATTGCCTCTTGATTTACTCATCTTCTCGCCGTTCTCGCCAAGTATCATACCATGGCTTGTACGCTTTGCATACGGCTCCTTTGTCGGAACAACGCCCAAATCATAAAGGAACTTATGCCAGAAGCGGCTGTAAAGCAGATGAAGCGTTGTATGCTCCATACCACCGTTATACCAGTCAACAGGCGACCAATACTCCAAAGCCTCCTTTGAGGCAAGAGAGTCTTTATTGTGCGGGTCCATATATCTCAGGTAATACCAAGATGAACCTGCCCACTGCGGCATAGTATCTGTTTCACGGTGAGCCTTGCCACCGCATTTTGGGCAGGTTGTTTCAACCCAATCCGTAATGTTTGCAAGCGGAGATTCGCCGTTCTCTGTCGGCTCATATGACTCAACCATAGGCAGTCTAAGCGGCAATTCGCTTTCGTCAATAGGAACATATCCGCACTTATCACAGTAAACTACCGGAATAGGCTCGCCCCAATAACGCTGACGAGAGAATACCCAGTCACGCAGCTTGTAGTTCACCTTCTGCTTACCTACACCGTTTTCTGAAAGCCACTCAATTATTTTAACCTTAGCCTGCTCAACGCTTAAGCCGTCAAGCATACCGGAATTTACCATAACACCTGTTGCGCAGTCAGTAAATGCTTCGTTCTGAACATCACCGCCCTTAACAACCTCGATAATCGGCAAATTAAACTTCTTTGCAAATTCCCAGTCACGTGTATCGTGAGCAGGAACAGCCATAATTGCGCCTGTACCGTAGGATACAAGAACATAGTCAGAAATGAAAATTGGAATTTCATTGCCGTTTACAGGGTTGATAGCAGTAACACCGTCCAGCTTTACGCCTGTTTTATCCTTTGCAACCTCTGTACGCTCAAAATCAGACTTTCTTGCAGCTTCCTGCTGATAGGCTCTGATTTCATCCATATTCTTAAGAGTGTCACTCCACTTTTCAATAAGAGGATGCTCAGGTGAAATAACCATATATGTAGCGCCGAAGAGTGTATCAGGTCTTGTTGTATAGATAGTCAGCTTGTCGCCTGTTGAAGTTTCAAAATCAACCTCAGCGCCTGTTGAACGGCCAATCCAGTTCTTCTGCTGCGCCTTAACTCTTTCAGGGTAATCAACAAGGTCAAGGTCATCAATAAGTCTGTCAGCATATGCTGTAATTTTAAGCATCCACTGTGACTTAACCTTTCTTACAACCTCGCTGCCGCAACGCTCGCAAACACCGTTAACAACTTCCTCATTAGCAAGAACGCATTTACAAGATGTGCACCAGTTAACAGCCATTTCCTTTTTATAAGCAAGACCTTTTTTGAGCAGCTGAAGGAAAATCCACTGCGTCCACTTATAATATTCAGGGTCGGTTGTGTTTATTTCACGGCTCCAGTCAAAGGAAATACCAAGCGACTGAATCTGCTCTTTAAAGTGAGCAATATTTTTCTTTGTAACAATTTCCGGATGAATGTGGTTTTTAATAGCGTAGTTTTCAGTCGGAAGTCCAAAAGCGTCCCAACCGATAGGATAAAGCACGTTATAACCCTGAAGCCTGCGCTTTCTTGCAACTGTATCAAGCGCTGTATACGGTCTTGGGTGTCCAACATGAAGCCCCTGTCCTGATGGATAAGGAAATTCAATGAGAGCGAAAAACTTCTTTTTATCGCTGTTTTCCTCAGCGTGGAAAACTCCTGCTTCCTCCCAAGCTTTTTGCCATTTTGGTTCAATTGATTTGTGATCGTATTTCAAAAAAATCCCTCCGCTTAGTATTGTCTTAGTCTTGCTTTAAGATGTCTGAAATGTCAACATCTGTGCCGTCCTGCCACAATCTTTCAAGATCATAGAATTCACGAGCCTCCTCAGAGAAAACGTGAACTATAACGTCAACATAGTCAAGCAAAATCCAGCTGTCATTACGGTGGCCCTCAATATGACTTACCGAAATGCCTGCCTCGTCAAGCTTATATTCAACCTCTTCAGCCATAGCCTTAATTTGTGTGCTGTTTGTACCGGCAGCAATTACCATATAATCTGCCAAAGTTGAAACAGCGTCAATTTTAATGAGTCTTATATCATGACCCTTTTTTCCGTCAAGCGCCTTTGCGGCGATTTTTGCAGTTTCTAATGATGTCAAATTTTTCACCTCAAAATGTGTAGTTGATTGTTATATCGTTATAGCAGTCTATTGCGTTTGGGTCTATAATTCGCTCACGCTTAATTAAGTCTGAAAGCGTGAAGGAAAGACCGTAGTGCATAGCCTCCTCTAAGCTTTTTCTTGATTTTTTTCTCATAACGTCAACGTCGTCGTAATCACGTTCCTCACTTGTGAAATCGGCAACAAAAATTATCTTTTCAAGAATGCTCATTCCTGCCCTTCCGGAGGTATGATATCGTACGGCGTTTATGATATCCTGATCGGTAATTCCAAGCTCTGATTCAATATAAGCTGCACCCGAAAGCGAATGCCACAGCTTTGGAGATGACAGCTGTAATTTAGAGAGTATTATACCATTTTTCTCCATGATTTGCAACTGCTCTTCATGAGGCGTTTCCTTAGTGATATCGTGCAAAATTCCGGCAAGCTCCGCCTTTTCGGGGTCTGCACCATAGAGCTTTGCAAGCTTAATCGCTTCTTTTGAAACATTTTCACTATGGCTAAAGCGTTTTTCACCCATTCTTGACTTTACAATCTTTCTGTATTCCTTGAAAGTCATAATGATACCTCCCTGTCAAAACATCATATATAAAGACCGTTACGCTTGATATAGTCATAAACCTCGGGAACAACGAGGCTTAGTATAGATTCGCCGGACTTGACGGCGCTTCTTACCTGTGTTGAAGAAACAGTCATTACCCTGCCTTTCAGGATAACGCTTTCACATCCAAATCTTTTTAAAAATCTTGAATGGTTTTCAAGCATTAAAACATCGTCGCTGTTTCGTGATATGGTACAAATCTTTGCAAGCGCACATATCTGCTCCGGCTGATACCAGCTTTGGAGTGACATATACATATCCGCACCGATAATGAGATAAAGTTCACTGCCTTTATACAGTGTTTTCAATGCTTTGAGTGTGTCAACGGTATAGCTGCTGCCGCCTCTTTTTATCTCAATATCGCTCACTTTTATCTTGTTATTATATTTTTCAAGCAAAGCGCACATATTTAATCTGTGCTCGGCTGTAACCATTCCGTTTGCTGATTTATGCGGCGGAGAAAACACGGGAACAAGCAGCAGAGTATCAAGCTCAAGTGCTTCAATATACGCCTGAGCAAGCTGCAAATGCCCTATATGAGGCGGATTGAAGCTGCCGCCGAACATCGCAATTTTTTTCATATTATCTCTTTTTTGCCTTCGGTAGCTCTATTTTTGGTTCCTTTTCATTGCGCTTATACAAAACAAATTTTGTGCCGATAACCTGCACAACCTCTGCTTTGATTTCTGCAGAGATTTCCTCAGCAGCTTCTCTTGGAGTTATTCCGGCGCTTTCAAGCACTTTTCCCTTTACAAGCTCTCTCTTATGAATAGCGTCTGATGCCTGTTTTATAATCTGGTCGTTCATACCGCCCTTGCCTACCATCAGAATAGTGTCTTGGGTTGTAGCAAGTGAACGAAGATATGCTCTTTGTTTACTCGTTAACATATATTGTCCTCACTTCGTCTTAGTTTAATCTTTTTTCAAGCTCTTCCTTTAATGCTCTCAGAGCATTTCCCCTATGACTTATTTTATCCTTTTCAGAATCACTTAACTGCGCAAAGCTTTTTCCGCCTTCTACAATAAACACAGGGTCGTATCCGAAGCCGCCGTTTCCTTTGGGTTCAAAGGCTATTGTGCCGGGGCATTTGCCGTTTACCTCAATCATACTGCCGTCCTCTAAAACACAGCAGATTGAGCAAACAAAGGTAGCTGTTCTGTCCTTTTCGGGAACATCTTTAAGCTCACCAAGAAGCTTATTGATTTTGTCACCGTCGCTTGCGCCCTCTCCAGCATATCTGGCGGAATATACTCCGGGTGCTCCGTTTAGCGCATCAACCATCAAGCCTGAATCATCTGCTATTGACGGCATATTGCACCTTTTATAAGCCGCAAGAGCCTTAATCCTTGCATTTTCCAAAAAGGTTGTGCCTGTTTCCTCAACGTCGCCTAAGTCAACTCCCGCCTGCTTTGCTGTGAGAGCTTTAATTCTAAGTGGATTTAAAATCCTGTCAAGCTCTGCAACCTTGTGCACATTGTTTGAGGCTATAATAAAGCTTTTCATATTATATTTCCTTTCAGGGATTATTTATCATCTCTTGCAAATAAAGCTTTAGCGAAATCGTCGCTGTTAAACGGCTGTAAATCGTCAATCTGCTCGCCTACACCAATGTATTTAACGGGAACGTCAAGTTCCTCTTTTATTGAAAGCACAACGCCGCCCTTGGCGGTACCGTCAAGCTTTGTCAGAACAATTCCTGTGATACCCGCTGCATTTTTAAACTCACGAGCCTGATTTACAGCGTTCTGACCTGTTGTTGCATCAAGAACAAGAAGATATTCCTTGTCAGCTCCCGGAAGCTCACGGTCTATAATTCTGCTGATTTTTGAAAGCTCATCCATAAGGTGTTTTTTGTTGTGAAGCCTACCTGCTGTGTCACAGATAATAACATCTGCACCCTTAGCCTTTGCAGAGGAAATTGCGTCAAATACAACAGCCGCAGGGTCTGAGCCTTCGTTTTGCTTTACTATTTCACACTTGCAGCGATCCGCCCAGATTTCAAGCTGATCAATAGCGGCTGCTCGGAAGGTATCTGCCGCTGCAAGTAAAATCTTTTTGCCCTGCATACGCAGACTGTTTGCAAGCTTACCGATAGTAGTTGTTTTTCCAACACCATTTACACCAATAACAAGTATTACAGACGGCTTTGTGTTAAGCTGAAGCTCCTCTCCGCCACGTAGAAGCTCGGCGACTGTTTCCTCAAGAAGTCTGTGAATTTCGTTCGGATCTGTTATTCCCTGTTTTTTAACCTTTGTTCTGATTTCGTCCGTAATTTTTGTTGCGGTAGCCATGCCAACGTCGCCCATTACAAGCAGTTCCTCAAGCTCTTCAAAAAGCTCCTCGTCAATCTTGGTGAACGATTTAAGCATAGTGTCAATTTGACCTACAACCGCATCTCTTGTTTTTTTAAGACCTTCTTTTATTTTGCTGAAAAAGCCCATTTATATCATTCCTTTATCTATTTTACTCCCGTTGCCTGTGAAACCTCAGTGGAGTGCATTTCAAGAAGCTTTGACACACCCTTGTCCTGCATAGTTACTCCGTAGAGAACGTCTGCTTCTTCCATTGTACCTCTTCTGTGTGTAATCAAAATAAACTGAGTTCTGTCATTCATATTTCTCAGATATGAGGCGAAGCGGTATACGTTTACATCGTCAAGTGCCGCTTCAATCTCGTCCATTACGCAAAACGGAGCAGGACTTACCTTCATTATAGCAAAATACAGCGCAATTGCAACAAGAGCTTTTTCGCCGCCCGAAAGCGCTTCAAGATGCATAACGATTTTTCCCGGCGGGTGCACATTTATTTCAATGCCGCTTTGCAGGATATCGTCGGGGTTTGAAAGTTCCAGAAAAGCGTTGCCGCCGCCGAAAAGTTCTTTGAAGGTTGCTTTGAAGTGTTCGTTGATTTTGTCAAATCGTTCAACAAAAAGCTCCTGCATTTGTTTAGTGAGGTCATTTATAAGCCTTAGAATTTCGCTGCGTGATTTTTCAACATCGCTCACCTGAGCACTCAAAAATTCATATCGCTCAGATACCTCTTTATATTCCTCAATAGCGCCTACATTGACTGAGCCTAAAGCCTTAATTTTACTCTTAAGCTCATTTAAACGCCTTCTTGCCGCTGCAACATCCTCAAGCGGTTTTACGGTTTGCTCAGCTTCACGGCGAGTAAGCTCGTATTCCTCCCAAAGCTTTGAGATAATATCGTCATACTGCTTTTGGAGGTTCATTTTACGCTCCTCAAGTCGTGCAAGTTCACGGCCTGAAAGCTCCTTTTCGCTTATCTTTTCCTTTTCAAGCCTTCTTAAATCAGCGCTCGCCTTTTCAAGCTTCATTCTGTCCTGATTAAGCTCTGCTATTCTCTCGTTTTTCTCTTTTATTTCATTCGTGTATTTCTCTATTAAAGAATTAAGCTCATCAATCTGGTGCTGAATACTGATATTCTTTTCCTTTAGCAGCTCAATTTCAGAAAGCAAGCTTTTCTTTCTTGCCTCCTGCGTTGTGCCTGTACTTAAGGCAAGGTTTATTTCAGCCGTTAAAACCTCAATGTCCTTATCAAGCGACACTCTTTGTAGGTTAAGCGATTGAAGCTGCTCAGATATTTCCTCTCGCTTTCTTGAATACTCCTCGCCTGTGCCTGCAATTTCCTTCGACTTTTCTTCAATCTCACTAATCTGATTATTTATTTTTTCCAGCTCAGACGCCGCATTATCTGCATTATCAAGCAAAGCCTTGGCATTGCCTGTTCGTGTTTTAAGCTCTGATTCATATTCAGCAATGGTACGAAGCTCGCCGTTATACTCATTTTTGCAAGTGGTAGATTCGGCTTCAAGCCTTATCTGTTGTTCCTTAAGCTTCGCAATCTGAGCTTGGAATACAGTAATTTCAGCCTCGTCCTTTTGAATTTCGCTTACTGTTTGCTTATATTTCAGCGCAGCCTCGTCCTGCTTTTTTGTAAGCTCGATATCATGCTGTTTTAGGCTTTCGATCTCACTAACCCTACTTAAAAGTCCTGATTTTCTTGCAAGCGAACCACCTGTAAGCGAGCCGCCGGCGTTTACTACCTGTCCGTCAAGGGTTACAATCTTGAATCTGTATGAATACTGCTTGGCGATTTTAACGGCGCAGTTCAAGTCCTCAGCTATTACTATTCTGCCGAGAAGGGAGCTTAGGATACCGTTGTATTCCGGAGCACATGAGCAAAGAGCCTGCGCTATTCCGACAAAGCCCTCGCAGCGTTCAAGTCCGTTTTCGTTAAGGCTTTTGCCCTTAATTGTAGTCATTGGCAAGAATGTGCATCGTCCGCCGTCACGCTTTTTGAGCATATTAATAGCAGATTTTGCGTCGTTTTCAGTACCTGTTACAATATTCTGCATAGCGGCGCCCAAGGCGGTTTCAATTGCAACCGTGTATTGCTTAGGTACCTGAATAACTCTTGATACAGGGCCATGAATACCGCTGAGAGTTCCACGCTCGCTTTCCTTCATTACTATTTTAACACTGTGGTTAAAGCCTTCAAGGTTTTTCTCCAAATCTTCCAAAAGCTTTATTCTGCGACGATTTTCAAGTGTATCAAGTACAAGCTTGTCTGCAAGCTTTTTGTCTGCTTCAGCCTTGTTTTTCTTGGAATCTATTCTTAGCTTTAAACCGTTGCAGGAGTTATTGAGAGATACAAGCTTCTGTGCATATTCCTTTTCACGGCGCTCATAGCCTTCAAGCATTTTGGACAACTCAGATAGCGTCTTTTTTGCCTGCGCTATTTCAGCGTTCAGGCGACTGATTCTCTCCTCGTTTTCCGCCACAGATGATGCACTTGTCATATGCTTAACCTTGATATCGGCAGCCTGAGCAGTAAGCTTTGTGATAGAAAAGCTGAGCTGCTGCATTAGCTGTGAATTCTCACCCGTTACAAGGTTGATTTCAGCAAGCCGCCTGGCAAGCTTATCATACTCTTCTTTAAGCATATCAATTTTCTGTTTCTTTTCCTCAATCTGAGCTTTCTTTCCCTCTATATCCTTCTCCAAGTTTGAAAAGGAAGAATCAAGTGTTAAAATTTCGCTCTCTATTCTCTTTTTATTCTCGTTATTGTGATAAATATTGTTTTCAGCAACAGAGATAAACGAACGCTTTTCCGCCGTTTTCTCTTCAAGAGAAGATATTTCTCCTCTGACCTGCTCAATTAAGCCTGAGTATTCTCCGCCTTTAAGGTAATATTCCTCTGTTTGAGCCGATATTTTATCAAGTTCCTCCGCCGCAGATTCGTTTTGACTGCGTGCAATCTCTATTTTTTCCTCATGCTCACGAAGAACTCCTGCTGATTTCTCTAAGGTATCGAGCCACAAGGCTATTTCAATCTCTTTTTTCTCTGAGGAATATTCTAAGAATGCGGTTGCCTTTTCAGACTGCTTTCTCAGAGGCTCGACTCTATCCTCAAGCTCGGTTACAATATCACGCAGGCGCAAAAGGTTTTCCTCTGCGCTTTTGAGCTTTCTTTCAGCCTCAATCTTGCGGTAGCGGTAACGAGAAATTCCGGCTGCTTCTTCAAATATTTCTCGTCTGTCCTCACTTTTTGAAGCAACTATGCTGTCAATCTTGCCCTGACCAATCATAGAATAGCCGTCTCTGCCAAGTCCTGTGTCCATAAAAAGCTCATGGATGTCCTTAAGACGTACAGAGGCTCTGTTGATTAAATACTCGCTGTCGCCGCTTCTGTAATATCTTCTTGTAACGGCGATTTCGTCACCATCAAACTCAAGAGCACGATCCTTATTATCTATTGTCAGCGTAACCTCAGCATAGCCCTGTTTTTTTCTTTGATCGGTGCCATTAAAGACAACGTCCTCCATTTTTGAACATCTTAGCGATTTTGGCGACTGTTCACCGAGCACCCATCTTATAGCGTCGCTTATATTGCTTTTTCCGCTGCCGTTAGGTCCGACTACTGCCGTTATTCCCTTGTCAAAGCTTAATTTTGTTTTATCAGGAAAGGTTTTGAATCCCTGTATTTCGAGTGATTTTAGTAGCACTGTTTCACCTCTTTGCTAAACAATATCATTCAATCGGTGTTAACTTAAATTTACCGTCTTGTATCTGTTGGTTTTGAATTATACGTACATCATATCCTGAATCTCTCAAGCACTCTATATTCGCCTTTTTCTGACCGAGTGCCTTTGATAAGTAGGAAGGATTAACCTCTGCAACATATGAAGTATATCGCTCATTCTTAACCTCATTCAAGAATTTATCTACGAACAGCTTACTTTCGCAAAGCTCACGAAAAGCAGGATGGTACGGCCCTGCGATATATTCCTTTTTCAGAGATGGACTGTCGTGCAGACCAAGGCGTATAACCTTGATATTCATATTATCAAAAAAATCAAGAAGCTTTGCGCAGAGATTTACAGCCTCTTCAAGCGACTGGGGATAATATTTTCCCGTAAGGCAAAGTATCGCAAGCTCTGTGTACTTCAAAACAATAGTGGGATAAATTCGCATTGTATCCGGCTGTAAAAGCGACAACTGCTGTGCAGTGTATATATCCTTTTTCTCATCGCTTTTGTATAGTCCCGTCATCATCTGAAGTCCAAGTGAAAAGCCGTTTTGCTTTATAAGCTCGCAAGCTTCTACAACATTCTGCGCTGAGTGACCCCTCTTGTTAGCCTTAAGCACCTCGTCGTCCATACTCTGTGCGCCAAGCTCTATTGAGGTGACGCCGTACTTTTTGAGTGTATCGAGTATTTCCTGATTTATGTAATCGGGTCGGGTTGATATTCTTATTCCCTTGAACAGCCCTTGTGACACATATTGATACGCAGCTTGAAGGAGCATTTCCATATACTCAGGGTCAATTCCCGTAAAACTGCCGCCGAAGAAGGCTATTTCAGACTCCTTAGAATAGCCGCCGGAATAAAGCGATGTTTCAACAGCGGATATAACATCCTCTTTGGTCACGTTCGACGTGCAGCCTGTTATTTCATTTTGATTGCAAAAGGTACATTGATTAGGACAGCCTTTATGCGGCACAAAAATTGCTACGTTTGAGCGTTTCAATATCCCATCAGCTCCAATGCTTCTCTTGCTGCCTGCTGCTCGGCTTCCTTTTTACTCCTGCCGCCACCCTTGCCGACAACATTGCTGTTTAGGTGAACCTCGACGGTAAAGTGCTTATCGTGATCCGGACCGGATTCACCGGTAAGAACATAAGAGATTTTTTCTTCGGGGTTTTTCTGGACAATCTCCTGAAGCTTAGTTTTATAGTCAATAAAATTATGATTTCTGTGATTTTTAATATCGTCAACAACAAATCCAAGAACGAATTTTCTTGCGCACTCTATTCCGCCGTCAAGGTAAATTGCGGCAATGACTGACTCGAATGCGTCAGCCAAGATTGACGAACGGGTTCTGCCGCCGTTTTTACTTTCACCTCTGCTCAAAAGGAGGTATTTTCCCAAATTAATTGAACGGGCATAAACAGCAAGCGTTTTTTCGCACACAAGAGATGCTCTGAGCTTTGTAAGCTCACCCTCCGGTAAATCGGGACAATGTTTGAAAATATAATCCGACACAATTATACTTAAAACAGAGTCACCCAAAAACTCCTGTCGTTCGTTACACACAACCTCGCCTTTTCGTTCGTTAGCATATGAGGAATGTGTTAAAGCGATTTTTAAGTATTCTATATTTTTGAAATCATATCCAAGTGTTTTGCAGAATTGCTCCAACTCAATCACCTTTAATCTTTATGTAATTATAAATTTATATTAGCTGCAATTTCATTGACAACATTATTTTTGACGAACTCAACAATAAGACCAACTGCGCTTTTTATTGTACGAGCCTTTGAGCTGCCGTGAGCCTTAAACACAGGCTTTGTAACACCGAGTATAGGAGAGCCGCCATACTCATTGTAGTCAAACTGCTTTTTCATTTTCTTCATATCCGAAAGAACCATTGCGGCAGCAAGCTTGTTTTTGAGATTTTTGGTTAAAATACCCTTTATCATACCCATAAGTGCACCGGCTACACCCTCGTACATTTTTAAGATGATGTTACCCGTAAATCCGTCTGCAACAACTACGTCGCTTTCACCCTCAGGAACCCCTCTGCCCTCTACGTTTCCTATAAAGTTAAGATTAGACGCCTTTAATTGCTGATAAGCCTCCTGATACAGTGCAGTACCCTTGTGCTCCTCACTGCCGCAGTTTGCAAGGCCAATTGTAGGGTTATCAATTCCGATAACCTTATTCATATAAATAGAACCCATAACTGCAAACTGGGTAAGCATTTCCGGTCGGCACTCAACGTTTGCCCCGCCGTCAATAAGCATTGAACAGCCGCTGAGCGTTGGCAAAACAGGAGCAAACGCCGGGCGCTTAACACCCTTGATTCTCTTTATAATCATTGTTGCCCCCATAACAAGAGCACCGCTGTTTCCTGCTGATATGAACGCATCACCCTCACCCTTAGCAAGAAGTTCAAAACCGAGCGCCATTGACGAATTCTTCTTCGTCTTTATAACGGCAGACGGGTCATCCTCCATTGTAATCACCTCATCTGCGTTTACAATTTGCATATCATCAATTTTTATATCGTTCTGTGTGGCAACCAAACGAATCTTACGCTCACTGCCTGTAAGAAGAATATCTACACCATATTCATCCTTTGCCATACGTGCACCCTTGATTATTTCAAGAGGTGCGTTATCGCCGCCAAAGGCATCGATAATTATTTTCATAAAATTACTCCTATATATCAAGTCCGTTATCCAGTATAAAAGCCTTAAGGCTTTCAAAGGAACGGTTTGCATATTTTTCAGCTTTCAGCTTTTTATCTCTGATTTTTTCATCAAGCGCAGGTAAAATGCCGAGGTTTGCGCCCATTGGCTGAAATTTTGTAACACTTTCATCTGTAATGTATCTGCTCAATGCGCCTATCATAGTATTCTCAGGCAACGTTACGGTATCTAACCCCTTTAACAGTCTTGCGGCGTTAATACCTGCAATAAGTCCCGAAGAGGCTGATTCCATATAACCCTCAACTCCGGTAAGCTGACCTGCGAAAAACAAATTACGATTGCTTTTGCTGCTATAATCGGAGCAAAGTACCCTTGGTGAGTCAATAAAGGTGTTACGGTGCATAACGCCGTAGCGAATGAAGTCAGCGTTTCTGAGCGCAGGAATCATTGAGAATACTCGCTTTTGCTCAGGAAACTTCAGGTTTGTCTGAAAGCCGACAAGGTTATAAAGTGTTCCTGCTGAGTTTTCACGCCTGAGCTGAAGCACCGCCCAAGGTCTGTGACCTGTGTTCGGGTCAATTAGTCCAACAGGCTTCATAGGGCCAAAACGAATTGTGTTTTTACCACGCTGAGCCATTATTTCAATTGGCATACAACCCTCGTATACCCTTGGGTTTGCAACGTCAAAATCGTGAAGCGGCGCTCTTTCGGCTGAAATAAGCTCCTCCTCAAATTGTTCAAATTCCTCTTTATTCATCGGGCAGTTGATGTAATCATTCTCGCCGCCATTGTCATATCTTGAAGCGGTAAATGCGCACGACATATCAATGCTTTCCGCTGAAACAATTGGCGCAGCTGCGTCAAAAAAGCTTAATGCTCCGCCGAACAACTCCTTTATTTTATCCGATAATGCTTGAGATGTTAATGGTCCGGTTGCAACAACTGTGATATCTGAAAAAACAAGTCTTGAAACCTCACCCTCGATTATTTCAATGTTTTCATTATTCTTAATTTGCTCGGTTACAAGTGAAGAAAATATATCCCTGTCAACCGCCAAGGCTCCGCCTGCCGGAACCGTGCATTTGTCGGCGCACTGCATCAAGAGAGAATTAAGCATTCTCATCTCTTGCTTAAGCATACCTGCAGCACTTGCAAAGCGTGCCGCCTTTAACGAATTTGAACAGACAAGCTCAGCAAAATTGTCCGAGCTGTGTGCAGGTGACTTTTTCTGTGGCTTCATCTCGTAAAGACGAACCCTTATTCCCCGCTTTGAAATTTGCCAAGCCGCCTCGCAGCCTGCAAGACCTGCTCCGATAACATTGACTGTCATTAATTAATCTTCCTCTATCGTTTTCTGATAACCGCAGCCTTCCTTTGCGCAGAAAAGCGAGGGCTTTTTGCCCTTTTTCTTGTAAAGGATCTCTCCGCAAAGAGGGCATTTCTCGTTTACAGGCTCATTCCACGAAACAAAATCACAATCCGGATAATTGCTGCAACCGTAGAAGATCCTGCCCTTTTTGGTTTTTCTTACAATTACGTTGCCTCCGCACTTTGGGCATTTTACGCCCGTTTCCTGAACGAACTTCTTTATATTCTTACATTCAGGATAACCCGGACATGCAATGAACTTGCCATA
This sequence comes from Ruminococcus sp. zg-924, assembly GCF_024433635.1. Lineage (GTDB taxonomy): Bacteria > Bacillota > Clostridia > Oscillospirales > Acutalibacteraceae > UBA7067. The sequence goes on along the minus strand of NZ_WNJZ01000002.1, from coordinate 5,924 downwards.
TCTGCCAACCTTAACAACCATTCTTCTGCCGCAAAGCTCGCAGATATAGTCTGTTTCGTCCTCTTTAAGCTGAATTTTTACACCCTGCATTTCTTCCTTAGCTTTTTTGAGTGTTTTATCAAAATCACCGTAAAAGTTATCAAGAACCTCTACCCACTGCTCCTTACCTTGCTCTACCTTATCAAGGTCCTGCTCCATCTGCGCCGTAAATTTGACATTTACAATCTTAGGGAAGCGTTCCTGCATTAGCTTTGTTGTAACCTCACCAAGCTCGGTTGGTTTAAATGTTTTATTCTCTCTTGTTACATATTCACGTTGAGTAATAGTTGTGATTGTAGGAGCGTAGGTTGACGGCCTGCCTATTCCGTTTTCTTCAAGCGCTTTAATTAAAGAAGCTTCAGAATAGCGTGCCGGCGGCTGAGTGAAGTGCTGAGCCGGAACAATCTCCTTAAGCTTTAGCGGCATATCCTGCTCAAGCGGAGGAAGCTGCTTTTCCTTTTCCTCCTCAACGTCCTTGCCCTCAACATAGAGAGTTGTGAAACCGTCAAAGTCCACAATATAACCTGAGGCTTTTAAGATATAATCGCCTGCCTCAATTTCAGCTTGAGTAGTTTTATGAATACAATCAGCCATCTGGCAGGCTGTAAAGCGTTCCCAAATCAATTTATAAAGCTTATACTGGTCAGAGGTGAGGCTCGGCTTAACGCTTGCTGGGTCAAGCGATACCATTGTCGGTCTTATAGCCTCATGTCCGTCCTGTGCGTTTGCACGTGATTTAAAGAATCTCGGCTTTGAAGGAAGATATTTATCTCCCCATCTGCCCTTTATATATTCAGTAACATCGTTAATTGCGTCATTTGAGATACGCAGTGAGTCCGTTCTCATATATGTTATAAGACCGACTGCGCCGTGCTCCGGAATTTCAACGCCTTCATAAAGCTCCTGCGCAACCTTCATTGTTCTTCTCGACTGGAAGCCAAGCTTTCTTGAAGCCTCCTGCTGAAGTGTAGATGTGATAAACGGCGGTGCAGGCGATTTTTTGCGTCTGCCGTGCTTAACCTTAGAAACCTTATACTCGGCATTTTCAAGCTGTGCAACTATTCTGTCAGACTGCTCCTTGTTTTCAACCTTTATTTTTCCGTTTTTATCACCGTATAGAGAGGCTGTTAGAATCTTACGGCTGCCTTTCGGGATAAGTTTAGCATCAATACTCCAATATTCTTCGGGCTTGAACGCACGGATTTCATTTTCCCTGTCAACAACAAGCTTTACAGCCACAGACTGAACACGTCCTGCCGAAAGTCCTCGTCTTATTTTCTGTGACAAAAACGGGCTGAGCTTATAACCAACAAGGCGGTCAAGAATTCTTCTTGCCTGCTGAGCATCAACAAGATTCTGGTCAATGGCTCTCGGATGGCTCATTCCGTTTTTTATTCCTGTTTGTGTAATTTCATTAAATTCAACTCTGTTTTGCTCACTTGTATCAAGGCCGAGCAGATATGCTAAATGCCACGAAATTGCCTCTCCTTCACGGTCAGGGTCGGTTGCGAGGTATACTGATTCGCTCTTTGCGGCTGCTTCTTTAAGCTCGTCAACAAGCTTTTCCTTGCCCTTTATTACAGCATATTTCGGCTCGAAATGCTTTTTTATATCAACGCTGAGTCTTGTTGCCGGCAGGTCACGCACGTGACCCTTTGAGGCTATAACACTGTATCCTGTGCCAAGATATTTCTTTATAGTCTTAGCCTTGGACGGTGACTCAACTATTACTAATTTTGACATATGTTAATCCTCCATTAATTGCGAATGTATCTTCCGCCTGAAACTGCCTGTGCAGCACCGAATATTTCAAGCTCAGTAAGTGACGCCATAACCGCTTGCGGCGGTATTTTCAGCTTGTCGGCAATTTCATCGACACACCTCGGCTTGTCACCGAGAGCGTCAAAAACAAGCCTTGCTTCATCTGATACACCGTCGGGACATTTTGGTGTTACTTGAGTTTGTTTATTATTCTGCCGATTGTTAAAATCAATATTCAGCGAAACGGCTTTATCAGGCTTGGGGGTATTTGCCGGTTTAACGGCAGTTCTCCTTCCTGCCACCGGAATATCGCTTACTTCATTTTCAGTGGCTATCACCGATTCGTGCTCTATCGTAAGCTTGTACCTTTGTGCATATTCTTCAACAATATCCCTGTAAGAAGTTACGGTTATAGCTCCCTGCTTAAGCAGTGCGTTTGTGCCCTGAGCACGAGCATTAGCAAGACTGCCCGGAACCGAGAAAACGTCCCTGTTTTGTTCAAGCGCAAGACGTGCCGTAATAAGCGATCCGCTTCTGACTCCTGCCTCAATCACAAGTACGCCGTTTGAAAGCCCTGATATAATTCTGTTGCGCTGAGGGAAGGAATAGCTTGACGGTGGGAAATCAGGCGGATATTCAGAGATGACTGCGCCCTTATTTGTTATTAGCCTTCTCATCTGAGCATTTTCAGACAGGTAGTTGTAGTTAATACCACAGCCGAGTACGCAGACTGTTACACCGTTGTTTTGAAGCACTCCTCTGTGTGAAGCGCAGTCAATACCAAGCGCACCGCCGCTGACTACGATAACACCGCACATTGACAAATCTCTGCCAAATGTAAAGGAATTGCGTATACCCTCGCTTGTGGCTGTTCTTGTTCCTACAACTCCAATTGTCAGCGTATTGTCAACATCGGGCATTTTGCCGCTGATATAGAGAACAACAGGCGGATTTGTAATTTCATAAAGGCGACTTGGGTAATCCTCGTCCTCAATTGATAAGATTGTGTAATTCAGCCTTTTGCATTTATCAACTATAACACGAGCGTCGTCAAGTGTATATGAGGAAAAGCGTTTTAATTGGTTTGGCGTAAAAAAACCGCTTTGACGTCGCATAAAAGCAGAGGCAGCGTATATCTCCTCAGCTGAGCCAAAAAAATCAAGCATCTCCTTAATTTTCTGGCAACTGTATCCGATACACTGCTGAAGCCAGACAGCGTAAAGAGGATTATTCATTCAAATTCCCCCTTACCATTTCCCACATCACAACAGAAGCTGCAACCGCAGCATTAAGAGATTCGGCGTTGCCTTTCATATTGATAGTTAGCCTTGAGTCGCAGAGATCTATCGCTTTTTGTGTAAGTCCGTTGCCTTCATTGCCTATGAGCGTACAGCAGGGTGTTGAAAAATCCGCCGACAATATTTCAATACCGTTTCTCGGCACTGCTGCATAGGTTTTTATGCCGTTATTATTTAGAGTTGTAAGCGTAAGATAGAAATCCTCTGCAATATAAAATTTCTGACGAAAAACTGCTCCCATACTTCCCCTTAACACCTTGGGGCTGAAAATATCGCAGCAGTCTTTTGACAGTATTACACAGTCTATTGCAAATGCCTCCGCACTTCTGAGTATTGTCCCCATATTCTGCGGATCCTGAACACACTCAAGAGCAACCGCCTTATTAAAGGCAAGGCTTCTTTCACCTACTTCCAGCATTTGACAAAGGAACATAACTCCCTGCGGAGTTTGAGTTTCGCAAACAGACTTAAAAAGTGAGTCCGCAAGAGAGTAACACTCAACACTTTTATCAAGTGAATCCACAAGCTCAGAATGCCTTTCAAGAGCAAACGTAGTAAAGAAAGCCGCCTTAATCTTTATGCCGCTTCTAAGCGCATCAGCACAAAGACGCACGCCTTCACACACAAAACATCCCTCTTTTTTTCTGAAAGAGGAGCTTGAATTAAGACGTGATATGTATTTTATGAGCTTATTGTCCTTGCTGTTAATCTCTCTCACGGTTATCACCAAACATTTTAACATTATGCGAAAAGAGCGTTTGGGGAGTTCCCAAACGCAGCTTTAGCTTTTTTATTGGGCGTTTTTAGCCTGCTCAACAAGCTTTGTAAATGCAGCCGGGTCTGAAATTGCAATCTCGGAAAGCATTTTTCTGTTAAGAGCTACGCCGGCTTTTTTAAGACCGTTCATAAATGTAGAATAGTTTGTATCATTCATACGGCAAGCAGCAGAAATACGGGTGATCCAGAGTCTTCTGAAATCTCTCTTCTTCTGCTTACGGCCAATATAAGCGTAGTTGCCGCTCTTCATAACAGCCTGCTTAGCCATCTTGAAGTGCTTGCTCTTAGCACCCCAATAGCCCTTGGCAAGCTTTAAAGTCTTTTTTCTTCTTTTGCGAGTCATCATCGCACCTTTTATACGAGCCATTATATATTACCTCCGTTGTAAACTTGTTTGCAGTGATTATTTATAAGGAATAAGTCTCTTAATCTGTGCTGTGTTTGTCTTGTCAGCTACAGTAGTCTGTCTTAAACCTCTTTTACGCTTTGTTGTCTTTTTGTTAAGGATGTGGCTCTTGTTAGCGTGAGCACGAATAACCTTACCATTTTTTGAAAGCTTAAAGCGCTTTTTTGCACCACTGTGTGTTTTAATCTTCGGCATTTGTATTTCCTCCTTGAAATTTTACTTAAGCGGCTTTGGAGCAAGGAACATTATCATACTACGTCCTTCGAGCTTTGCAGGCTTTTCGACATTTGCAACATCTTCACAACTGCCGGCAAACCTTTTCATGATTTCCGTACCAATTTCGGGATGACCCATTTCACGTCCTCTGAAGCGGATAGAAACCTTAACCTTATTGCCTGCGGCAATAAATTTTTTGGCATGAGAAAGCTTTGTGTTAAAATCGTGGGTATCAATATTTAAGGATAAGCGAATCTCCTTGATATCAATAACCTTTTGATTTTTCTTGGCTTCCTTTTCTCGTTTTGCTTGTTCAAAACGATACTTGCCGTAGTCCATAATTTTGCATACGGGCGGCTTAGCCTGCGGCGCAATCTTAACCAAGTCAAGATTTTGCTCAGCAGCCAGATTAAGCGCATTGTTAAGCGCCATAATACCAAGCTGCGTACCGTCAGAATTGATTACTCTCAATTCTCTGTCTCGAATTTCCTCGTTAATCTGAAGTTCCTGTTTGCTAATTGTCAAGCACCTCCAAAATGCACATTTAAAAGCATAAAAACAAAAGCGGACAGAACACTCCGCCCGCTACAATACACAGTCATAATAATACAAAAGTATTAAAAGAAACGTATTGACCCATAACAGACGGAACCGTATAGGTGAAAGCATTTCTGCCTTGCTTTATTGTTCGCTAAAGATTATACCAAACCACAAACGCAATGTCAATACTTTTTCGGAATTATTTTTAATCTCTGTGTGTAGGATTACAATTGATGTGTTACAAAAAGCAAAAAAAGTATAGCGAATAGAGAACCTCTGTGTTACAGTTAAGTTGCTAAACCAAAAAAGCAACAGGAGGAATCTATCCGCTATGAAAACTGTAACACAAACAATGAGGTATCGTCAAGCACTAATTTTATATGCAAATAAATATGGTGTAACAAAAGCAGCCATCAGATACAAAACAAACCGACAATATATCTATCGCTGGAAGAAAAGATATGATGGAACACTACAAAGTCTTGCAGACCGTTCACACAGACCCAATAGCCACCCGAATCAGCACACAGAATCCGAGCTGAAACTAATATCAGATATGCGAAGAAGAAACCCAAATGCCGGTCTTGTGGTGTTTTGGGTGAAGCTAAGGCAAAGGGGTTATTCTCGTTCAATAACAGGACTTTACAGAGTTTTAAAGAGAACAGAGCAAGGAGCAGTAAAACCACCAAACCCAAAGTATATTCCTAAACCATACGAAAAGATGTTGTTTCCCGGACAAAAAGTTCAGATAGATGTTAAGTTCGTACCGGATGCTTGTTTAGTAGGAGAAGCTAAAGGCAAGAAGTTTTATCAATACACAGCAATAGATGAATACTCAAGATTTCGCTATTTAGAGGCGTTTGAGGAGCACAGCACATATTCATCGA
>NZ_WNJZ01000029.1 GCF_024433635.1 Ruminococcus sp. zg-924 | reverse complement strand
TATCGTATTCAAACAAAAACAAAACTGACTCCGCTAGAAAAACGAAATCAGTTTGTTGCTTAAATTTTAATTTTAACTACATCAAGTAGGCTTTTTTGTACTGTCTGCATAACTTGGGGCAGTTCATCAGTTGCACGGAGTATTTTTTTATGCTATAATTTCTTCATTAATTAACAAGGGAGTTATCAAATGAATGTAATGGAGGCTTTGCTTGAAAAATATCAGGTCAGAAAAAACAGAAAGCAAAAGGACGAGTTCATTAACTTCGCTTCAGAACAGTTTAAGGCGCTTGGATACGAATTTGAAATAAACGAGAACCCAGAAGGCTTTAAAAGCCGCAATTTAATTGTCGGCGACATTGACAAGGCTAAGGTTATTTTTACTGCGCATTATGACACCTGTGCAAGAATGCCGTTCCCGAATTTCTGCACGCCGCTGAATCCTCTGCTATTTATTCTTTGTCAGATTTTGATTGCGCTGCCTATAATGATATTGGTATTCGGCGTAAGCTATTTTTCAGCAAGAATTATATCGTCAATACATATAGAAAACGAATTGTTTTATTTACTTTTTCCCTATGCTGTTTTGTTGTTCAACTTGAGCATTTGTATGGCAATCATCTTATTAATGATGATTGGTCCTGCTAACAAGCATACTGCTAACGACAACACATCGGGTATTTCAACGCTGTTTGAAATTATGAAAAAGCTTTCAAAGGAGCAAAAAGATAAGGCGGCATTTGTATTCTTTGACCACGAGGAGTTAGGGCTTATAGGCTCATCCTACTTTGCAAAATGCTATGGAAGCAGAGTTGCAGACAAACTTGTGGTAAACTTTGACTGCGTATCAGACGGCAAGAATTTTCTTTTTGCTTGTAGAAAAAATACTAAGAACAACCGGTATTATCAAAAGCTTGTTGATAGCTTTAACGGTGCATTATCAGATAAATCGGAGCAGGTTATTTTTACAAGCAAAGCAATTTATATGTCAGACCAGCTGAGGTTTATCAACGGCGTTGGCGTTGCGGCTCTTAACAAAGGAAGGACAGGACTGTATCTCAGCAAAATTCACACAAGCAAAGATATAGTTTTTGATGAAGAAAATATCGCAATTTTATCAAACGGAGCTGTTGAGTTTGTTAATGAGATTGATTAATTTCCAAGCCAACACCTCTACGAGGGATATTGTGTTCAGAAATTTATGAGGTTATTATGATTTTGTTAATTTCACGTGAATCCTATAATTCACCTTGAACGACAGTTTGTTTTGTGGTAAGATAATAAAAAAGCACCACAGTATATATTGTTTACTTAGGAGGTATACAGTTTGAAATTTTATAAAAAGCTTACCGCTCTGCTTTTATCGCTTGTTGCGGTTGCTGCAATTACTACAACAACAGCTTTTGCTGAGCCAGGAGATACAGTTAATGATCCGCAAACATCAGTTGACACACCTTCTGATAACACGCCGGATGACACCCCTGTTGATAATCCGCCTGCAGAGCAACCCGAACCTGATACACAACCTGTTGACAGCACACCAAGCACTAATACAAGCAACACTTCCCAAAATGACAATGACAATTCAAACGGCTATAACGATGATTATAATCAAAACAGCCAGAACAGTCCCGGCTATGACGCATCTTCCACAGTCACATCGGTTGTTGACAGAGATAACGAATACTATCAGCCGGGAACTATAAGTGAGGATTCAACCCAGCCTGTTCTTGACAACAAGCTTTACAACGCAAGCCTTTCAAACGATACAAACGAGTTAAATGCCGATGATTGGGACATTGCTTTGAATCTTGATGAAACCGACGGCGGCAGTGACTTTAACTTCATCAAAAACAACAACTCATCTGACGATTCTGTTTGGTACCAGCTTATGCTGTTCGGAGGAGTGCTTCTTGTTACAGTTGCAATATTCGGAATAATCCTTGTTATAGTTATGACTGTCAGAACAAGTAAAAGAAACAAGGTGCTTATAGCAAAAGCAGAACGTGAAAAAACTGTGGACATTTCTTTAATTGACAGTCTTGAAACTGCAAAGCCTGAAGCCGGTGAACCCGTTGAAACTGAGCTTGTCAAAAGCAAATTTGACCCTGACAACCTTGACCTTTCAAAATACGATAAATACCTTTAATATCATTTAAAACTTAAAGGGCAGCTAACCCAAGTTAATTTTGGTTAGCTGCCCTTTTATGCTGCTATTTTATTCCACGCATTTTCTTTAGAATTCTTATATCGCTGCCTTCAAAGTGTAAACGGCGGCAATAGCCTGTTACACGAGATACAAAACGGTCGGTATAGTTTTTCTCAAGCTCCTGTATTGTTAGGTTAGTGTTTATTATAGTCGGATTGCCTCTTGTTATACGGGAGTTGAACACGTTATATACTGCGCCTTTTGAAAAATTGTTGAGGAACTCCGTGCCGAGATCATCAATTATAAGCAAATCACAATCAGACAAAATCTTTGGAGTTACTTCAGATTCTTCTGTTTCACGCCCAAACTGGTATTCCTCAAGAGTCGACACCATATCCGGAGCAGTAATATATATTACTCCTTTGCCCTTTTTTATCACCTCATTAGCTATCGCAAGCGCAAGATGAGTTTTTCCAAGACCTGTTCCGCCTGTCATAATAACGCTGTCGCTGTTGCTGTTGAAATTCTCCGCATAGTTACTGCAATAAGATAAAATATTGCTCATCTTGTGGCGACATTCTTCAGGGTAATATGACAAATCGAAGCTCTCAAAGTCAGAAAGCGACAAAGGAGAACGTAAGTTGAGGTCATCGCAGGCAATCTGCTTTAAAAGATTTATATAGCAATCACAGGCTACCCCGTCAACATTGCCTTTGTCATTGCAATGCGAACAGGTATATTTCGGCTTTAAGTCCTCCTCTGATATTCCTGCTAAAGCGTAAACCTGTGCAAGCTTGCGCTGCAGCTCAAGGTTTTCCTTTTTTATTTCAAGCAGTTTTTCGTGGTCGCCGGACAGGGTCGCTCTTGCAATATTAGTGAAGGTATGCGTAAGCTTATGCTCAATTTCTCTTGCAATAGGGTACGCAGAGTAAAAGCTTTGCTGTGCTTTGTCTGCATTTCGCTGAGCTGTCAGCCTGCGCTCACTTAAAATTCTGTCTGCTCTTCCATATACGCTTTTACTGTATCCCATATCATCACCGCCTTATTTAAATTCGTCAAAGCTTTCTATTTGAGATATATCGTAAGAAGTCTTTCTTGCTGACGCCTTAGCCGACTTATTGCTCGGCTGAAGCTGCTTTATTTCACTTACGGTATGCACTCCGCTTTTATGCCATTTCTTAATTATTCCGTCAATATAGCGCAGGTTGTACTCTCCCTTTGTGTCAACACAGGTTTCATAAGCCAAGCGGATTGCATCACGCTTAAACCCCCATTCGTTGAGCCAGCGGTTTGAAAATTCAAGCTGTGTTTTAGTCGGAGAACCAACGGTTTTTATACCAAAAATTTCGCTCACTGTACCCCATGCACTGCACTGGTCAGAGTATTCTCTTATTTTTTCTTCCGCCTTTGATACGTTATCGACGCCCTGCTGCGCCCAAGAAATACCAACGCTCTCTATGTATTTCATACCGAATTTTTCACGGCTGACACAGAACTGCAAAAGCATTGTAATAACGTCTACCGGCAAACCGTCCATATCGTGAAGATTAAGCAATATACCTAAATCGCCTGTTGACAGAGGCTTGCCGATAATCGTCTGAGCCTCCTCAGCCAAAAAAGCAAACTCCTTGTCCTTAATAATTCTGTCTGTAATGTACGGACCTGTGGGCCTTGGCGGACGTGTAGGCTTACGCTGAGGCTGAACAGCATTCTGCACCTGTGAAAGCTGAATCTTTGCAGGTACTTTATTATCAATCAGGCTTTCCTCCGTTTGCTCCAAACTGTTAGGGGCAAGAACCGCTTCCTCTTTCTTGAGCAAGCCGCAGTTCACCCAGAAATTTGCGCTGTCGGCAACATCAGCAGGATGCATTGAAAGCGCCTGACCTATTGTTTCGGTACTCATCTCCTCGCCGCTGTGACGAAGAATATAAAGAAGCACCTTGAGCTGTGCAGCGCCCGCCAGCTTAATATGCTCGTCCACAACACAATTGGGAACAGCAAAAACGCCGTTCCACGCACCTAAATCAATCTTTATTTTGTCCATTTTTTTCATCCTATAAATTAAGATGAAATAAGTATAGCACAAACCGAAAGGGCAAACAACAATTTAAAGGAATTATTTCCGAGGCAATAATCTATATGTATAATATTAGTGCATAACCCGAAAAATACCGATAACAATAGTAATAAATGTTTTTCGGAGGAAATATAATGGCTCTTTGTTCTGATATAAAAAGCAACGAAATGATAATGGAGCAGACTCTTCAAAGCGACAAGAGCTTTGATTTAATCAGCCGTGCTCTTGTAATAAACGGAAGAAAAGCAAGGCTTTATTTTGTTGACGGTCTGATAAAGGACAGCGTAATGGAAAAGGTGCTTGAGTTTTTGTACTCTATCAAGGACGAAAGCTTTATGCAAAATGCCGACACCTTTTTAAGCTGCTGTATGCCATATATCGAAGCCTCTGCCGAAGAGGATGAAAGCAAGGCGGCGACGGCTGTTTTTTCCGGCGTTTCAGCATTGCTTGTTGACGGCTTTTCAAAGGCAATATTAATTGACGGCAGATCATACCCTCAGCGTGAAACCGCCGAGCCGGAAAAGGACAAGGTTTTAAGAGGCAGTCACGACGGCTTTGTAGAAACACTTATCTCAAACACCGCCCTTATCCGCCGCAGAATTCGCTCGTCACAGCTCAGGGTAACTCCATTTGTAGTTGGCAAAAGCTCTAAGACTGACATTGCAATGATTTTTATGGACGGCAGGGCAGACACCAAGCTTCTTCATAAGCTTGAAAAGGCTCTGAATGAAATAGACTGTGACTCTCTTACAATGAATCAGGAAAGCTTAGTGGAACTTTTATTTGGCCGAAAATGGTATAATCCATTTCCTAAAATCAAATACACAGAGCGTCCTGATTCGGCTGCGTCTGCCATTTTAGAGGGCAACATTGTGATATTGGTTGACAATTCACCTTCTGCCCTTGTTCTGCCTACCTCTATTTTTGACGTTATGGAAGAGGCTGACGATTACTATTTTTCGCCGATAACAGGCACATATTTAAGACTTGCAAGATATGTTGTCACGTTTGCAACGCTTTTTATAACTCCAATGTGGCTGCTTGCTTTGAAATACCCTGAGGCACTTCCGGATGCTTTACAGTTTGTCCTGCCAAAGGATCCGATAAATGTGCCGATTTTCTGGCAGTTGATTATCCTTGAAATTGCTATTGACGGTTTGCGGCTTGCGTCGCTGAACACGCCGTCAACCCTCAGCACAGCACTGAGTATTATTGGAGCAATTGCATTAAGCGATTTTGCTGTGTCCTCCGGATGGTTTTGCAGTGAAGCAATTTTGTATATGGCGTTTGTCGCAGTTGCAAACTACTCTCAGCCAAGCTACGAGCTGAGCTATGCACTGAAATTTATGCGTGTTATATTGCTTATTACAACACAGCTTTTCGGTATTTTGGGCTTTATCGGAGGATTGATTATAATTATAGCCATAGCGCTCACTAACAAGACTGTATCAGGCAAGAGCTATCTCTACCCGCTTATACCGTTTAACGGAAAAGCTTTGCTGCACAAGGTACTCAGACTCAGAAAAACCAACTAAAACAGTCGTGTTGAAAGCACCGCCATAACCATTCCGGTAAAGTCAGCCATCAATGCTGCCGGAACGGTATGGCGTGTTTTGCTTATACCGACACTGCCAAAATACACAGCGATTGCATAAAAGGTTGTTTCTGTTGAACCCATCATAACGCTTGCGGCTTTTCCTATAAAGCTGTCTGCGCCAAAGTTTTTATATATATCACTAAGCACAGCAAGTGAGCCGCTGCCCGATACGGGTCTGAGCAGGGACAAAGGCAAAAGCTGAGGCGGAAATCCGAGCGGCTCAAGTACCGGCGATACTAAATTTATCAGTGCGTCTAAAAGTCCGCTTGAACGTAGCATAGTAACAGCGCAAACAAGAGCGATAATAGACGGTATAATTTTAAAGACAGACGCTATTCCCTGCCGTGCGCCCTTTATAAAAAGCTCAAAAACAGGCTGTCGGCGGATTAATCCGAAAGCAAGTATTATTGTAAGCACAACGGGGATAACGTAAATTCCGATGTTCACAACCGACTCCCCCTGCTACCTAAAACCTTAGCGCAGGATATACCGACAATCAAGGCGGCAACGGAGCAAAGCCAAATATTCGTTATTATTCCCATAGGGTCATTGCTGCCGTTTTCTGCCCTTAAAACTGCAATTGTTGTTGGTACAAGCTGCAATGAGGCTGTATTCAGCACAACGAACATTACCATAGAGTTGCTCGCCGTGTCCGAGCCGTTTTTAGCCTGCATAAGGCTCATCGCACGAATGCCAAGCGGAGTTGCGGCATTGCCAAGTCCCAATAGATTTGCCGAAATATTCATCGACACCGCCGAACATACCTCCTTATCATCTGCGTGCTCCGGTATAAGAAGTCTGAATACCGGCTTGAACACCTTGGCAACTGCCTCGGTTATTCCACTTGAGCGTGCAATCTCCATAATTCCCGACCAAAAGCACATCATTCCGGCAGTTGCGGCAATAAGTGTTAAGGCGGATTTTGCGCCCTCCATAACGCTGTCTGTCAAAGCAGATGCGCCACCGCTGAATAAAGAATAGACAACACTCAACAATATAATCCCAGACCATATGTAATTCATCATAAAAACATCATTTCCCAACTATTTTTTGCAATTTTTCTTGACAGTTATGGCATTATTTGGTATAATTACAACAAATTACAACATAACCCAAATTTAAAGGATGGATGATAAAATGAAACCGGCAGGCTTCCTGTGTAACATTGATAAATTAGGCAGAATCGTTATCCCGGCACCGGTGAGAAAAACCTATGACCTTAACAACGGTGATGCAATTGAAATATTCACAGATGAAAACGGAATCATGTTGAAAAAGTATAATCCGTCATGTATTTTTTGCGGTAGCATTGAGAATGTTTCTACATTTAAAGGTAAGATAGTTTGCGAAAGCTGTATAAAAAAGCTTTTTTCTCTCATTTGATAATTATATACATAATTTTATGTGAGCAACTCAAGAAGTATTCTTGAGTTAGTGTGAATTTTTCGAAATAGTATTTGTAATTTGAAATCGACAATTCGAGTCGGCAGCATAAGCTGTCGGCTTTTTTAGTGTAATATATCTTACTATAAAAACAAGGCTCCCATTTCTGTGAACAAGTCCGTAAAAAATGGACAATAGAAAAAAGACCCCTCTTGATGTAGAATATACATCAGGAGGGATATTTTTATGCCAAGAAGTTATCGACATGTAAAGGAATATGAAACAGAAATAATAA
>NZ_WNJZ01000028.1 GCF_024433635.1 Ruminococcus sp. zg-924 | reverse complement strand
ACAGTAGAAAATACAACAAATTTCCTATGCGTCCTCTTAATTGGAAATCTCCTGCTGATTATATTAACGCTTTTATTTCTAATGGCGAAGTTTTCTAATTTTGTAACACATCATTGACAAACCTACATTTTCGGAATTATTTTTAATCTCTGTGTAAGTTTATTTTGAAGGCTCAAATTTATAACCCAAACCCTTTACTGTTTTTATACAGTCTGTACCGAGCTTTTTTCGTATGCGCTTGATATACACCGTTAAGGTGTTGTCATTTACATAGTTACCTGCTATATCCCATATTTTTTCGAGAATTATATCACGGGTAACTACCTTGCCTGCGTTTTGTACAAGCATTGAAAAAATTTTAAACTCAAGCGCAGTCAGCTCCACCTGATCTCCGCAGCTATGCACGGTCTTTTTCTCAAGGTCAAGCACAATATCTCCTACTGTAATCGCATTGCTCCTGCTGCCGATAAGTCGCCTTACCCTTGCAAGAAGCTCACGCATTGAAAACGGCTTTGTTATGTAATCGTCAGCGCCAAGGTCAAAAGCCTTAACTATGCTGTCCTCATCATCAAGTGCTGTTAAGAAAACGGTGCGAACATCACTCAGCCGCTTAATCTCCCTGTAAAGCTCAAAACCGTTGCCGTCCGGCAGAGAAATATCAATTATTGCTAAGTCAAAGTCAAACGGCGAGGTTTCGAGCGCTTCTTCGTAGGTTTCGCACAGAGTAACGGCATAGCCGTTTTCCTCCAATGAATATACAAGACCCTTTGATATTGTTTTGTTGTCCTCGACAAATAGAATGTTCATATCCTTCTCCGTGTGCTGTGTTTATGTCAATACACAAATTATAGCATCGGCAATTTAATTGTCAACCCACTATTTAAATATTATCATTGCGTATTGTTTCAATTATGTTCTGCTTTTGCACCTTTATAATTGAAAATCGCATTATAAGCCATACTATTGCAAACACAAATACAACGCTAATTAATATTGCAAGCCAAGGTAAATCAAAGGCATATTTCCCGTTTGAATTAAACGCATAATATATCAGATATCCACCCAACACTCCAATAGGTATTCCTATAATAAGTGATTTTAGTCCGTAAAACAGGCTTTCAAGGCGCACCATTCGGTTGAACTCACGCTTTGTCATTCCTATTGACTTAAGCATAGCGAATTCCTTGCTTCTGAGACGCATATTGGTTGTGATAGTGTTAAAAATATTGGTTACACCTATAAGCGTTATTACTATGATAAAGCCGTATATAAAGATAGATATCGCAAGATATATCGAATTCAACGAGCGAGCTATTTTATCATAGTTATATACATATATGTTTGCATATCCCATACTTAGTATATTTTGCTCAAGCTCGTCGGCATTTTCGGCATGAATTTGCAGTGACAAATATAGTTCTTCGCTTGGAATATTATTTCTCATCCAATCTTGACGCACATACAGTGTACCGGGGGAAATATCATAGTCGGTTTCGATTGCTGTCTTATCAGAATCGGCTGCAATCTCTATACTGCCTATCTCCTTATAATCCGGGTCGCTTTTTTCGATAGTCGTCACAAAATCAAGCTTAGCTCCCTTTTCAATATTTAAATAATCGGCATATTGGGTTTTTCCGTCTTTATCCCTGTACTCAACTGTGTTATAAAGTATTCCCTTATCCTTGACTTCATCATAGCTTAAGCCAAGACTTTTGGTATACGCCTTAAATTCATCATCGGTAAGCCCGAATATATCACAGGAAAAGTATCCATTATAATACAAATCAGTATACTCCTCCGCCTCTTTGCTTAAGGACAAATTTGAAGTTGTAGCCTCAAGATGTGCCAGCATATCCATTCTTGATGACGTAACACCATCCATATTAGCTATTTTTTTCAGGTCGTTTTCGTAATCTTCAAAAACTACATCTCCTGAAGAATCGACAAAAAGGTTGTAGTCTATAGTTTGATAATGTTCCTCAACTTCCTTGTTGCCGTAATTAATGAAGGAGGATATAGAAATAAAAAGAGCAACACTGACAACAATAGAAATTACAGTTGTACGGTATTTCTTTTTACTGCGCTTCAAATTTTTGTATGCTACATCGCCGCCAATGCCGAAAAGCTTTTTTACAAACTTTGGAGAATGCAGGCTCCGCTTCTTTTTGCCGAGCGTTATATCGTTGCTGCTTCTGATAGCGTCAATGGGTGCAATTTTAGACGCACGTACAGCACTTGAGATTGTTGAAAAGAATATTGTTGCGGCCGACAAAACAACAGATAAAGTCAAGGCTAACGGCGGTACGGAGTAAACAAGAGTGATACCGTTAAGGCCGTCTTTGAGCAAAATATTTAATATTTGTAAAAGTAGAGCAACAACGCCAACACCAAGCAATAAACCAAGCGGTATACCGATTAATCCGAGTATAAACCCCTCAAACATTACATTTTTGCGAATTTGCTTTGACGTTGCACCGACCGAGGCAATCATACCGTATAGCTTTGTTTTTTCTGTAATTGATATTGCAAAGCTGTTGCGGATGACAAATACGCTTGTAATGATAACAATGGCAATGACGATAGAAGCGATCATATAAAGAGAATTCATTGTCTCATCACTCATACCGTAGCCCTTGTAGGCAAGCAAAGTGGTATGTATATCTATGGATTCATATTTAGCTGAAGGACACTCTCCATCTCCAGTAAAATAAAGATTCATTTCTTCTTCGTCAACACCTGAAATTTCAGAGGCTGCTGCAAAACAATTCTTCTCGCCGTCAGGGGTTAAATCAACATACATAACAGCATTATCAGACAGATTATTAATATCGGCGGCAGTAAATACAGAGATACAGGCGGAATTTTGGTCAAGCATAATTGCGTTAGTTGATTCATCAGATAAAATACCGACAATTTTATACTGCCTTTGCAGCTTAACGTCAATATCTTCTTTTTCTCTTTCTTCAGAATTGTCAATAAAGCCATAGCTCTGAATAGGGTTAATTATTTCACCGTTTTCCGATACACGGTTGCCTATATCAAGCGTAATGGTGTCCCCGATTTTCGGGCTTTCATTTGACCACTTGATGTAGTCACTTGGCACAACAAGCTCATTGCTGTTTTGCGGATATCTGCCCTCAGCAAGCGAGGTTTTTATATTTTGTCCGAATGCGTTTGAACTGATTGACATGATATACACATACGGTTTATGCTCAAGCTTAGGACTCGGCATTTTAGCACAGCCGATCGAATCGGTATAAAAAATTGAATTAACATTACGGTTTGCTTGGACGGACTCAATATTATCCTTTGTTACGTTACCGCGCAGACATAAATCATAATCGCCTCTTGCGTATATCTCTGCATTAATCACGCTTTGCTGACCGCTTGAAGCGATACCTGCCACAACCGTTATAAGCGCCGCTGACAGTATAATTCCTATAATTGTAACTATCGTTCGGCTTTTATTTAAGCGAAGATTTTTGAGGGTAAGCTTATTCAGAATTTTCATTCCTTACGCCTCCCCTACGATTTTACCGTCGCTGATTGTAATAACACGATCAGCCTGATTTGCCATTTCAAGGTCATGCGTTATCATTACAATCGTCTGACCATAATTTTTGTTTGTAAGCTTTAACATACTCATAATGTCCTCAGACGCTTTAGAATCGAGGTTGCCTGTCGGTTCATCAGCAAGCAAAATTGCCGGACGGTATATCAGCGCTCTTGCGATTGCAGTTCTTTGCTGCTGTCCGCCTGAAAGCTGATTCGGCAGGTTATTTCGTCTTTCTTTAAGCCCAAAGGACATTAGAATTTCATCAAGGCGGCTTTTATCGACAGAACTGCCGTCAAGGTCGCACGGGAGAGTTATATTTTCCTCAACAGTCAGAATCGGAATCAGATTATAAAACTGATAGACAATTCCTATCTGCCTGCGGCGAAAGATTGCCAGCTTATCGTTATTCATATGGTTAATCTCATTGCCGTCAATAAAAATTTTACCACTTGTCGGTCTGTCAACTCCGCCTATCAAATGCAGAAGCGTTGATTTGCCGCTTCCACTTGCGCCAACAATAGCGACAAACTCGCCCTGCTCAACAGTGAATGAAACGGCATCAACTGCATTCACCGCATTTGCACCTGCACCATAGGTTTTAGTCAGGTTTTCTACTCTAAGAATTTCCATAATAATACCTCCAATGAAATTGATTTGAACTAAAGCAAATGCTTTTTAGCACTCCCTTTCAACTACAATGTCATTATATAGGCGGAATGTGACTCTAAAGTGACATTTTGTAAGAAAAATCGAAAAGCTGATGATTTGTGATTACACACAGCTCATCAGCTTAACTTATTGTAACAGACTATAAATTTTTTAATTTCAGCATACGGTACTACCACAATTCTTTGCATATCAATCTAATCTCCCGTAACCCCTCCATTATGGATAGATTTAAAGGGATTGCGTGAATCGGCGTTAAAAGGTGCAAGCACATTTACAATCCAGTATGGATAGATTTAAAGATGATAAACCTTAAGCGACCGTCGCCAAGTACACAAATTTACAATCCAGTATGGATAGATTTAAAGTTGGGAGTGCGATATTGTGGAAGCTCTTATATCTGAATTTACAATCCAGTATGGATAGATTTAAAGTTTGTCAATAAAAGTATTATCGCAAATATTTGAGGATTTACAATCCAGTATGGATAGATTTAAAGATATTCTCGGCTTAGTGTATTATAAATATCTGATTCATTTACAATCCAGTATGGATAGATTTAAAGGCTTTCCTCATCCATCTGCTTTACACTCCTTTCTTATTTACAATCCAGTATGGATAGATTTAAAGTCGAACACCTCGCCGGCATCGGGAATTTTGCCGAATTTACAATCCAGTATGGATAGATTTAAAGTACTGTTTCGCAATCAACTTCCACTGTTTCATAAATATTTACAATCCAGTATGGATAGATTTAAAGTTCTTCAACCGCAAATTTTTCCGCAGGTCTTATATGGTTTACAATCCAGTATGGATAGATTTAAAGACAGAGGATACAGTGTCAAGAGCAAAAGTTGGGTAAAGTTTACAATCCAGTATGGATAGATTTAAAGGACAGGCGGCGGCATAGAACGCGACAAGCTGTCTATAGTTTACAATCCAGTATGGATAGATTTAAAGCAACATGATGCGGAAATTCGCACTTGAACGGATAATCTTTACAATCCAGTATGGATAGATTTAAAGTGAGAAGAATTCAAAAATAAAAAAGCTAAAAGAAAACTTTACAATCCAGTATGGATAGATTTAAAGGCGTTACTGGAATAACAACTCACAGCGGTGGTAAATATTTACAATCCAGTATGGATAGATTTAAAGTTCAGGATTATCGATTGACGACTCAACCTCTTTCTCATTTACAATCCAGTATGGATAGATTTAAAGTAACGGCACATGGATACGAGGTAAGCCATACGTCAATTTACAATCCAGTATGGATAGATTTAAAGCAAGGTAAAAAATGAGTGGTGGCTTGCCACACCATAATTTACAATCCAGTATGGATAGATTTAAAGCCGAGAAAACACGATGCGTATACCGTCAACACCAGTCTTTACAATCCAGTATGGATAGATTTAAAGTTGCGAAAGCTTTTAATAATTCTTCGGCTGACACCTCACTTTACAATCCAGTATGGATAGATTTAAAGGCTCTGAATTTGGTTTCTGCTTCTGATGACAAAGAACCTTTACAATCCAGTATGGATAGATTTAAAGTTGACAGATTTTCAAATTTTATCGTTTCGCTCGTTGCTTTACAATCCAGTATGGATAGATTTAAAGTTAATGTGCAAAGTATCGTCACGTTCATATCCAATCTTTACAATCCAGTATGGATAGATTTAAAGTTAAGTCTATTTTTCTTAGCGACGGTCACATTTTCTCTTTACAATCCAGTATGGATAGATTTAAAGTGACAACCTCCTATTTCCTGCTATATACCCTTTACATCTTTACAATCCAGTATGGATAGATTTAAAGAACGAGAGAGGGTTAGATAAAAAGTTAAAAATATTCTTTACAATCCAGTATGGATAGATTTAAAGTCTGTCTTTTTGCCGTCGATAATAAAACTCTGACGACTTTACAATCCAGTATGGATAGATTTAAAGTTTGGCTCTTCTGTAAGCATATTAAGAATTTCTGTCTTTACAATCCAGTATGGATAGATTTAAAGTACAGACTGAGATAGCGTGTTGTATCTTAAAACAACCTTTACAATCCAGTATGGATAGATTTAAAGCGTTGCCGACGGCGATATAGCGATTGTCAAATGCGTTATTTACAATCCAGTATGGATAGATTTAAAGGAGTTTGGGCGCTTAAACTGCTGTTTATTGTCTAAATTTACAATCCAGTATGGATAGATTTAAAGGTGATGGCTTACCGATTGTCGCATCGCCGCAAACCTATTTACAATCCAGTATGGATAGATTTAAAGAAGGTCAAGAAGTTCGTCCGCTGTTATCTTTCTCGATTTACAATCCAGTATGGATAGATTTAAAGGCACTTTGGGTTCCAGCGTATTTTACCGATATATACATTTACAATCCAGTATGGATAGATTTAAAGCCAACGGGCTATGGGGAACAGCTTTCGCTGTCGCATTTACAATCCAGTATGGATAGATTTAAAGGGTACTACCAATGATACTGAATATCTCCGTGATCGCAATTTACAATCCAGTATGGATAGATTTAAAGTTGGAGGTGCTTTTTGTTTATATCCGTCCATACTGAATTTACAATCCAGTATGGATAGATTTAAAGCCTATCACGAAATTTTGATTTTGCGTCAAAGTTTGAATTTACAATCCAGTATGGATAGATTTAAAGTCAACAATGGGGTTGACTAAATACTACCGTATAAAATTTACAATCCAGTATGGATAGATTTAAAGCAATACGCTTTAAATCATATAAGAGCTCATTCAATGATTTACAATCCAGTATGGATAGATTTAAAGGCTTCAAGAAATATCTGAATATTGCGATGTTGGTTATTTACAATCCAGTATGGATAGATTTAAAGAGGCAAGTATTACATAGAAACATATTGGTGGTACTCATTTACAATCCAGTATGGATAGATTTAAAGTTATATATTTTTTATCTTTAATCGTATATCCAAAAGATTTACAATCCAGTATGGATAGATTTAAAGGATGCAAAAACCCTTCCGCTATCGCCGAGCTGAGCAGATTTACAATCCAGTATGGATAGATTTAAAGCTGAGCTTGAGAGCGAGATAGACCAACTGTGGGCAGATTTACAATCCAGTATGGATAGATTTAAAGGGAGATAATTCTGCTCATCACACTTGTTTGGTTCCGAATTTACAATCCAGTATGGATAGATTTAAAGACTATTTATTTATTTTATAAGATGTTTATATCCGAAATTTACAATCCAGTATGGATAGATTTAAAGTTGTTGCAGAAGACACAGCAACATCAACAGTTAGCATTTACAATCCAGTATGGATAGATTTAAAAGTCAAAAAGCCGATTGGCAAAAACGACGTGAAATATATTTACAATCCAGTATGGATAGATTTAAAGAAATCGACTGAACTTCCAGAGCAACACAGCTGAGAAATTTACAATCCAGTATGGATAGATTTAAAGGCAAAAGGTGCTGACAGTATTAACAGAGGTATTAGGATTTACAATCCAGTATGGATAGATTTAAAGTAGGAGCTACTTCTTTTGAAATAACAAAGAAGCATATTTACAATCCAGTATGGATAGATTTAAAGCAGAACAAGGACGTGACTATAAATTCAATGTTGAATTTACAATCCAGTATGGATAGATTTAAAGGGGTTTTTAAAAGTGTTTTCTATCCAATGATTAGAAATTTACAATCCAGTATGGATAGATTTAAAGTATTTCCACTCTGTTCAGTAGTAAGCTCTTGAATTTCATTTACAATCCAGTATGGATAGATTTAAAGCTGCCGCACAAACACTTATTGCCGCAGGGCTTCCAAATTTACAATCCAGTATGGATAGATTTAAAGGCACTCAGCGTTTGACGGTTGAGTTTCCGCTGTGGATTTACAATCCAGTATGGATAGATTTAAAGGCAGCTCGGAATTGATTTAGGAGTTAAAATGCTGTTATTTACAATCCAGTATGGATAGATTTAAAGGGCTATTTCAGAGAGAATGACCTGCCTTTCAACAAATTTACAATCCAGTATGGATAGATTTAAAGTTGGAATTATTAACCTGCCGGAAAATATTCTCTGTGATTTACAATCCAGTATGGATAGATTTAAAGTTTTACAATATCGGAAACCTGGAGCGGCTTAATTAACTTTACAATCCAGTATGGATAGATTTAAAGACAGCAGACCGCATATATCGAATTCCGTTTACGTGGCTTTACAATCCAGTATGGATAGATTTAAAGCCGCACAACCTGTAAACCCGCCGATTGACGATATAACTTTACAATCCAGTATGGATAGATTTAAAGTGTCAGTTCCTGCGTCATCGAAATCAAGTCTTAAGTCTTTACAATCCAGTATGGATAGATTTAAAGCCTTTAATGACCTTGACAGCGCTCTTGCATATGAGCCTTTACAATCCAGTATGGATAGATTTAAAGACACCGAGCCAAAGCGTCACCGTATCCGCTCATATGCTTTACAATCCAGTATGGATAGATTTAAAGCGGCGGTGCTACAAGCGTCGGTATTTCTGGTGGTACTTTACAATCCAGTATGGATAGATTTAAAGTTTAAACACAGATGATATACCAGAGCTTCAGCAAGCTTTACAATCCAGTATGGATAGATTTAAAGGCTTGAGGATAGCAGGGCTTGTATGCCAATTCTTACCTTTACAATCCAGTATGGATAGATTTAAAGTGTGTCGGTGCAATGATCCGGCACGGGTACAATATCTTTACAATCCAGTATGGATAGATTTAAAGTAAGCGTTACAAAAAATCGACAGCTGCAGAACGTACTTTACAATCCAGTATGGATAGATTTAAAGGAAAACTACAATACATACTGCGTTGGAAAAGTTGTCTTTACAATCCAGTATGGATAGATTTAAAGCCAGTATGTTTCTATGTAATACCTGCCTTTATCGTCTTTACAATCCAGTATGGATAGATTTAAAGGAGGACAAGTTAAAGAAAAAATTGACGAAGATGATCTTTACAATCCAGTATGGATAGATTTAAAGGTTGTATTCGCCGGCCTTGATGGTCTGAAAATATACCTTTACAATCCAGTATGGATAGATTTAAAGTGCCTGCTGCAAGACCCTCGAAATCGTATTTCATTCTTTACAATCCAGTATGGATAGATTTAAAGGAGGAATTAAGCCCGTAGCGTGTCGGATAGTGAAAACTTTACAATCCAGTATGGATAGATTTAAAGCTGAATATAGATTACTGCAATAGAAGTATCAAAACTTTACAATCCAGTATGGATAGATTTAAAGGCTTATATTCCCGTTGCTGTACGTAAATTACAGTACTTTACAATCCAGTATGGATAGATTTAAAGAGGAAATGGCAAAACATCAGGGTGACCCTGCTCTTCTTTACAATCCAGTATGGATAGATTTAAAGTCAATTTACACACGTCCTTTATTGTGTAAAACTTCTTTACAATCCAGTATGGATAGATTTAAAGATAGTAAATAAGTTACCACACGGAGGTTTTTTAATACTTTACAATCCAGTATGGATAGATTTAAAGGGCATTGCCGAAAACCACAGCGTCGCCAAAGACCTCTTTACAATCCAGTATGGATAGATTTAAAGTCTTTCATTTTAATTACCTCTCTTATTTTTATTTTCCTTTACAATCCAGTATGGATAGATTTAAAGTTACATTTATGCGTTGTTTTATCAGCTGCATAACCTCTTTACAATCCAGTATGGATAGATTTAAAGTTTAATGTCTGTATGTCCGAGAAGTTTCTGAAGCACCTTTACAATCCAGTATGGATAGATTTAAAGCGTAAACTGACAATTTAATAATTCATAATTATATATCTTTACAATCCAGTATGGATAGATTTAAAGATTAAAGAGAGATTCTTTTTCAACGATTAAGTGTTCCTTTACAATCCAGTATGGATAGATTTAAAGATCTAACTGAAAAAGTAATATCAATATTAGACAGTGCTTTACAATCCAGTATGGATAGATTTAAAGAATGAGACGTCTGCACTCGCCTCTCAGAGCATTACCTTTACAATCCAGTATGGATAGATTTAAAGGAGCTGGACGAGTCCCTTGTAACCGATTGTGAATGTCTTTACAATCCAGTATGGATAGATTTAAAGACAATCCAATTGCTTCAAAGTTTTGCAATAGTTGCTTTACAATCCAGTATGGATAGATTTAAAGGAAAAACTGTTGACAAGGTGACAGCCGCCGATATTACTTTACAATCCAGTATGGATAGATTTAAAGTTGGTTAAATTTCTCAACTTTGAACCGCCATTCAACCTTTACAATCCAGTATGGATAGATTTAAAGGCAAAATTAGCTATTGAGCGAAAAACATACTATAACCTTTACAATCCAGTATGGATAGATTTAAAGCTGCATTATTACGGTGTCGGTCAGCAAAATAAAAAACTTTACAATCCAGTATGGATAGATTTAAAGGCAAGACGGCAATGCGTGGGTCGGCGACATTGCTACTTTACAATCCAGTATGGATAGATTTAAAGGTTGGGGCTGGGTGGAGCTTGCAAGATATACGAGAACTTTACAATCCAGTATGGATAGATTTAAAGTGACGAAATGAATTTCAGAAAAGGTGACAGAAGTGACTTTACAATCCAGTATGGATAGATTTAAAGCCGGCAAGATGACCGAGGGGCAGCAAAAAAAGGTTCTTTACAATCCAGTATGGATAGATTTAAAGTATGCCAGTCGATCAATGGAAAGCATTTCAAAGTAACTTTACAATCCAGTATGGATAGATTTAAAGTTGTGTTTGCAATGATAAGTTCCAGCTTGTCATCACTTTACAATCCAGTATGGATAGATTTAAAGTGATAAAGAAAACTGAGGTTTGTCGCTGTGAAGTCTTTACAATCCAGTATGGATAGATTTAAAGTAAATAGCACCTGTCAGTTCTGCGAAGGTGCTATCACTTTACAATCCAGTATGGATAGATTTAAAGGTGGCGGAAACGGTTGCCCCGGCATAAGCCAAGACCTTTACAATCCAGTATGGATAGATTTAAAGTCGCAATTTTCAAAAGGGCAGTCTTTGCATGGCATCTTTACAATCCAGTATGGATAGATTTAAAGCCGTAATGGCCAAAGAATAGATTTTATCAAGGTTATTCTACCATATTTTGTCAACCAATTCAATATTTTAGAAAATCATTTGTAAATCTACTTTGTAGGATTACAATTGATGTGTTACAAAAAGCAAAAAAAGTATAGCGAATAGAGAACCTCTGTGTTACAGTTAAGTTGCTAAACCAAAAAAGCAACAGGAGGAATCTATCCGCTATGAAAACTGTAA
>NZ_WNJZ01000027.1 GCF_024433635.1 Ruminococcus sp. zg-924 | reverse complement strand
GAAATACATCGATTACTACAACAATGAACGAATTGTATCAAAACTGAAAATGAGCCCGGTACAATACCGAACTCATTCTCAAGTAATTTAATATTTAATTTTGTCTAAACTTTGGGGTTCACTTCAAGTGCTTGTCCCTTTCTTTATGAAAAATTTAAAAAACCTATTTAAAAATACTTTTCTTTTTGGTATAATAAAAGAAATATTATCTAATATGGCGTTTTGCACGCTGCTATCAATTTATATCCGAAAGGAATGGGAAAAATGGCGGATAAAACAGTACGCACACGATATGCGCCGAGTCCGACAGGTTCAATGCACGTCGGCAACCTCAGAACGGCGCTTTACGAATACCTTGTTGCAAAGTCGCAGGGAGGAACCTTTGTTTTAAGAATAGAGGATACTGACCGTGAACGATATGTTGAGGGAGCTGTTGATATTATATACAACACGCTCACAGCCGCAGGCATAAAGCACGATGAAGGCCCTGATATCGGAGGCACCTTTGGTCCGTATGTTCAGAGTGAACGCAAGGATATGTATCTTCCCTATGCTCAGAAGCTGATTGACGAGGGAAAGGCGTACCGTTGCTTCTGCACAAAGGAAAGGCTTGAAAAGCTTCAGGAGGACAACATAGGCGGCGGTTATGACCGC
The DNA here is from genome assembly GCF_024433635.1 of Ruminococcus sp. zg-924. Lineage (GTDB taxonomy): Bacteria > Bacillota > Clostridia > Oscillospirales > Acutalibacteraceae > UBA7067. Next base: position 12,536 of record NZ_WNJZ01000027.1, on the reverse strand, counting down.
CATTGCCGTGACATTTCTAAGGAAGAAAGCGACCGCCTTGCCGCTGAGGGCGTTCCGTTTGTAATACGTCAGAAAATGCCGCTTGAAGGCTCCACCACCTTTGATGACGCAGTTTACGGCAGCATCACCGTTGAGAACAGCGAGCTTCAAGACCAGATTTTAATAAAGACAGACGGCTACCCGACCTATAACTTTGCAAACGTAATTGATGACCATACAATGGGTATAACTCACGTTGTAAGAGGCTCAGAGTATTTAAGCTCTACCCCGAAATACAACCTGCTTTACGATGCATTCGGCTGGGAAATTCCAACATATATCCACCTTCCGCTTATAATGGGCAAGGATGCAGACGGCAATGTGTCGAAGCTTTCAAAGCGTCACGGCTCAACAAGCTTTGAAGATTTGGTTTGCGAGGGTTATCTGCCTGAGGCAATCATAAACTACATTGCACTTCTTGGCTGGTGTCCTAAGGATAATCAGGAAATATTCACAATGGACGAGCTTACCAAGGCATTCTCAGTTGACGGAATAAGCAAGTCGCCGGCTATATTCGACTATGATAAGCTTGAATGGATGAACGGCGAGTACATTAAAAGAATGTCGCTTGATGAATTCACATCAGTTTCAGAGCCATACTTAAAGAAGGGCATCACAAATGAGAGCATTGACCTTAAGAAGGTTGCTTCAATTTTGCAGCAACGTGTTACAAGGCTCACGCAGATTCCGGAAATGGTATCGTTCCTTGACGTTCAGCCGGAATACGAAAAGGAGCTTTTCGTAAACAAAAAGAGTAAAACAAACCTTGAAAATTCTCCGGTTGTTTTACAGATGGTTATTGACAAGCTTAAGGAGCTTTCGGATTGGAATCACGATTCTATCCACGATTGCCTTATAAATCTTGCACAACAGCAGGGTCTTAAAAACGGAACCGTTATGTGGCCGGCAAGAATTGCTGTAAGCGGAAAAACCGTAACACCCGGCGGTGCGATTGAAATTCTTGATATATTGGGCAGAGATGAGTCACTCAGCAGAATGGAAAAGGGACTTGCAAAGCTCAAAGCTTAACGAGGAGGATTAATGTGGCAGATGAAATAAAAAATGCGGAGGAAACCGCATATAACGGAAACTTTATTCATGATTTTATAGATGAGGATATAGCAAAAGGCGGTCAGTTTGAGGGAATGACCGTTCACACACGTTTTCCGCCTGAGCCTAACGGCTATCTGCACATAGGCCACGCAAAGGCTCTGTGCATTGACTTCGGCACAGCTGAAAAGTACGGCGGAATGTGCAACCTGCGTATGGACGATACCAACCCTACCAAAGAGGATGTTGAGTACGTTGACGCTATTAAGGAAGACATTCACTGGCTCGGCTATGACTGGGGTGACAGATTTTTTTATGCATCGCAGTATTTTCCGCAGATGTATGAATTCGCCTGTGAGCTAATCAACAAGGGTCTTGCCTATGTATGCGAAATGACCGCAGACGAGGTTAAGGAAAACAGAGGCGACCTTACAACCCCTGCAAAAAGCCCGTACCGTGACAGACCAATACAGGAGAGCCTTGACCTCTTCCGCCGAATGAAGGAAGGCGAATTTGAAGACGGCAAAATGACTCTCAGAGCAAAAATCGACCTTGCCTCTGGCAACTTCAATATGCGTGACCCTGTTATATACAGAATCAACCACGCAAATCACCACCGCACAGGCGACGAGTGGTGCATATATCCTATGTATGATTTTGCTCATCCAATAGAGGATGCGCTTGAGGGCGTTACACATTCGCTTTGCTCTCTTGAATTTGAAGCACACCGTCCTCTTTATGATTGGGTTATCGACAATATCTCAGCCCCGTGCAAGCCACGCCAAATTGAGTTTGCCCGTCTTGGAATTAACAATACCGTAATGAGCAAGAGAAAACTCCGCACACTTGTTGAGGAGGGCTATGTTGACGGTTGGGACGACCCGAGAATGCCCACACTTTGCGGCTTAAGGCGCAGAGGCTACACACCGGCGGCTATCCGTGACTTTATAAGCCGTGTCGGCGTTGCAAAGGTAAACAGCACAATTGAATACAGCTTTTTGGAGCACTGCCTGCGTGAGGATTTAAATATGAACGCTCGCAGAACAATGGCTGTGCTTCGCCCGATAAAGCTTGTTATAACTAACTACCCTGAGGGTAAAACCGAAGAGTTTGAGGTTGAAAACAACCCCAACCGCCCTGAAGACGGCACACGCACAGTTACCTTCAGCCGTGAAAGCTACATTGAAGCCGATGACTTTATGGAGGAGCCGATAAAGAAATATCAGCGCCTTTATCCCGGCAACGAGGTTCGACTGAAATCGACCTATATTGTAAAATGCACCGGCTGTAAAAAGGACGAAAACGGCAATGTTTTGGAGGTTTACGCAACCTATGACCCCGAAACAAGGGGAGGAAATGCACCTGACGGCAGAAAGATAAGGGGCACTATCCACTGGGTAGACGCTAACAACTGCAAGGATGCACAGGTAAGGCTGTATGACAATCTCTTTACAGTATCCGACCCGGACTCAGGCGACAAGAATTTTCTTAAATACCTGAACCCGGATTCGCTCAAGGTACTTGATAACTGCAAGGTTGAAAAGACGCTTGGCGACGACGGCTACACAGGCTCATATCAGTTTATGCGCCTCGGCTATTTCTGCGCCGACAGTAAAAGCTCAGAGGAAGGCAAGCTTGTCTTTAACCGCACCGTATCGCTTAAGGACAGCTTCACAAAAAAATAAATAAAGTCACCGAAAGAGTGATTTTATAATAAATGCTGCGGCATAATTTTTTTAAAAAACGGAGGTAATTAAAATGAAGGTTTTCATCAAAGTTTTGTGGGCAATAGGCGGCGTTTTGCTTTTGCTTGCCGGTCTGGCCACATTCTTCAATCCACTCGCGTCTATTATCACAGTATCGTACATAATCGGCGGTGCATTGCTTATTGCGGGTTTGCTCAACATAATCGCTTATTTTGCAAGCCGCAAGGTTATGCTTGGTGCAGGCTGGGTGCTTGCTGACGGCATCCTCTCAATTATATTCGGCGCAATGATTTGCTTTGGCGAATACAGCAAGGGCTTCCTTACACTCACAATCGGAGTTCTGGTTGGAATCTGGCTGCTCGTCAGCGGAATAAACTACCTCTCCCGTTCCTTTGATATGCACCGTCTTCATGCAAAGGGCTGGGGCTGGCTTACAGTTTGGGGAATTCTATGCATCATAGCAGGCGTAATAGTATTCTGCAACCCTATTATTACAGCTATCAACATTGCAGACATCGTTGTTGGTCTTTCGCTTATCGTTGGCGGTATTGCAATGCTTTTCCGCTGCTTCACAAGAGATATTGAAAGCTAAGTTTTTTCTGAACTAACGTTAAAGCCTTTTCGGTTTTATGCCGGAAAGGCTTTTTATGCACACAAAAGCCCTCCCGTAAAACCGAGAGGGCTTTATTAACAATAGTATGCCGTCCTATACCAATATGAAATTACTTATTAAGACCTTCATATACAGCAACTGCACAAGCAACAGTAGCACCTACCATCGGGTTGTTGCCCATGCCGATAAGACCCATCATCTCAACGTGAGCAGGAACAGAAGAAGAACCTGCAAACTGAGCGTCGCCGTGCATACGACCCATTGAGTCTGTAAGACCGTAAGAAGCAGGACCTGCACCCATGTTATCCGGGTGAAGTGTACGGCCTGTGCCGCCACCGCTTGCTACTGAGAAATATTTCTTGCCGTTTTCAAGCGCCCACTTTTTGTAGGTACCTGCAACAAGATGCTGGAAACGAGTCGGGTTAGTTGAGTTACCTGTGATAGAAACGTCAACACCTTCGTGAACCATGATTGCAACGCCTTCACGAACATCGTTAGCGCCGTAGCACTTAACAGCAGCTCTCTCGCCGTCGGAGAAAGGTCTTTCCTCTATAACCTTAAGCTCGCCTGTGAAGAAATCGTAATCTGTCTTTACATATGTAAAGCCGTTGATACGAGAAATAATGTAAGCTGCGTCCTTGCCAAGACCATTAAGAATAACTCTTAACGGCTCTTTTCTTGCCTTGTTAGCGCTTCTTGCAATACCAATAGCGCCCTCAGCAGCTGCAAAGCTCTCGTGACCTGCCAAAAATGCGAAGCACTTTGTCTCGTCCCTCAAAAGCATTGCGCCAAGGTTACCGTGACCAAGGCCTACGTTTCTCTGCTCTGCAACAGAACCGGGAACACAGAAAGCCTCAAGGCCAATACCGATTGCTGCTGCTGCGTCAGCAGCTGTTTTAACCTGCTTCTTGATAGCTACTGCACAACCAAGTGTGTAAGCCCATGAAGCATTTTCAAATGCTATTGGCTGAACGCCCTTAACAATAGCGTCCGGATCAAAGCCGGCATTTAAGCAAAGCTCTCTTGCCTCTTCAAGACTTGCAATACCATATTCGGCAAGGCACTTCTCGATCTTAGGCATTCTGCGCTCTTTACTTTCAAAAGTTACATTGTTTGCCATATTCGTCGTCCTCCCCGATTATTCTTCTCTTGGGTCAATATACTTGGCTGCGCCGTCAAAGCGACCATACTGACCGATGTTGTTTTTGTAAGCCTCATCAGGGCTTACACCGTGGCGGATATCCTCCATCATTTTGCCAAGCTTAACAAACTGATAGCCGATAACCTCGTCATTCTCGTCAAGAGCAGTTTTAAGAACGTAGCCCTCTGCCATTTCCATAAAGCGAACGCCCTTAGCCTTTGTGCTGAACATTGTGCCAACCTGAGAACGAAGGCCCTTGCCAAGATCCTCGAGGCCTGCGCCAACCGGAAGACCGTCCTCAGAGAAAGCCGTCTGGCTTCTGCCGTAAACGAGTTGCTCAAAAATGTTTTTCATAGCTGTGTTGATTGCGTCACAAACAAGGTCAGTGTTCAGGCACTCTAAAAGAGTTTTGCCCGGAAGAATCTCAGCAGCCATAGCTGCGGAATGAGTCATACCTGAGCAGCCAATTGTTTCAACAAGAGCTTCTTCAACAATACCCTCTTTAACATTAAGAGTAAGCTTGCAAGCGCCCTGCTGAGGTGCGCACCAGCCGATACCATGAGATAAACCGGCGATGTCCTTGATTTCATAAGCCTTAACCCACTTGCCCTCCTCGGGAATGGGAGCCGGACCGTGATGTGGTCCCTTTGTTACCGTACACATATTTTCAACTTCGTGAGAATAATTCATACAGGTACTCCTTTCACATTGGTTATAGTATAAACTTTTCTTTATACGTTTTAATTATAAGCAATTATCACGCTTTTATCAAGTGGTTTTACGGCAATAAAAGTAAAAAATTGTTTAATATGGGGTTATTTTCCCGCTTTGGCTTGCACTTTTGTGTCCAAGCGTGGTAGTATATATATATAATTTAAGAATTATGCAAATAGAGGTGTATATATGTCAGTTGAAATAAAAAACGTTGATAGCGGCAATGTTGCCGAAATTGCCGCACTTGCGAAAATTATCTGGAACGAACACTTCACACCGATAATAGGCAAGGCTCAGGTTGATTATATGCTTGAAAAATTCCAAAGCGAACAGGCAATGAAACAGCAGCTTAAAGACGGTATGAAATACATAGCCGTCTATTCAAACGGCGAGCTTGCAGGATACAGCGGCTACAAGCTTGAAGATAACGCTCTGTTTTTGAGCAAGCTTTATGTTAAAAGTGAAAAGAGAGGACTCGGCCTCGGCAAGGCAATGTTCACTTATGAGCTTAACACCGCAAAAAACGAGTGCAAGGAAAAAATCTATCTAACCGTAAACAAACACAATGCAAATACAATAGCTGTTTACGAGCACTTAGGCTTTGTAAACGCCAAAAGCACTGTCACCGACATTGGCAACGGCTTTGTTATGGACGATTATATAATGGAGTATTATATATAAACGCTTAATAACACTAAAAACCGACCCGCATATTGCAGTTCGGTTTATTTTTTGTTGCCGCTGTTATTCTTTCTTTTCCCGTGTTTTCCTCAGCCTTCTCCTTACTATAATAACAAAAACTAAGATAATCAGCAGTGCCACAACCGGTATGAGCGTATACACAACCCAGTTCGGAATTTTTAGTCCGAAAATTTCAAAGTAATCCCTCGGCAATACCATTGTTTCTACTACATTTCCTTCTGCATCAGTAACCTCGATTACTTCAACGTCTTCCTCATCCTCGCCGGGAGTATAGGTTGTTCTCTCACCTGTAACAAGCAGTCTGTGTGAGTTAATTCCATAAGGCGTACAGGTTAGAAGCGTACATAAATCTTTTTTGGGGTCAATCTGAATTTTCGAAGTATCGTCAGGCTCCACTACCTCAACACTGACAACTCGATATGCCAACACCTCGTCAAGCACATGCAAATAAAATCTATCGCCATTTTCAAGCTTGTCAAGGTCAGTAAAAAGCATATTTCCGGGAACTCCTGTATGCCCCGACAAAACACAATGCGTACCAATGCCGCCTATGGGCAAAGAGGTTCCTCTCAAATGACCAATACCCTTTTGAAGCTGCACCTCGGTAGCGTCATGGTAAATTGGGATTGAAATTGAAATTTTCGGAATTTTTATATATCCCATCATATTTTCACTGTTAATGCTCAGCGCTTTGAAATACTCGTCAAGCGACTGCTCAGGCTCAGTAGTTTCAACCTCCGCAGGCTCTTCCTCAGAGAAAGGGTCCTGCAGGGTAATCTGATCCAAAGAGTTGTTGTAGTCAATTGCAAGTTGCTTTTGCATTGCAAGATCCTTTTTCAGCATCTTGGAAACCTGCTTTTGATATTCATCTACTACATGCTGCTGCTGAACACAGCTTATCATATTGCCAAGCGACGGATAAGTCAGCAAAGCAATACCGGCTAAAAACACAAGTATTATAACTGTATTGAATATTATGTTGAATAGCTTTCTTTTTTCCTTTTCCTTAGATTCCATATTATCCTCAACCACCATATTTATCGTCAAACAGCCCCCTGTGTAACAAGCATATCGGTCTTTGCCCACACCCGGGATTAATTGTTTTATTAAGTTAACAACATTAATGTAACAAGAGAGGCTCAGAATTATTTTATGCTAAAAATGCAATATCGGTATCCGTTGCGAAATTATCAAGGCTGTAAAGTACAAGGCAGTCATTGATTTCGTGCTGCTTTACAAGCTCCGAGATTGGTTTTTTGTAGTAACGCAAATCAACCATAATTATATCCGAATAATGCTCTGAAAGGAACGGAACCATTGCGTGTGCAAAGGAATCCTTTATTACAAGCAGCTTTCCTCCCTTAGCATTTTCATTTTTAATCTCAACCAGAGCGTGGTTGCCGTCAAGGAATGTCGGGTATTTGTCAGGCTCTTCCAGGTGGCTCATAAAGAAATAACTGTCATGCTCGGTTACTTTTTCACCCTCGGTTATCTTAACGCTTACAGCGCCGAGATTTGCACGGTTCTCCCAGAACTCTATATTATCCGGCGGCGTGTTCCACAAAGCACTTGTTGAGTAGGTTGTGCCGTAAAAGCCTGTTACCGTAGTCTTGCTGAACGCTTCCTCAGGCATCTGGGTAAGTCCTACACTCTTGCAGTACTGAAGATAGCCAAGATAAGCACCGGGCGTTGTCCAGTGGTGGTCGGTGCGGTAATAAAGCTGGTCGCCACCCTGAGCTGCAAGCTTAAAAGAGTTCATAACATTTATGAATTTCATATCACCAAGATTTTCCTGAATAGTGTCAAAATACTGTTCGTCAAGATAGTCCTTATGATTATTCGGCAGCTTGTCGCTCATAACGTAGCCTGTGCTCGGAATAATCATAAGATTAGTATTAAGATTATTCGCTTTGGTAAACTCGGCAAAAATATTCAGGTTACTTTCCAGCTTGTTCTCTCTGTCGATTGGGTCATTGATAAGGTAGTTATCCTTTCCTGCATAAACACCGTTTGAACCGTTTCTGCCCGTAGCAAGATTGTAGTATGCATTCGTTCCAACAAAGAAATCCCTGCCTGCAACGTGGTCAGCCATATAGGTTTCAAATTCGGTGTCAAAGTCGCCAAATACAATATTTTCAAAGGTCGTTTTCGGAAACTCCGCCAAATAGCGCTTTTCATTTACCGAGTAGTCCTTTTTGGGAAGGAAAAGGAACAGCAGGCTCATTGAAAAAATGAACACCAAAAAAATTATTGCAGGAATAAAGTGAAGAATTTTTTTCTTATCCAATTTTGCCTACCTTCCTTTCTTAAAATCTGAAATAGATAAACGGGTTGTAGCTTTGGCTTACAAGCGAGGCGGTGCACAGCAGCAATCCGCCAAGGCAAAGACCCGATTCGGGAATCCAAATGTACTGCCAAGTATTGACCTTCTGATAAATTTTTGCCGCAAGCGGTGTGCAGGCAAGTGCTCCAACCGCCAAAAGCGGAATGTATGAGATAATAATATGCAAAGCGTCGCTGCCAACAAGTCCGCCGGCAGGGTTAAACAGACTGCCAAGAAATCCCATCATCTCGCCGAAATCCTCGAAGTAGAAGATAACCCAGCCGATACATATGAGAAACAGCGCATATATGTGCTGAATAACCGCCGGAAGCTTTTGTAAAAAGCGCATAAGCACAAACTTTTCTATAATCAAAATCACACCAAAGTAAAGACCCCACAGCAGGAAGTTTAACGATGCGCCGTGCCAGAAGCCTGTGCAGCCCCAAACAATAAGCAGGTTTATTATCTGCCTTGGAACGCCCTTTCTGTTACCTCCAAGCGGTATGTAAACATACTCCTTAAACCACGTACTCAGCGAAATGTGCCAACGGCGCCAGAACTCTGTAATTGTCTTTGATATGTACGGATAATCAAAGTTTTTAAGGAATTCAAAACCGAGCATTCTGCCAAGTCCGATAGCCATATCTGAATATCCGCTGAAGTCAAAGTATATCTGCATTGAATATGCAATTATACCAACCCAGCTTCCGAGAACACCCTGACTTTCAGTTGCCCGTATGCTATCCCATAGCAAGCCCATTTGGTTGGCTAAAAGTATCTTTTTGCCCATACCAACCATAAATAGCTTTACACCGTCAACAAACTGGTCCATGTTCTCACGGCGGTTGTCGAGCTGGTCGGCAACATCCTTATAACGGACAATAGGGCCTGCGATAAGTTGCGGAAAAAGTACAACATATGTACCGAAGGTTATGAAGTTCTTTTTTGCCGGAGCATCTCCTCTGTAAACGTCTATAACACACGACATTGTCTGGAAAGTGTAGAATGAAATACCAATAGGCAGCGGAATAGAGATTATCGGAATGTTTAAAAACGGCAGAACCATATTCAAAGTATTTCCGATAAATCCGGCGTATTTGAAGAAGCCTAAAAGCAGTAAATTTATTATAACCGATGATATAACAAGCTTTTTGCCGAAGGAACGGTTTTCCTTATGCTTGTCAATAAGATATGCATGTATATAGTTGATAAATATTGAGGCAAGCATCAGGAATACAAACATAGGTTCGCCCCAGCCGTAGAATAAAAGGCTAATCAAAAACAAAAAAACGTTTTTAAACGCTCTGGGCACCACATAATATACAAGCAATGTCACAGGCAGGAATAAAAACAAAAACAAAAGACTTGAAAATATCATTTTGCCCCGGTCACTCCTATCATAGGCTCATTATGCAAATATCATTTATAAATTTAACCTGACAGTCAGGTAAGTCCCTGCCTGTCAGGTTCAAGCGTAAAAATATTAACAACTAATTTATTATTCAAATTGAGCGTTGAATATATTTACCATATCCTCAGCATTCGGAGAGATAAACATTCTCACATAATCACCCTTAGAGGCAACCTCGCACTTGCTAATCATTTCGTACTGCTCCGGAAGGTAGTTCTTTGTAGAGTTCATCTTTGCAGTCATTCTGTTCTGAAGCTTCTCCTTGATTGCGTCAACCTTATCAGAGCTTGAAGCCTTAACAATAACAATCTCGTCCTGCTCGGTGCCGGAATTGTTTACATAAGCCGCAATTTCACTGTAATCAGCAGCGTCAAAGCCGTATACATTCTTAATCTTGTCCTCGCCTGTAACCTGGCTCATTGCGCTTGACAGCGGATATTTGTCGATAATCGCCTGTGCAATGTCAGCAACAGCCGGAGTTTTGCCGCCGTCACTACCACCGCAAGCACAAACAGACAATGCTGTTAAAGCTGCAATCATAAGAATAACTAATGTTTTTGAAATTGTTTTGATTTTCATACCTTTTCTCTCTTTCATTTTTATTTTTGTTTATTCGCCTTCCGGGTGCTCCAAGAGGTACTCCTCCCACTTAGCGTCAGCATTGAGAAGGAAGTGCAGTCCCATACCGTCGGGGTCGCTGCAGTATTCCTCTTTTAAATTACCCTTTTCATCCGCAACAACGGAATATATATCAAGATAAGGATAGCCGTTTTCCTCTGCAAACGACTTCATCATCTCGTTATAGCTTCTTATCTTTTCATTATTAAGCAAATCATACTGCGCTGACTCAATCATCGGTGTAACTGACTCAATATGAATCTTAACATCGGGTGATTTTGCTTTTATGTTTGCAATAACCTTTTTTGCATTTTCAAGCGCTGTGTCAAAGTCAACCTGAACAATATCGTTCATACCGAGCATTATGTAAACCTTTTTCGCTCCCATTTGAGCAATGCTGTCCTCTATCGGCTGCTGAACTCCCTGATAAAGCGGCAAAACACAGTTCTCGTCGCCAACCGGGATAAAAGAGTTTGTATAGCCAAGGCTTGTTGCAGCAAGCACATATGCATCTCCAAGGCAATCAATGCCCTGATCACGCTGGCTTTCAACATACATTTCAAAGCTTGCAGTTACACTGTCACCGACAAATACGGCATCATCAAAGTAACTCGGCTCAACCTGACCGCTTGCATTTTTTGTGCTCTTCTCTGTTGCCGGCTCCGTAGGCTTTGTTGCCTCAGTTTGCGGCTGCGTTTCAGTCTGAGTCTGTGCGCTTTTGTTTCCTGAGGATACACAGCCGCTTACGCAGCTGACAAGCGAAACTATCAAAATTACCACTATCAATAGCACTGCAACAGCAGCAAGCACCATTTTTCTGCGTCTTTTTTTCAGCTCTCGCTCTTTTTTCCTTTGTATTGCACGCTGACGATAGTAATCCTTGTTATGCTCTCTGCCTGCTCTTTCTCTGTTGCTTCTGTTTTCTTCCATAATTATCCTCCGTTTGAAAATCCTACTCGTGAGGAATAGGTAAAGATTACTTTCCTTCCGGGTGCTTCAATAGATATTCCTCCCAAGCTGCATCGGCAGACATTGTAAGGTGCATACCCATACCGTCGGGATCGCTGCAATATTCTTCTCTTAAATATCCGTTTTCGTCCGCCAAAACAGAATATATATCAAGATACGGATAATTGTTCTGCTCGGCAAAAGATTTCATTCGCTCGTTAAAAGCTCTGATAACATCATTATTAAGGCTTTCACCCTGCTTTGAAGCAATAAGAGGAGTAACAGACTGTATATAAATCCTTGCATCAGGCGATTTATCCTTTATCATTCCAATTCTCGCCTTAACATTCTCCATTACAGAGTCAAGGTCATAGGCGCCGACATCGTTCATTCCAAGCATTATGTAAACCTTTTTTGCCCCTATTTGAGCTATACTGTCCTCAATCGGCTGCTGAACTCCCTGATAAACCGGCAGTACGCAATCCTCACTGCCTATCGGGAAGAATGAGTTTGTATAGCTAAGGCTTCCGGCAGCCAAAACATAAGCCTCGCCCAAGCAGTCAATACCCTGCTCTCTTTGACTCTCAACATACATTGAAAAGCTAAGAGTTACGCTGTCACCTACAAAAACGGCGTCGTCAAAGTATTCCGGCTTTACGCTGCCGTCCGGATTTTTCTCGGCCGATGCAGGCTCGCTCGGCTTTGCATCACTTGTCTGTTGTGTTGCCGCCGGCATTTCCTGAGGAGCGTTTGTTTTTACGCTTTCTGAGTTTATACAGCTGCCAACGCAGCTTACCAAAGTAACCACTAACACTATAACAAGAACAAGTACCACAGCCGCAGCCGTAATAATTCTCCTGCGTCTTTTTTTCAGTTCACGCTCACGTTTTCTGCGTATAGCACGCGAACGGTAATATTCTCTGCTGTGCTGCACATTGTGTTCATTATTATTATCTTTCATTACCCTTCAGCTCCTGCAAATGCCCCTATCACCTGTGAAAAATAGCGGCTCTCTGCCTTTTCTATCTTAAATCGGAAAACGATATTGCCTAAAATACACATCTAAAAAATCCGACTACTCACCATATTTTATCTCTTAACAACCGCCTTGTCAACCTGTTTCGACAATTTAACAGATAAATTGTCTGCGTTGTAAATAGATGTGACCCAATTTGGTAAAAAAATAAACTAACGATATGGTATAGTGTTTTTGCTTGCCTTTGGAGTGGAGCGTAGCGTAACGGAAAAGGCAAGCAAAAACACAGCGGTTC
>NZ_WNJZ01000026.1 GCF_024433635.1 Ruminococcus sp. zg-924 | reverse complement strand
AGGGGCGGCGAAAGAGGCAAAGGCAATAGGCTTGAACTAAAGTGAAAGCCAGCGTCTTTAGGCGCTGGCCGGTAGCTTGGGCTTATAGCCCTTGTGCAAACCACCCGTTAGACGGGTGGTTTTGATTATTTACTACATCAATGATAATACTTGCACCCAGCCGAAATCCGTTCAGGAATGTCTCTCGCTCACTGATTTCAGAAATCTCACTATTGCAGTCCTTGTATTTTTCGAAGGTTTCTTTCTGCGCCTCAGTTAGGGTTGCCGTAAGCTTTTCTTCGTTTCTGTTGAGCAGTTTCAACAGCTCTTTGACCTCATCATCAAGCTTCGCACTTTTTTCGTGATGGAACAGGTTTCCGTAATATAAATCTTCAAGTGTATTCATTGCTGCACCGCCTTTCAGCAAGCAACAATATCACAGCTGTTTTCAGAAGTCCAGCTAAATAATTGGATTTTATATGGCGTTCTTGTTCCTGAACTGTATAATATCCTATCTTTATGTGTTGACAAATTTTTATATGTATGGTAAACAACATACAATCTTAAGATAGTGAAGTGACCAACTAATATGTTTTATACAGATTTTCTTTACATAATCACAAGCAGAAATTTTATAATATAATTATGACAAAAGGTATTTGCCTAATGATTGAGCAAATGCCTTTTTGTTTTAAGTATAACTCAGAGTAAATTAACGTAGAGGAGAATACAATATGAAGAACAAAAGTTTATCGAAAAAAAGTATGTCTGATTTTCAAAAACATCTTATTCAAGAAGAAAAGAGTAGCATTACCATTGAAAAATATATGCACGATGTCAAAGATTTTTATATTTTCGTTAATAACAGAGTTTTAACAAAGGATATTGTAATAGAATATAAATCACAACTTACAGAAAGGTATGCTGTACGCAGTGTTAATTCAAAGCTTGCATCGCTCAACAGCCTTCTCGCATTTTTAAACAGGGAGGATTGCAAGGTTAAAAGTTTAAAATTACAGCGTGAAATCTATTCAGCAGAGGAAAGAGAACTGACAAAATCAGAATATCTCAGATTACTGCAAGCCGCAAAGAATAATCCAAGATTGCATTTGATAATTGAAACAATCTGCGGTACGGGAATAAGAGTGTCTGAACTTAGATATTTTACCGTTGAGGGTGTGCAGAATGGAACTATTTCAGTTCGTTGCAAAGGTAAAACACGCAATATTCTTGTTCCAAGTAAGCTCCGAAAATTATTGCTCAGATATGCAAAGCTAAACAAAATAGTTAAAGGAATTATTTTTAGAACCAGAAACGGAAAGCCTGTCAATAGAAGTAATATTTGGTCTGAAATGAAAAAACTATGTAAAGCAGCAAATGTAAATCCGCAAAAGGTGTTTCCTCATAATCTGCGTAAGCTGTTTGCACGAACATTTTATGGCATAGAAAAGGATATAGCAAAACTTGCAGATATTCTTGGTCATAGCAGTATTGATACAACGAGAATATATATTATGTCAACAGGCACTGAACACCGCAGAAGAATAGACAGGCTTGGATTGGTCGTCTGAAATAAAAATACCACATAATTCTGATTATGTGGTAAAGAAAAAAGCATATTCAATTTGCTTATATTTATTCATTACATATTATACCATATTTTTTGCCGTTTTCAAGTGCATTTTAGCTGATTCTGTAAATTATTTCACGATTATTTTTAAAGGTTATATTATAATTCGTTTTAAAACATAACAACATCACCCTTAATTATATTTATTTTTAAAATAAAATGAAGGGTGTATTTCTAATGCAAATTTTTAAACAGGTAAAGCTGAACAATACCTGTTTTTTATTTTACTTTAATAATTATTACAACATAATCAGAATTATGTTGTAAAACTATATTCAAATTGTTTGAGTTAGTAGGAGGTTATTACTATGAACAAGAAAATTATTGCAATTGTGGTTTCAGTTGTTCTTGTTGTTGGTTTAGTGGCAGGAATTGCATTGCCGCTGAACAACACAAGTAAACCTGTTTCTTCAACGGTGAGTAACGGCTTATCCGCTTATGAGTTAGCTGTTGAATACGGTTATGAAGGAACGGTACAGGAATGGATTGATTCTCTTTCAGGAAAATCTGCATATGAAATTGCAAAGGACAATGGATATTCCGGTTCTGAAGAAGAATGGCTCAATTCATTAAAAGCAACAACTGAAAAAGAAACTGCCGGAATTAAAACAGCAGCTTTCTCATCTCAGGGCGACTTGTTGCTTACATTAACAGATGATACTGTTATTAATGTCGGCAAAGCAGTCGGTACTGATGGGTCAAACGGAAGTAACGGTGCTAACGGCACAAATGGCAAAGATGGTGCTGATGGAAAAGATGGCGTAGACGGCAAGAATGGAGTAGATGGCAAAAACGGCGTAGACGGCAAAGATGGCGCAGACGGCAAAGATGGCGCAGACGGCAAGAACGGCGTAGACGGCAAAGACGGCGCAGATGGCAAGAATGGTGCAGACGGCAAACCGGGCGAAAATGGAAAAGATGGAGTCAGCGTCACATCTGCGAATATCAATGACTCAGGTCAGCTTATTTTAAACTTTTCTGACGGTAAAAGTGTAAATCTGGATAAGGTTGTCGGCACTAACGGTACAGACGGTGTTAGCGTTACCAGCACAGAGATTAATTCAGAGGGTGAATTGGTACTTGGATTTTCAAATGGTCAGTACAGCAATGTAGGTGCCGTAAAAGGTGCAGACGGTAAAGATGGCATTGACGGTAAAGATGGCATTGACGGTAAAGATGGCGTAGACGGTAAAGATGGCATTGATGGTAAAGATGGTGTAGACGGTAAAGATGGCGCAGACGGCAAGGATGGTACAAGCATCACATCTACATCTATAAATGAAAACGGAGAATTGATAATTACTCTCTCTGACAACACAACCCAAAACCTTGGCGTAATTGTTGGCTCCGATGGAAAAGACGGAGTAAACGGTACAGATGGTAAAGACGGTGCAGACGGCAAAGACGGAGTAAGCATAACTGCTTCTGAAATCAATTCAAATGGCGAGTTGGTTATTACCTTTTCTAACGGTCAGAGATCCAACCTGGGCAAGGTCGTAGGTGCCGACGGCAAAGATGGTGTTGATGGTAAAGACGGTGTTGACGGCAAGGATGGTGCTAATGGTAAAGATGGCGTTGACGGTACAAACGGTGCCGACGGTAAGGACGGTATCAGCATTACAAAATCTGAAATAAATTCAAAAGGAGAGCTTATCTTAACCTATTCAAATGGTCTTGTAGATAATCTTGGCGTGATTGTCGGTGCAGACGGAAAAGACGGCATTGACGGCAAAGATGGTGCTGATGGCAAAGACGGTGTTGACGGTAAAGATGGCGTAGATGGAACAAATGGTATTGACGGAAAAGACGGAGTTGGTATCCAAGACATCACCATAAGCGCAAGTAATGAACTTGAAATTACTTTAACAAACGGTACATCGCTGAATCTTGGCAGTATCAAGGGTGCCGACGGTGAGGACGGTTCTGATGGTGCAGATGGTAAGGATGGCAACGGCATTGCTTCTACAACAATCAACGAAAATGGAGAACTAGTTATAAATTACACCGATAAAACTTCCGTTAATCTCGGCAAAGTGACAGGTGCTGACGGTAAAGATGGTTCAGACGGTAAGGATGGTGTTGATGGTAAAGACGGTGTAAGCATCACAAAATCCGAAATAAACACTTCAGGTGAACTTGTAATCACCTATTCAAACGGAACATCCGCAAATCTCGGTAAAATAATATACAGCGGCAGCGGAGATGTTGTTATTGACGGCAAGGACGGAAGAGGAATAACCGATACAGTTATCAATAGCCTCGGCGAACTTGTAATTACATATTCCGACGGAACATCAACAAACCTCGGAAAAATTGTCGGTAGTAACGGTAAAGATGGTGTTGACGGTACAAACGGCAAGGATGGCGCAGACGGTACTGACGGAAAAGACGGTATCGGTGTTGCAAAGTCAGAAATTAACAGTAACGGCGAGCTCGTTATTAGTTATACCGATGGAAAGACTGAAAATCTTGGAAAGGTTGTTGGCTCAAACGGTGCTGATGGCAAAGATGGTAAAGACGGTACTAATGGCATCGACGGTAAAGATGGTAAAGACGGTATTGATGGAATCAACGGCAAAGATGGTAAAGACGGCGCAGACGGAAAAGATGGCATAGGAATTTCAAATGCATCAATTAATAATGAAGGAGAGTTAGTCCTTACTTTTTCTGATTCATCTGTAATTAACCTTGGTTCTATTGTAGGAAAAGACGGCAAAGATGGTAAAGACGGTAAGGATGGTACTGACGGTGTTGGTATTGACAGCGTTACAATTTCTGCCGATGGTGAACTTGTTGTTGTTTTAACAAATGGAACAAGCTTGAATCTTGGTAATATTAAAGGCGCTGATGGCCTTGGCATTTCAAAATCCGAAATCAACGCTGCCGGAGAGCTTGTGCTGACCTATACTAACGGAACTTCTACAAATCTTGGAAAGGTCGTAGGTACAAACGGTAAAGATGGAACCAACGGCGTTGGCATCAAAAATGTCACTATCTCTGCAGAGGGAATCCTTACTGTTGAGTTAACCAATGATACCTCAATCAATTTGGGTAATATTAAGGGCGCTGACGGTCTTGGTATTGCAAAATCCGAGATCAATAAAGATGGTGAATTGGTACTTACATATTCGGATGCCTCTGTAGTCAACCTCGGCAAGGTCGTTGGCAAAGACGGCAAGAACGGAAGCAACGGAAACGATGGTGTTGGAATACAGAATGTTTCTGTAACCAATTCCGGTGAATTGATTATCTCTATGTCTAACAATCAGGTCTTTAACCTTGGTAATATAAAGGGCGAAAAAGGCGACAAGGGTGACAAAGGTGACAAAGGAGATAAGGGTAATAATGGCGAACAAGGCGTCAGCGTTGTCAGAGTTTACGTAAACGACGCTATGCACCTAATCACTGTTATGTCTGACGGCACGGAGATTGACGCGGGATATGTTGGTGTGGAGGTTACGCCTGATCCCACCACAAATCCGACGCCTGTTACACACACCGTGACTTTTAAGGATTACAACGGTACTGTACTAAAAACCGAGAAGGTTAAAGACGGCGGCGCAGCAACAGCGCCAAGTGATCCTCAAAGAGATGGTTATACATTCATTGGATGGGATAAGGCTTTCGATTATATAAAAGCTGACCTTGTTGTAACTGCACAGTATGAAAAAATCACTGACCCTACAATTATAGTAAGTAATACATCGGCAAATCCGGGCGAAGAAGTTACTGTAACAGTTTCTGTTATGAATAACCCAGGTATTCTTGGTATGACTTTAAAACTGGATTATGACGAGAGTGCATTAACTCTTACAAACGTTAAAAAGGGCAGTGCATTGAGCGAAATGACTTTTACTACTCCCAAAAATTTGCACTCCGGATGTAAATTCCCTTGGGATGCAGAAGAGGTTCTCCCTGGAGAAGCAACAAACGGAACAATGCTGACACTCACATTCAAGGTATTGGATTCTGCTGCTGCCGGAAAATATGATGTTTTGTTTTCTTACGATAGCGGTGCAATTATCGACAATGATATGATGCCGATATCTGTTGATATCAAAAATGGTTCTGTAACAGTAAAATGATATTTTAAAACACCTAAATATTTAATGAAAGGATAAGTGAATATGAAGAAAACCAAACAAATTCTCAGCTATATACTGATAGCGGTAATGATGCTGTCATCCTTGCCAATCAGTGTTTTTGCCGAGAGCATCGGACTCTCAACAGATGCAGTAATATCTGTTGAAAGTGCTAACGCTATGCCGGGTTCCACTGTGAATGTGGATCTAAAAATTGCAAATAACCCCGGAATTCTCGGTATGACATTATCACTCAAATATGATGAACAATATGCCACATTAACATCCGTACAAAACGGTGATGCTTTAAGTGCAATGACATTCACTACACCTAAGAAACTCCATAGTGGTGTTAAACTGCCATGGGATGCTGAAAATGTGAAACCTGAAGATATTAAGGACGGTGTGATTGCCACTTTAAGCTTCAAAATTGCAGAAAAGGCTCCTGAGGACGAAATGATTGACATCAGCCTCTCGTACGATCAGGGTGCTATCATCAATAATAATATGGAAGCACTTAACGTCAATCTTCAAGCAGGATATATTAAAGTTATCAATTACACACCGGGCGACTTAAACGATGACGGTATTGTCAATACTACCGATGTTGTTTTGTTGAGAAGATATATAGCCGGCGGTTATGGTGTTGTAATCAACGAAGCTGCCGCCGATGTTAATGATGACGGTATTCTAAACACAACCGATGTTGTTTCTATCCGCAGATATATTGCGGGCGGATATGGAGTTGTATTAAAGCCGTCCAGTCCGAAATGTGAACATACAATGAATGCTGTGGCATATAAAGCGGCTACATGTACAGAAGACGGAAATATTGCATACTGGCATTGCTCAAAATGCGACAAATATTTTAGAGATGCAAAAGGAACAACAGTAATTATACTTAAAGATACTGTAATTGCGGCAACAGGACATAAGGTAGTAACCGATCCGGCTATTGAACCATCATTTACAAGCACAGGATTAACAGAGGGTTCACATTGCACTGTATGTAATACAGTTATCAAAAAGCAGGAAGTAATTCCTAAACTTGAAAAAAATGAGTATGCTATTACATATCACATTGATAATAATGATAATTATCTTAAGCAACAAAAAATTGATAATGATAACCCAAGCACTTATTCATCAGATGAGAATATAGTACTTCAAGATTTAATGGTTGAAGGATATAATTTTAAGGGTTGGTACACAGCGCAGACAGGCGGCACTAAGGTTACGGAAATTTCGGCAGGCAGCAAGGGTAATAAGGTGCTTTATGCTCAGTGGGAAAAGGTTGAATATACAGTAACATTTGATTCCCCTGATGTACCTGTATCGGAAATTAAATACACAGTAGATAAGGGTGCTACGCTTGTAAGTCCTTCTTGGTTTGGATATACTTTTGTTGGTTGGTCAAATGACAACGGCTTTATTATAGATAGTATTAAACCAGGCACTACAGGGGCAATTACGCTGCATGCGAATTGGACTTCAAATCGTAATAAAGCAACGAGCTATAGTACTTATGGAGAACCTATTATTATAGAAGATGATGTTAAGGGGCAATTTTTGTTCTGTTACGATATAGGCAAGATTGAAAATGTACCTCTTTCACAAATTGAGTATATAGGAAATACTCAAGAACTGAAAATTGATAATAATTATGAAATAACTAACCATATTACTTCGGATAAAGCTGAATCGATTGCAAATACAATAGCTAATACAACTACTAAAACTTCAGGTTGGGTTCTTTCAGAGGAATGGAACAAAATATATGAAAACGGCAGCGAATACGAAGATACGAAAATAAAGTCACAACAAAGAACGGATGCTGAAGGAAATGTTGTAGGTGGAAAGTACTTTGTCAGCAATAGTTCAGGAGGTTCATCATTTGTAAGTAATGAATCAGGCGGTTCAAATTCATCTTCTTCAAAAGTTACAACTGAAAAATCTAAAGGTATAAACGGTTCTTATGATACTTCAACAGGCACTTATGTTGACGGAAAACTGGGCATTTCAAATTCAACCGAAGTTAGCGCAGGTGTTTCGTTACCCGTAAAGGTTGTAGATGTGAGTGCTGGCATTAAGAACACAACTACTGTAAGTGCGGAAGTTGCAGCTGGCAGAAAAGACAACACAGCTGTTCATCTTGACGGTTCAGCTTCAAGTTATACAGGAACGGTAAATACCAGTGGTTCATCTTCATATTATAAGAGCGTTGCTAATAACTCGAGTACTTGGAACTCTACAACAAGCAAAGAGAAAAGCTATGAATCAAGCAGGAGTACAGAAATAACATCAGCTCTTTCACAGCAGATCTCTAAAAAGACAAGCTACAATGTTACCGATTCCTTAGGCGGTTCTAACAGTAAAACCGAATCCGTTGCAGGAACAGATAGCAGGCAGGACGAGTATTCAACAACTTTAAAATACTCAGAGGGAAATTCTACAACCACTACTAAGCATATAACTTTTTCTTCTGACAGACCGGGCTATTACAGACTTGTTACGGCAGGAACTGTTCATGTATTCGGTGTAGTCGGATATGATGTCGCAACTGCCTCATATTATACATATACTTTTAATGTGCTTGATGACGAAAGACACGAATATTTGGATTATTCAAAGGATAACGCTAATTTTAACGACTGTGAAAATGGCATAGTTTCATTTGAAATTCCTTATGAAGTAAATGAATATATCGTAGGCGTAACAGGAAAAACCGCAGGGCTTGAATTCGACCTTAACGGCACCGTTACTGATTTTGAAGAAAAAGAAGGCTTTGACGGAACTGTTACAATACCTCAATACTATTCCGTTAATAACGGTGATGGTACTTATTCCGCTTATAAAACAGAACGCTTTAACGCAAATGTATTCAAAGGTAATACAAACATCAAAACGGTAGTATTACCGACATATGTAACGGAAATTCCAGACGGCGCTTTTGAAGGATGTACTAATCTTGAAAGGGTTATCGCTTACGGTGTAACTAAGATAGGCAACAACGCATTTAAGGGTTGTACATCACTTGAAAAATTCTCAATAGATAATTTAATAACTTCATTGGGCACAAACGCATTTGAAAACGCACCTGAGATTGCGGTGATGGCAGCAAACTCCGATGTTGCGGACGCTGCAATAAACTCAGGGGCAAAGAGCATTTCTTTAAACATTTCCGAAATGAAAGGTTCATTTGACAATAAGTTGATTACCGTTGACAATACAAAAGAATATTTTGCACTTATGAGCAACGGTTCAACTTATAGCAATCTCCAAATTGATTCAAAGGCAAAGAAAACCTTCATCAGCAATATTAAGTTCACAGAGAATTCTGACACACCTTTAAAAATAGATTCAGCCAAGGTTACTCTTAACAGAGTAACGGTTGAAAACGCTCCGGGTTTTGCACTTATTCTTCCTGCTGATAATACCGAGCTTAACTTGTTTGCAACAGTAGATTTGAGCACAAAGGGCGAAAACGCAGTAATAAGCAAAAATGTGACACTAAACAAGGCAGACCCTGAGGTTGCAGGCAAGCTGAAGCTTAAAGGCAATTATCTTGTTTGCGGCGAGGTCGGCAATTCTAAAATGTTGGAATTCACAAGCGGAGAACTTATAAAAATCAGCGAAGATGAATTTAATACTTATCTTACATCAAGCATAGTCAGCTTTGATCCAAATGGCGGCGAATTATCAGAAACATCAAAGCCCGTTTACTACGGTCAGACATACGGTGATTTGCCTGTTCCGACCAAAGCAAATTACACATTTGATGGTTGGTATACCGCCGAAACCGATGGCACAAAAATCACCGAAAGCTCCGTTGTAAATGCTCTTGCTAATCAGACCCTGTATGCACATTGGAGTCCTAAAGAATTTACCATCACCTTTGATGCAAACGGAGGCACTGTATCTCAAACAAGTAAAACAGTTGCTTACGCAAGTGAATACGGTGAATTGCCGACTCCAACAAGAGATTACTATACATTTATCGGTTGGTATGATAAAGCGGAGATTTCAGAAAATGACACAGCTTTTACAGCTGATACAGTTGCCGAATCCTCAAATGATGTTACTTTGTATGCTCAGTGGAGACTCAATGAGCCTTCCGAATATGTTTTGGCATCTGAACTTCCCGAAGGTGCTCAGATTGTTAATCAAAAATGGACATATACATTAAGAGAGTATACAACTAATGGAGCTTCTTCACTTTCCGGCTGGACAAAGTATGATACCAAACGCACAAGCTGGGGAGCTACACAAGGTCCGGTTTATTCTAATCCTGCTAACGGTGCAAGAAATGTTTGGTCAGAATCATATGTAACTTCAAGTAATTACAAAACCGTATATCATTATTACAGATATGCAGTTAATCGTGAAGGTGGATATGGTAGCTATGCACAATCTTCGTCATATCCTAATTATTATGAATATGATTTTGATTCTCCTCTAGAATATTATGGCGATGTTTACGGACATGCGGGATATAAATGGTGGTATAGTAGTTCTCATTATGTAACGCTGTATCAAAGGTCTCCTTTTACAACTCAAGAGTGGGTGTCAAATAATTATGGAACTCGTTGGTATTATCAAGAACCTGTATACACCTACTATTATTACAGAGATTTAGACAAAGAAGCAGCAACCAACCCTACCGGACAAAGCAATGTATCAAATGTTCAGGAGTGGGTTCAGTATAGAATTAAATAATCTATAAGATTTAAAGTTAAATCATCAATGACTTTCAATTGCAAGAGGTATGGGAGCAAACTCTCATACCTCTTGTTTTATCATAATAACGCTTAAAAATGATTTTACAAATGTAAATATCTATGCTATACTACAAGTCAAATTATGGTGGGGTGATAAAATGAACGGCGTTATATATGCACGATATTCAAGTGACAATCAGCGTGAAGAGTCTATTGACGGGCAGTTGAGAGAGTGCAAGGCTTTTGCTGTAAAAAACGATATACAAATTGTTGGTACATATATTGACAGAGCTTTATCTGCTAAAACTGATAATCGTCCAGATTTTCAGCGTATGATTAAGGACAGCGAGAAACGTACTTTTGATGTTATTATTGTATGGAAGCTTGACCGTTTTGCTCGCAATCGCTATGATTCAGCCCATTACAAAGCAATTCTCAAGCGAAATGATGTGCGTGTTGTTTCTGCTACCGAGGCTATCTCACAAGGCGCAGAAGGTATCATCCTAGAGTCTGTATTGGAGGGTATGGCTGAGTATTATTCAGCTGAGTTATCGGAAAAGGTTATCCGTGGGCAGACAGAAAACGCTTATAAATGTAAATTCAACGGCGGAACAATTCCTTTCGGATATATCATTGACAAAGAAAATAATTTCCAACTCAATCCTGAAACTGCACCGTTTGTTTTATCGGCATATCAGATGTATGATGATGGAAAAACAATGAGTGAAATTGCGGAGGATTTCAACAGCAAAGGTTTGAGGAACACAAGAGGAACGAAATTCAACATTAACGCAATTTCAAAAATTCTCAGAAACAGAAGATATATTGGCGAATACAAATACAGGGACATAACAATTCCTGATGGAATTCCTGCGATTGTTTCTAATGATTTGTTTGAGCGAATCCAGAAACAGATGCAGAAGAATAAAAAAGCTCCTGCCAGATATAAAGCAGAAGCAGACTATATTCTTACAACAAAGTTGTATTGCGGAAAATGTATGTCCTTTATGGTCGGAGAAAGCGGTACAAGCCGTAACTCAACAACCTATCGTTACTATAAATGCATTGATGCAAAACGGAATAAAGGTTGCGATAAGAAAGCTGTTAAGAAAGACTGGATAGAAGATTTAGTTATCAATCAGATTATCAAGGTTTTGTGGGATGATGAGCTTATTTGCAGCCTTGCAGATATGGTTATAGATTTGCAGAGCAAAGAAAATACCACCTTGCCTTTACTCAAAAAGCAACTGTCGGAAACAGAAAAATCAATAAACAACATGCTTGATGCGATTCAGCAGGGAATTATAACTTCATCTACTAAGAAACGACTTGAAGATTTGGAAAATCAAAAGAAAGAAATTGAAATCAGCATAGCTCAGGAAAGTATTAAGAAGCCAATGCTCACTAAAGAGCAAGTGGTATTCTGGTTTGAGCGACTTCGTAAAATTGATATTACCGATATAAAGCATCGCAAAAGATTAGTCGACAGCTTTGTAAACTCCATAATTTTGCACGATAACAGAATAGAATTCTATTTTAATTACCAAAAAGGAGCTAATACACTTTCAATAAGTGAGTTAGAAAAAAGTTCGGATTTGCTTAACTCACCTCCACCATAATGGTTGTGCAAAAAAGATATAACCGCAAAAAAGTCCGATTTTATCGGGCTTTTTTTGTTATATCCCCCGTGATTTTTAAAGACATAACCTTATACTAAACTCAAATAATAAATAGACAATCTTTGCGGTTTGATTTCTGCAATACTGCGTTGTCGTCCTTGCAAGGCGCCAGCCTTGCGGCGTCCTCCGCCTTGTCTTGCGAAAATCATCCTCGCAAATCTATGTCCACTTTTTATCTGATATTAGTATCAGAGTCGATTTTATAGCAATATAAGTTCGGCTCTTTTTTATTTGGCAATCATTTTAATTTTAAATTAGAACGGTTGCCTTTTTCTATTTTAAAAGGAAAGGAAAATTGAAATGTATTTTACTGACACAGCTGAACTGAGAAAGTTTGAAAGAGAAATGAAGCAAAAAGCAATAGCTTCAAGTCCTGAACGGAAACCGCCTATAGCTATCTATTTATTGCTATAGGCTATTTACTATAACTGCAACTTTTTTCTAAACTGCACATCTGAAGACTTGACAAAAGAGAACACTCCGAATATAATATAAATCAGTTTACAGTAAATGAGTTTATAGTATGGAGGTAAAAGTATGCCAAGTAGTCCCAAAATCCCCAAAGAATTGATTTTGGAGCATGCTCTCAAAATACTAATTCGTGAAGGATATTCCGCCTTAAACATAAAGGCATTAGCAAAAGAAATAGGTTGCTCTACACAACCAATTTCATGGCATTTCGGAAATATGGAGGGGCTTCGCAAAGCCTTAGCGGAATATGCCTTAAATTATGCAAACAGCAAAATGCGTCCTACTGCTGAAAATGCGATAGCCGCTTTTGAACAGGTTGGAATCGCTTTTATCCATATTGCCGCCACCGAGCCTAATCTTTTTCGTTTCCTTTATCTTGAGGGATATAGCGGCTTTCCGTTAGACAATTTTGATGCGATAATTGCGGACGAGGATAATGCTGTGCTAATCAAAAGAATTTCAAAGAACTTAGCTATTTCAGAGGAAAGTGCAGGGCGATACCTGCAAAACACCATTATTTACACATATGGTATTACTACCCTTGCTGCAACAGGCGTTATCAATGCGTCAGAGAAAGAAATGATGCAATTTGTAAATCGTGCCTCTGATGCCTTTCTTGTGCAGGAAGGTATTCCCCTCGAAAAAATACCTTTCGGGGAGGAAAAGCAACAGTGAAAGCCGGACAATGATACATAAGAAAGGGGAATGAAGAGAATGGAATGTGGAATCAATTTTCGGAGTCCTAAAAATCAGGCAGAATATTTTGAGGCGTATGAGAAGACGATGCAGCTATTTTGCATAGAGGTACAGGAAGAATATGTGAATACCGAATTTGGAAAAAGCTATGTCATCAAGGCCGGGAATATAAACAATCCACCACTCGTACTACTTCATGCAGCCAGTTGTGGTTCGCCAATTTGGTATAAGAATTTTGATCAGCTGAGTAAATCATACAGACTTTATGCGATTGATTTGATTGGCGAAACTTCAAAAAGTCTTATGAAAAAGAAAATGAAAAATCCCGAAGATAATGCAAAATGGCTCGATCAAACCATAGAAGGATTAGGATTAGATAATGTTAATTTGTGCGGACTTTCCATCGGCGGTTGGAATGCCGCAAACTATGCAGCAAGATATCCCAAAAGAGTAAATAAGCTTGTATTAATTAGTCCTGTTCAGACCTTTGCAAAGATGTATAGCTCTTATTTCTTTAAAATTATGAAAATGGGGTTTCATCCAACCAGAGAGAATGTTGAAAGCTATATTGGCTGGGGAAGTGAAAAGGAAGGCAAGCTTCCTGATAGTATTATTACACAATTTACATTGTCTGTTATGAATATGAACTCAAATGCCAGCTTCCCAAAGTGGCTTAATGAGAAACAACTCAAATCCATTGATATGCCTGTGCTGGTTCTATTTGGTGAAAACGAATTTGCTTTTGATATTAAAAAGGCAGAAAGGCGTGCAAGAAAATGCATTCAGCATTTGGAGATGGAAATTGTAAAGGATGCGTCACATCTAATTCCGGTAAGTAAGCCTGAATACATAAATAATAGGATTATGGGATTCTTGGAGGACTAAAATACAAGTGACAAAAAATACAGAAAACTCGGTATTTTGAGAGGTAATTGATTATGAATAAGGAATGGTCAGAGCTTAATAAAGCCATGCAAACGCAGAGTTAAAAAATTTTCCCCTCTACTGTCCGAAGTGCAAGCAGGAAATCACTATTATTTTCCAAATGCAAACTTCGCAGGCACTATAATTATCGGACGAGGTTGAAAAATAATTACTGTTTTTCGGAAGCCGCCAATAAATTTGGTAAAATTGTTTTGAATATTGTAAAGTAACGAAGTTGCACGGAAATTCTAAATTCGTTGGTTCAAAACTAAATATTCTATTATGATAGTAACGTTAGAATAATCAGAGGGAATTATGAAGGTTTTATCATTTATAAAAAATGAAGCTGTAATGCTTGTGTCACTGCTGCTGGCTGTAATATCAATGTTTTTTGTTGCGCCAAGTCCAAATTATATTAACTATATTGACTTTCGCACATTAACATTATTGTTTTGTCTTATGACAGTAATGGCAGGATTTAACCAAATGGGTTTGTTTAAAATAATGGCTGAAAAACTGCTCGGCAGAGCAAAACAACTTAGAGTTGTAATTATCATCTTAGTGCTGCTCTGCTTTTTCAGCTCAATGATAATCACAAATGATGTTGCGCTTATCACCTTTGTGCCGTTCACAATAGTAACTTTAAAGCTTGCAGAGCAAAGCCGAAAGCTTATATTTACCGTAACGTTGGAAACAGTAGCGGCAAATCTGGGCAGTATGCTTACGCCTATTGGTAATCCGCAAAATCTGTATCTGTTCTCGGCATATGATATGTCTGTAACCGAATTTTTCGAAACTATTTTTCCGTATGCGCTTTTATCTCTTATAATGCTTATTGCATTTGCACTGTTTTCGGGAAAATACAGTTTGAATTTGGCAGGTAACAGAGAAATAAAAAAGCCCGATACAAAGCTAATGGTAATATATTTGTTCCTGTTTGTATTATCATTGCTTGGTGTATTCAGGGCTTTGAATTACATATTTTTGCTTATTATAGTTGTAACTGCTGTTTTACTGTTTGACAGAAAGTCCCTTTTAAAGGTTGATTACAGTCTTATTCTGACCTTTGTATTTCTTTTTGTCTTCATTGGGAATCTTGGGAACATTCCAAGCGTAAGTAAATGGCTGGGCAATATGGTAAACGGAAACGAAGTGGTGGCAGGCGTACTTACAAGTCAGGTCTTTTCAAATGTTCCTGCCGCAGTACTGTTGTCCGGATTTACTCAAAATGCAAATTCACTGTTAATAGGAGTGAATTTAGGCGGACTCGGCACGTTGATAGCTTCAATGGCAAGCCTTATATCCTTTAAATTTATTCAAAAAGAAAATACAGACACCGCAAAATATCTGCTTGTTTTTACTGTTGTGAATATTATATTTTTAGCGTTAAATTTGGCGTTGTGGTTGTTGATGAGTAGATAGACCAATTAAATATTGCTCAATGTTTTAATAAATTTCTCCGCCGCTTTTGATTGCGGTTGATATTTCTTCCAAACCAGCACCATGCCGACCGTTTGTTTTGGTGAAAGCGGACGGAAACACAATTCAGTACCTTCAGTATTAATGAGCTTATCCAGCGTCAGAACATAACCCATACGTTCCCGTGCCATTATGGAAGCATTAAAAGCAAGGTTATATGTCGCTATAATATTGAGTTCGGAGGCTGATTTTTCAAACCACCGCATAAACTGTGAAACGTTCAGTATTTGTCTTGATAAAATCAGCGGTTTGTCCCACAAATCTTGGGCTTTAATTGTTTTCTTTTCTGCAAGAGGGGAATCCTTACGCATTAAAACTCCCCAGGTGTCGGTGTACGGTAGGGGCAGGTACTCGTATTTTGCTTGATCAATTTCGCCTAATAGCAAACAAAAATCGAATAACCCCTTATCAAGGCGGTCAGTCAAGTCGACCGTATCGCCGCTTATAATATGAAAATGGATACCGTTGTACTGCTTTTGCAGTTGATGTGCCACTCTTACAATATTGTGTACAGCATCCGTTTCGCCTGCACCGATATATATATCACCGACTATCGTTTGGTCGGTGTTTTTCATTTCTGTTTCGGTGCGATGGGCAAGCGTTACAATTTCCTCTGCTTTTTTGCGAAAATACACGCCGTCATCCGTAAGGGTCACCTTGCGGTTGCCACGAATAAAAAGCTGTTTGCCGAATTCATTTTCTAAATCCTTTAGCTGTCGAGAGAGCGTCGGCTGTGTTAAATGTAAAAAGTCAGCTGCCGCTGAGATGCTCTGTTCACGGGCAACGGCTAAAAAATATTCTAAAACACGAAGCTCCATAATATCACCCTCCATTTGCCGGTAGTATATCATTTTAAGATATGCCTGTCAAGCATATCTAAGTATTAATGGGTTTACCCAGTTCAACGCCGTGCGTTGAACAAACAACCACCCGCTATGCGGGTGTGCATAAAAAGTTATACAAAAAAATCACCAATC
The DNA here is from genome assembly GCF_024433635.1 of Ruminococcus sp. zg-924. Taxonomy (GTDB): domain Bacteria; phylum Bacillota; class Clostridia; order Oscillospirales; family Acutalibacteraceae; genus UBA7067. The sequence continues at coordinate 32 of NZ_WNJZ01000026.1, read as the reverse complement.
GATATACAATAAGATTGTTCAAGTCTATTGTA
>NZ_WNJZ01000025.1 GCF_024433635.1 Ruminococcus sp. zg-924 | reverse complement strand
ATCGTATTCAAACAAAAACAAAACTGACTCCGCTAGAAAAACGAAATCAGTTTGTTGCTTAAATTTTAATTTTAACTACATCAAGTAGGCTTTTTTGTACTGTCTGCATAACTTGGGGCAGTTCAGTAGTTTCTTTCATTCTACCATAGGGGGTATTTTTTCTATTGTCCGTTTTTTACGGACCTGTGTCACAAGTGGCTTTTGTTGTGTCAAAATTCATTTGTCCGCTTAGAATAATGTTTATTCTGTGTTTGCGTCACATTGTTTCAGGTGCTGTGATTTTAAGCATATCAAGCACATTCTTGATAACGCTCTTAACGCTCAAACACAGAGCAAGCCTTGCCTGCAAAAGACCGTCCTCACTGCCCTTGATTCTGCACGCATTGTAGAACTTATGGAACAGTGAAGCAAGCTGAAGAACAAAGCGTGTAATTTTTGTTGGGTCATACTCCTTAGCCGCCATGATTATCTCGTTTGTATAGGACGCAAGGTGGTGGATAAGCTCCTTTTCCTCCGGTGCAACAAGCAGCTCAAGCTCCTGCTTGGTGCATTTTCTCGGAGCTATTCCGTCCTCCTTAAGAGCTTTTACGATAGAGCAGATTCTTGCGTGTGCATACTGAACGTAATAAACAGGGTTCTGGCTGTCTTGCTGGACAGCCAAATCAAGGTCAAAGTCCATTTGAGTGTTAGCCTCACGCATATTGAACATAAAGCGTGCTGCGTCAACGGGAACCTCATCAAGCAGGGTTTCAAGCGTAATCGCCTTGCCGCTGCGCTTTGAAAGCTTGTAGGTTTCGCCGTTCTTTACAAGGCGAACCATCTGCATAATTATCATATCAAGTCGGTTTGAGTCAACGCCCAGAGCCTGCATAGAAGCCTTCATTCTTGGAATATAGCCATGATGGTCAGCGCCGAGAACGTCAATAGCAGTGTCATAACCTCTTGTCACAAGCTTGTTGTAGTGATAGGCAATATCCGGCACAAGGTAGGTTGGGATTCCGTTTGCACGAACAAGCACTCTGTCCTTGTCCTCGCCGAAATCGGTTGTTCTAAACCACAAAGCGCCCTCCTGCTCATAGGTATGGCCGCTTTGCTTTAGCTTCTCTATAATGTCCGCAACCGCACCGCTTTGGTGAAGTGAGCTTTCAAGAAACCAGTTATCGTATTCAATGCGGTATTTGAGCAAATCGTCCTTAAGCTTCTGAATATTCTGCGGCAGAGCAAAGTCGCAAAGAGCCTGCTTTCTCTGCTCGCTCGGAGCATTTACATATTTATCGCCGTTGATTTCGGCAAAATTCTTTGCGTGGTTTGTAATGTCTTCACCAAGGTATGCGTCCTCAGGCATTTCAACGCTCGAATCAAAAAGCTGTAAATATCTAACCTCAAGCGAGGTCTTGAACTTTTCAATCTGGTTGCCTGCGTCATTTACATAAAACTCTCTTGAAACCTCATAACCTGCCGCCTGCAAAACAGACGCAAGGCAGTCGCCCAAAGCTCCGCCTCTTGCGTTGCCGATATGCATAGGTCCTGTCGGGTTTGCCGACACAAACTCAAGCAGTATTCTCTTGCCGTTGCCGTAGTCGCTTTTACCGTAGCTGTCGCCCTTTTCCTCAATCTCATTAAGAACAGCGGCATAGTAGCTTGGTGCAAGCACAAAGTTCAGAAAGCCGGGTCCAGCAACCTCACAGCTTTCGGCATATGTTTTGCCGAGATCAATATTCTCTTTGATTGCGTTTGCAATTTTAAACGGCGGCATTCTGAAGGTTTTTGCACAAGCCATAGCGGCGTTTGTTGCAAGGTCGCCGTGGCTTCTGTCCGCCGGAGTTTCAATAATAAATTTCGGAAGCTGCTCATACTGCGGCAGCTCGCCCTTTTTAACTGCAAGGTCAATTGCACATTTAATCTCGTCCATAAGCTGTGACGATGCAATGTTCGCCGTCTGTGACATTATAATCATTCCTTTACTTGTTTTTCAGTGTTATTCAAAATTATTTATTAAGGCGTTCAATCTCGATTGTAATTTCGTTCTGACTGCCGAATTTACCGCTGAAATTCAGCGAATAAACAACGTGAATATAGCCGCCGTCCTCACTTAAATCGAAGTCAATAACAGATGTGAACACAGTTATCATCAGGTTTCCGAACGGGGTCTGATATAAGCACTGATGCTCCGAGTCAAGCTCCAGCATAAGTCGGCTTTCCAAGCCGCCTGAGCGAATTATTGAAACAAGGTTATTGCTCTTGATTTCAACGGTTGTATCACGCTCTGCGTCGCCGTCGTCCTCCTCGATATACTCCTTATAGTAAACGTATTTAACCGAGTCCTTCTCCTCGTAGTGACCCGTTGTTTCAACCACAACCGTATCCGACTCGCCGTCGACAAACTGCTTGCCTGTAATTTTTATCAGATAATCTCTTATTAACTCTTCCATTTTATTGTCCTTAATACTGTTCTATATCAATCTGCTGTACGGTATCGTCAATGTTTCTGTCAAGGAACATTCCGGCAAGGTGCGAAAAGCCGTCGGGCGTATCACTGACATAAAAGCTTGTGTTGCCCGACTTTGCACTGCCACTGAGCAGTCCTCTTTCCTTAAGAAGCTGTGCTGTGTAAAGAGCCGTTTCCCTGCCCGAATCGACAAGCGAAACACCCTCGCCCATAACCTTAGATATTACCTTTTTCAGAATCGGATAATGAGTACAGCCAAGGATTACGGTATCTACGCCAATGCTCTTAAGGCTTTCAAGGTATCTTTCAACAACCATAACAACCAGCGGGTCATCCTCTGATATAAATCCATTTTCAACAAGCGGCACAAAAAGAGGACAGTCCTGCTGATAGACCTGCACATTCGGGTTCAATCGTTCAAGCTCGTGCTTATAGGAATTACTGCTGATTGTTGCGCTTGTGCCGATAACGCCTATTTTGCCGTTTCTTGTTTTATTAAGAGCCGCAGCAGCAGTCGGCTTTAAAACGCCTGTGAACGGAACGGGAATTTTACCGCCAAGGTCGCCGGCAACAGAGCTTACTGTGCCGCAGGCGGCTATAATAAACTTCACGCCCTTGGAAAGCAAAAAGGCTGCGTCCTGATGGGCATATTTTTTAATGGTGCTTTTGCTTCGGTTGCCATACGGCACTCTGCCGGTGTCACCGAAATAGACAATATCCTCATGCGGCAGTACGCTTAAAAGCTCCTTAACCGCCGTCAAGCCGCCAAGACCGGAATCAAAAACCCCGATAGGCTCTTTCGACATAGCCGTTCATCCCCTTGCGTATTTTAATAATTAAAAAAAATAGTGAATAATTGTGGTTGTCGCCGCTTTGCGGCAGTGGTACATTTATCTGTCGGCTCATCTCAATGTAAGATTTGGTGTCTGTTACACTTTGAGCGTGTTCGCAGTAAACACTCACAAACATTCATTTATGTAATTCTCTTTCAACCTTTGATAAGCATTACACTTAATTATAAGCTTTCGTCGGCGTTGTGTCAAGGGCGGCAAAAGTGTTGCTCATATCAGGCGTCTGCTCATAATAACCCCCCACCTCCTTTGCAATTATATTGTATTGGAAATCAAGGGAATCTTGTAGTTTGCGACCTGATACATCGTACAAAACAAAAAAGACCTTGAGAAGTGTTATCCTCTCAAGATCTAAATCTTAAAAATTATGCGTTTTTTACACCTCTGCACAAAGCTCCGCACCATTTGATGTAAGTTTGATGTAAAGATGTACTCTCTCTCTATTTTTGGGGTCTTTGAAAACCCTGTAATACCGCTAATTTAAGCCATTTTACTTATCAATACTCTTCATTGTGGGGACTTGCTCGGAATAAGTGCTATCTGCATATTCCTCCGTATGCTTGCCCCTACCCGTGAAAGCCGCTTTTTCAGTACCTTCTGCCAGCGTTGGTCTGCCTATCCCCGTGTAAGGCTTCAGGCGTAAAAATTGGCGTATGCGGCGTAAGCTATCCATAAAAGGCTTCATTTTATTGAAGCCCGGGGGTAAGACAGAGAATACAGCTCTCACCCATTGCATTGTTATTGTATCATAGATTCGCACTTTTTTCAAGATGTCAGAGGCTTCTTTCTCTCCATAGGAAAAATTGTTTGGAGATTCTGCCCCGTCGAGAAAGCCCGAAGGCGCATCTCCACCACGCATACCTCACGAAATATTGGAAAATCAGAGTGACCTGTATATCCGTGTTTTTCTGATCGTTCCATTCATTGAGATCTGCGGGGCTTGACAAACGAGACCGGATAGTATATAATGTATTTGCATCTAATACAAATACAACGAGAGGGAGGAAATGGATGGATACAAAATTTTCTGTGGCGGTACACATGCTTATTCTTATTTCAGAATCCCAGACTCCTATCAATTCCGAGCAGATGGCGGGAAGCGTTGGCACAAATCCGAGCTATATCCGTAAAATATCTGCACTTTTGAAAAAGGCAGAAATTATTGACAGTCACAAGGGAATCAGCGGCTGTTCCCTTTGCGTCGAGCCTGAAAAGCTCTCACTGCTAACAATTTATAAAGCCGTAGCAGATGAACCGGAAATTCACCTTTTGGATATACATCAGAACTCGAGCGACCAATGTATTGTTGGCAGATATATTAAACCGGTGCTTACAGATATGTTTGCCGATATAGAGGAATGCTTTGCACGCTCACTTTCCGAAATAACACTTGCAGATTGCATTGACAACATACGAAAAAGATTATGATTTAGGAGGAACACCCCATGCACACAATAGAAATTATCTTCAGCCCGACCGGCGGTACAGCAAAAATTGCCCGTATCATAAGTAGCTAATTGGATGAAAATCCGATGACAATTGACCTTAGCAATCCCAACAGCGATTTTTCGGATATCTCTTTTACCAAAGAAGATATGGCGGTAATTGCTATGCCTTCTTTCGGAGGCCGGGCTCCTGCCATAGCAATAGAACGCCTCGGGAGAATTGCGGGAAATGGAGCAAGATGTACGCTTGTCGCTGTGTATGGCAACCGTGCCTACGAGGATACTCTTGTTGAAATGGAGGATGCCGCAAAAAAATGTGGCTTTCAGGTTGTTGCAGCTATTGCCGCTGTTGCACAGCACTCAATCATTTCAAAATACGCTTCCGGCAGACCGGATTCGTCAGACGAAAAACAGTTGGCACAATTTGCAAAGCAGATTGCAGGGAAAAAAGACTGCGCAGTTTCAATTCCGGGGAATCGTCCGTATAAGAAACCCGGCGGAGCAGGGCTTGTTCCCAAGCCTTCTAAGGATTGCGTAAAGTGCGGTGCCTGTGCAAAAAGCTGCCCGGTGTCGGCTATTGACCCCGACAATTTTTCCGCCAATGCAAAGAAGTGCATTTCCTGTATGCGCTGTATGAAGAATTGTCCCCATAATGCCAGAAAAGTCAATGGCACTATGGTATCCATTGCAGCTATGGCGATAAAAAAGGCTTGCTCAACAAGTAAAGAAAGCGAGTTGTTTTTATAATTAGACCGGAAAAGAGAGTTGTAGCATTGATACTTACCAAAAATGAAAAAGTGAAATCGGATATGACAGACGCTTTTGTTCATTTGTCACCGGTCGGATTCTTTCAAATTGCCGAGGAAACTCTTACCGAGCTTATGGGAGAGCTTAAAATCGACGGTGTCACAGCAAAAGAAAAATACAATGCTATTTGGGTTTTTTCCAAAAGCAAGCTGAGAATATATAAAAACATAAAATGGAATGAGCAGTACACTTCCATAGGATTTATTTCCAAGATAACACCTGTAACAATCCATATAGATGTCGAGGTCAGAAACGGAACAAGCGAGCTTTGCGGATACCTGAGAGTGGAGCTTTGCGCACTGGATCTGCAATCCGGCAAAATCAGAAAAGTCTCAACCGTTGGTGTAAATGACTGTATTCAAAGTGAGTCTTCACAAACGGACTTGCGTTTTTCAAAATTTGATACGGATAATCTGCACGAGACAGAGCAGCTAAAGGTTCGATATACAAGCATAGATTACGCTGGGCATACGAACAACAAGGAATATATTAAATTTGTGCTGAATACCTACTCCGTTAATGAGCTGAAAGCAAGACCTATTAAGGAAATGGATATTATTTACATAAACCAAACCTTTGAGAACGATATTTTAACCATTTTCAAAGGCTTCGACAAGGGCAGAGACATTTTCGCTATAAAAAAAGACGACAAATATGTCATAAAGTGCGAAGTTGTCCGCAGCGAATAAGAAGGATTCTTCTGCCGAGTCAGTCATGTTACCCGGCGAAAAAATAAATTTTTGAGGTGATACAGAATGAAAAAGTACAAAGTAATCATTTGGGGGTTGGGTAATGTCGGGCGCTCTGCACTCATACACACCCAAACCAAAAAATCTCTCGACCTTGTTGCGGTTTATGATGTAGACCCGAAAAAGGTCGGCAAAGACGCAGGCGAAGCTATCGGGATTGAAAAGGTTGGTGTTATTGTAACCGATAACCGAGAGGCTGTGTTAAACGCTGATGCGGATGTCGTGCTTTACTACGCACCGCAGATGTATGACGGCGCAGGCTTTGAGCAGCCGCATATGGGCAAAAACTGCGATGAAATCTGCGAAATCCTAAGTCACAAGCACAATGTAATAACCTCCGCCTGCATCTATTATTCAAAAGTACAGGCTCCCGAAATCTATGATAAGATTGACAAGACGGCAAAGGCAAACGGTGTGACCTATGTTCAGCAGGGCATCTTCCCCGGACTTTACACGCCATATCTTCCGATTATTTTAGCGATGGGTTCACGCAACACTAAATCTGTTAAGGTTTATGGAGGCGAGCCTGACGAGCTTAACACCGCTCCTTGGGCTGCGCTATTGGCTTTCGGCAAGAAGCCCGATGAGATAGACAAGGCTATGGTAGACGCCTTCCACACAAGATTCTTGTGCGATTACGGCGGGTCTGTAAAGGTTATCGCAGACAAGCTCGGTCTTGAATATGACGAATATGAGCAAAACTACGAAAGCATTATGTCAGACAGAGACTATGACACCAAAAATCCGATGTTCGGCGTGGTTAAAAAAGGTACTATCGGCGCACACCGCTTAAATATGGTCGTTAAAAAGAACGGCGAAGAGATTGTGGGCTTTCACTTTGTACACAAGGCTTCAAGAAACATTTTGCCTGAAATAGGACTTGACTTCAAAGTCGAGATTGAGGGCGAAAATAAGATAGTTGCCAATGTTGAGGGCTTTTTACCGGAGTATTGCGATGTATTCCTCACAAGCGCCGCACCTAATGTAAACCTTATTCCCGGACTTGTTGCGGCAGAACCCGGATATAAGGATGCAATAGAGGTTGCCGTTATTCAGTTGCCCGAATAATGAATCGAGTGAGTAAACACAGTCTGTAAATACGGATCTTCTATGATAATGATGGGGCTGAAAGCTGCATAAGCTTTCAGCCCCTTGGTTTATATACTGCTCGTGCTGGTACATGTCAATCCTGCACTCTTTTCCTCCATTCAAAGAAGGTGTCATAAATTTGGCAAATGTCCATGCTGCCATCCGATGTAATGAAGATATGAGCCTTGCCGAATCCCTTTCTGATTTCAGCACATACCGTTTCACGATCCTGATGGGGATTCAGGCGGACATACTGAATCCCTCTTTGCTTGCACAAGTGGGCGGTTACACCGCCGACATCTTCTTCTATCATTATCATTCTGACTGTCATCGCCATATCAGGTGCAACCTGATACTTGTAGCGGGGATTCTCGCTCGTTCCAATGTAAAAGTCTTGGCGTACCCACTACGGTGGCTATCATCAGAAATAACGTCCTATATGCCTGATTATTCAGTTTTCAATCTGCGAGAAGAAGTCATCCCAATCGGAGTTAGGAATTAACCTCCTCACTTGTTCCCACTGGGAGGGTGCAAATTATCGGGTGTTTTTGAAAAATAGTTTGAAAGAATTTTTTTAGGTGCAGAAAACAAAAAAGCCGCCCGCTTCTCAAACGAGAAACAGACGGCTCGAAACGATTACTGTATCATCTAAAATTGGCGAAAAAAATAAGGCTTCAACCCAAATAGGTTAAAGCCTTATTATAGTTGTTCTATGTTTACGACACACATTTGTCGTAAGGCTCAAAAGATGGTCACGATTTCATTTGTCGTAAATTTGTCGTAAACCGCATTTTTGAGCATTTTTTTGGATTAACAAAACGCCGCAAACGCTGTCAAAACCTGATTTTTGTGGGTTTTTAGTCTGCGAGGGGTTTCATCGTCGGGAACAACAACACATCTCTGATAGCTGAAGAATCAGTTAGGAGCATTACCATTCTGTCAATGCCAAAGCCAATGCCTCCTGTCGGCGGCATACCGATTTCAAGCGCATTGAGGAAGTCCTCGTCAGTTGTGTTTGCCTCTTCGTCACCCTGCGATAAAAGCTCCTCCTGAGCCTTGAAACGCTCCCTTTGGTCGATAGGGTCGTTAAGCTCGGAATAGGCGTTCGCCATCTCCCAGCCGTTCATAAAGAATTCAAAGCGTTCAACATATCCCTGGTTGTCCGGCTTTTTCTTTGTAAGCGGAGAAATCTCAATCGGGTGGTCCATTACAAAGGTCGGCTGAATCATATGCTCCTCGGCGTAGGCTTCAAAGAACAAATTGAGTATATCGCCCTTCTTGTGCCTGTCCTCAAACTCAATTCCCTTTTCCTTAGCCAGAGCCTTAGCCTGCTCGTCCGTTGTAATCTCGTTAAAGTCAACGCCCGAATACTTCTTAACGGCGTCAACCATTGTTATTCTCTCAAACGGCTTGCCAAGGTCCATCTCAATGCCGTTGTATGTAATCTTTGTTGTATTAAGAACCTCCTGCGCAACGTGGCGGTATAACTTCTCTGTCAAATCCATCATACCGTTGTAGTCAGTGTAAGCCTGATAAAGCTCCATAAGAGTAAATTCAGGGTTGTGGCGTGTGTCAACACCCTCGTTTCTGAACACCCTGCCAATCTCATAAACTCTTTCAAGACCGCCTACAATAAGTCTTTTTAGGTAAAGCTCAAGCGAAATGCGCAGCTTTAAGTCCTCGTTAAGCGCATTGAAGTGTGTTTCAAACGGACGAGCCGCCGCACCGCCTGCGTTAGCAACGAGCATAGGAGTTTCAACCTCAATAAAGCCCTGTCCGTCAAGATACTTGCGGATTGCGCTGATAATTTTTGAACGCTTGATAAATGTGTCCTTAACCTCAGGGTTCATAATCAGGTCAACATAGCGCTGACGGTAACGCAAATCTGTGTCCTTAAGTCCGTGAAACTTCTCCGGAAGCGGCTTAAGCGACTTTGAAAGAAGCCTTGCCGACTTTGCGTGAACGCTTATCTCGCCAACCTTAGTCTTGAATACAAAGCCCTTGATTTCAACAATATCGCCTATATCCCACTTTTTAAGAAGGTTGTAGTCCTCCTCGCCCAAATCGTCATATTTTGCAAAAACCTGCATCTTACCTGTGATGTCGTGAACATCAAGGAAAGACACCTTGCCCTTTCCTCTTTTTGACATAACACGGCCTGCAATGCATACGTCCTGATTCTCAAGCTCGTCAAAACGCTGTGTAATCTCTGAATTTTTTATATTTCTGTCACTCGTTGTTATAGCAAACGGGTTCTTGCCCATTTCCTGAAGCGCCGCAAGCTTATCACGGCGAACCTGCAAAAGGTCGCCTGTGTTTTGGCGGGCGTTGTTCTGAGCAGTCTTATCCTCTGCCATTTTGCCATTCCTCCAATTTATTGTCCTTTTTTCTTCGTCTGTCTGAACCAAACATTATTATCTTGTGATGTCAAGAATAGTGTATTCAACAACACCGCCAGGTGTTTCAACGCTTACGCTCTCGCCAAGCTTTTTGCCAATCAGCGCAGCGCCAACAGGCGATTCGTCCGAAATTTTGCCTTCAAGCGGATTTGCCTCTCTTGTAGGCACAATGTTGTAGGAAACCTCGGTTGTGCCGCCTACTCTTAGCTTTACGCAAACGCCCATACTAACCGACTGGGTGTCAATTTCGCTGTCGTCAATAATTCTTGAATTGTGAAGCTGTGCTTCAAGCGACTGAATTTTAGCCTCAACAATAGCCTGCTCGTTTTTAGCGTCATCATATTCGCTGTTCTCGGAAAGGTCGCCAAAGGACAGCGCAACCTTGATTTTTTCAGTAACCTCTTTACGCTTGACTGTTTTGAGTAATTCAAGCTCTTTTTCAAGCTTTGCTTTACCTTCAAGTGTAAGTAAAATTTCTTTTTTATTCTGCATTTTTGCAACCATCCTTTTCAGCTTAATTTTTTGCAATTATAAGAATAATTATAAGCTTTTGGCGGCGCTGTGTCAAGAGCACAAAAAGCCGGCGACAGAATGTTTGAGGCAACTGCGGCGGCTGAAAGCTTTTGAGTGCCGACATAAAAAGAATGTGGAGAAATTTTGGCGGCGTCTGCGCATTTTTCAATTGAATAAAGAGCCTGCGAAAAGTATTCGCTGCTAAGAAAATTCGGCTTAAGCGCACGGTATTTCGGCGGCAGACCCCACGAATATGCGCTTACCGATTTTATCCTTGGGTTGCAGCTTTCGCCGCAGCTAAACATAGTGCAGCTTCGCCCTTTGTAAGCTTCAAGCGGAGTAAACCTTGGTGCAACAATCACGCTGACGCTTGGCAACTCACGCACATTTGTGCAAAGGCTGACGCACGCACCGTATTCGCCCATAGCGTAATCAGGAAATGCGTTGTAGCGGCAGCTTTTGGTGAGGATTGTCATTGTGCCGCAAAGCGGCAAAAAAAGCGGAGCATAGCGTGAGTATTCACCGCTTAAGTCGCAAAAGCACAGCGAAATTTTGCGGCACTCGGTTTTCAAAAGCGAAAGCACGGTGATTGCGCCGTTTATTGCCATAAGGCGGAAAAGGCTTTGTGAGTAAAACCGCTTAAAGCCAAGCTTTTTCGGCACCGGCAAGCCTCTACGGCACAGCACATATCCCCTTGTCGGTCCTGCACATTCGGCAATTTTTGCCCAATCAATTCTGCCGCTGGCTCGGTCACAGCTTATGTATTTCACCGTTGCTGTGCCGACTGTTTTAATATTTATATTCACCTCGCCCTTTTTCAATGCTCCTGCAAGCGCAAAAACACCGCTTGCCCTGTTTTGCAAAACATCAAGCACGGTTATCATAATTATTCCCCCTGTGGTGCAATGCTGCACTGTGCACCATTGCAATGAAATTTTCCTGCGGCAAGCTGACAGCAAGCTTTGCCCGCATTACTCCATACGTTTAACTATCCCACAGGCTATCTTCTTACCTGCTGCGCCTGACGGCTGGGTTGTGAAATCGTCATAATTTTCGTGAATAACCACCGCCCTGCCGATTATGTCTTGAACCTTGAATCGATTTGTAAAAAACTCGCAGTAGGCGTAGCCTGCACAGTTGATAATTGGCGGAAAGTCGCCTGCGTGGGAGATATGTATGCAGTTTTCGGGGTTATAGTGCATACCAGCGTTTGCAAATTCGTCCTCTTTATTGCCGCTGCACTGTTTGCCCTCGTGCAGGTGAAACGCCATAAACGTGCCGTTGCACTCAGACTGGGTATAGGGCAAGCCGTTTACCTTTACGTTGACAATCACACCGTCGCCTCCGTCATAAAACGTTACCCTGCCCTTGATTTCGGTATTTTCGCTGTTGCCCTGTAAATTCGCCCTTGCAAACGGTCTTTGGTAAACATTGTAGTACAAAAAATCACCCTCAAGCATATAAAATATCAGATTAGTAAATTTCGGATAAAACTTGAATTACGCATTATTAAATCGCATTGCCGCACGGCGGCACTAAGAATTTCTTGACAAACCCTTTTATCCTGCTATAATATATATGACTGAAAGGTCAAATTTAATACGCTGTCTTCGGGGCGGGGTGTAACTCCCCACCGGCGGTAATCACTTTTGTGTAAGTCCGTGAGCGCAAGCTGATTTGGTGAGATTCCAAAACCGACGGTATAGTCCGGATGAAAGAAGATGCACGCTTTTTGTGGCGTTGTCGCTCTGCAGTTTATTTCTGCGGAGCTTTTTTTGTTTCGACGGCAGACAAAAGGAGCTTTTTTATGACAAAAAACAAAGAAAACCGTTCACCGCTGTCCACCGACTCTTCCTACAAAACGAAAAAGCTGGCAATTCTTGGGCTTATAACAGCAATATCGTATATTTCTGTTTTTCTGTTCAGAATTCCGATAATTCCAAGTGTTCCGTTCCTCGACTTGGAATTCAAAAGCGCTGTTATTTTAATTGGCGCATTTATGTTTGGCCCGCTGTCCGGCTTGCTAATGGCTTTTGCCGTTTGTGTAATTGAAATGCTGACAATAAGTCACACAGGCATTATCGGCTGTATAATGAACATTCTGCCAACTGTTTGCTTTGTTTGCCCTGCGGCGTTTATATACAAAAGAAAACGCACTCTTTCAAGGGCAATAATCGGAATTTCCGTTGGTAGTGTTCTTATGACCTTTGTTATGGTGCTTTGGAATTATCTTATTACGCCGATTTTTATGGGCGTTCCGAGGGACGCTGTTGTATCTCTTCTTGTTCCTGCAATTATTCCGTTTAACATAATCAAGGCGGCTCTTAACGGAAGCGTTACGCTTTTGCTGTATAAATTTATTGTAACGGCACTTAGAAAGGCTAATCTTATTCCTAGGGAGGAAGGCTGTGGCAAAAGGAACAAGTCAGCCGTTATTGGCTCGGTAATAATCGCCGGCATGGTAATTATCACCTGCGTGCTTGTAATTCTTGCGTTTAACGGCGTATTTTAAAAATTAAGTATTGACAATTATAAAATCAATGATATAATGTTGGTACAAAACTGAATACTCAACTTATCAAGAGCGACTGAGGGAACAGGCCCTATGACGTCCGGCAACCTGCATTTGCAAGGTGCCAAATCCTGCGGTTTTACCGAAAGATGAGATTATACGCCGCTTTCGGATATGAAAGCGGCGATTATTTTTGAAGGGAGAATAAGGATTATGACAAAACACTTTTTTACATCGGAATCAGTTACTGAGGGTCATCCGGACAAGGTGTGCGACCAAATTTCGGACGCAGTAGTTGACGCTATTTTAGAGCAGGATAAAAACGCACACATTGCCTGTGAAACAACTGCAACAACAGGTATGGTTCACGTTATGGGCGAGATTACAACAGATTGTTACGTTGACATACCGGCAATTGCACGTCAGGTTATATGCGACATAGGCTACAACAACGAGGGTTGTGGCTTTGACGGAAACACCTGCGCTGTGCTTACATCTATTGACAATCAGTCCGCTGACATTGCGCTTGGCGTAAATCAGAGCTATGAGCATAAAAGCGGCGCACAGGACGTATACAACCTTACAGGAGCAGGAGATCAGGGAATGATGTTTGGCTATGCCTGCAACGAAACGCCCGAGCTTATGCCGCTGAGCATTTCACTCAGCCACAAGCTTGCAAAACAGCTTACAAAGGTAAGAAAGGACAGCACGCTGCCCTATCTGCGTCCGGACGGAAAAACTCAGGTTACTGTTGAGTATGACGGCGACGAAATCAAGAGGATTGACGCTGTTGTTGTTTCAACACAACACAACGCTGAAGTTAATATAGACAAGCTTAGAGATGACATTTTGAAATACGTTATCAAGCCGATTATCCCGACAGAGCTTTTTGACGAGAACACAAAAATTTTCATTAACCCCACAGGCAGGTTCGTAATCGGCGGCCCTGTTGGCGACAGCGGACTTACAGGCAGAAAGATAATTGTTGACACATACGGCGGCTTTGGCAGACACGGCGGCGGCTGTTTCTCCGGCAAGGACCCCACAAAGGTTGACCGCAGCGCCGCATATGCCGCACGCTACGCCGCAAAGAACATTGTAGCCGCAGGACTTGCAAGCCGCTGTGAAGTTCAGCTTGCGTATGCAATCGGCGTTGCAAAGCCTGTTTCAATTATGGTTGACTCGTTCGGCACAAGCAAATACACAAACGAACAGCTTGCAAATGCCGTTTCAAAGGTGTTTGATTTACGTCCGGCGGCAATTATTGAAACGCTCGACCTCAAAAACACCAAGTACCGTCCTCTTGCCGCTTACGGTCATATGGGCAGAGAAGAGCTTTATGTTGCGTGGGAAAAAACAGACAAGACAGCAGAGCTTTTAGCTGCTGTTGAGGCTGTTGAAAAGTAAGCTTTAATTTAGTTTAATAAAACAGCAAAAAATAAAGGCTGATACGCACTTTCAAAGAAGGTGCACATCAGTCTTTTTATCTTATGAGTTGCTTGACAGCAACGATGACACAAGAACATTAGTGTCAATCACCGCAATTTCAAACGGAATCTTTTTCTCTCTAACCACAGCCCTTGCAAAAACATTAAAGCCAACTATAATCCTTGCGGCAGTCAAGAATGTAGTCCACATACACCGTATCGTCTTGAATTTGGTAAAGCACAAGATACCAATTCTCAATGAACATTTTATGGTATTTATTTTTTGGGACGCACATCTCATCAAAAAAAGGAAATCTTTGCGGCATTTTAGAAAGCGAACGAAGAGCAGCCATAATCTTCTGCTTTTTTGTTACCGCCGCAGATTTATTGACCTGCGCAAGAAAGCGAATGTGTATGCCGAGCATTTGCTTGGCTGTGTCAGATATAATAACTTTGTAATTACAGCTTTCTGACATATATTATACCTCTTCTATCACATCATCGAGGTAGTTATCAAGCTCATCAAGGGTTGCGCCTGTTCTTCCCGACATTCTTTCCTCTTCTACGGCTAAAAGCTCCTCTCTGAGCTTAAGCATTTTTTCTCTTCTGTTGTAGGTTTCAATATCCATAACAACCAAATCACCCTCACCGTTTTTGGTGAGAAAAATTGGTTCTTCAGTCTTTCGGCACATATCAGCAATCTCGTTGTAACTTTGGCGAATTGCAGCAGACGGACGAATAATCATAGCAATACCTCCTTTGAGCATCATAGCATCATAGTATTATTCTAACTATATTATACCCATTTGATACAATCTTTTCAAGGGTGAATTCAAAATTTTAATCAAAAAGCCGCACAGCGGCGACAACCACAATTATTCATCATTCATTGCCCCACAGCGGCAATATGCGGCTCAGTTCATTCCCTCTGCTCCAACACGGGAGAACAGCCGTTTTATCTCTGCACGCAGTCCACGACATTCATCCGATTGCAAGTCGGGGAATTTTCTTTCTACATCATCAGCCGCCTGCTGAGCCGCCTTGAGGGAATCCATATCTGCCAAATCGGCTATGTGCATTTCGGGCAAGCCGTGCTGTCTTGCGCCGAAAAAGTCGCCGGGTCCTCTTAGCTTCAAGTCCATATCGGCAATCTCAAAGCCGTTGTTCGTGCGGCACATAGTTTTAAGCCTTTGCAAGGTGTCCTCACCCTGTGCGTCACTCAGAAGAAAGCAGTACGATTTTTCGCTTCCTCTGCCGACTCTTCCCCTTAGCTGGTGAAGCTGAGAAAATCCGAATCTCTCGGCGTTTTCTATCGCCATTATAACAGAATTTGGCACATCAACACCAACCTCAATAACAGTTGTAGACACAAGTAGCTGAATATCACCTGCTAAAAAGCTGTGCATAACGGCGTCCTTTTCCTTTGGTTTCATCTTGCCGTGAAGCAGTCCGACAGAGTAATTCTTAAACTCGCCTGCGCTTATTTTTTCATAATATTCGGTTGCGCTTGCTATGTTCAGCTCGTTTTCCTCAACGCTTGGACAAACTATGTACGCCTGCAAGCCCTTATCAAGATAATCCTTTATAAAGCCATACATACCGGCTCTCTTTTTTGAGTTTATAAGGAAGGTTGAAATTTTCTGCCTGCCAGGCGGAAGCTCGTCGAGCAAAGAAATATCGAGGTCGCCGTAGATTATCAGTCCAAGCGTTCTCGGTATTGGCGTTGCCGACATAACAAGCGTGTGCGGCTTGTTGCCCATTGAGGTGAGCCTTGCCCTTTGGCGAACTCCAAAGCGGTGCTGTTCGTCCGTAACCGCAATGCCGAGCGCCTTAAACTCAACCCCGTCAGAGATTATTGCGTTTGTACCGATAAGCAAATCAATCTCGCCGTTTTTCAGCCGTTCACGAATTTTGCGCTTACCCGCCGCCGTAACCGAGCCGATTAACAGCTCGGTGCGCACACCTGTTCCCTCAAGGAGTTTTGTAAGCGAGGAAAAGTGTTGCTGAGCTAAAATTTCGGTGGGCGCCATAAAAGCCGCCTGCCAGCCGTTTTTGATAACGGTGTAGCACACAGCCGCCGCAACAGCCGTTTTGCCGGAGCCAACATCGCCCTGCAAAAGCCTGTTCATCGGCGTTTTTGAATTTATCATATCATCTATGCACTCACGGCTTGCCCTTAGCTGTGCCGAGGTCGGCTCAAACGGCAAAAGTGAAAAAAACTCTGCGCTGTAATCGGTTTTTATATCAATCGACGTTTCCTCACGCTTGCTTGTTTTTAAACGCCTTAGTCCAAGCGAGAGAATAAAAAGCTCCTCAAACACAAGGCGTTTTCTTGCTCTTTTCAGCTGCTCTGTGCTGTCCGGAAAATGAATTTTCCTTATTGCAAAGTCAAGCGGCTCTAAGCTGTATTTATTTAGAATAAACTGCGGTATCGGCTCCTTAACCTCATTAGGCAAAAGCCGTATTGCCTGCTTTACAGCGTTTTCAATATTGCCTGTTGTAAGTCCTGCGGTTGTGTGGTAAATCGGCCGGATTTTATTGCCTGTCTGAGTGTCCGAAAACATTGGCGAGAGCATTTCAAGATTGCCCTTAGAGCGTGTCACCTTGCCGTAAAAGGTGTACTCTCTGCCCGATTTCAGCATATCGCCGACATAACGGTTGTTGAAAAACGTCACCGTCATAAAGCCTGTTTCGTCAAAAACTCTGCCTCGGCTTAAAAGTCTGCCCTTTGATATTCTCTGTGTGACAACGGGACTTTCAAGGGTTGCTTTTATGCAGCAGCTTTCGCCGACGGTAACCTCGGCAATGTCAACGGGGCTTGTGTAGTCCTCGTATGAGCGTGGATAAAAGCGCACAAGCTCGCCCACCGTTTCGATTCCAAGACGGTGAAAAAGCTCGGCTCGCTTTGCACCGACGCCGTAAAGCGTTTCTATTTTCTTTTCAAATAAAGAGGACATATTTTCTCCGCTCCATCTCAATTTCAACTGTAAGGCAAAAGATAAGTTATTGTTTTCATTTAAAACCAATCAAAACCACCCGTCTAACGGGTGGTTTGCACAAGGGCTATAAGCCCAAGCTACCGGCCAGCGCCTAAAGACGCTGGCTTTCACTTTAGTTCAAGCCTATTGCCTTTGCCTCTTTCGCCGCCCC
>NZ_WNJZ01000024.1 GCF_024433635.1 Ruminococcus sp. zg-924 | reverse complement strand
AATAGAAAATACAACAAATTTCCTATGCGTCCTCTTAATTGGAAATCTCCTACTGATTATATTAACGCTTTTATTTCTAATGGCGAAGTTTTCTAATTTTGTAACACATCATTGACAAACCTACATTAGAAAATCATTTGTAAATCTACTTAAGCACGAAAGAAAAAACGCTTATACATCGCATTTGCTGGGCATTGTCGATATGCCGCATTTTACAGGCTATTAAAGGTCGACAGAATATCTTTTTAAAGAAAATTTGAGGTTTTATCGTCAACCAGTCCCAAAAATTCCTTTGTCATCCAACGTTCTTCTCTGGTGTGAAACATTATGACGGAATCTTTTTCCTTACGAATATATTCATCAAGTTCCTTCTTAAGAGCCAAAGAATTCGCTTTGCTCAAATTACCCTCAAAAACAGAATTTTGAATATGAGTCAGGTACTTTTTGCAGATTTTAAACACCTTAGGTAAAATCTTCTTGCCTCTCTCATCGACAACGATATCATAAACTAAAATAACATACATTTTCTTTATCCTTATATTTGACTTACCACCATATTTCAAATCCTTTGTATTCTTTTTCGCCCAAAATATGTTTAATAAGCTTATAAAGCTCTAATCGAATTAAAAATTGATATGACACATTTTTGCTTAACTCCTTATGAAATATTGTCGTTTTAAGCCGATTGTCAAGCTCCTGCATTATTGTACGTGACGCCTTTTCTGTTAGTTGCAAGCCGTTGAGTCCGTCAACAAAGCTTGCGTTTGTAATCTGATTGCGATTGAGCAGTGCAAAAATCATTCTGTCGGCAATCAATGGTTTAAACACCTCTGATATATCAAGAGCAAGTGAAAATCTTCTTGTCCCAGGCTGATGCAAAAAACTGATAGTTGGGTTAAGCTGAGTCTTATATATTTCAGACAGGGTTTTTGTGTAAATCAAGGAATTGACAAATGAAATAAGACTATTAATCATATTATCCGCAGGATGATACACTCGCTTACTAAAATCGACGTTCTGGTCAATTATTACATTCCACGCCTTATAATACTCCTGCCTAATATTTCCCTCTACTCCCATTAGTTCCTCAATTGTAGAAACGGAGTCAAGTCGGAGCCTGAGATGCTCAATATTTATCATATACTCTGAAACGTTTTTGCCTCTTCCGTTGTAATAGCGTAAATTTCTGTATATGTTAAATGAGGCAGCCTTAATGATTTCAGTAGCTATATATAGTCTGGTTGAATAGTCAACATATGCAAGAGCTTGCTTGACAAGCAGCTGACCTGCCAGCTTACTTTCTTTTGGATAAAAGCTGCCTATATAAAACTGATAGTGGTTAAAGAAATGTGCAATTACTCCGTGCTTTGACAAAAGACTTAATAACTTTGAAGTAACCGTAACCTCATTCATAAGGTACAGCTCCTTGACATTCTCTATCGGCAAATCTTTTGTTTGCCCTTCAAATGTAGTAAAACGTATTGTATTATCCTTTTGCGCAAGATTTCCGGAAGAATATATATAATAGCTTTCCTGCATTTCTGCCACATCCTCCTTTTCAATCGTTTCCTATATCCAACAAAGATCATAGTATGCGCATGACTTACAAAAGCGTTTTATTTCGCATTTTGGCGGAAGCTCAGATGATATAAGTCTTTCAATATTCTTGATAACCTCGCTTAGCTTCTTTTCATCTTTCTCAGTAAGCTCAACCGTTATACTCTGCTTTAACAGCGGATAGTCAATTCTGCCTGTGAGGTTTATAACACCTCTTTGCTTCAGATAGTATAGATAGTACTTAATCTGCCAAATCCCTGCCTCTTCAATCTTTCGACTTTTCTTAACCTCGTGCAGAACATTATGTTCAGTAATATAATCAATATTTATTGTATTATCAATCATAATGTGTTTTTTCCTGCTCTTGTATGTTGTTTCATCAATGATTTTCCCAAGCTGAACATTTTCGTTCTCGCTCTCCATATTAATTTCATTTGAGTAATACCAAAGCTTTTTGCGGCACACAAAATAATAGTATATCTGCATACCTGAAACAGTTTTTTCTGACATATTTTTCCTCACAAAAAATTATCTGTTGAGCTAACTTGAGAAATCGGCTCTGAATTCTTTATTTCTTCATTGCTATATAACATTCCCTCTTCAGAAGAATATGTACAACTCCTGAATACAGGAATTTCGCTATACCCAATGTAGATTTTATCGGTAATTCGCTCAGATTTAGCACGGTACTTTGAAATTGATACACTGTATTTCATAATTTCACCGCTTGCATTTAATCGTTCAATCGGAGAAAGTGTTTTATCGCAAGCTATCTTTGCGGCGTTTTGTATAATACCCTTATTTGCATCGTACACTTCACCCGGAATGACGTCTATTCGGTCAATTGTTCTCAGGCTTTCGCTTTTATCATTTAGATAATCAAGGTTCTTCTCCAGCTCGTCCAACGCACGCTTGTATTTATCATAATACTCTGACTTTTCTATTCTTTCAGCAGAGAGATACTCATCAATGAGTTTTGTTTTTTCCTCCTCGGTAATTATACCGTCAACGGTCATTATCGCCTGTTTTGACAGCTCATAGATTGTATCGTCTGTAAAGTGATATCTCAACGCATTGCCCTGTCGCTGAGTAAAAACGTAGCAGTTTGGGTTTGAACGAAAATAATCCTTTTTTCCCTTTCTGTTTACTCTGCCAAAGCGCTGGAAAAGTGAAAATAAATCCGAAAGCTCTGTGAAGAGAACATCAAAGTCGATATCAAGGCTTGCCTCAACAACTGACGTAGAAACCCAGACCTCTGTTTTAGCTCTGTCTTTCGAGGCATCTAATATTGCCCTCTCCTTTTCTGCTCTGTCCATTTTAATAAAGCGTGAATGAAAAAGATTGACTTCTGCCGTTCCGCTAAGGAGTTTTTTCAGCTCAGAATACACCTGATTCGCTATGTCAATTGAGTTGCAGACAACAAGATATTTTTTCACACTTTCAGCTTGAATTCCCTCTATTTTACTGTAAATTTCCTTTGCAGTAAGCGTATTGTCCTCAACCTTAACACTGTGCCTGAGTATACCGAATGAAGAAAAGTCACGCATAGATATGTCATCGCCGAAAATTTTAACAAGCTCTTTTCTCACAAACGGAGGCAAAGTTGCGGTAAGTATTGCAAATTTGCCTCCCGTAGTATAGATAAGGTTTATTGCGTATATTATAGCCGCAAGTAAATCTGCTGAGTACATTTGTATTTCGTCGATAATAAACCTTGAATACGAGGCTGTTGCGAGCTTGTATTCATATCCCGGATATTTCAAAACAAAATCAAAAATTTGGTCGGGTGTGCAAACTGTAAGCGGCAATGACATCTGTTTACTGCGTTTGCAATAATCAAGGTCCAGCACACCGTCCGGATTATCGGCGCAAATCTCACTGTATTTTGACTTCATATCAGAATGGATAAGCACAACCCTCGTCTTTGCCTTATCATTTGTCAAAAGCGAAATCCTGTCGTACATCGCATTTATTGCTGTTTTCAGCGGAAGGACATAGAAGCATTTGTTGTTACCGCACCACAAAAGACCTGCTTCTGTTTTTCCCATACCTGTCGGTGCAGTTACGATTATATTCTTGCCTCTGTTTTCTGCACAAAACTTCTGAAGCTCATTATACTCAATTAGGCCTTCTCTTTCCTTCCAAATACCTCTTCCCTCTTTCCAATCTTCAACACATTCAAGAAGGAAATCATTAGGGTATTCGCACTGAATATGAGCACTTGCGCTGTAATCGCATTTATGCAGAAAGCCTTTGAGCAACACAGCGTATTTTTTCTTTTCGTCGGCAAGAGAGAGGGAGAACAGCTTACCAATTTCGTTTCGGCATCTTCTGAGCGAATTATATTTTTCAGCACTGCCGAAAAGCTCAACTAAAATCTCCTGCACCAAATCCTTTTTGTTTATTATTGTCATTTCAGGAGATTCACTATGATAATGATGATAAAGCACCGCAAAGCAAACGCTGACATAATCAACACATTGAGTTTTGTCAACATAATACAGAGATAGGATATTGTGGGGTAATTCATTAGTCGGATTAAATTTAGTGTGATATTTTATCCTTTTTTGAAAACGAGAATTTTCTTTGCCTCGATCATGAAATTTGCAAGCTGATAATAAATCAGCAAATAAACCTTCATTAGTTATATAACCATAGCTTTTTAAGATTTCAGCCTGCTTTATCAGCTTGTCAGTATGTTCCTTGATTGTTTCGTTTGGCTTTGCGAGCAGCTTATCTTGTCTTTTATCCATATCCATATTTATCTCACACCAAACATACTGCGTATTTTTTTTCGCCGTCAGCATCAAGGAATATACCCTCGCAATGGCCGTCAATATTCAGCTGCTTTGTATATAGCACGGGAACCTTGTTGAAAATTCTTTTTCTGTATCCGCCGCTTATCTGAACTGTTTCATATTCTTTTTTCAGCAGATATTTTGTACCTCCAAGGCTCAAGCCGCTTCCTTGAGGTGCAAACATAACAGCGTCTTTATTTTTATCAAAAAGCTCAAGCGGAAAGTAAAAAGCATAGTTTGCAAAATCATCATTGAAGTATGAAATATCTCCGCCGATAAGCTCTGTTTCGACACATTCCTCAAGCTGAACAAAATCCTCTCCCCTGCCGATAGCCGTTAAATTAAAACAGTTATCAAGTATATCCTGCATAGTCTTTTCATCGCTGACAATATGAATAACAAGCTCAACATCACAAAGCAGCTCACACCACTTAGGCGCTTTAGTTAAGGTCTTGAAGTGTGACTTCGGCTTTGTGTACTTTTCATCCTCATACCTTTTGTAAGCTTTATCAATGCTTTTTACACGCTGAGCAAATGCTTTAAGCTCATCCTCAGGTGTTTCAGGATTGTTTTTCATCTCCTTTAGCTTGTCCTTATACAACTTAACAAGCTTTTTATGCTTATCAATTCTTCTTTTTGTTCTGTTAAGGAAACGATATTCATCAAGCAGGTCTTGATTCAGAACATTGATTGTTATTCCCTTTTCAAAGCTGTTACCCTGTGATTTCTGAGCCGCTGCGACAATCTGATATGCTGATGACAGCATATCAGGATTTTTAAGCTTTACAAGAATTCCTCTGTCATCCTGCAATGAGTTAAGAAAGCAGTCCTCTTTGAATAGTCGGTTTTTTATTGAGCCGTACTGACCTTGAATACTTAACCGCATAGGATGATAGCTTGTGTAGCCGCAAGCCTTGTGAATTGCGCCGATAACAGTTGAATATGGTGGCAGCGGGTAAGTCATTCTGCACTTGACCGTTTCCTCTCGGCGGTAGTTTGCACTGCTTTGCTTTATGCGCAGTCTGATAGCCTTCATATCTATCCCTCGCTTACTCTGCATAGTGCGCCTTTACCTGCTCCTTAAGCTGTGAGAAGAACTCCGGAACAGATACAGGGTTAAGCTCACGCACTATTTCATCCTCGTTTGAAAGCTGTCCGTTTTGAAGCATAGCACATTTTAAGGCATCATTAAGCTTTTGCTTAATCGGCGTTATAATAAGCTTTCTGCCCGATAGCTGAACGGCATTTTCAAACATATGAGTTTTACGCAGTGACATTCCGCCTACAACGAATACAGGCTCGGCATTGTCAAGATTGCCTTTTACAACGAGAGAGAGGTTTTCAACAGCATCGAGCAGTGCAATTACTCTGCTGCACTTTTCATCGTTATCTGCCTCAGCGTTAAAGTTTTCGTCAACACCAATTTTTTCAAGGTCGATAGTTATGCTGTAAATTTTAAGCGATTTATCATATTCGTACTGGTACGGCATTAAGCCTACTGCGGCGGCGTCATTCTGCACGTTAAGTCCGTTAGCCTTTGCGAAGTTAGTTGCAAGATACAGATTGTTATGGAAGCGAGCGTCATTAATAAACGGCTGAGCCGCTACGGCGTCTGTAAGATAGAATGAGCTGTTACGAATATATGTAACATTTTTAGTTGACATATAGCCGCCCTCAAGCGCACGACAGGTTGCGGCGTTTATTTCATCTGTTACAAGCTTCTGCATTGCACCATCAAGAGAGGTCTGCAAATCGTCATAAAAGCCCGACTGAACACAGATTGCATTTTTAAGGCTCTCTCTGCTTCGTGTAGCATACTCCTTGCCGTTTCTGTATACCTTCTGAACGCTTGCGATATTTCCGAGTCCCTCGCCGTAGTTGCTTGTCATATTTGCTATTACTGTTAAGGTTAAAGCATTTGTTTTCATATTCAGTTCTCCTTATAATTATTTTCTTTGCTCTTGTCGTGTAATGCACTTGCAAAAGCCATGGCTATATCCTTGTTTTCTTCTGCATCTTCAAGAAAGGCATAGAAAAACGAAAATTCAATCCCTACGTATGCGGACAAGCTTAAAATAACCTCTTTTACTCTGTCATAATCGTGAGCGGTAAGAGCGCCAATTATTTTCTGCTTGTAGGCGTTAATTTTATTTCCCTTTTTCTGCTCTATAAGCTGCTGCGAAACAAGAAAACCCATTTTTCTTGCAGATTTAATTTCATCCATAATTTTATTTCCTTTCCAAGATTGATTAATGTCAATTAATGTATCCGTGCGTAATCGTGCCAAGGTACGGTTATCATCAAGCTGAAAATATATTCTAAACATAAGTAAAATCAAATCGTCAAGATATACATTGTTCAGACATCTTTCGTAAACCTCACGCTCAAGGTTTAGCCAATAATTATCGGTGAATTTATATTTAAAATTCACAGCTTTCTTTGACAGATCTTTGAGAAGCTCAAGCCTTTCTCTGCGAACAAACAGAGTTTTGTAGAAATCCTCATCCCTGCTTTTAGTGATTATTTCAACGTCATAAGAGAAAAACGAATCAGAGTTTTTCAGAACTGTAAGAAGCTTGTCCTTCGAGTCATTGCTTTCACAGCTTCTAAGCTCTGCGCTAAGCCACTCATTCGTTGCGATTAAATCCTTCATACTAAAATTGTTGTTCACAAAATATGTTTCGTACATATCGGAATTTGAAAATGCAAACGGAATAAAATCAAACTCCGAAATGTCATTTCCAATAAAACTGTCCTTTGAAAAGCAAAAGCCTAAAAATCTTGTTTTTCTGCCCTCGTCAACATTGTACCCTGCAAGTCTGCAATGAGACTGTTGCTCCTTTAAAAGCAAGTTAGGATTAGCAAAATTAGCATATAGATTCTTGCCGTTTCTGAAAATCTCCCTTATTATCGTCAGCCTGTTTTCATTAATTGCATTTATGAAAAAGTCCTTATTGCTGCCGTCATACCTTGTGTTTTTCAACACATTTTTAAGAACTGATTTTCCCTTCACAAGGTCATTTACAGCCTTGTATTTTTCTTCGTCAAGGTCTGTGTCCTCAAGCAACCTAAGTATGCTAAGATGAGTCATATAGTTTTCAAAAAAATGCTCGACAAATAGCAGAAAACGCTCCTCAGTTATGTCAGCGCTATTATACAGCACTCCGTCAAAGCCGAGAATCGTGTCTGACGGAGGCTCACCGACATTGTTTAAATATGTATATTTGATTCTGTGAAAATCAAGATACTTCACCAGTCCAACTTCAGCAGCGGCATACCGCCAGTCCGTAGGCTGAAGAAGAGTATCATATCCGTTGAAGTCAATATTTTGTTTCAATATTTTTCCCCCTTAGTCACCCTCAGCGATAAGCTCAGCAAGACCAAAGCCTGCAGATTTACGGGAGCCAATTCCGTATTGCAAAAAGTAATTGATAACGGACTTGTCTGCATTAATCACAAGCTTGCCGACAGTACATTCAATGGCACAGCCATAATGCTTAACAACTGTTTTTTTGCAGTTGACAGGAATCAGCTGCACTGATTGAACCATATCCTCAGAGAACCCGGCAAGTATAAGCTGCTGAGATAGGATTTGAGTTGCCTTTTCAGAAAAGCATTTATTCGCCGAGGAATAGTAAATATCCTTATTATGCTCCTTATCGTGTTCTCTCAAGCAAAGCGGACTGAGCATTTTTACCGTTGCGCTATCTGACGTAACTTTTGGCTCGGATATTTTCATAATATCAGTAAGAACATATGCATTATGAAACGGAGCCGGAAAAGTCTTGCCCTTTTGAGCGATAAACGCCGACATAAACACAAAACCTGCCGTGCTGTCGCCTGTGGAAAAGGTTAGGGAAAATTCATTTTTACCAATCGTTATCTCTCCGCTTGAAAATATAGGGTTTGGCAGCTTTAAAGCAAACGTAAACGGACGGCGTTCAGGTGAAAAGTAATACCTTTCGTAATATTTCCCATTGGCAATTTCAGACAGAGCTTTTTTTAAAAATGACAGAAAAACTCTTCTGTAATCAAGTGGCAGCTTGTTGTTTTTAGTGAAAAATTTTAACAGTAGTTTCATTTCAACCTCCTATTTAATAAACGTGTATCTTTATCACTATAATTATAACCGTATTACTATTCTTTTATAAAAAAATTATATCAGTGATACAACACTATGTCAACATATTATTTACACTTAATTTCATATTTTTATGAATTTTGACAATTATGTTTGTTTCATTTTAAGTTTCATTCGGTGTACGAATATAATATAAACGGTGACTACTTCAAAAAATAATCAAATTAATTTGTATAAAAATTTCAAAACGGTTGCATACAAGCAGCCAATCAGCATTTCAAGAGGTAAAATGTTGTAAACCGCCTCATCAAGACGAATTACCTTGATAAAGCGGTTTTTACGTTTAAAAACTACATATTATTTGTAAAGCAGCAACAGTTTGCAAAATTACTTATCGTCGCAGCGCTTTCTGCCACAGTTATCTGATTTTTCCTTTTTCTCATTTTCAGCGCATTTATTGCATATATCAAACGCCGGGTTAAATGCATAGAAGTTTTTGCTGTTGAGATTATCCGTTGCAATTCTCAAGCCCTCGCCAAACCTTTGATAATGCACAACCTCACGTGCTCGCAAGAACCTTATCGGGTCAGCAACATCTCTGTCATCGCAGAACCTGAGAATATTGTCATAGGTTGTGCGAGCTTTTTGCTCCGCAGCCAAATCCTCGTGGAGGTCGGTAATTACATCACCCTTAGACTGTATATATGCCGCAGTAAATGGAGAACCGCTTGCAGATGTCGGATAGACTCCGGTTGTATGGTCAACAAAATAGGTATCAAAGCCGGACGCTTTGATTTCTTCTATTGAGAGGTTACGTGTCAGCTGATATACAATTGCACCTATCATCTCAAGATGTGCAAGCTCTTCTGTACCAATATCTGTCAATATTGCTTTAAGCTCAGGGTAAGGCATAGAAAAGCGTTGTGTTAAATAGCGCAATGATGCCGCAAGCTCTCCGTCAGGACCACCGTATTGCGTTATAATGATTTTGGCAAGTTTCGGGTTAGGGTTTTTGATGTTTATAGGGTACTGTAACTTCTTTTCATAGGTCCACATCGCACTTTTCCTCCTTTAAATCCCACGGCCATGGTGCCGATATCCACGCCCAACGGTTTCCGTTTTCATCTCTCGGTGTTAAGGGACCGTATTTACTCTCATATTCCTTACGGAGTATAGAGCTTTTAACCTCATATTCTCTTATCTTCTCGGCAATCTGGCGGTTTCCGGGGTGTGTATCGAGAAAAAGATGCAAGTCAACTAAAGCAAAGTCATTCGTCGCAATTTTTCTCATCAAGATTTCTCGTTCTGTCATACTTACCTCCTAAAACCACACTTAAACGGCTTGTTCAGCACAGGGAACATCGTTCCCGTTACTATGCCTTGGTCAGCCGAATAGAGCTTGTCATTATTTTGAAACGGAATATATGCCATTGCCGGCACAGGGTCTTCCGGCAAAGGCGTAATCCCATATTCCGGCATTTTCATTTTAAAAATATCATTGTCCATTTTTTAAACTTAACTCCTTTCACGATACATTTATATTAAAATACCATATTCCTTGATTTTCACCTCTGCCCTATTCTATTCCTATTTCCTATTTCCTGTTACAAACGCTGACAATAAAATACTTTGTTCCCATCCTCGTTTTGCTCGGTACGCTGTAATCGGTTTTTCTTCAGCATATATAAAGTATTCAAAGAAAAATATAATATAAAATTAATTAATTCAACAAATATGCGTGCGGAACAAGCGCTGCACGCAGTACTCTTTTATGCGGAATCACATAATATTGTAATTTTCGCCAAGAAACTGAAATGACACAAAAACTCTAAGACTTGCAACAGAAAATATCATAATAAATAGTATTTGGAAAAGATTTACTAATTGACCAATTTTATCTATTATGATATGCTAAACATATTAGAATTTTCGTTTTACCGCTGATTAGTTAAATAAATAATAATTAAAGCATTTTGCATTTCTTTTCAAGCGAATAAAAGAAATATTAATACAAAATTGCGGTGATACAGCCTTAATTTTTCCACTTAGGATGTGAGTGTTATGGGATATTCAAGCATTGATGAATTTCAAACAAAAATCAAAAGAATTGTAATTACTGCCGACGAAATTAAAGCGGCAATAAAAAAAGCAGGAGAAATGATTAATTCTTCATATGACGGCACTCCTATTCTTCTTGTAAGTATACTTAAGGGATCATTTGTGTTTCTTGCCGACCTTGCACGTGAAGTCAAAGTTCCTTGCGAAATAGGTTTTATGGCTACCAAAAGCTATTACCAAGGCACAAACTCATCCGGAAAAGTTAAAATCACCATGGACTTAGAACAGGACATAAGTGGATATCACGTTATTATTGTCGAGGATATTATCGACACCGGCAGGACTCTTAAAGATGTGGTAAAATTGCTTAAATCAAGAAATCCGGTTTCTCTTAAGGTTTTGACATTGCTTGATAAACCTGACAGGCGGATTGTAGATTTTGTTGCAGACTATTCCCTATTTACAATACCGGACTATTTTGTTATAGGTTACGGACTTGATTGCGGCGAATATTACAGAAATTTGCCGTATATAGCAGAATATGCAGAAAATTAAAAAAATTTTTAACAGCTGCACAAAAATCAATAACGGAATAAATGAAAATAATTTCAATCATAATTTAAGCAAAAAAACAACAGACAGCTATTTTAACGTAGTTGTCTGTTGTTTATTTTTTTATTCTTTTACGAGATAACAGTATCAATACCAGTGCAGAAATCAGCACAAGAAACGCAATAGGAATTGCTCCTGAATTTATTCCTGTTTTAACGAAATCTATTATTGGAGAATCCGATATTAAAGTATTTATTATGGTGAATCCACTGTCCTCACTGCCTTCATAGCTTAGTTCATAAAAATCAATCTTGTCCGCCACAACAACATAGGTACTGTCGGCAGGTAGATTCTCAAATGTATACTCCCAATTACATTCTTCATTGAGTGTTGCTGTCATGTAAGGTACACCGTCTTTTATTAAGGTAACGATTACAAATTCAGGACGTATACCTATGTAATTGTCGTTATCATCCCACAGAATTTCTACATGAATATCTTTAACATTCTTTTCAGCAGTAATAGTTTTTGGTTCAGAGATAACGTCATAATTTATAATGCCATTTGCAACCGAAGGAAGTATAACAGCATAAGGTCTAAAGGTAATCTGTTGTGACTGCTCGCAGAAAACAAGGTACACTCCCTTGTTAAGTTGAGAATACACCGCCAAGCCGTCTGAATCAGTTGCCTTCTTTTTATACGGTATGCCTTGATTGATAATATATCGGTAAATTTCGGCACAGTGGTCGGAATTCAAATTATCTAATAAATTATCAACACTAATTCCCGAATTTGCAAACTCATCAGTAAGCTTATAACTATCCCCGTTAAATGATGCAATTTGACACACGCCAATATTCAACCCCGAATTAGCAGTGGCATTGTCGCTGTTTGATATTTTAACAGTCAGGCTACACTGGTTTTCGACTGCAAACGCTTTGACAGAACCCATAAACATAATGACCGTCAGAAAAGCGACAAGACAGCGTTGCAGAAATTGCTTTTTTCTATTGATTTTACGGAATGGTATTATTATCAGAAGCGTCACCGCCTTTCCGCTTATGTCTTATAATTTTGCTCGCAATGCATTTTACCCCAAAATATAAAACAACAGCCGTAACAATGCATATAGTTATAATGTAAACCGGCTTAATAAACTCAATGTCGTTTTGCACAGAAATGGCATTGACCTCAATCTCCTCGCCTTCCTCAACACGCTCGCCTCTTACAAGCAGGCGGTGTGTGTTAATTCCGTACGGTGTACAGGTTACTATTGTCAAGTAATCCTTGTCCGACTTTGCCTGAAGCAGAGATGTTTCGTCAGGCTCAACAATCGCTATGTTATTAACACGGTAGGTAAGTGTTTCTCCCAGAACATGAATATAAAACAAGTCATCGTTTTGAAGCCTGTCAAGGCTTGTAAGAAGCTTTGCCGATGGCAGACCTGTGTGACCAGCAAGAACGCAGTGGGTACCGATTCCTCCAACAGGAAGCGCAGAATCCTCCTTGTGGCCAATACCAGCCTGCAGATTGCCATAATCAAGAGTATGAAAAATCGGAAGATTTACTCTGATTTTCGGAATTTCAAGCGTGCCCATCATTGAATCGCCGTTAGGGTTTAACATATTTTCATATTCAAGACCAAGCTCCTCAAGTTTTTGCTTGTTAAAAAGATTTGCGTTGTATGTTCTTGCGTCTTCAAGCAATTGATTTTTTTCTTCATAGGACAATTCGTTTTCTAAATCGTCATATTTATCAATAAGCTGATTGTTGATATAATCGTTATTGAAATTACTGATAAACGGATAAAGGAAGAACGTGAGCCCGATTAAAAATATTAGTATAAAGCAGGTTGGTACAATATATTTTTTCATTCGGGCTCTTCACATCCTTTTGCTTAGAGATTAAACTGAATTATTTTACGGCATTATTCTTTCTTTTCTTTCTGATTACAAAATATACAACACAGCTTCCCATAAGAACTATACCAATACCAATGAATATTAATGTACCTATACCACCGGTTGAAGGAAGTGTAGAACCGGGAAGGTTAGGAATAGTTATAAACATCTTCTGCTCGCCGGCATTAGACGATGGACATAAAGGTTTAGCCTTATTTTCGTCGAGGTTTGTAAATGAAAGCGTAAGGTTGGTTGGCACGCCCTCAAGAGTGCCAAATGCATCTTCAATTTTAAATTTGAAATCATTATGAGGAAGTGCGTATCCGTCAGGGGCTTTAATCTCTCTGAGTGAATAATTGCCTGAGCCGAGTCCCAGAATTTTAAATTGACCTTGTTTACCGCCGTCAATATTAGTTGAAGTTGGGGTAATGTTCGCATTATCTGCTTCCAAAACCTCTAATGTTGTAACAGTGCCGGTATCGGCGGTTGATACAGAATATGCACCGTTTTCTGTGGTTGATTTTATAAACTTAACTATATTACCGCTTTCGTCATAAAGCTCAAACTGTGCTCCTGTAAGTGGAGAACCAGTTGAATTACCGTCAGCATCTGCCACATATTTTCCGAATACAAGCTGATATGTGTATACATTGGCAGAGGATTCAATGAAGCTCGTATTTTCCGGAATTGACGGGTTACTTGAATATGTGAGCTTAGCAGTATTTGTATTTTTTCTTGCTGCATTGTCACTTAGTTTGCATGTATATAGTACTGTAACCGGAGTTTTTACCGGATAAACAAGACTGCCGTCAGCGTTTGTTTTATCAAAGTTGAATTCAAGAGCGCCGTCTGATTCAACCCAATAATATGCATCGGGATGATCTGCTTTAGTATAGGTAGTTTTTCCACTGTCCGGACCTTCAACCTTCGTTTTGTCTATACAAACTCTAAGGGAATGATCTACAAAAGTATACTCTGAGGGAATATTGTCGACAATAGAAAACGTATACTCTCCGCGGTAATCTGAACGGTCAGGAACGTTAAAGGTAATTGCGAATATAACTTCATCACCGGCTGACGCTGAAATACCCTTTTGGGGAGCAGAAAAGAATCCGTTATCAGCCCTTGAGGAGGTATTCAAAAATGAAATATATTCGTCTACACTCTTATTTAGTCCTACAATAGTCTTGTTAATAGTCGGCTTGGTAGCCTTAAGATATATTGTAGCGTTGGAAGCAGCAGTTACAAGAATAGGTGCAGAACAAACGTCGGAGTTGCTCTGTTTTGGTGTTGTATCTCTAATAAGATAGTAGCCGAATGTAAGGCCGCTGTATACAATATTCGACACTGAAACAGATGGCGGATTAGTTACTTCCGGAGAGATATCATTCTCCGTATTATCATCACTATTGACTTTGTCAATGTAGTCGCACAGATCGTCTGCAAGCTCGCTCATCTTAGCAGCGTTAGTACTAAAACCGGAAATATATTCAACTGCCTTATTAACGCTGCTTGCTTCTGTTGTGCCTGTCGCATCACAAAAAGGATCAGCGCCTGTGCCTTTCCAGTCAGTGAAGAAGAAGTTATAGAACAGGCTCTGGGTTTTTCCCTCAGGAATGTTCCAGGTATAAGAAACATTGGGCTGAATTCCTGAACCGGAGTTGGCTGAAGCGGAAGCGTCAAAAATTCTGTAAAGATCAAATGTCTTGTTTGCTACGCTAACGGTTCCGTCCTCTGAGCCGTTGATTATGATTGTAGCGTTTGTGCCGACTTCTTTTTCTCTTGCGTCATCAGCAGCAGAAACACTAAATGCCACTGAGGATACAATTAGCATAAGTGCTAATACGCATGCTGCAATTTTTTTTGTAAATTTCATTGTTTTAGCTCCTTTTTTTATTTTTTTCGGCATAGTGCCGATAATTTACAAGGTAGTTTTTTGATACCTCCTTTTCAAAAGGTATCTTTTTATAATCACACATGCAGTCAAAGCCATTAAAATACTGCCTGTGATATAAAACAAAAATACGTTGCCTCCTGCTGTGGGAAGAGGAACAGCCTTTTGGTTGCAAATTACAATGTTAAATGCGCTTGAGCCTGCAAAGGCATATGGGTGAGGTTCAATGCTGATTGTGCCGGTTTCGCCGATTGTTAAGAAAATTGGGTCAAACAACATATTGTAGCCATTGGGTACGGCTGTTTCGGTAAGCTTATATCTTACTGAGCATTTTAGGTTATCAAATGTAAGAGTACCGTTGCTGCCGGTTGTAAGTGTTTTAGTAACTTCTCCTGCAATCGGCTGACCGTTTTCATCAACAGCCTCAAGCCTAAATTCTGCGCCTGACAGCATTTCTGTCATACCTGAATCCATCTTTGTAAGACGGAGCAGAACACGCTTGGTGGTGTTTGTAACATTAAGCGTTACTGTGGGCTTGTCCTCGCTGTCTTTTGAATGAATGGGCGGGTCGTAGCTTACAAGCCAGTTTACAAAGCTGTAATCAGATTTGCAGTCCTCGTTGCCTATGCGGGTTTCCTTAACGGAATAGGTAACCTTGTTTCCGTTTATATATACCGGAAGGTTATCCCAGCAATAACTCCAGTCATTTGTACTATTGAGTGTTACAGTTGGGGCTATACCTGAAATAAGCGTTGTAATAAGCTTGTTGTCTGCAAAAAGCTGCATATCAACATCAGCCCATTCCGTTTCCGGACAATCCCACGTTTTATTAACAATAACTGAGGTTGTTTCTGAACTGTTGCCTATAATTAATATTCCGTTCGTATACTTTGCAAATTTTTCATCGCCGCTTATCATTCCTAAATTTTTGTTCTGAGTATCTATGTACCCTATTACCATGTCGCTAATAGGAGCATAGCCGTCCGGCGGCTTTGTTTCACAAATTGTTATAGGACCATAATCGTAACTGAAGTTTTCAATTGATAATTCAAAATAGCCGGTGCTGCTACCGCTTAGGTTTGTAATAGTACCTGAAATTGGGTTGTAAACATAGCGGTCGCTGTGCGCATCATAATCAAAGGTAAGCGGCACTCCGTTTTGCAAAAGCTTAAACTCAGCTCCGCTAATTGCAGCGCCTGTGCGGCTGTCCTGCTTTTTGATAATTATTGAATCATTCTTGTTATAGATATTTGTAAAATCTATTCTGAGAATTTCGTTCGTGTGATCATCAAGTGCGTAGGTTTGACCCCTGACAGTTACCGTTTTATCATTTCCGGATGCCGACTGCTCGTCAAAGGAATCTACAATATTGTACTCCGAGTAGACGTTATACTCATAATCGACACCGAGATTTGAATTTATATTCTCAGTAATCGTCCATAATTCATCGTACTCAACATTTGTGATTTCCCAAAGATATTTTTGAGTATTTTCATCATAGGTTTTATAATTGCTTAAATCCAGCCTTAGACGTGTATCCAAAGATTCATCATGTGCGTCAATATAGAAGCCCTGCTTTGCCTTTTCAATTAGTTCCTTGTTGCCGGCAAAGGTTTTTGTTACATGAATTAAGCCTTCCTTCGGAACAAGCTTTCCATCAATGTGCCAAGCGTCCGACTGGCATTTATATACATACCAGCGTATTGCGTATGCGTTGCTGTGTAAATCCTCGGCAGCAACAGGCTTTCCTTCAACAGAAAGATAACTTGCGTAGGATTTTAACTGTTGAAAAACATCTTCGTCCTTAGGGAAGCTTGCAAGCCAAACGCCCTCTGATTTGGATCCGTACAGCGCCCTGATACTCTGGTCAGCAGTGAAAGAATTATCCGCCGTGCTGTCAACTATGCCATAAAGCTCGTTTAGCTCAACATAACTTTTGCTTAAGTCAACGCCGCCGACATAGCTTGCAAACAATTCCTTTGTGTACTGGTTTGAGTCCTGTCCGGTTACATTGCCGCCTGTATCAACTGCAACCGAGTCATATCTGATGAAAAAGCTTGCGGTCTGGAGGGGATCGTATTCCCAAACGGCATCGAGTCTTAAAACACCGTTATTTGAGTAGGCAAGCAATTCGCTCCACGTCAGAGATGTGTTGGGAGTCAGCATAGTGTCAGTTCCACGAATCTGCCAGCCCTTAAAGTTAATCATTCTTGACATATCGGCGTAATTACCTGTTAATTTGCCCTTAACGGTATGCTGAGAAACATTCTTAATTACTGCGGTTGAATTTTCTGATATTGCATCATTTACCGTACTGCTCGCTGTACCGCTTACGGTAGGAACTGAGGTGACCGTGACGCCGCTTATATCCGGGAAGTTAACGTCATACATTATATTAACCACTGTAATCGGACCTGCTATTGCAGCGGTAAATTCAGACTTGCTGTTAATTATTACAGAATCGCCGGAGTTATATTCGTTTCCTTGAGAATTAGTCCAAATGTAGTTATCGCCGGGAAGAGTTATGCTTGTTCCCGAACGCACGAAATAGCTTTCGCTTCTGCCGCCAGGGTATTTATATGTAACGGTATTAAAAGAAAACGAGGTGTCATCTCCACTGCTTGCATTGGGTGAAACAAAACGCACATATTTTGCTCTGCGTGCAGTTGATGAGCTTGAAGTTGAGCCGAATGTAGTGTTTGTTGCACCTACAGAAGCAGCTCTCCAGCTTGTTGAGGTTGCAGAGGTTGAATAGTAAAGAGAAAATGAATTACTTGTGTAATTCGTATTAAGTGCATTGTTGATAATAGCGACAATATCATCTGTTGCCATTGTCGGAGTATATCTAAAGAAAGAATACGGAGTTGAAAAAGTGCCCGAACCTATGCACTGCCAACTTCCGTCAAGATATATGTAAAAATTAGCGTTATAATTATCTGTCTGAGGCTCGTCACCTACTGACATTACCGATGTGTTGTTAGCAGAGTCTGCCGGCGCAGGTGGTGAAAATGTGTTTATGTTTTCGTTAAGTTTAATTTTCGGTATTGAATTTTCGGATTGGATAGTGCTGTTAAGCAGAGAAACAGTTGTTTTATCAAAAGCAAGATTCTGATTGTCTGCGGCTTCAGTTTGCTGAGAATTCAAACTTGTATTGAAGCTTATAGCACTGTTAATAACATTGTCAATAACTGAGTTGAGAGAGTTACTGTTATCACTATCAGCCTGTTCCATAATTTCATTAACATCATTTTCATCAAGAAGAACAAGATAACAGTTTTTATCATGAGTGTGTTCCGGTATAGTACAAGTCAGCACATCATCGGTGTAGCATTCATCTGTATGTGTGTGTTCACGCATACCACATCTAACTTCCTGCTCAAGCGCCACAGTATTGGTAATGTTTGAGATGAATAAGAATGTAATCAGAAGCAATCCAATTAAAATTGCGGCAACAGTAATCAGCTTGCTTTTGTGAATTTTAATTTTTCTTATCAACTCAAACGCACCTCCTGTCAAAGTGTTTTTAAGTTTTCTTTATACATTCGGTAGTATTACCTTTCCAATTATTCTGTCCTCGCTTACAGCGCCTATCTTCTCAAGCCTGCTGTCCATAGACGTTTCTCTGTTGTCCCCCAAAACGAAAACCGAATTTGCGGGCACAGTATAAGGAAACTCAACATCAGACTGTCCGAGCGTTTTATTACTAACATAAGGCTCGTCAAGCTCAGTACCGTTTATTGATACGTTACCAAAAATATCAATATATACCTGTTCACCGGCAGTTGCTGCAACCCTGCGGACAAGAACTTTATTGTTATAGTAAAATGCGATAACATCGCCGTTATCGACATCAGCAGTTTTGTAAATCAAAAGATATTGATTATCCGACAAAGCAGGCTGCATACTGCTTCCGTAATGTCTAACAATAGAAAATATGTATGTAAAAATATTCAACAGTATTGACGCTATCAGGATAATTACCAACGCCGATTTAATTACAGATTTTACATATTGATTTTTAAAAAAAGCTTTAATTTTTTTCATAATATTTTCAATTACCCAAAACACATATCGACTACTATGCTTGTAAATATAAAGTAATAAAACATATTTTTAAATATATTATAAGATTTATATTTACTATTGTGCCGAAAAGTATTAGTTTTTCCGAATACACTATAACTGCCATCAGAAAACACTAATGATGTGCAACATTTAGAGTTCAATTTCAAGGATTGTATATGAAATTTCACAAAAATTACCATCAATGTCTATTTAAATATATTATAACATTGAAAAACAAAAAACGCAATAGAAAAACAAGGATAATGAAAACTTATCCTGTAGG
Organism: Ruminococcus sp. zg-924; assembly: GCF_024433635.1. Taxonomy (GTDB): domain Bacteria; phylum Bacillota; class Clostridia; order Oscillospirales; family Acutalibacteraceae; genus UBA7067. The sequence goes on along the minus strand of NZ_WNJZ01000024.1, from coordinate 120 downwards.
ATTACAATTGATGTGTTACAAAAAGCAAAAAAAGTATAGCGAATAGAGAACCTCTGTGTTACAGTTAAGTTGCTAAACCAAAAAAGCAACAGGAGGAATCTATCCGCTATGAAAACTGTA